>CACEOC010000001.1 GCA_902561075.1 uncultured Pelagibacteraceae bacterium
TTTTTATTATCTATTACTACATTTACTCTTTAAGTAGCCTTGGCACACCGGCGTGGATAATTCAACCTGATTTAAGTTTTTATTTAAATTTTTATTCTTCAAAGTTTTTTGGATCTAGATTAGTAGGTATTTTACATATCTTTATGTTTTTGTATTTAATTATGTTTTATTTTAAAAAAAGTTTGAAAAAAAAATATATAATATTTTTGCTAATATTTGTTTTTTATTCTTATTTTTTACCGATGGTTTATGGTTATATATTTGAGCCGATAATTTTAGCAAGATATTTAATATTTGTTTTAATTCCAATTTTCTTAATAATTTCACATATAGTTTTTGAATTAGAAAGTTTTAAGAAAAATATATTTATCTTGATAATAATTATCATGACAATTGGAAATTTTGTGACGGAAGAGACTTTCAAACAATTTTACAAACAAAGATCTGTGTATAAACCAGAGTTCAAAAAAGCTTTACAAATAATAAATAATTCTAGTAATAAATTATACGATATTAAAATAAAAGACGGCTTGTTATACAGCAATTCATGGGATAAAGCTGTTGAGAATTATTTAAACCACATAATTAATAATTCTAGTTTAGACATAAAAAGAATTCCTAATTTAGCTAATAATATTGTGCCATATTGGATTATATGTATCCATGATTTAAATGAAGGCAAATGTGACAATAAAACTGAGATTATAAAAAAACATTATTTAAATAGACTAGAATTAATTTTAACAAAATAAAATTTTATGTTAGTGATGATTAAGTCAAGGTAAATGCTTAAAATTAAAAAAACAAAGTTTTCAGGTTTAATTGTCATTCAAGGTGAAGCCCATCACGATAAAAGAGGTTATTTAAGGGAAATGTTGTTAGAAAAAATAATTAAAAAAAGATTCAAGTTTCATATTATCTCAGTATCTAAAAAAAAAGTCTTAAGAGGTCTTCATTTTCAAACTAAAAATCCACAAGGCAAATACGTCTCTGTAATTAAAGGTAAAATCCTAGATGTGGCAGTAGATATAAGAAAAAAATCAAAAACATTTGGAAAAAAATTTGAAATAGTTCTTAGTGATAAAAATAATAAATCTGTATATATACCTCCTGGTTTTGCTCATGGTTTTATGTGTTTAGGTAAAGAAAATATAATTAATTATAGTTGTACTAATTATAGATCTGTTGGTTATGAGTATTCATTATTATATAATGACAAAAAACTTAAAATTAATTGGCCATTTAAAAAGGTAATAATTACTAAAAAAGATAAGACCGCTAAGATTTTTAATGAATTACTTGATAAGTTTTAATCTGAAGTTTTCATCTTCAATCATTCTTCTGTTATAATAATCAAAATTCTTGTATTTTAAATTTTTTAAAACCTCAAAAAAATAATCCTGAAAACAGTTATGTTTTTTTATATTAAATATCTTAATTTTTTCTAATGTATCAACTTTTATTCTCAATATTTTATCATCTGGCGGCGAAAATAATCTATCAGCCTCAATAGATTTATTTTTACATTTAATAAAAATATTATTTTTATAATCGCCTCCAAATTTAAAAGTACCAATAAAAATTTTGGTTTCAAATTTTAATATGATATCTAAGGATATTATCAAACCGAATAAATTTTTTTTTAAAATTAAATATTTTTTTATATATCTATCCTTAAAGAAAATTCTTTTTATTGATGATACATAAGGCCCCATATCCATAATCACACCGCCATTAAATTTTTTTGACAAAAGGAGAGAACTTTTTTTTGGCATAGGTATTGTAAAATTTACCAAAATTTGCTGTATATTATTAAAGTTACCACATTCTTTTCTAATAAATTCAAACTGTTTGTGATAATTAAAATATGTTGCTTCTGAAATTAAAAGATTTTTTTTTTTAGCGATATTTATTAATTTTTTCAATTGTCCTCGTTTAACTGTTATAGGTTTATCAACAATTAAGTGGTATCCATTTAATAGTGCTTGTTTTGACCAATAATAATGTAAAGAATTTGGCAAAGATATAAATACAATATTGGCATCTGAAAATTTTATAGCAGCATTATAATTATCAAATTGTTTATAAGCACCTTTAATTTTTTTGTTAAATGATCTGCTTGCTACGCAAAATGGAATTTTTTTCTTTACAAAAGTATTTATATATCTTTTTTTTGCGATATTTGAGTATCCAAGTAATAATACTTTATATTTTTTATTTATTATCATTTAATATTATTTATATTAACACAACCAAAGATAAGCCGTGCCTCAATATCAATTTTTTTCTTTCTTATAAGATCAATCATTTGATTTTGTGAAATCCAAATATAATTTTTTGGAATTTTAAACTTAAAATTGTTTTCTAGCTCTATTGCTTTATATTTGATGTCACAATTATAAAATCTACCACCCTCATCGGATAAAATATTGTCAAAAACTTTTTTTATCCTCTTATTTCTTTTAAAAAAAATGTTTTTTAATATGTTTTTTTGAAAAATACTTAATAAATTATTTTTTTTATAATTATTTATATCGGAAGTATTTATTGTTGATGATAAAGTACTAAATTTTAAACCCGGTTTTTTGTTATATCTACATAAGTAATGATTAGTATTATTAAACTTTTTAATTATATAGCCAACAAATGCTAGTCTTTTTCCTTGGATAACAGGTTGGTCCCATTCTTTAATTTCTCTCTCATTAGTTTTGATGCTCAAACCTATGATTGAAAAGTGCTTATTATTCTTATGAATTATTTTATCTTTTTGAACTTGCCAATCTTTTAATTGAGATAAAGGTTTAATTTTAACCTTTAATTTATGAGTTCTGTCTTTATTTTTAAGCCAATTTTTTATTTTAAAATTTGAATTTAAAGGATTGTCGTTTTTCGACTTCGAAATGAATGATGAAAATACAGAAATAGTGTCCATGTTTAAGACACATCTCTTTTTGATTAGTTTCAAAATTTCTTCCTTACTAAACCAATAAAAATTTTTATATATTTTAATTTTATTATTTATTTCAACAATAATGTTGTTATTGAATTTATATAAATATCTATATCCCTGCTCAGATTGACTAATAAAATTTTTTTTATTTTTTAAAAATATTCTCAAAAAAGGAATTTTTTTTCCTCCATGAACTCTATTATAGTTACTTTTGGTAGCTTGTACTGTTGGTGATAGTTGTAACTTATTTTTATTTCCGGGTTCTACTTTTGCTTGTAACAAATATTTATTGTTTACTTTGTTTTTAATAATACCTAAAATTCCTTGTTCGTTTTGAACAATTATAGGTTGATCCCAATTTTTTCCACCAAAATTAGATTTTACATCAATAGCTATAATCTTAAAGAATTTTTTTGTTTCGTGAAAAATTACTTCATTATTAAAACGCCATTTTTTTAATTTATTTAACCCCTTAATTTTTATATTTATTTTATGTTTTTTTCTTTGTGAATTGAACCAATTCAAAAATTTTTTATTTAACATTTATCGACTCAATATTTCTACTTTAGGAACATGTGTTATAAACTTTCCACCTCTTTTTAAATATTTTTTCTCTTTGTTCATTATTTCTTTCTTAAAATTCCATGCTCCAAGAAAAGCATAATCTACGCTATCATTAAATCCTTTTTCTGGAGGGACTATTGGTATATGCGTACCTGGAGTAAATTTTCCTTGTTTATTTTTAGTCGTATCGGTCACATAGTGAAAATAGTCTAATCCTATTTTACAATAATTAAATACCGTCGTAGATTTATATGTAGCGCCATAACTAATAATTTTTTTATTATCTTTTTTTAATTTTTTTAATAAATTAATTAATTTGATTTTTGATTTTTTTACTCTCTCTGCAAATTTTTTATAAGTTTTTATATTTGCTAAACCCATATTTTTTTCCTCGTTAATAATTTTTTTTAGTCTATTAGTTTTTTTATGATTAGAACTTTTTTTACAAATAAAATATCTTAGCGATCCTCCATGGGTATCAGTTTTTTCAACGTCAAAAAGTGTAAAATTATATTTTTCTGCTATATTTCTTATAGCTAAAGCTGAAAATACATAAACATGCTCGTCATAAAATTGATCGTAAGAGTTAATATTAATGATAGAACTTAATGAGGGATCTTCTATTACCAAAACACCATTATCACTAATAATATGAAAAATTGCTTCAAATGTTTCTTTTAGATTTGGTATATGTGATATTGTGTTAGCAGAAAATATTAAATCAATTTTTGAATTTCTTTTTAATATTAATTTTGAAAGTTTTTTATTCCAAAAATTAGGATAAGTTTTAAATTTATTTTTTGTAATTTTTGCTAAATTTTTACAAGGTTCAACTGCTATTACTTTATGTTTTGGAAAGTTCTTTAAAAACACTCCATCATTACTACCTATCTCCATAATTTTTTTTGGATGAAACCTTTTTTGTAATTTATAAGCTACAATTTTAAAAGCCTCTCTCATAGTTTTTGATTCTGATGCTCTATGAGCATATTTATCTGTGTATTGAATTTTTGGATTTACAGGATTTTTTACTGAGACTAAATAATCCTTAGTATCGAATGATACTATAAGGTTATAAAAATACTCCGATTTAAGAGATTTTTTTGATAATGTGCTTAAAAATGAATTTGCTATAGGTTGTTTTCCTAAGTAAAGAAAGCTTTTTTTCATATTTTATATTTATTTTTATTTTGTAATTTATATATTGTTTATTAGTTATTAAATAATAATCGATTTGAAATCTATTAAAAAAAAAATTGTTATCACTGGAGGTCAAGGCAGATTTGCTCAAACCCTTAAACATTACACTAAATTAAATATTTATTATCCTAATAAAAAAGAATTAAACATTTTAAGCTATAAATCTATTGAAAATTATATAAAGAAAATTAAACCAAAATATATTCTGCACGCAGCAGCATTATCTAGGCCAATGAATATCCATGATAAAAATATAGCTTTGAGCATTAATTTAAATATTATTGGCACCGCTAATATTGTTAAGGCCTGTGAAAAATTTAAAATTAAACTGATATATTTCTCTACAAATTATGTTTACCCAGGAAAAAAAGGCAACTATAGAGAAACAGATCCATTATTGCCTATAAATAGTTATGCTTGGTCTAAACTTGGAGGTGAGTGCTCAGTAAAATTGTATAAAAATTCTCTTATAGTGAGACTTTGTATGTGTGAAAAACCATTTATTCATAAGTACGCTTTCTCAGATATAAAAACAAATTTTATGTTTCATGAAGACTTTGTTAAAATTATTCCTAAAATTTTAAATAAAAAAGGTATTTTAAATGCAGGTGGAAAAACACAGACAATATATGATTTTGCAAAAAAAAGTAATCCAATGGTAAAAAAAAAATCTGGTAGAAAAGTATTTCCTCCAAATCCATCAATGAATATATCGAGGATGAAAAAATTTATTTAGTTTTATAGATATTTTTTTTATAAAGATTTAATTTTGCCAAAACATAAAAAAAAATTTCTGAGAAATTCGACAATAAGTATATAAGACCATTATAATAATTACAGGAATTTACATGTTCTCCATAATCTGCTGATATACTTATTTCGTCATACTTCAATTTAAAAAATTTAGTCATTAGTATTATTTGAAAAGAAAATAAATAATTATTTGAACAATTCTCAAAAGGAACATTTTCATTAAAACTTTTTCCAAATATTTTAAATCCTGTATGAAACTCTGTTAATTTAATTGATAATAGTTTACCTGTCATAAAACTCATTAATTTATTTGAAATAAATCTTATAAAAGGCATTCCTTCCTCTTTGTGAGGATTTTTATTAACAAATCTCGAACCAATAATGAGAGCGTAATCCTGGTCAATAAATTTTTTTGCTTTAGATATTAGATTTGGATCGTATTGATTGTCTGCATGAATTTCCAAAACAAAGTCGGCACCATCTTCAAAGGCTGTTTTGACTGCTTTTTTTAAATTTCCACCATGTCCCAAGTTGTTTTCATTTTTTATGACTTCCCAATCAAATTTCCTTGCAATTTCATAAGAATTGTCTGTTGAGTTATCATCAAAAAAATAAATTTTATCAAACAAATCCATATCAATTCTCTCATAAAGATTTTTGATTGCATTTTCGCTATTATAACAAATTACAACACCATAAATTTTCTTTGAAGATATTTTATTCATATTTTTGGTAGCGGGAAGTGGGATCGAACCACTGACCTCGGGCTTATGAGTCCCGCGCTCTAACCAACTGAGCTACCCCGCCATTAAATTCACGTTGATATATACTACTTATTTTTTTTCTTTCAAACAAGAAATTAAGAAATTAAGTTTAATGATGGTTTCTTCGTGGACCACCAGTGGACCAAAAATTCTGGTCCAGTGGAGGCCCTTGCGTTATTTATTTTTTTATTGTCCAACCATTTTTTTTTAATGCTTTAATCAAGTTTTCACGCATCTGATCTCTTGATGTTTTTTGATCACTTATTTTTTCAAAAAATACAGGTTCTAATCCCCTATCCTTCTTTGATTTAAAATAGTTTTTTATTGATTGTATTATTATTCTCATTTGCCTCCTTTAGCGTTGTGTTTAAAGTCCCAGCAAGTAGAGTTATTTTCTAAATCAGGACTAAAATAAAATTATCTTAAAAGTACATTTGAGTCAATTATTTCAACATATAATTGATAATTGCAAAAAATTTAGCAAAATTAATTAATGATTTTTTGACGTTTAAAATTAAAAGATATGTAAAAGTTCTAAATATATATTTTGTTAATTTCCAAATTTGAGCAAAACTAAGTTTATTTTTATTATAATAAATCATTGTTGATTTCTCAATATGATAACTCTTAATAAAGAGTGTAATATAATCATCTTTTGAAGATGAGCTGGTTTTATGATTGGCCAATGAGTCGTTACATAAAACTATACTATAATTTTTTTTCTTTATTTTTTTACATAAGTCTATCTCTTCATAAAATAAAAAATATTTTTCATCAAATTTTCCGACTTCATTAAATAAATTACTATTTAGAAGCATTGCACAGCCCTTTACCACATCTACACAACATAATCCTTCAATGTCAGCGTTATATAATTTTTTTGAAATACTTTGTTCATATTTATTTTTTAAAATATTTTCTTTTTCTGGAAAAGTTCCATAAAAATCATAATCTGGTTTGGTAATTGGAGCAGTAATTGCACAATTTTTGTTTAGGATTATTGTATTATAAAGTTTTTGGATATTTTCGTAGGTTATGAGTAAATCTGGGTTTAAAATTAAAAAATATGGAGTTTTAATATATTGATAAGCTAAATTGATTGCTCTTCCATATCCTAAATTTTTATTTTTACCTAAAATATCAACATTTAAATTTAAAGATTTAATCTTTAGTAATATTTCTTTATTCCCCCCGTTATCTATAATTAATATCCTGAAGTTTTTAATTTCGTCTAATAGTTTTAAAATATCTTTAGTCGATCTAAATAATACTAATACTATTGTAAGATTATTAATGATATCCTTAGTGTTATCTTTCATCAGTTAGATTATAAAACTCTTCTATGTTAACTAAATTAAGATAATTTTTATAATTATTGTAATAATCTACGTATTTTAATGATTTAAAATTTTTATTATCAATTTTTAAAGGATTATCATTTAATTTATTTGTTATCATACCAATTCCATTGTCAAAATTTCCAACATAAGTTCTAATATTTTCATATGTTCTAAATTCTACAACTGCTTTCCAAACATCTCCATTCCATTTTCTTTGAGCCCTTGGGCAAGCTTGATCATAATAAGTGAGCGGAAAACAATCATGAAATAAAATGATGCCCTTTTCATTTAAACATTTTAAAGAATTAATAATATCTTTTCTCACTTGCTCATATCTATGTAAACCATCAACAAAAATTAAATCAAATTTTTTTGTATTCGAAATAAAAAATTTATCACTTGTCATTCTATGTGTCCCACCACTTACAGGATCAACGCCAATTTTATTTTCTATTTTTACTTGAGAAAACACTTCATTTTGATCACATCCAATTTCTAAATATTTTTTTAAACTATATTTTTTTATTAAATTCTGAATAACATCTAAACGGTGTATCTTGTCGTTGTAAATATTTTGCTTGTCTATATCTTTTTTAAAATTCTCTCCAAAAAAACTGTGATATATTTTAACTAACTTTAGATAGTTTTTACTTGTAATTAGCCTGTAAATTTTTTTGTTCATCAATTTAGGATGCTATATATTTTATCAAATAATATAATATACCAGTAATAAGAGTTGCAATCGAAAATCCTGCAAAAAATAAATTATATATAATTTTTTTGTCTTTATAATTGGTTTTTAAATAGATATATATTTGTGTGTATATACCTACTATCGCGATACTTAATAATATATCTGTTGGATTCATTTTTTATTTCCCTCCAACAGTTATTCCTGTAATTAACATTGAAGGTGAGTTTGTAGAATAATTAAATTCCAAATCATTTGCTAAGGTAATATTTTTAAACATCTCATTAAAATTACCTGCAATCGTAATCTCGCTTACAGGGTAAGCAAGCTCTCCATTTTCGATCATCATGCCAGAGGCTCCAACAGAATAGTCACCTGTTATAATATTTGCACCTCTTCCGATTGTTTCATTAATAAAAAGTATTTTCTTTCCAGATTTAATCAGATCTTCAAAAGGAACTTTACCATTTTCGAAATATAAATTTGTTGTACCACTAGACCTACCATTTGATTGTCTGTTTATTTTTCTACCATTATAAGTATCAATTAAATAATCCATTAATGTACCATCTTTAACTAATTCTAGTTCTTTTATTCTTATACCTTCGCTATCAAAATATCTTGATCCATTTCCTTTTATTATATTACCTTTATCAATTATATTGATTGAATTATCAAAAATTTTTTTGTTAAGCTTATCTTTTAAAAATGTAGTACCTTTAGCAATAGCACTTGAGCTTATAGAACTTGCAAAATTTGATAAAAAATTTTTGGAAATTCTTTTATCAAAAACAATATCAAATTTGTCACTTTTAATTTTTTTTGGATTTAATTTATCTATTGCTTTTTTTGCAGCGTTTGAACCAATCTGCTCTGGTTTAAGAAGATCATCATAATAACGCTTTGAGGTATACTCGTAATCTCTTTCCATGCTGCCATTACTTTTCGACACAACTTCACAATAAGCCGTAAATTGAGATGTTTTATAACCATCCATAAACCCATTTGAATTTGCTAATATGAAATTTGATTTTGTTTCACTAAAAGCTGAACCATTAGTATTTACAATTTTTTCATTGGAAAATGCCTTTTCTTCAGCTGCTTTTATAAAATTAATTTTTTTTTCATTATCTAAATGAGTTTCATCAAATAATTTTAAATCTTTAGCACCTTTAAAATGAAGATCTTTGTCGGGCAAAGAATTAAATTCATCCTCTGGTGTGACCTTGGTCGCATCAATACATCTTTTGACAAGTGTATTAATATTTTTTTCTTTAAGATTAGAAGATGAAATAGAAGCTTTCTTTTTTCCGATATAAGTTGTTAATGTTAATCCTAAATTATCAGATCTTTCAGATCCATCAATTTTTCTATTTCTTATGTTGACATTTTCTGAAACCGAATTCATAACCAACACACTTGCATCTGAAGAGCCAAGTTCTTTAGATTTAGTCAAACAAATATCAGCTAAATTTTTTAGATAACCGTCTTCTTTGATCATTAAACTAGATTTGTGTTCCACCAATAGTCATTTTATCTATTAACAAAGATGGTTGACCAACACCAACGGGAACTCCTTGACCTGCTTTACCACAAGTACCAATACCAGGGTCCAACATCATATCGTTACCAACCATCAAAACTTCTTTAAGAGAAGATGGACCATCACCTATTAATGTAGCTCCTTTTAAAGGGGAACCAATTTTTCCATTTATAATTTCATATGCCTCTGTACAATTAAATACAAATTTTCCTGATGTAATATCTACCTGACCTCCTCCAAAACTCACTGCGAATATCCCTTTATCTACGCTTTTAATCATTTCCTCTTGTGTATTATTGCCATTCAACATGATTGTATTTCTCATTCTAGGCATAACTATATGTTTGTAGCTTTCTCTTCTTCCATTGCCGGTTGACTTAGTATTCATTAATCTAGCATTTAATCTATCTTGCATGAAGTTTTTTAAAATACCATTCTCAATTAAAACAGTTTTTTCTGTTGGAGTACCTTCATCATCAATATTTAAACTTCCTCTTCTATTATCTAATGTTCCATCATCAATTATCGTAACTCCCTCACTTGCAACTTTTTTGCCAACTAAATCATGAAATACTGATGTTTTCTTTCTATTAAAGTCTCCTTCCAAACCATGACCAACTGCTTCATGGATAAGTATTGCTGGCCACCCAGGGCCTAAAACGACCTTCATTTCTCCTGCAGGCGAGGGTTTGCTATCGAGATTTGTTGTTGCTATTCTAAACGCTTCATCACAAACCTTTTTCCAATTCTGATTTTTTAAATAAACATCATAAGATTGTCTGCCTCCAACTCCGTATACACCTGTTTCTTTTCTTCCATTTTTTTCGACCATAACAGATACATTGAATCTAACTAATGGTCTTTCATCATTTAATAGTTGTCCTCCGGATCTTAAAATTTCAATATTTTTTTTTTCTCCTAAAAAATTTGCAGTTACTTGTTTTACAGAACTATCTAATGAACGAGCATAATTGTTAATGTCATTTAGAATGTCAATTTTTGACTTAAGTGACTTTTCTTCTACTGGATCAATGTCGTTATAAAATTTTTGGTTAGTATTCTTGATTTCTGTGTTGTAGGTACCCCTTTTACCTTTAAGAGATGACTTAAGGTTTTGACTGGAATTTTTTAGTGACTTATCAGAGATTTCATTTGAATGGGAGTATGCTACTACGTCTCCTGTTACAGCTCTAAAACCGTAACCAAGGTCAGTTGAGTAGTCCGAACTTTTAATTTTATTATCATCCAAAATTATTGTTTCAGATTTAGTATCTTCAAGATAAAGTTCTCCGTCGTCACAACTTTGAAGTGTGTCGTCTACTATTTGCTTAGCTTTTTCAAATGTTAATTCAGAATTTTTTAGAAATTTTGACATATTTTAATGTAATTAATAACAAAAAATAATTAATCAACCATAAATTTAGCACAGTTACTAAAAAATATTTATAATAATACAAGAAAATTAAAGTTTAAAACTATTTTATGACAACCTCTAGAGATGATAATGTAAAACAGCTTGTAGTCGAATTTCAAAATGGTGAATTTTCCAAATGTGAAAAAGAAGCGATTTCTTTATTAGAACATTATAAAGATGATTACTTTTTATATAATTTTTTAGGACTTTGTCAGTATAAATTAAAAAAATTTAGTCAATCAATAACAACGTATAAAAGTGCGATTAACATTAAAAAAGACTATCCCGAAGCTTTAAACAATTTAGGAAGTTCTTTAATTGAAATCGGCAAATTAGAGGAAGCAAAAGAATGTTTTGTAAAAGCTATAAATATTAAACCAGATTATCTTGTTTCATTAAATAATTTAGCTGGAACTTACTATGATTTAGCTGAATACGATAGTGCACTAAATTCATACAATAATGTTTTGAAAATTAACCCTAAATTTCCAGAAGTTGAAGATAATATATTAAGAATTTTAACTTTTTTTGATCCTAAAAATTCCAATCTAAACAATATTACGAAGGCAAATTTTTTACTAAAGAATGTAAAACTTAAAATTAATTTAGATGAAAAAATAGAAAACAATGAATTATTTAATTTTTATAAAAAGTGTAATCTGATTTTAAAAGAAAACTATAAAATTGATAATTTTAAATTATCTCAAGCATGGAGAAGGAATAAAATCGATTTAAATTGTAAAAGACACTTTCAGGTTTTTTGGGGAACAAATGCGATTCCTAAATATTGTTTTGAATGTTATAAATTACAGTTCACTTTAAAAACCGTCACAGATTTAATCAAATTATATTTTCTTTTTGATAACATAAATCTAAAAAACAATAATATTAGAAAATGCTTTGTTGAAATGAGATCGATAGCAAAAGGTGTATATAAAGGTTTAATTTATTGTAAAGGTATAGAGGAAGCACAAGAGATAAAAAAAATAATTGAACCTAAGGTAATTAGTTTTTTTAACAATAAGGTAATAATTAAATTTAAAAGAGGCTGTACAGAATTTGGGGAAGCACACCCAAATTTTAAAGAAATTAATAAACAATCAATAAATTTCATGAATTATCCAGAAGAATGGCAAAAAAAAGAGAGTTTGATAGATAAAAATATTCCTTCAAAAAACAGGTTAAATTCAAAAATTTTAACTGATTCATTAAATGGAATAAACATTAATGATTTTTTAACAATAAAAAATTGGATTATTTATGCAAAACTAATTGGAGACAATAGCTATACAAACTTTGATGCAGAAATAGAGATTTCAGAATTTATGAAAAAAGAAATGCAGGATCAAATAGAAAATAAGAATTACGAATTTAAGGAAATAAATAATTAAAATGTGCTTATTAAACCCAAACTTATAATAAGTAAACCTATTAAACTAAAGACTATAATTGTATTTAATTTTTGTTTTTTTTCGCTAGCTCTTACCCTGTTTAATAAAATATTTATATCTACAGTATTTTTGTCACTTAATTTAAATGTTTGATTTTTAATTTCAGTTTCTTGTAAATTATTTAGCTTTTCTTCTTTGGATATCATAAATTTAAAAAAGTTATTTAACTATTAAAAATACGTAAATACAAATAAATTTTTTTGCACTTTAGAACTAATATAATATAATAATAATATTTTAAATATTTTTATAATTGTTGTTTTTTAAGGGTTTTGTGATTAATTCGGCTTTAAATTTTGACTTTTCAATCTCTATATAAATATTTTTGCCTTTTAAAGTATCGAAGGTATTTCCAGAATTTACATAACCAAATGTTAGATTTTTATTAAAATTAAAAGAATAATTTCCTGAAGTTGTTCTTCCTATTATATTGTTATCTAAATATATTGGCTCATCGTGTAATATTAATGGTAGTCCAGGATTAGCCTCTTTTAATACAAACATCATTAACCGTTTGTCTATTTTTTTATCTTTAATCTTTAGCAATGAGTTTTTTCCGATAAAATTTGAATTTTTTTTGAAACTTATTGCAAAACTTAGACCTGCTTGAAATTGATTTTCCTCTGGAGAAATATCGTGGCCCCAATGTAAAAAGCCGCTTTCCATCCTCATTGTATCTAATGCATGCATACCACAATTTGAAATATTAAATTTTTTACCCTCATCTATTAAAATTTCATAAATTTGTTTAGCATGTCTAAATTCTCCATAAATTTCATATCCTAACTCTCCTACATATGACAATCGTTGTATCCAAACATTTAAGTTATTAATATTTATTTTTTTTCCAAAAGAAAATTTTAATTTATTGTTTGATAAATTTTCTTTCGAAATATTTTGGATTAATTCCCTGCTCTTAGGACCAAATAAACCAAATACACAATAATCATCAGTTACATCAATTAAATCAATTTTTGAATTTAAATATTTTTTTATATGAAATTTATCTCTTTCTCTTGTAGCAGCTGAGCTAATTATTCTAAAATAATCTTTATCCAAACATACAACAGTTACATCTGTCTCGATGCCCCCATCCTCGTTTAACATCTGTGTATATACACATTTACCTTTCTCATTTTGAATATTTGCAGAACAAATTCTCTGCAATTCATCATGTGCGCTATCCCCTCTTAGCTCAAATTTAGAGAATGGAGTTAAATCAAATATACCTACATTTTTTAAACAGTTTTTTGTTTCATACTCAACAGATGGGTACCAATTTTGATAGTTATAACTAAATTTATATTCAGCTTTACCAGAGTTTTTTGAAAACCACATTGGTCTTTCATATCCACCTGAAACTCCAAAACAAGCACCAGCATCTTTTAGTAGATCGTGATGAGGTAATAATTTAATATTTCTAGATGTTTTGTGCTGTTTGTATGGCCAATGCATTCCATATAGATCTCCTAGAGTTTCAGTTACTCTATTTTTGATAAAGTCAATATTGGAATGGAATTTCTGAAACCTTTTTATGTCATAGCTAAAAATATCTTCATTAATATGTCCATTCATCATCCATTCAGCAGTAACTTTACCAACTCCGCCAGCACTTGCAATTCCAATACTATTTAAACCACAACAAACAAAAAAATTTTTAACTTCAGGAACTTCACCTAATAAACTGTTTGTGTCAGGGGTAAAAGACTCTGGACCAGCAAAAAATTTTCTAATTCCTGTTTGTTCTAAAACAGGAAATCTTCGCATGCATGCTTTTAAATATGGTTCAAAGTGATCAAGATTTTCAGGAAATTCTCCAAAAGAAAAATCTTCTGGTACTTTGTTAGTCTTGTTAAAAGCAGGAATAGATTTGCCTTCAAAAATTCCTAAAAGTAATTTTCCAGCATCTTCTTTAAAATATGTTCGGCTATCAAAATCTCTTACTACAGGTAAATTTTTTGGAACTTCTTTAATAGGTTCAGTAATTACATAAAAATGTTCTGCTGGATATAATGGAATACTTACACCTATTTTTTCACCTATTTGTCTTGACCACATACCAGTAGCTAAAACAATATATTCACATTCTATTTTTTCTCCGTTAACAACGATCCCTTCAATTCTTTTATTTTTTATGATGATATCTTCAACTGGAGAATCTTCGAAAATCTTGGCGCCTTCCGCTTTTGCTGCTTTAGCAAGTAAATGTGTAATACCGGAAGGATCACCAGATCCATCTCCTGGCATATATATTCCACCTAATAAGTCATCTGTTTTAATTAAAGGTATTTTTTCTTTAATTTGTTCTTTTGTTAATACTTTTACATCAAAATCATAAAGTTGTGCTGTCGTGGCTTGTCTTTTTAGTTCTTGCCATCTTCCCTCCTCTTGTGCGATTGATAATGCTCCATTTAGACGAAGACCTGCCGAGTGATCTACCTTTTTTTCAAGCTCTTTATATAAATCTAAAGAATATTTTCTTATTTTAGTTATTGTAGCAGATGGACCAATCTGACTTACCAACCCAGCAGCATGCCACGTTGTACCAGAAGTTAGTTTATCTCTTTCTAAAAGAATTACATCTTTCCAGCCAAATTTTGCTAAATGATACGCACAGGAGCAACCAACCACACCACCGCCAATTACTATTACTTTTGCAGAACTTGGGATTTTATTCATTTTTAATTTAAAGCTTCAGCAGGAGAAAGAAATTTGTGTCCAAAAGTATCTGCCACTGCCTTGTAGGTAACATTACCTTTACAAACATTTAATCCAGCCAAAAAATTTGGGTCATCTTTTAGAGCTTTTTGATAGCCGTCCTTAGCTAATTTATTCAAAAATGGTAATGTTACTTTATTTAAAGCTAGAGTTGATGTCCTAGGGACACCACCTGGCATATTAGCTACACAATAGTGAACTATGTCATCTACTATATAAGTTGGGTTTGCGTGAGTAGTTGGTTTACTAGTTTCTACACATCCGCCTTGGTCAATAGCAACATCAACTATTACTGATCCTCTTTTCATTAATTTTAACATATCTTTTGTAACCAACTTTGGAGCTTCAGCACCTGGAATTAATACACCACCAACTAAAAGATCTGCCTCTGATATTAGTTTTTTTAAATCTATATTGTCTGCTTGTTGAGGAATTATTTTATTTCCAAATTTTTGGGTAAGTTCTTCAAGTCTCTTCTCGGATTTATCTACAATGTGAACTTTTGCCTGCATTCCAGTTGCAATATCAGCAGCATTCTCTCCTACAACACCTCCGCCCAAAATTACAACTGTACCACTGTCTACTCCAGGGGCCCCTCCTAATAGTAAACCTCTACCCTTTTGATTTTTTTCTAAACAATGTGCACCTGCTTGAATAGACATCCTTCCTGCTACAGCACTCATCGGTGCTAATAGTGGTAATCTTCCATTTACATCTGTAACAGTTTCATAAGCTATGCAAACACTTTTAGAATTAATCAGTCCTTGTGTTAATTCTTTTGCTGCAGCAAGATGGAAATAAGTAAAAACAATTTGATTTTCTTTTATCATCTTAACCTCATTTGAAAGTGGCTCTTTTACTTTTACAATTATATCTGTATCGTAAAATATATCTTCAGACTTATTGACTATTTTTGCACCCGCGGACGTGTAATGTGCATTCTCAAATCCCGCTTCAAATCCGCAATTATTTTCTACAAAAACTTTATGTCCATTGGATACTAAATCTTTTACACTATCAGGGGTTAAACCAACTCTAGTTTCTTGGGGTTTTGTCTCTTTTGGTACACCAATTTTCATAAATGAAAATTAATTTTTTTTGCTTTTGCTGTAATTTGTAATACCAGTTCTTAACTTATCTATTATTTCATCTATATGTTTTTTCTCGCATATAAACATTGGAGCAATAATCAGTGCGTCACCTGTTGCCTTAAAATTTACTCCAGCATCGTAACAGTGTTTAAAAGTTGCTAATCCAGCTCTACCAGGTTTTTTATCCATTTTAATATCTATGCCGCCCATCATTCCATATCCTCTGATGTTGTCTATGACGTCGATATCTTTTAGTGAAAATAATCCTTCTTGAAAATAAGGCGCAAGCTCTTTCGCTCGATTAAATATGTCCTCTTTTTCAAAGATATCTTGCACTGCAAGAGCAGCTGCTACTGAAATCGGTATCCCAGAATAAGTATAACCATGAAATAATTCTACAGCACCTTCTGGAGCATTATTTACTACTGCATCATATATTTCCTCTTTACACGCTACAACACCAAATGGAACAATTCCATTAGTTGTTGCTTTTGCCATTGTCATAATATCTGGTGTAACACCGAATTCTTGAGAACCAAAAGCTGAACCTGTACGTCCCCATCCAGTAATAACTTCATCAAAAATTAATAAAATATTATGTTTATCACATAACTCTCTTAATCTTTGTAAATATCCTTTAGGTGGAACTAAAGTCCCAGTAGATCCAGAAATTGGCTCAACTATACATGCAGCAATATTTTCAGCTCCAAAGTTTGTACAAATTCTCTCTAAATCATTTGCCAATTCCATTCCAGTTTCTGGCTGACCAGAAACATATTTATGTTCATCTAAATGTGTATGTCTCATGTGAACCACACCTGGCATTAATACACTAGCATAGGCTTTGACATTATTAATCATACCACCAACTGAAGTAGCTCCTATGTTCATTCCATGGTATGCTCTTTCTCTTCCTACAAATCTAAATCTTTGTCCTTCGCCTCTAGCCTTGTGGTAAGCAACACAAATTTTTATTGCAGTTTCAACAGCAGTCGATCCACATATTGTATAAAATATCTTATTTAAATTTCCTGGAGTATGTTTTGAAATTCTAGTAGCTAATTCAAATGATCCTCCGAAACCTTGTTGGAAGGGTTGAGCATAGTCAAGAGTTTTAAGTTGATTAGTAATTGCATCTATAATTTCTTTTCTACCATGCCCTAATGGATTACAAAATAAACCTGAACTCGCATCAATTTGAGTATTGCCCTCATGATTTTTAAGGTAAACACCATTTGCACTTGTTATAAGTCTTGGTCTTTGTTTAAAATCTCTATTAGATGTAAATGGCATCCAATGTTCATTAAGGGAATTAGGTATAGAATTTTTTTCTGAACTCATTTTTTTTTGGTTAATTTTAAATTTTTAGACTAAAAATTTTAATTTAACTACTAGTTTTTGCACATACCTGATGAGTTATAACAACACAACTAAAAATTGTATTTCTCATTAGGCATCTCTGGCATGATTAATTCGTCATTTACAAGCACTGCTTTTTAAACTTAAATACAGCCATTAAATTTAATTAACGGAGACAAAATGAGAAAAATAATAAGTTTTATTTTAGGAAGTTTGATTGCTCTGACGATGTCAATTTCAGTCGCAAATTCGGCTGCAAAAGAAGTCAGAGTTGCATACTTTTTAGAATGGCCAAGTCCAAATTTAGAGGATATGCAAAAAAAAGCTTTTGCTAAAGCGCTTGGAGTTCCAGTAAAATGGACAAATTTCACTAATGGTGGAGCGATGACTGATGCGATGTTGGCGGGAGATATTGATATTTCTTACTCGCAAGGATTGGTTCCATTTATAAATGCTGTAAAATCAAAAGCACCTATTAAATTAGTTGATATTGCAATGGAATACGGAATGGGAGGAACAACATGTGTTACTTCAAATGCATCCGGAATTACAAAAGCAAATGCTACTGAATTAGAGGGTAAAAAAGTTGCAGTTCCACTAGGAACAATGGCTGAGTATGTTTTTGACGAAAGTATGAAAGTTGTTGGAGCTGATAGAGGAAAAATGGATATAATTCAAATGGATCCTGAGGAAGGTGCTGCAGCGTTAGTAAGCGGTGATGTTGTGATGGCATGTTTGTTTGGTGGAAATTCTATTAAAGCAGCTACTGCAGTTGGATCTAGATTGCTTTCAGTTGATGAAGCTAGAGCAGCAGGTATTCTTGGAATTGATATAACTTCAGTAACTGATAAGTTTATGAAGGAAAATCCTGGTATGCTTAGAACTTTTATAGAGGTTACACACGAGGCTAATGATAGATATAGAGCTGGAAAAAGTGATTTGAATTCTATGTCAAAAGCTTCTGAAATGAAAGTTGCAGATATGAAAGAAACATTAAGTGGATTTAAATTTTTAACTCCCGAAGAAACAAAAAAATCTATGGAGAGTGGAAACTTAGATGCGTTTCTAAAAGGTATGGGTACGCCAAGCGGGAATGTAGACACAAGTTTCTTACCATTGTAATCTAAGGATAATTAATTTTAATAGGCGCCAATTACTTTAATTGGTGCCTATTTTTTTTTAAATTTTCTAATATAATATTGCTTTATGAGTGACTTAGTTTCTCAAAATCTAAATATGATTTTTCGAACACCGAAAGGGGATACTGTACACGCATTAAAGGATTTAAATTTTACAATTAAAAAAGGTGAGCTGTTAACAGTTCTAGGACCATCTGGTTGTGGTAAAACTACTTTATTAAATATTGCTGCGGGTTTTATTAGACCAACATCAGGAACAATCACATTGGGTAATAATGAAATTATTGGACCAGGAGTTGACAGGGGTATGGTGTTTCAACAGGGGGCATTATTCGAATGGTTAACAGTTTCAGAAAATGTAAATTTTGGATTAAGAATGAAAAACGAGGATCCAAGCACCACTAGTAAAAAAGTTAATGAATGGTTAGATATTGTCGGTTTAAAAGGTTTTGGTAACACACCCACTTACCAATTATCAGGCGGAATGCAGCAAAGAGTTGCTCTTGCAAGATGTCTAATAAATGATCCAGATCTAATTTTAATGGACGAACCGCTAGGTGCCTTAGATGCCTTAACTAGAGAAAAAATGCAGTCATTGGTTTTAAAAATTTGGAAAGAAACTGGTAAAACAATAATCCTTATTACCCACTCTGTCGAAGAAGCATTATTACTCGGTGAACGATTATATGTGATGGCACCAAGACCAGGTAGAATTCATAAAGAATATAATCTTCCATTTGCTGAGATGGGTTTGAAAAAAGACTTAAGAGATATTAAAAAAAATAAAGAATTTTCTTCTAAAAGGGAAGAAATTTTATCAATGATATGGGACATGGAAGAAGAAATAATGGGGAAAGATAGTTAAATGTTTACTCAGTTTATAACTATAATAATCCTAGTATCAATAGTTGGATGTATTTTATACGGCAGACGACTAATTAAGAGAGAAAAAGTAGATGCGGTTTTTGGCAATCCTGAAAGGGCTAAAGGAGGAACTCATTGGATAATTGTTGGAAGCAGTGCGATTTTGCTTGTATGGTTATATTATTCCTGGGATATTGCTAAAGGTTTTTACCCTAAGTCAGCAAACGAATTATGTCAGGTTGCAAAAATTAATGAGTCATTGTTAGGTTTAAAATATCAATTTCCAATTGAGGAAAGAGAATTCAAAAGTACCTCTGTTATAAAAATTGAAAATGAAAATTTAAAGAAAATTTCTACAGAAATTAAGGACTCACCAGTGTTGTCTAATCAACAGAAAACTATTTTGGTCAGATTTGTAAATAAAACTAACCAGCTAATACCTCTATTAACTGACGATAACTTAATGGAAATAGATACAAAAATAAAAATTAGAGAAATGACAGAAGAATTGAGATCATTAAGCATTGATTTCCAAAAAAATGATTATCCTTTTGAAACAGAGTTAGAAAAAAATAAGAGACAAAAAGCAGTATTAGAGGAAGGCGGTTGGGGGATTACCACAGTTCAATCAGGAACTGGATCAATTGAAAATACTATGGAAGTTCCTTTAATTCCAGCAACGGACAAAGGATTAAAATTTGATGCGGCTGCAAAAGAGCTTAAAGTTATTAATGATAAATTTTTTAAATTAAAAAATCATAATCCTCAATTTAAAAGTTCAATTAAATTATTAAAAGATGAAATTAAAAGATATAGAAATGACCTTAATGAGTCAGATGAAATAGCTTCTACTTATGCAAAAAATATTGTGAAAATAGCAAGAAGGATTGAATTTGCAAGTATATATCCACCTGACGCATTGGATGAGATGAAAGACGCAATTATAGAATTTGATGTTCTTCAAAAAAAAGAACAGGGAGGATTAAGACTAATTGATATATTTTTTTTTCCAGCAGGTACAATTGTTGCAAGTGGTCCAAGTTGCTCTGAGCAAGGTTCAGGTAGATGGCTACCGAAACCTTCAGATACTCTAAATAAATTTATATTGATGTCAAAACCAAGCGTCGGTTACAAAAATATTCCACTACTTTGGATTGATATGATGGATGTAAGTAAAATTATAGGTTTTATTTTACCAGATTGGATAGCAGATATATTACCTGGAGAATATCCTGTCCACTCTAAAGATGGGATTGTTAAAGAAAATTTTAAAAGTAATGTTTTAAAAATTGTTACCGGTGATTTCAAATTATTTAAAATTCCTGTACCCTATGGTCATATTTGGGATTCTTTTTTGAGAGTTTTTTTAGGATTAATTTTTGGAATATTAATTGGAGTACCGCTAGGTTTATTTATGGGGTTAAATAGATTTGCAAAAGGTTTTTTTGATCCATTGATCGAACTTTATAGACCTGTGCCTCCATTGGCTTGGGCACCTCTAATAATTTCTGTTTTAGGAATAGATAATACAGGCAAAGTATTTTTATTATTTATGGTCTCTTTATCAATAATGATTATCTCTGCAAGAGCGGGTGCTTCAGGAACTCAGCTTTCTAAAATTCATGCAGCTCACTCTTTAGGTGCATCGAAAAGACAAATTTTACGACATGTAATATTTCCTAATTCGTTACCAGAAATTTTAACTGGAATAAGAGTTGCAGTGGGGATGTGCTGGGGAACTTTGGTAGCTGCAGAATTTTTAGCAGGAACCACAGGAATTGGTTTTGTTGAAAACGTTGCGAAAAAATATTTCCAATATGAAGTTATTTGGATAACTATTTTTATAATGGGAATGCTAGGACTTTTATTTGACATAACTCTACGTAAAATTATAGATAAAACAATACCTTGGAGAGGCAAGGGTTAAAGTTTATTAATTTATGTATAAGAAAAAAGAATTATTAGAAAAAATTTCTAATATTTTTAAAAAACATAAATTTGGATCAAAAGAAGCAAAAATTAGTGCTGAGGTTATTATTAATGCTGAACTAGTAGGTGCCCCATCTCATGGAGTGTCTAGACTAAAGATGTATTGTGACAGGATAAAGAAAAAATTAATAAACCCCAAAGCAAAGATAAATATTAAAAAAATCTCTAAGTCTATTTCTTTAGTAAACGCAAATAATAGTATAGGCTTTGTGGCAGCTGACATTGGAATTAAACAAGCTATTTCAAATGCTAAAAAAACCGGTATAGGATTAGTTGGTGTTAGAAATAGCGGGCATTATGGTTTATCGAGTTATTTTATACAAAAAGCAATTAATAAAAATCTTATAGCTATATGTTTCACAAATGCTCCTCCAGCAATTGCACCCTATGGAGCAAAAAAAAGTTTATTTGGAACCAATCCAATTGCATTTGGTTTTCCCTCTTTTAAGAAGAAACCATTTATATTTGACTCATCCATGTCTAAGATTAATAGAGGTAAAATTAGAGTTGCCGCTAAACTTGGTAAAAAAATTCCATACGGCGTTGCTTTAGACAAAAATGGAAATATTACCACAAATGCAAAAAAAGCATTAGAAGGTGTTCAGTTGCCCATGGGAGATTTTAGGGGCTCTGGCCTTGCCTGGGTAGTGGATATTTTAAGTGGAGTGATGACTGGGAGCGCACATAGTGGAAAGGTAAAAGACCCTTTTGATGACTTTTCAGGACCACAAAACATAGGTCATTTATTTATCGTTTTTAAATCTAACTTATTTAATAAAAGATTTAAAAATGAAATAAACAAAAATATAAAAACCGTTAAAAGGTTACCTAAATTAAAAGGTGTGACAGAAATTAAGTACCCTGGACAAAAAAAATATGAAAGATATCAAAATAATTTAAATAAAAATATTTACTTATCAAAAAAAGTTGCAAAAGAACTAGAGATTTTATTAAGAGAATGAAAAAATTTTTAATTTGTTTATTTTTTTTACTATTAAATAATCATTCGATCTCAGCAGAGTTTTCTTTAAATAAAATAGCTACTTTTGATCAACCCTGGGGTTCGAGTTTTATTACAAAAAACATCATTATTTTGACTGAAAAAAGTGGAAAAATTAAACTTATTGATATTGAGAATAATAGAATCAGTAATATTGAGCACAATCTAAAAATTTTAGAAGATGGTCAAGGAGGATTGTTAGATATTTTATATAAAGATGATTTTATATACGTTTCTTATTCTGAAAACAGAGGACAAGGAAAAACAAGTACATCGATTGCCAAAGGTAAATTTGATAAGAAAAAAATTATTTTTAATAATTTGTTTAGAGCAGAACCACCAATAAAATCTGGTTACCATTTTGGTTCACGCTTAGCAATAAAGGAGAACATGTTATTTGCATCCGCTGGAGAAAGAGGAGCTGGGATGATTGCTCAAGATCCTACAAAGCACCCAGGAAGTATAATCAGAATAAATATTGACGGAAGTGTGCCAAAAGATAATCCACATTATATTAATAAAAAAAAATGGTTGCCTGAAATTTATCAGATAGGCATTAGAAATCCACAAGGACTAGTTGTTTCTCCATTTGATGACAAAGTATACATAAGTAATCATGGCGCTAGAGGTGGTGACTGGTTTGGGGAAGTAAAAATTGGTGAAAATTATGGTTGGAAAATTCTTGGATGGGGAGGAACTAATTATACCGGAACTGAAATAGGACCAAAATGGAAACCAGGATTTACAAAAGCGATTAAGTATTGGGTTCCTTCAATTGCGACAAGTGCAATAACAATTTATAAAGGAAATGAATTTAATGAATGGAATGGTCATGCATTAATCACCTCATTAAAAGATATGTCCTTAAGAAAACTAGATTTTATAGATAAGACAGAGGAAGAGGTTGTAGAGGAAGTTATATTCAAAAATACAATTGGTAGGATTAGAGATATCCAAATTCAACCAGAAACTGGAAAACTGTACTTCTTGTCCGCAAACGGTCTTTGGTTGATGGAAAAAAGTTATTAGGCTTCAATTTTTCTTAAAAAAAATATAAATATAAATGCAGTTAGATACATTACTAGTGCATAACAAGCAGTCGGTATTAAATAAATTATGTCATCAAAAAGTTGAGATGCAACAAAAACAGCAAGTGTTCCATTTTGAAGACCACATTCAATAGAAATACATTTTCTTTGTTGGATAGTAGATGAAAAGTATTTAGCAATATAATAAGCAATTACCATCATTAAAATATTTAAAGCTAAAACAATTGATCCAGATTTTTTTATATAAAAAAATATATTTTCTCCCTCCTCGATCCAAATTGCTAAAAAAACAAACGTAAATAAAACAATTGTAATATTTTCAAAAATTGAAATATTTTTGGTAACATAATTATTGGCAAATTTTCTTATCAACATTCCAATTATTACCGGAAGTGTAACTATACCAGCCATTTGTAAAGAAATAGATATCATTGATAAATTATTTGTAGCCTCAGTTACCCCTATTAAATTAGCAGAATGAAAAACAATAATAGGAACGGAGATAATACAAATTAAACTAGTAAGTGCTGTTAATGAAATTGAAAGAGCAACATCACCTTTTGCAATTTTGGTAAGAACGTTTGATGTGACCCCTCCTGGTGCTGCAGCTATTATCATAAGACCTAATGCTAATTCAGAAGAAACGTTAAATAATATAATTAGCAAATAGGCTACAATTGGAAGAATAATAATCTGAGTAGTTAATCCAACTATAAAAATTTTAGGGTTATAAAAAACTCTTAAAAAATCTTCAGTCCTTAGACCCAGACCTAGTCCAAACATAATAAGAGCCAAAGCAATAGGAGCAAATTTGGTTACTATCTCCATTAGAATTACTCTAAAGCTCTAAATTTAATAAGCAAGTATAATGGTTTGTTATATTAAATTTATTTAGTTGTTGAGACGCAAATATCTTTAATCACAGGCGTGCTTGCACACTCGCCACATTTCGTTACTTGCACAATACAACCATCATCAAGTTTTTTAACATCAACTACTCTATGGCATTTTGAACATGTAGACGAAATTGTTAAACCACATTTTCTACAGTTATAAGTTTCTAATTCCATGATAATTTATTTAAATTGAAATAAAATTATTTCAACAATAATTGTTAAAAATGATAATCATTATCAAAAAAAATTAAGTAAAAAAAAAATTATTTTTAAAAATAATTGAGAATGATTTTCATTACTAAAAAATTAGTTAAATTATTTTTTCTTTTTTGAAATACCTAATTTTTCGCTATGTCTTAATCTTAATACTACAATAGCTACTGCTATTAACAATATTGCTCCTGCCTCATAAATAAGAGCACTTGGATCTAAAGATTTTCCTTGTAAAATTATAAATCGACTTAATGCTGTTATAGCAATTAAAAGTGGCAATGATATAGAAATTGATTGTTGTTCCCAAAACACTCTAACCATAGCCATTACTTCTAGATAAAGAAATAAGAGAAGAAGATCAGCTAGGGTCACACTTTCATTTATAAACATTGTTCTTATTTCAATGCCAACAGCAATGACTGTGCTCGCCAGAATAATGCCTAATAAAATTAGTTGGATTGTTTTAGTTACGTTATCCATATTATTTTAGGATTATCACTTTTAAATTATAATTCAATTTATTAATTAATTTCTAAATTACCAATAATATTTAGTTTTTTATCTGTAATTATCATTTCTCCCGATGAAACAGCAATATTTAATAAATCATATATTACAACATAATGTGTAACTAATATTAGGTTAGAATCGCTTTCCCAACTAGAAATAAAGTTTCTTAAATCTCTAATTTGACTTGACCTATTTTTCTGAAATCTAGCCTCATAAAAAGAATTTAAAGCATTAAAAGTTTCAAATTTTCCAAATGCAATTTTAGCTGTGTCTTTACATCTGCACCATTCACTTGATAAAATTTTACTAATTTCAATTTTATTTATTTTAAAAAAATTCCCAATTTTTTTTGACTGAATTTTGCCTTCATCGTTTAAATTCCTTTGAGTTGAACATTTTTTTATATTAAAACTTTTAGGATCTCCACCCCCAGGTGCTATTGCATGTCTTATAAATATAATTTTTTTTCCATCTTTAAGTGAATTTATAAGAGCTTCATTTGAAAAAGAAATATTAGGTATGAAAAATATAATAAGAATTAAAAATTTCCTCATTAAATTAAGAGATAAATTAACCCTAACATTTGAATGAAGTTAATTGCTACAGATGCACCATGTGCGTACTTAAATTTTTTTTCTTCATTATTATCTTTTAGTTTGTTTATCAAAGGCATTAAAATAAATTGTGCGAAAATAAAAGATATAGCTAAAGCTAGAGTTATATAAAAATTAATACTTATCAAAGAAATTACAAAGAATAAAATAATTGCAATTAATAAAAAAACTAAATTTATGAAATAGTAATATGGGAAAATTTTTCTTACAAACTTACCTGCATTTTCAGCATCTAAAATTTTAAATATCATAGGCGCTAAAACAAACGAGAAGAAAATCATCATACCTAAACAAATTGCTAAAATATTTTGAATTAAATTTTCCATTTTAATGACAACTGATATTATATTTTTTTAATTTGTAATAGTTATAAGGTAACGGTGTAATAAATCCGACAAATAACATAACAGGTATCACATACCAATTTAGAACCGCTCCACCTGTAATAATATAGTCTGTTAAATTCATTGCTATTTCCATGCTTATCATAGAAATAAAGCTCATTCCAAATGCTGTTTTGATTGCATTTTTAATACTAAAGTTTTGCCTAATCAATATTACTGTTTCAAGAATAATACTTGTTATTAATCCATTAATGATTGCCAATATCATTATTCCTAAAATTGGAAATAAAATTCCAGATAATTGAAAAAATAAAATTGTTCCAAAATCCCCTATTGAGCAACCAAGTAAACACCAGGCTGTATTCTTAGAACTTTTTTTCCAAGTATGTCTACAATTCCAATTTATTTTAATGGTTTCTGAACTCATAAAACTTATCTAAATATTTATATTTTTGTTCCAATGCAACAAAGTGACCAATTTTAGTTGTTATTTCTATTTAATGCCATATTAACATAATATATAAGTATCGATTAAATGCTATCTGATAAAGAAATAATATGTCCAAATAATCTTCTAGATGTTGCACATCAAAAAAAAGGTATTTTAGCTGGTATAGTTAATGCTGGTAAATCAATAACAATGATGTCAGTTATGGACTCAGTTAATGAAAATTTAATATCTCCAATCTTTATTGGAGATAAGGATGAAATAGAAAAGTGTGCTTTAGAATTGAATTTTGATATTTCTGAATTTGAAATAATCAATGAAAAGAACGAAAATAAAACAGCAGTAATTGCTGCAGAGCTAGCATCTGAAGGTAAAATAAAAATTATTGTAAAAGGACATATTCATACTGACGTTTTAATGAAGGAAGTAATAAAAAAAAAATATAATTTAATCGGTAAAACAAGGTTAAGTCATATTTGGCATATGACACTTAATAAAGAAGATAAACCATTAATAATTACTGATGGTGCTTTAAACGTAAGCCCTAATGTAAAAACAAAAATGCATATTCTTAAAAATGCAATTAACTTTTGCAGTAGAATTGGAAATGAAAGGCCTAAAATATCAGTATTATCTGCAACAGAGGAAGTTTTAAATAGTGTTCAAAGTTCATTAGATGCGAAAGAAATAACTGAACTTGCTAAGAAAGAAAATTTAAATGCTGATGTGTTTGGGCCTTTAGCATTTGATAACAGTATCTCAAAAAAGTCGGCAGAAATTAAAGGTATTAAAAATTTAGTTGCAGGTGAAGCTGATGTATTACTAGTTCCAAGTATAGAAACTGGCAATGCTCTTGTAAAAATTATGGTTTATTTTATGGGTGCATGCGCTGCTGGTGTGGTCGTTGGGGGAAGAGTTCCAATAGTTATAACTTCAAGGTCGGATGTAGCAACCGCAAGATTAGCGTCAATTGCAGCTGCAGTTGTTGCCTTAGATTAATTAATGAAATAAAATTCTTTATACTAATGAAATATTTAAAAAAATCTCCAAAGCAACCCTCGACTGATGATGTTAAAACGAGAGAAATTGTTCAGAAACTTTTAAATGAATTAGAAAAATCAAGAGAGGACGGCTGTAAAGAATTAACTAAAAAATTTGATAAATATGACGGAGAAATAATTGTATCAAAAGAAAAAATAGAAGAAATAAAGAAATCATTAAACCAAAAAACAAAAGATGATATCCAATTTTCTTACGAGCGCGTGAGAAAATTTGCCGAAGCACAATTAAAAAATTATGGGCAAGATTTTGAGGTAGAGCTTTCCAAAGGTTTGTATGCTGGTCAAAAATTAGTCCCAATTAATACAGCAGGATGTTACATACCTGGAGGAAGATACGCACATATAGCTTCAGCAGTTATGAGTGTTACGACAGCAAAAGTTGCACGTGTAAAAAACATAATTGCATGTAGTCCTCCAAAAGAAGGTGTAGGTGCTAATCCGTCGGTTATTTACACAGCTGATCTTTGTGGTGCTGATAAAATATTAAATTTAGGTGGCGTTCCAGCAATTGCAGCAATGACTTATGGAATGTTTGGAAACGAGCCTGCAGATATGCTTGTTGGTCCTGGAAATCAGTTTGTTGCAGAAGCAAAACGAATATTATTTGGTAAAGTTGGTATTGATTTATTTGCTGGACCAACTGAAATAGCAATAATTGCAGACGATACTGCTGATCCAGAAATTGTTGCAGTAGATTTAGTGGGTCAAGCTGAACATGGATACAATTCTCCGGCATGGTTATTTACCACAAGTAAAAAACTTGCAGACCAAGTAATAAAAAGAGTACCAGAACTAATTTCTGAATTGCCTGAATTACCAAAAATAAGTGCCGAAGCTGCATGGAAAGATTATGGAGAGGTTGTGCTTTGTGATAACAACGAAGAAATGTTAAAAATAAGTGACGAATATGCACCAGAGCATTTAGAGGTGCAAACAAATGATGACAATTGGTTTCATGAAAGATTAAAAAATTATGGATCATTATTTATTGGAGAAGAAACAACAGTTGCTTACGGAGATAAATGTTCTGGTACAAATCATATATTACCAACCAAAGGAGCTGGTAAGTATACAGGCGGTTTATTTGTTGGAAAATTTATCAAAACCCTAAGTTTTCAAAGAATGACAAAAGAATCTACAAAAGAAGTTGGATCTGCAGCAGCAAGAATTTCAAGATATGAAGGTATGGAAGCTCATGCAAGAACTGGTGATGTAAGATTAAAAAAATATGGTTATTCAGAAAAGTAATTTATTAAATAAATACATAATTTTTTTTTTTTTAATTTTTTTATTTGGAGTCTTATTAAGAGTTTACAACTTAAATTTTGAGGATTACTGGTTTGATGAACAAGCAGGTTTTTGGGTCGCTGATCCTTCAATTTCTTTCTCAGAAACTTTAGAGAGATCGAAAGAATTAGATAGAGGTACACATTTAGTATTTAATTTAATTTTAAAAACCTTTTTTTATATCTTGGGTTATGATCCAAGTATCGGTAGAATTTTGCCGTTAATATTTGGGGTTTTATCTATACCGGCTCTAAGTTATTTGTCTTTTCAAATAAATAATAATAAAAGTTTTCTATTAACAGCTATAATAAGCTCAATTAATTTTTATCTAATAAGTTATTCTCAAGAGACAAGATTATACTCATTAGTATTTTTCGTAAGTATTTTAAATATAATTTTTTTTTTTAAAATTTATGATTTAAAAGATTTAAATAAATCAAAATTTTTATTTTCAATTCTTTATATTTTATTTACGGTTTTAGGTACCTGTTTGCATATATTTTTTTTCATAATTATTTTTTCTCAGATCATATTTTTATTAGTAAATTATATTTTTAAAAAAAGAACAATTTTATTTGAAATTTCTATAATTTTTATTTCAATATGTATTTATCTTTTTTTTATGTTCGATTCATTATTGTTACAAATGGGGATAAAAGAATTTTGGATTCAACAGGTAAGTTTAGATTTTTTTTATAACTTTTTCTTTTCAAGATTTTTTGGATCTAAAATTATGGGATTAATTTACTTTATAATATTATTATATTTGATTTACAGTAATAGAGTATCAATATTTAAATATAACAGTAAATTTTTGTTATTAATTTTTATTTTATTCTTTTCTTATTTCATACCTCTGGTCTACAGTATATTTCAGAAACCTATTCTAATTGATAGATATATCATTTTTATTTTAGTTCCAATTATTATACTAATATCTAACTTGCTATTAAATGAGAGTAATAATAAAAAAAGATATATAATTTTATTTATTATCCTAAGCTCAACAATAACAAATAACTATATTGAAATTTTTGAGAGAGAAATATCTAAACCTGAATTTAGAAAATCACTAATCTATATATCTAATTTTGAGGATAAAAGTGTAATTATTAAGGCTAGTGATGAACTAACTGAAAAGCTTACTATTAATTACGCTAAAAATATCAAAATTTCTAAAGACAATAATATTAATTTTTTGAAATCTAGTGACGATTTAAGCAATTTAAGTAAACTATGGTTTGTATGTTATCAACCGATAAATGGATTTGATTGCTCAGCTAAAGATTATATTTTTTCCTCATGGAGAATATTATCTGAAACCAACCACAAATTGCTTACAACTTATCAATTTGAAAATAATTAATTAGCTCAGATTTTCATATTAAATCAATTATATCCATAAAAACATAGCTAGATAAAACTGTCATAAATATAATTATAAAGAAATTTATTGTTTTCCAAGTATTTGAATTAACTAAATTATTTGAAAAGAATTTTGCTAAATATCCCAGTGAAAAAAAAAATAAGAATGATGCAATAGAAGCACCAATGCCAAATAAATATTTGTTAATAATTAGAAAATTTTTTGAAAAGTTTCCTAAAAAGAAAACAGTATCAGAATAAACATGGGGATTTAAATAAGTAAATCCAAGAGTTTTAATCACTATTGTTTTAAAATTTAAATTTTCATCTTCAAAGTAAATATCAGTGTTTTTATACAAAGAAATTACTTTGTTATAAATAAAGTAAATCAGAAAAATGAGTAGCATTATATTAAATATAATTTCTACATTTTTTGTAAAATATATTTTGAAATATTCGAATAAAAATATCCCTAAAAAAATTAAAATAAAATCTGATAAAGAACAAATAAAACAAACAATAAACACATATTTTTTTTTAAGTCCTTGCTCTATTACGAAAATATTTTGAGCTCCAATTGCTAAAATTAAACTTATGCCAGTAAAAAATCCAAGTAATAAGAAACTCATTTTTTGCTAATTGAGTCTGCTCTTATTACAGTCAAAATTATTATTATAATTAGAGGAATACAGATTATATTCATTATTTTCCAGTTAGTGAGAACAATTAAAACACCTGAAGACAAACTTCCTAATGCATGAACTGTATAAACTATGAAATCATTAAGACCTTGGGCTCTATATTTTTCATTTTCCTTATACGTTAAAACTAATAAACTTGTTCCAGAGATAAATAAAAAATTCCATCCAAAACCTAAAAATATTAGAGCGAACATATAATTAAAAAATGATTGATCAAAAAAACTAACAATTATAGTGATGCAATAAAGCATCGAACCTGCATACATAATCTTTGAATGACCAAACTTTTTGATTAAATTACCCGTAATTAAAGATGGTAAAAACATACAAGCTACATGTATTTGTATTACGATACTTGTTTTACTTAAACTCATACCTTCCATTACATGCATACTTAATGGAGTCCCTGTCATTAAAAATGTCATAATAGCGTATCCTAATGCTGATGCTATAATTGCTTGTAAATATTTTGGTTGTGAAAGAAGTTCTAAATAGCTTCTTCCTGCGTAAACTGTATTAGTCTCAATTTTTGAAGTGTTTGTATAAAATATAAAGAAAATAGTCGGTAAAAATGTTAAAACTGAAAGTGCAAGGTAAGATCCTACATACATATAAGTCTCTATTAAATTTTTAGAAATATTGGCAACTGCCGGCCCTATAATTGCAGAAACTATACCTCCCAATAAAATAATAGAAATAGCTCTTGGAATTTTATTTTTTTCAACACTTTCGGCAGCAGCAAAACGATATTGATGAGTAAAAGCCATTCCTACGCCTATAAAAAAATTTGCTAAACAAAAAAGGTAAAAGCCTTGAATAAATATTGAGTAAGCTGCAATGATTGATGCTAAACAATTACCAATTGATGCTACTATAAATCCAAGTTTTCTTCCTATAATGCTCATTAATTTAGAGGCTATAACTGCTCCAATCGCTATTCCAAGCACGGAAATAGACATTGGTAAAGTTGATAAAGATTTTAGCGGACTTATTTGTGACCCTATTATTCCACTTAAAAACACTGTTACTGGAGCTGCTGTAAAACTAAAAATTTGGCTTAAAGTTAGAACTGCTAGATTTCTATTCATAAATCACATTAATCTCTTTGGGCGATATAATCATTGATTTTCTTTTCAATAAATTGGATAACAAATATTAACTTTTGGGGAAAATGATAGGTATTTTAGGAGGAATGGGAACCAGAGCAGGTTTAGACTTTTGTAATAAACTTGCAAAATTAAATGTGGGTAAGACCGATCAAAATTACCCTGTGTTTATTTTATATAACAAATCAAATATCCCAAAAAGACCTGAAAATTTAAATAGATATAATTATGTTCTAAAAAGTCTTGTAAAAGGATGTAATCTTTTAAAAAAGAATAAGTGTAAATTTATAGTTATGCCATGCAATACAGCACATCACTGGCATAAAGATTTGCAAAAAAAAATTAAAATTCCAATCATCAGTATGCCTAAAGAAGTTTATTTACATACAAAAAAAACCTGTAAAAAAAATTCAAAAATAGGAATTCTTTGTACTGAAGCAACTTTGAAAACTAAAGTTTATAGTAAATATTTTGATAAAGAATTTAATTTAATAAGTCCTAGTCAATCTTTACAAATTAAATCTGTCAATAAAGCAATAAGACTTGTAAAAACAGGAAAAGTAAAAGAAGCAGAGAAAGCGATTAAACCTGCAGTTAACCATTTAATAAAATTAAATTGTAAAAAAATAATACTGGGGTGCACTGAGCTACCAATTGCAATATTTGCTTATAAATCTTTTCAAAAAATTAAAAAATCAAAAACTTTTATTGATCCTAACCTATTATTAGCGAATGTCTCGATGAGACGGTACAAAAAGACTAATTAATTTTTTTGTTTGCCACAAAGTAAAGTTTCCTTGGAAAACTTCCTTCTTCAAAGTCTTCTAATAAAATATTTTTAAATCCATCCATTAAAGAGTAAACTTTTTCCTTAGTAAAAAAATGGACTATAAATCCGTCAATTTCAAACATGTCTTCACCTCTTGGTATCCCGTTTTTATAATCACCATCATATTCATTCCTCACGGTATAAATATTGAAACCATTAGGTTTTAAAATTCTTAAAATTTCATTGTTAAGATAAGATAATTCGGCTGAAGTTAAAGCCATACAATAAAGCATATGTGAAAAACAAGCGTCTATTGAATTGTCTTGAAAAGGTAATTTTTTTCTTATATCAAAAACTTTTGCAGTTATATTTTGTAAATTATTATCTAAAATTTTTTTATTTATAATATTAATGCCTGTTTTACTATAATCTAATGAATTTACTGATATTTTGTTTTTTGCAAAAAAAATACTATCTCTTCCAAGCCCAGCACCTAATTCAACAATCATTTTTGAACTGTTTTTTTGAAAAATTTTTAAAGATTTTTTTGCTGGTTCACTTGCTTCTAAACCAAACATCTCAGGCTTATTTGAAAAATTGTATTCCCAATGCTGAGATTGTTGGTTTAGTACTTTAATATCTATTTTACTTTTGCGGGTCAGGTACTTTTCTTAAGTAAGGCTTTATTGTTTCCCAGCCATCAGGATATATTTTTTTTGCTTCCTCATTAGTTACTTTAGGAACGATAATTACATCCTCTCCTGGTTTCCAATCTGCAGGCGTTGCAATTTTATGTTTTGCTGTTCTCTGCATAGAGTCTATTGCTCTTAAAATTTCAGCAAAATTTCTGCCAGTTGTCATTGGGTATGTAAGGAATAATCCAATTCTTTTATCAGGCCTGATGATATAAACTGTTCTAACAGTTTCGTTATCTACCGCAGTTCTGCCCATTGAAGTAGTTCCCGCATCACCCTCTAACATGTTATATAACTTTGCTACTTCCAATTTTTCGTCTGCAACAATTGGATACTCTGGTTTCATTCCACATACATCTGTAATATCTTCTAACCATTTTTCGTGATCAGAAACTGGGTCTACGGATAATCCCATTACTTTTACATTTCTTGCATCAAAATCTGGTTTCATTCTTGCTAAAGCACCTAACTCAGTAGTACAAACTGGTGTAAAATCTTTAGGATGTGAAAATAGCACTCCCCAACTATCTCCAAGCCATTCGTGAAATTTTATCTTCCCCATTTGGGTTTGTGCTGTAAAATCTGGTGCAACACTATTAATTTTTAAAGTCATTAAAGTCTCCTTATATTTTAATTAGAACTATTATAAATAAATAAAGCAGATATTTCAACGATTTTGGAAACTAAACAACTTTTAAGACGTATATTAAATTGTCTATAAAGATGTTAAAATTTTAACATATGAGCCATTCAAATATATTAATCGTGGGTGGAGGATGCGCAGGAATTGCTGTCGCTTCAAGAATAAATAATTTAAAATCTGATTTGAGTATCTCAATAATAGAACCTTCAGAAAAATCATTATATCAAGCTGCATGGACTTTAGTTGGTGCTGGAGCATATGATGTTGGAAATACAATTAAACCAATGTCTGAAGTAATGCCTAAATATGTTAAATGGATAAAAGAATATGCAGAAGAATTTATTCCAGAAAAAAATTCAGTTAAAACAAATAAAGGAAACTATACTTACGATTATCTCGTTGTATGCCCAGGATTAAAGTTAAATTTTGATGGAGTAAAGGGTTTAAAAGAACATTTAGGCAAAAATAATGTATGCACAAATTATTCTGCTGATATGGCTACCTATACTTGGGAATGTTTAAAAAAATTAGATGGTGGAACATTGTTATTCACAGAACCACCAATGCCGATTAAATGCGCGGGTGCTCCTCAAAAAATTGCTTACCTTGCTGCTGATCATTTAAAGAAAAAAGGTAAATTAAAAGATAGCCATTTAGAGTTCTTGTGTGCAAAACCAGTTATTTTTGGTGTGCCTCATTTTCAAGGACCATTAAATGAAATATGTGACAGTTATGGAATAAAAAGAAGTTTTCAACACAATTTAATTTCTGTTGATGGAAATAGCAAAGAAGCTGTATTTAAGCAATCTGATAAAGATGGAAACACAAAAGAAACAACTAAAAAATTTGATTTTATTCATGTTACCCCACCACAGACATCGCCAGACTTTGTTAAAAATAGTCCATTGGCAGATGCTGGTGGATGGGTTGATGTTGATCATAAGGTAGGAACTTTAAGACACACAAAGTTTGATAATGTTTATAGTTTGGGAGATGTAATGAATGCTCCAAATGCAAAAACAGGTGCAGCTGTCAGAAAACAGGCTCCAATAGTAGCACATAACATTATTAAAGACATAAACAAATCTGCAGATAGCTACAGACACTATGACGGTTATGGGGCATGTCCTCTAACTGTAGCTTATGGAAAAGTGATGCTTGCAGAGTTTTGTTACGCAGGAAAAGTAACACCTAGTTTTCCTTTTGACCCAACAAAACCTAGCTCTTTATATTGGCAAATGAAATCAAAACTTTTTCCTTGGTTACAATGGAATGTAATGTTTAAAGGAAAAGAATGGGCAAAACCAACTCATAAACCTCTTGAAAAATAATCTCAGGTAAATAATATAATATTATTACCTTATGATATTTGAACAATTATTTGATACAAAATCTTCTACCTACACCTATGTAATTTCTAGCGGTGAAGGGCGTGAAGCCCTAATAATTGATCCAGTGATTGAACATACAGAAGAGTATTTAAAAATGTTGGAAAAATTAAAATTAAAATTAGTTAAAGTAATTGATACGCATATTCATGCTGACCATATTACGGCTTTAAACGAATTAAATAAAAGAACAAGTTGTGTAAGAATAATGGGAGAAAATTCTAAATCTGAAGTAATTGACCTGAAAATTAAAGATAACGAAAAAATTAATATTGAAAATATTCAATTAAAGGCAATGTATACACCTGGACATACAGACTGCTCATATAGTTATTTAATGAATGATAGAGTTTTTACAGGTGATACACTTTTAATAAATGGAACTGGAAGGACCGATTTTCAAAATGGGAGTTCTTACGATGCTTATGAATCCTTATTTAATAAACTTTTGAAATTACCAGAAAAAACTCTTGTATACCCTGCTCATGATTATAACGGAAAAAAATTCTCAACTATTGAAAAGGAAAGAAATAACAATCCTCGACTACAGGTAAAATCTAAACAAGAATACGCGGATATCATGGAAAATCTAAATCTTTCAAATCCTAAGATGATGGATGTTGCTGTACCAGCGAATGTTAAGGGTCTTACTTTAGATCAAATCTAGTCAAAATTATAAGTTGTATTTAGAATTATAATAATTATATATTTCCTATGGTTTGCAAAAATCAAAAATGTAAATGTAGAAACTGCACTAATTATAAATGTGCTTGTAAAGATAACAATGACTGTGTTTGTAAATCAAAATCCAATTGTTGTTGTTGTAACGACTAAAATTAAATTTAATTAAATCTATTAACTAATTATGAATGAATTTTTAGAGTCTATAATAAAAAGAGATCCAGCTGCTAAGTCAAAACTGTCAATAGTCCTAACATATCCTGGAGCAAAAGCAGTTCTCATGCATAAGATTGCAAACTTTTTTGCAGTTGCAAAGTTTGATTTGATTGCAAGAATAATATCTCAGTTTTCAAGATTTGTGACTGGAATTGAAATTCATCCAAAAGCTAAAATTGGAAAAAATTTATTTATTGATCATGGCATGGGCGTAGTAATTGGAGAGACATCTGATATCGGAGATAATGTAACAATTTATCATAACGTGACACTTGGAGGAATTTCACCTAGTATAAATTCTGAAAATCAAAGAGAAACTAAAAGACACCCAACTCTTCAGGATCATGTTGTAGTTGGTTCGGGAGCTCAAGTGCTTGGACCTATTATAGTTGGTAAGAATGCAAAAATTGGAGCAAACGCTGTAGTGACTAAAGATGTTCCAGAAAATGGAGTTATGGTAGGTATACCTGCAAAAAATGTTGGAACAGCTACTGAAGAATTTAAACCTTATGGTATAAGTGACGAAGAAAAAAATGAAGAATTTTCACAATAATTTTGTCTCAGGGATTGGGAATACACCCTTAATTAAATTAAGAGCTGCATCTGAAGTAACTGGATGCAATATTTATGGTAAAGCAGAATATCTAAACCCGGGCGGATCTGTAAAAGATAGAGCTGCATTAGCTTTAATTAAAGACGCTGAAAATAGGAAATTAATTTCTAAAGGAGGAACTATTGTTGAGGGAACAGCTGGCAATACCGGAATCGGACTTTGTCTTATTGGAAATTCGGTAGGTTATAAAACTGTAATTGTTATGAATGATAATCAAACACAAGAAAAAAAAGATATGCTCAAAAATATGGGTGCAGAATTAAAATTAGTTCCTCCTAAACCATATAAAGATGATGGTAACTACGTAAAAGTCGCAGGAAGACTAGCTGAAGAATTAAAAAGTTCAAATAACCACGGAGTAGTTTGGGCTAATCAATTTGATAATACTGCTAATCTAAAAGGACACTACGAAAGCACAGGTCCTGAAATATGGGACCAAACAGACGGAAAAGTTGATGGGTTTGTTTGTGCATCTGGAACTGGTGGAACAATAGCTGGTGTAAGCTCATATTTAAAAGAAAAAAATAAAGATATTAAAATTTATTTATCTGATCCAACAGGTTCTTCTCTCTATAATTATATAGAAAATGGCGAACTTAAAAGTGAGGGAGGATCAATTACAGAAGGAATTGGCTCAAGTAGAGTTACAGCAAATTTCGCTGAAGCTAAAATTGATGGTGCTTTTTCCATAAGTGATAATGAGTCTTTGCCTGTTTTATTTGATTTAATTGAAAACGAGGGATTAAGTCTTGGAACAAGTTGTGGAGTAAATATTGCTGGTGCAATTAGATTAGGAAAAATATTAGGACCAGGCAAAACAATTGTAACAATTCTATGCGATAAATCAGACAAATACAACTCTAAGATGTTTAACAAGAAATTTTTATTGGAAAAAGGGCTTCCAGTACCTGGTTGGATATAAAAAACCACATACCAGTATTGTCATAAAACGTTTACTTTTCTAAGGTATATTTAAATAAATTTAACTTTGAAAGGATTATTATGAAAGATTATTTAGCAACTCACGTTTTTAAATCAGAGGAAATGAAGAAAAAATTTCACGAAGTTGTAGGCTCAACTTCTCCAGAGGATCTTAAAAAAGGTGTAAACGGGGAAAAAGCCGTGTGTCATATGACAATGATGGGCGCAGGAAGCTCAATGAAAATGTATTGCAAATGGCAAGCGGAAAGTCCTGAGGCTATTATTGATCAATTAGGAGATATGAATAATTTTTTTGATACCACTTCAGAGGAATGTTCGCAAGTCATGGACTTTTCTAAAATGTAAATTAAAAACAAATTAAATTAAAGGAGGAAAAATGGATGTAAAAGAACGAACGAGAAAAGCATATGAGCTTTTTGGTAAAGGTGATATGGAAACTTTTTTTAATGAAATGATTGATGATAGTATTGTATGGACATTTCCAGGTAAAGAAGGTGTTCATCCGTTATCAGGAGTACATAAAGGTAAACAAGCTATGATGGCTGCGATGTCAAAAATTCCATCAATCTGGCCAAATTTTCATTTAAAAATTTTAGACATGATCAGTGAGGGTAATAAAGTATTTGTTAGAGTACATGCAACTGCTGATAATATGGATACTATATTTGGTCATTATTTTGAATCTAGTGATGAAGGAAAAACTAAAGTTATGATGACTTTTGACGATACTCTAAGCATGTTTAATGCGATGAAAAAATAAATTATTTTAGATAAGGAAGGAAAAAACATGGAAAAGGAAATGTTAGCTTTAGTTAATCTTAAAGAAGGTAAACTAGAAAGTTTTATGGGTTGGATGCAATCTGACGAAGGTATGGAGGTACGAAAAAGTGTTGCTTATCCTGAAAAAACCATAGGAGGAATGAAACCTGATAAAAGCGGTATTTTGTTCAAAGTTTCAGTTCATAATGAGGCAGGAATGAAAGAATTCGTTGCTGGAAAAAATCCTACAGCTAAAGCAATCTATGAAGAATGTGTGGACAATGTTCAGCTTTGGGAATTAAAAAAAGTGGATTTTTAATTGTGAGAAAATTTTTTATTATTTTGTTTAGTTTGACTTTTATTAATAATGTAAATGCTGGAGATTTAAGTAAAGAGAAAACTGAAAAGGCATGGGATTGTGTTGGTATATATATGGCTAATTACTTTTTGCCATCTGGAGAAACTTTTGAATACAGTATGAAGGAAAAGTCTATGGCTTCTGTTAAAGTGTGGAAAACTTATGCTTTAGAGATTGGTATTAAAGAAAAAGACTGGGACGACGGAACTAATAAGGCAGTGGATAAACATTATGGTTCAAAATATAATAAAGAGCTAACTGATAATTGCCATGCCTTTTTAGAGGAGACTATTCCAAACGGTAAAGACCGTGTCGAAAAAGTTGTTCAAACCTTATATTAAAAATGAAGAAAACATTTTTAAGTTTGATAATCATTTTTTACACTACTATTTCTTTTGGAGGAGGTCATATAACTAAAGAGGATAAGGAAAAAGCTATAAAATGCTTGGGTCATTATACTTCAATTTCGTTCATACCTGCGAATGAAATCGAGGCTATCAGACTTGAATATGCTTTAGCCTCTTACAAAATTGTAAGAGAATATCTACTAAATGAAAAAGTTAAAGGTGAAGAAATTAATAAAGGGACTAATGAAGAATTGGACAAATTAATTGGTAAACCATTTAACGAAGAAAGGAATAATAAATGTAATTCATTCATTTATGATTTGATACCGGGTTCTAAAGATCAAATCGAAAAACTAAGAGGAACATTAGAATAATAAACATTTGAAAGGAGAATAAATGGCAAAATTTTATTTAATAGGTAAAATAAGTGGGGAATTAATGAAGAGAATGCAAAATGAACCATCTGCAGACAGATTCGCATCTACAAAAAAGGTAACAGAAGCTGCTGGTTTAAAACTTATTTCTTACGAGTGGGTAAGAGGTAGATTTGACGTAATTTCTTGTGTTGAGGGTGACTACGAGCAAGCCGTTGCCTTAAAAATAGCTTTTAAAAATTCTGGTCTTATGGATGAGTTAATGGTTCACGAAGTAATTGATTACAATAAAGCATTTACGAATGCAGCAAATGCAGCTAATAGTGTTGTTAAACCAGGAAAATAAAATAAAGGAGAAATAAATGTCAATACTAGCTAAATACAATAAAGCGATGGAAGACAAAGATGAAACGGCGTTAAGAGATATAATTCATGACGATTATACTTTTACGATGCACAAAACAGGAAATGTTTTAAAAAAAGACGATGTAGTTAAATGGGCAATGAGTGGCGATATTAATAGGGAAAAAGTAAGAGTTATATATGAGAACGATGAAATAGGTATTGAGCATGCATTTGTTACATTTCAAGATGGAAATAAAGAAGCTGTAATGGGAGTTTTTAAATATAAAGATGGAAAAGTGATTGCATTTGAAACTGGTGCAACCCCTATGCCTAAATAAGTGAAAAAAATATTATTATCCATAATATTAATTTGTTTGTCATTTGTTTCGAATGCCGAAGAAAATTACGATAAACAATTAGATAATTTATTTAATCAATTGAGGAGTACGAGTAGCTCAATTGCTGCTAAAGAGATTGAGTCTAAAATTTGGAAAATGTGGACTACACATCCCTCAGAGGAAAGTCTTACAAATCTCTTAGCAAAAGGCTCTTATTACATGTCTCAAAACCAATTGACATCTGCACATAACGTATTTTCAAAAGCTATAGAGTTAGATCCTAAATGGGCAGAAGCTTGGAATAAAAGAGCCACAGTTCTCTACTTGATGGGGAATTACGAACTTTCACAAAATGATATAGACGAGGTTTTAAAAATAGAAAAAAGACATTTTGGAGCTTTATCTGGACAAGGAATGGTTCAAACAGCTTTAAAGAATTATCAAAAAGCAATAGACAGTTATATTGAAGCTCATAAGATTTATCCATCAATGAAAACTCCTTTAATTATGATTGAAAAACTTCAAGTTTTGATACAACAAGAAAGCATTTAAATATGTTTTCAAAAAAATATTCTAATCTTTTATTTACCTTAATAATGGGGTTTGGAATGAGTTTATTAATGACTTTAATCATAACATTTATTAACACAGGAATGGATGAGCAATTTATTAATAGATTCCTAAAAGCATGGTCAATAAGCTTTCCTATAGCAATAAGCGCCATATTAATGGTTGCCCCAATTGCAAGAAAATTTGTAGATAAAATTACAAAATCATCTTAGAATGATTTTAAACTGATTTAAAAAAAATGTTTAAAATTATAATATTATATGAAGTAGTCTTTATTATATTTTGGAATGTTCTCTATTTTGCTAATGGAGATTTCAACTCTTGGGTTGGTGAACAGTTTTTAGCAGCCCTATACACTTTCTTGTCCACTATGGCTCTTGGTTTAACGGTTGTATATATAATTTATGTTACAGCAAAATTATCTGGATTTTTAGATAAAATAAGAAGTACAAAAGATCCTAGAAGAGATGTTGGTCACCAATAATTTCTTTGCTATCTAAAACGCTTTCTATATCTAATTTAGAATATAAATGTGGAAATATTTCTCCATTAGTAGATTGTTCCCAAACGAGTTTCGTTAAAGTGTCTACTTTTAAGATTAATAAAAATAAATTTTTCTGACCCACATAATATTTCTTTAAAGTCTGATTAACTTGTTCTTTATTAGAAAGATGAATAAAACCATCTTCAATATCACTTTTTGATCCATCCCAGGATTTTTTTTGTTTTAAAATATCCCACTCTTGTTTTGTGCAAATTTTATAAACATAGTCTATTCTCGTCATTTAAATTTTTCGTCTAATTCAACTTGATAACCTTCTACTAGTCTATTTGCTTCGTTGGCCATACCTGTCACAGCGATCATCTCACTTAACATTTCTTTTGTTGCACCTTTTTTAATTGCTGCCGCACTATGTGATCTAATACAATATTCACAACCATTTGAAACTGACACAGCAACATAAATTAATTCTTTTGTTACCTCGTCTAAACTACCTTTTTTCATAACTTGCTTCATTGAGCTCCATGTTCTCTCAAGTGTTTCTGGATCATTTGCAATATATTTCCAAAAATTTGGAACCTCTTCTATCTTTCTAGAACTTTTTATATCTTCGAAAACTTTTTTTACTTTATCTGATGCTTCATTTTCATTTATAGGTTTAAAAATTGGCATATTCCTCCTTTAAATTGCTGGTTTAAGTAATTTAATCATTTGTTTTTTATTTTTTTCATTGTTTGCGACAATAATATTTCCAGCTTTTTTTGCTTCATCACCATTCCAAGTAGACAATTTACCTCCTGCTGCCTCAATTATAGGAATTAATGGGTGAATATCCCATATTTTATTTCCACATTGTAAAACTATATCTATTTTACCTTCCGCTAAATGTGAGTAACTTAATGCATCAAAGCATGGAAACTCTAAAAGTTTTAAAACTTTAGGAATTTTTTTCTGTTTATTTAGTGGTAATGCTCCGTGAAATGCACCAGCAACTCTAGCTTTATTAAAATTTACCTTGCTGTTAACTTTTATTCTTATTCTTTTTCCATTTTCAAATTTATAGGCAACTTTACTATTACAATTTATGTAGTATTTTTTTAATTCAGGAAAATTTGCCAATCCTAAGATAGGATCACCTTTATAGTTTAATGATATCAAATTACTCCATGAAGGGTTCCCAATAACATAGGACCTAGTCCCATCTATTGGGTCTATTACCCAAGAATAATTACTATCCGATTTTTTTTTTCCAAATTCTTCTCCTATAATTTGATGATTAGGAAATTTTTTTGTTATTTTAGACCTTATAAACCTCTCAAAAGCTTTGTCTGATGATGTAACTGGGTCATACCCCCTTCCCTTCAATTTATTAGTCACCTTAAAAGACTTGCTTAATTTCGAGGTATAAAATCTAGTTAATTCCTTGGCTAAATTATTGAGGAATTTATAATAGATTTTGTAATTAAACTTTTTTATCTGTGGCATGATAGTTATGTCATACTATTTTATTTATCTTGATAAAAGTTAAATTTTAAATAATCCTAGAAATAATGAAGATTGAATTACATAATAATAAAGTATTATTTAATAATGGATCATCATCTAAAGAGATACATCCTTTCTGGTTAAGAGAGAGGATTAGTAATGAAGAATACTTCGATAATAATACACAACAAAGGAAATTTGATCCAACTTTTTTAAAAACTGATATTTCTATTTTAAGTGTAAAGATTAATAATGATCTGCTTGAAATAAACTTTAATGATGGTGTGAATTTTAAATTAGAGATTGATAAAATTATACAAGAATATTCTAGAGATGATTTTTTTATTCAGTCAATAAAAAAAGAGAAGTGGAAATCTAACTTTGTAAACATTGAAAAATATAATTACACAGATGAACTTTTTGAAAGCAAGACCATGTATGATTTGCTTATTAAATTTTACAAATATGGTTTTGTAATTTTTAAAAATGTTCCTACGAATGATAACTTCATAGTAAAATTTGCAAATTCTATTGGTAGTATTAGAAGGACAAATTTTGGTGAATTTTTTAATGTTAAATCTGTGCCGAAACCAAATGATTTAGCATACACATCTCTACCCCTTGCTCCTCATACAGATAATCCATACCGGAATCCTGTTCCATGTATTCAGCTTTTACATTGTATAACCAATGAAGTAAGTGGAGGTTTTTCAACTTTGGTAGATGGTTACACAGTAACTGAAGATCTTAAAAATGAATTTAAAGAATATTATGACATTCTTACTAAAGTAAAGGTTAAATTTAAATTTATAGACAAGGATGTTATTTTAGAAGGTTGGTCTGAATTAATTAAGTTAGATGAAAATAAAGAATTTAAACAAGTTAAATTTAGTCCAAGATTAGACTTTGTACCAATTTTAGAAAAAAAAGAACTGGATTTATATTATAAAGCGAGAAATAAAATATCTGAAATGTATAATTCAGATGAATATAGAATTGAATTTAAACTAACGCCTGGGGATTTATTAATGATGGATAATTATAGATTGTTACATGGAAGAACAGAATTTGATACAAATGAAGGAAGTAGATTTCTGCAAGGAGCCTATATTGATTTTGATAGTACAGAAGGTAAATTAAGACACTTAAAAAGAAAATTTAATTTTTGACAATTAAAGATACACTTGTTGCATCATTAGTCCCAATTTTTTTAGGTTTTGGTTTTGTAATAGCTAAACCTGCTATGGATGATTTTCCTCCAATACTTCTAATGGGTTTGAGATTCACATTTGCAGCATCCATTTTGATATGGTGGTTTCCGATACCTAAGGGGTATCTTGTAAAAATTTTCATTGCATCTTTAGTTGCTAATACAATTCAATATAGTGTCACTTATAGTGGATTAAATTTAATAGATGCCTCTGCAGCTGTTTTATTAGTACAAACAGAGGTTCCATTTGGAGTTTTGTTTGCATACTTTATGCTTAAAGAAAAACCAACAATAAGAAGTTTAATAGGAATATTTATAGCTTTTATTGGTGTGTATATTTTAACTGGCTCACCAAGTTTAGATGGTAAATTTATAGGAATTTTTCTTACTATATTAGGATCGGGTATTTGGGCATTAGGCCAAGTTTTAGTAAAGCCTTTAAGTAAAGAATTAAACCCTTTAACTTTAGTTGCATGGCTAGCCCTTTTTTCTGGACCTATATTAATATTAATGTCAAATATTTTCGACGGAAACTCCATAAATTATATTAAATCTGCAAACATGGACTCTTGGATAATTGCGATTTATTTAGGTTTCTTTATGCAACCTATTACTTATGGATGTTTTTACTATGTATTAAAAAATAATCCTCTTTATAAAGTTTTGCCTATTGTAACAATGGGTATTCCACTAACTGGCCTACTAGCAGCAATATTTCTACTTAAAGAAAGTCCGACCACTGAATTATATGTAGGAGGATCAATAATTTTGTTGGGTGTTATTTTGATTGTTTATACAAAAAAAGGAAAGAAGATCACTTAACCAAATTTTTGTAAGACAGGGAAAATTTCTAAAAGAAAATAACCTATAATTTGTAATTGGTTTGTAATTATTAATATACCAGTTATTAATAAAAGTGATCCTCCTATTCTGTTTATTATTACCATCTTTTGTTTAAGATTTTTTGAAACTAGCATAAATTTTTGGATTAAATATCCTGAAAATATAAATGGTAAAGCTAATCCAATAGAATAAAAACTTAAGAGCATTATACCTTTTGGAAGACTGTCTGTAGTAGATGCATATATTAAAATTGACCCAAGTATTGGCCCTATACATGGGGTCCATCCAAATGCAAATGCCATACCTATTAGAATTGGTGCAAGCAATCCTTTATTACTAGTTGATTGAATTCTTTTTTCATAATTTAAAAATTTAATATTTATTATTCCAATAATATGAAGTGAAAATATAATTATCACTACGCCAGCAAAAATTCTCAATTCTATTGAATTCTTAAGTAATAATTGTCCAATAAAAGATGCAGCAGCACCAAATATTATAAATACTATTGAGAAGCCTAAAGTAAATAAAATTATAGGAAGTAAATTTGTATTTTTTTTCTCTAGTATTTCATCCAAAGTGCTACCGGATATATAAGCTATATAACCTGGTATTAGAGGTAAAACACATGGAGATAAAAAACTTATTACCCCAGCACCTAAAGCAAATAATATTTCTAACATATTAGCCAGTATTTTTAATTGCTGCTGATATTCCGGCAATACTAGTCATTAACGCATCATTAAGCTCATTTTTCGCATCTTTTTTTAACTTTTTATTAGATAATTTGCTCATTACTACTGCTTGAAGAACATTTAGCACTTCAGAGTATATGTTTCTGACTATAGCAGGGCTTCTAAAACTCTTTCTCTGTTTTAATATTTCAATTGGGGTAACATCGTGATTAAGTTTTTTTACTGCTTCAAATTGAAATCTTAATTTTTTACCTACTCTCTTTAAAGACGCATCGGCTAAATTATTTTCGTAAACTCTTGAAATCTCAGGATCAACTTTTGATAACACCATGTCAAGTAAGTCCATAGTTGAATTAAAATATGGCCAGTTTTTTTCCATATCAGTTAAAGTCTTTTTAAATGTTTTAATTGACGAGTATCTTAATGCCTCTGCTGTACCAAGCCAAGCTGGGAGCATTAGTCTTATTTGTGTCCAGGCAAAAACCCATGGAATTGCTCTTAAACCTTTAATACTGTCTACATTTTTTCTTTTGGAAGGTCTAGATCCAATAGAAAGTTTTCCTAAAGCCATGTGTGGTGTAACTGTTTTAAAATATCTTATAAATTCTGAATTAGGGGTTATATTTTTTCTATATGAACTAGTAGATATCTCTGACATTTTTTGTATTAAGCTTCTCCATTTAGTTTTTGGTAGTGGAGGAGGATTTAGTGTTGCTTGCATAACTGATCCAATATAACTACATAAATTATATTTTGCCAAAGGTTCGTAACCATATTTTTGTTGAATTACTTCACCTTGATCGGTAATCCTAATTTTTCCATTAACAGATCCGGGTGGTTGAGATCTTAATGTTGCCTGTATAGGTCCGCCACCTCTTCCAGCTGAACCTCCCCTTCCATGGAAAAAGGTTACATCTATTTTAAATTTTTTAGCTAACTTTAAAACATCTTCCTGTAATTTATATTGATGCCAACTAGCAGATAATTTACCAGCATCTTTACTTGAATCAGAATAACCTATCATAATCTCTTGTTTATTATTTACCAATTTTTTGTACCATTTTAGTTTAAACAAACTGTTCATAATTGGTTTAGCGTTTATCAAATCATCTAAAGTTTCAAATAATGGGACAACCCTTAATTTACTTTGTATATTAGCTTCTTTTTGTAAAAGCATTACCGTTAATATGTCAGAGGCACTTGAGGTCATTGAAATTACATAGGCGCCTAAACACTCTTTAGGTTGACTTGCCAAAACTTTAAAAGTTGACCAAACTTCTTTATTTTCTTTATTCTTAAAAGAAAAATTATTTATAAAATTTTTACTTTTTATTTTTTTGGATAAAAAAGACATTTTTTTGTCTTCACTCCAAGAATTGTAATTCTCTCTATATTTTTTTCTTACAATTTCATTTATTAATTGTGAGTGCCTAGAAGACTCTTGTCTAATATCTAATCTTGCTAAGTTGATACCAAAACATTTGGCTCTTCTCATTAAATCTAAAAGCTCTCCACTAGCAATATTTTCGCTTTGATTTTGCTCTAATGACTCTCTAACATATCTAAGAGGTTTTAATATCTCCTCTCTAGTAGAAATAAGTTTTTTTTCATCCAATGGAACGTTATTAACAAGATGTTGCTCGATAGATCTATGCGTTTTACGGATTTTATCTCTTAGAGGTCTTAAATATACCCTGTAAGGTTCATATGACTTACCTGCAATTTTACGAATTTTATTTGAACAATTCTGCATAGAGTAAGATCTAATTAATTTTGTAAGAGATTTTTCGTATAATTTAGCAGCTTCCCATCTTGATAATAAAATTACCTCTTTTGTTACTGCTGATGTTACATAAGGATTTCCATCTCTATCTCCACCCATCCATGATCCAAACTCGATAGGATTAAAGTTTTTTGGTAAGCCTCTACCCATATTTTTAACAAATATTTGATTTAATCTTCTATAAACTTTTGGAATGGTTTCCCATAAACTGTCCTCTATTATCGCAAGTCCCCATCTTGCCTCCTCTGAGGGTGTAGGTTTCGATCTTTTTAATTCGTCAGTATTCCATATGATAGTGATTTCATCATACATTTTTTTGTCTAAAATTTTAATTTTTGAAGGATAATTTTTTAATAAATTTCTTTGTTCTAATATTTCGGTCAGTGTATGATATTTTTGTATTAAAGTTCTTCTTTTTACCTCGGTTGGGTGGGCTGTTAATACTATTCCGATATTCAATTTTTTTGCAACATTATATATTTTATTATTTGATATTTTTTTATTTCGGAAAAAATTTTCAAATATCTCTTCAATAAAAATATTTTTAAGTTTTTTATCTTTTAACGTATTTTCGTAAATATCAAGTGTTCTTGAAGCATCAATTGACTCTGCTAAATTATATAAGTTCATAAAATGATTATAAGCTCTTGTTAATTTAAACAAATTTTTTGGATTACATTTTTTTATTTCTTTTGAAATCTTGTTGAACGGATCTTTCTGATTTCTATTTGCAATATTAGCTTTTGATAATAGTCGAGTTTTTTCCACTAAATCAAAGAATTTTTTTCCTTCTTGGTCTTTAATGACTCTTCCTAGTATATTCCCTAAATACCTTACATCATCTCTTAAAGATTTTGTTGGAATTCTTTCGTAATATAAATCTCTCTTAAGCATTATTAGTATACATATTACGTTTTAAAAAAATCTTCTATAGGCGATTTTGTATTAAATTTTTATCACTTTATGTGTTTGGGTGCCTAATTTATCAATTCCTAATACAACAGTTTCTCCACCTTTTAAAAATCGAGGCGGTTTCATATTTTCACCTACTCCGGGTGGTGTACCTGTACAACAAATATCTCCAGGGTATAAAGTCATACAATGACTCATATATGATACTAGTTCCTCAATTTTAAAAATCATTTGATTAGTATTACCTTTTTGCATTCTTTCATTATTTACATCTAAGTACATATTAAGGTTTTGAAAATCACTCACTTCATCTTTGGTAAGTATATAAGGTCCAATTGGTCCAAAAGTATCAAAACCTTTTCCTTTATCCCAAGTTAGTCCTCTTTTTTTTTGAAAATTTCTTTCACTTACATCGTTTACTAAAAAAAATCCTAATACATATTTTAAAGCCTCATTTTCTGGAATGTATTTTGCTTTTTTACCGATAACGAATCCTAATTCTACCTCCCAATCAGTATGTTCTGATCCTTTAGGAATTTCGATATCGTCATTGGGACCACAGACACAATTTGTAAATTTTGAAAAAATGATTGGTTCATCTGGAATTGGTAAATTTTGTTCTAAAGCATGATCTTTAAAATTTAATCCAATACCTAAAAATTTTGAAGGATTTCCAACACAAGGACCCATTCTTAAATCTGGATTTATTTCTGTTAAATCATTTATATTTATTGAATTAATTTTATCTATTGTTTCAAAATTTAATGTTTTTGGATTTAAATCAGATATTATTGTAGATAGATCTCTTATTGTATTGTCTTTATCAATAATTGCAGGTTTTTCTAAACCAGGCTCTCCTACTCGACATAATTTCATAATTAATAATACACTCTATCTGATAAATTTGCAGCTCCTCTGACGCCGCTAGCATCTCCATATTTTGGTTTTAGAAATTTTGTATTTAATCTCTTTACTTTTAAAAATTTCATTAACAAATTCTTAATTTTGTTAAGAAATTTTATTTCATTAGATAATCCACCTCCAAAAACTATAGCATCAGGATCTAAAATATAAATTATATTAACTAACGATCTAGCTAATCTTATTTGAAAATCAGAAATTAATTTTTTCGTATTTTTATTTTGTTTATTAAATATCTGTTTAGCTGTTAGTTTATTTTTAATTAATTTTTCAATACCGTTGCCTGATATAAATTTTTCAATTTTCATATTTTTAATATTTTTTTTAATTAGATTTTTGTCGTTTAAACTTCCAAATATAGGTAATGGCATATGCCCCCATTCGCCTGTTAAGTTATTTGATCCTTTTAAAATTTTCTTGTTAATTACTATCCCGCCTCCAGTTCCTGAGCCTAGAATTATTCCAAAAACGATTTTAAACTTTTTTGCAGATCCATTTAAGGATTCTGAATATGCAAAACAATTAGCATCATTTTCACAAGGCACCTGTCTTTTTAGACTTTTTATTAAATCTTTATTTAATTTTTTATTGTTTAACCATGTTGCATTTGTTGAGTTTTTTAATAAACCTGTGTTAGCATCTATAGAACCTGGATGACAAACCCCAACTTTTAATTTTTTTTTAAATTTTTTATCAAGACCGCGAATATTTAATTTTATATCTGAAATAACTGTTTTATAACTTTTGGGAGTTGATATCCTTTTTTTAAATATAACTTTATTTTTTTTATCAAGAACAATAAATTCGATTTTAGTAGCTCCTATATCAACTCCGACACGCATTTATTTCAATATTTTTTTTATATCTTTTAAAGAAAATAGTTTAGGTGGTTTACAAGTTGTGTTTATTTTCTTAGGTTTGTTTGTTCTAGCAGAATACATTGTTGATTGAATGAGATCTAAAACATGGACTGAGACTTCTCCATTACATCTATGTCTTTTTTTATTTTCTATACTGTATGCCATTTCGGAAAGTCCAACACCTCTATAGTTCGCATTTGTAGGCGACTCGTTTGCTCTAGAGCTTTGAGATCTTATGTTAATTTTTCCTAAAGGCATTTTGTTAGTTCTAAATTCTTGCCAGGGACTTCCAAGTTTTTTACAAACGTAAACTGAGCCACCAAACATATTTGGGTCAGGTACAATCATTGATCCTTCGGTTCCGTACAATTCAATATGATTTCTTTGATGAGCGATTACATCAAATGATAATGTTAATCTAATAATACTGTTATTCTCAAAAACAATTGTTGAAAAATAGGTAGTTGGACTTTCGACCTTAATTTTTTTTCCTTTTTTTGGTCCTATTCCAATAGTTCTAAATTTTGAACCTTTCATTAAACTCGCTGCTTTAACTTCCTTAGCTGGTCCAAGCAAGTTTACTAATGCTGTCAAATAATACGGCCCCATATCTATTACTGGACCACCTTCTTTTTTAGCAAACCAAGGTTCAGGATTTGGATGATAAGACTGAACACCAGGGAAGGCAAATATCGCATTACCTAAATTCACTTTTCCAATAATATTTTTTTCTATTAATTCTTTAGACTTTTGATTACCTCCACCTAAAAAAGTATCTGGCGCATTACCAATATAAAGTTTTTTTTTATTAGCAATTTTTAGCAATTCTTTCCCATCTTTTAAATTTATTGCCATTGGCTTTTCTGAATAAACATGTTTTCCGTGTAATAGTGATTTTTTGGAAATTATATAATGAGCTTTTGGTGGGGTTAAGTTTAAAATTATTTCTACTTCTTTATCTTTAAATAGCTGGTTAACTGTTTTAGACTCTATATTATATATTTTAGCGCATTTTTTTGAAACCTCTTCTTTAATATCTGCACATTTTATAATTTTAAAATTATTAAAGTATTTATGTGCTCTAAAATAAGTCTCTGCTATGTGTCCACATCCAATTAAACCAACTTTGAAAACTTTAGACATTAAACACCCTGTCTTTGTTTTGATTTACCCTCTTTATGAAGTTTTAGAGCTTCTTTATTTTCTTTAGTTTTTGGTAATTCTAAAGTAGGACTTTCCCAATATGCTGAACCCTCTAACCATTGATAAGAATGAGTTTTAATTGATATTACGTACGTAACTTTAGATTTTTTTGCTCTTTTAAAAGCTTCCTCTAATTCTTCTATCGATGAAACTTCCTCAGACTTAGCTCCCATACTTTCTGCGTGTTTAGCAAAATTTACTCCAACTAATTTTTTGGTATTTGAGCTTTCAAATAAACAATTAAATTCTTTACCACCTTTGAATAATTGCAATCTATTTATTACCGCGTGACCCCCATTGTCACAAACTATGATTATAAGTTTATTGTCTGTAATAACCGAAGAGTATATGTCCGAGTTATAAAGTAAGTACGACCCATCACCTATGAATGCAATAACCTCTTTATCTGGATTTGCCATTTTGATACCCAAAGCCCCTGAAATTTCATAACTCATGCAACTAAATCCCCAATCAGTTTCATGTGTATTCAGTTCTCTAGGTCTCCATATTTGTACTACTTCTCCAACTAAACCTCCAGCTGCAGTTACAGCAATATCTGATGGGTCGGAATTTCTATAAATAGCTCCCACTGCATGAGCATAACTGGGTAATTTTTGATTGGTTGGTCCACTTTCTTTATCTACATATTCGTTCCATGACTTTAATTCATTGACAGATTTTTTATGCCATGCGTCTGGTGCTTTCCAATTACCTAGAGCTTGAGATAACTCGTTTAAAGAAACTTTAGCATCACCTATTACAGATGAAGCCATATGTTTATTTGCATCAAATCTTGAAACATTTATTGAAATTAATTTGAATTCTGGATTCTCAAAATTAGCCCATGAACCGGTTGTAAAATCTGCAAGTTTAGTACCAATCGCTATTGCAAGATCAGTTTGTTTTGCAAGATTATTTGCAGCTTTACCACCCAGTCCGCCAATTGGGCCAAGAAAATGGGAGTGGTCTCTTTTCATAGAAGAGTATCCCATTACAGTTTGAGTTACTGGTATATTATGTTTAATAGCGAAAGATGATAACTCTTCCATAGCATTAGAATAGAAAACGCCACCTCCCGAAATAATTAATGGATTATTTGAATTTTTAATTTTTTCTACAGCTTGTTTTACTTGGAAATCATCTGGCTTTGGTCTTCTAATATTATGGACTCTTTCTACAAAAAACTCTTCTGGGTAATCATAGGTTTCACCCTGTATATCTTGAGATAAAGATATACAAGCTGGTCCGCAATCAGCTGGGTCTAATAAAACTTGTATCGCTTGAGGTAAAGTTTGTAAAATTTGTTCTGGTCTAGTTATTCTGTCAAAGTATCTTGTGACAGATTTAAAAGCATCATTTTGTGTTATTCCTGGGTTGTTAAAATGTTCAACTTGTTGCAAAACTGGATCTGGCATTCTATTTGCATACGTATCTCCTGGTAAAAATAAAATTGGAAGTCTATTGCTCATTGCAACAGCAGCTGCAGTTACCATATTTGTAGATCCTGGTCCTACTGAACTAGTGGCAACAAAAATTTGTTTTCTCCTTTTTGCTCTAGCGTAGGCTATTCCTGTTAATGCCATATTTTGTTCGTGATGGCCACGCCAAGTCGGAAGTTTATCTTTATTTTCCTCCAACGCTTGGCCCAAGCAGGCTACATTTCCGTGTCCAAAGATTCCAAAGGCTCCAGCGAATAAAGGTTCTTTTTTACCATCAATAAGAATTTTTTGAGAAATTAAATGTTTAACTATTGCGTGTGCACATGATAGCTTTATTTTTTTCATAATTATCGCTATATTCTCATTAATAAATTCACGTAATTAAGCATAAAATAAAAAATATGTATAGTAAATTTGGTCAGTTCATAGATGGTAAGTGGTTACAAGCAGAAAAAGGTGAAACTTATGAAGTAGTTAACCCAGCGACAGAGGAAATTATTGGCAAAGCATCAAAAGCTTCATCATTAGATGTACAGAAAGCTCTAAAGTCAGCTGAAAAAGGTTTAGAGATTTGGAAAAATACAGCTCCATGGCAAAGATCATACACAATTAGAAAAATTGCAGACTTACTTAGAGAAAAAAAGAAAGTCATGGCTAAATGGCTAACGTTAGAAGTTGGCAAACCATTGTTAGAAGGTGAGGGAGAAACAAATGGAGCTGCAGACATTTTTGAATGGAATGCAGAAGAAACTAAAAGAATTTATGGTCAAACAGTAGAAAGTCGATCGCCAGATACAAGGGTTCACATATATTATCAGCCAGTCGGAGTTGTTGCAGCGTTAGTGCCCTGGAACTTTCCCTTAATTTTAGCAGCAAGAAAAATTTCTACTGCTTTAGCTGCTGGTTGTTCAGTAATTTGTAAACCAGATGTGATTACACCAGGAACAGTAATGGAGCTAGTGGATATTTGTAAAGAAGCTGGTGTTCCGCCTGGAGTAGTAAATCTTCTTTCAGGAGATCCTCCAAGTATATCTAATGAATTACTCGAATCTGATATTGTTAAGAAAGTTTCAATTACGGGCTCTACTAGAGTAGGTAAATTAATTTTAAAAAAAGCAGCTGATAAAGTTCAAAGAGTTACTATGGAATTAAGTGGTCATTCACCTTTTATAGTTTTTGATGATGTTGATATAAATAAAGTTGCAGATATGGCTATTACAGCAAAATTTAGAAACAATGGACAAGTCTGTATTTCACCAAACAGATTTTATATTCAAGAAAAAAGGAAAGAAGAATTTATAAATGCATTCATAGAGAAAACAAAAAAATTAAAAATAGGTAATGGTATGGATGAAGGAGTGCAATTAGGTCCCTTAGCAACAGCTAAAAGACTATCAGAGGTAGAGGAACTAGTAGACATAACAAAAAAAGAAGGTGCTAAAGTTTTATTAGGTGGAAAAAGGCCATCGGGATTTAATAAAGGATATTTTTATGAACCAACTGTATTCGATGAAGTTAAAGACAATTATACAATTATGAAACAAGAACCTTTTGGTCCATTAGTTCCTATGTTGTCATTTAAAACTTTTGATGAAGTTATTGAAAGGGCGAATAATAATGATTTAGGTCTTTGTAGTTATATTTACACAGATTCAATGAAGCAGGCTCATAAAGCATCTGAATTAATGGAAACCGGAACAGTTGCTGTTAACACGCCTGTAGTAGCTATTGCAGAGGCACCTTTTGGCGGAATTAAACAAACCGGCTATGGTCGTGAAGGTGGATCAATGGCAATTAAGGACTACTTAAACATAAAATATACACACCTAGGTCTCAAAACTTAATGAAAAAAAATAAATTAAAACAAATGATGGCAGACGGCAAACCAATCATTAATGGATGGCTTCAAATACCTAGTTCATTTTCAGCAGAGGTAATGGCAAATCAAGGATGGGATTCCCTTACTATAGACATGCAACACGGTGTAATTGATTATCCTAATGCATTGCAGATGCTCCAAGCAATTTCAACAACTGAAACAACACCTTTAGCTAGAGTAAATTGGAACGAACCAGGTCAAATAATGAAAATTTTAGATGCTGGTTGTTATGGCGTAATCTGTCCAATGGTTAGTAATAGAAAAGAAGCAGAGAATTTTGTGCAAGCTTGTTTATATCCACCTGACGGTTACAGAAGCTTTGGGCCAATTAGAGGGCTTATTTATGGTGGTGGAGATTATGGAGATTATGCTAACAATGAGATTTTAAAACTTGCAATGATTGAGACGAAAGAAGCTCTGGATAATTTAGATGAAATAATGAGTACAAGTGGGTTAGATGGAATTTACATTGGACCAGCAGATTTAAGTTTGGCTATTGGCCAGAAACCTGCTTTTGATAATCCTGAAGGGTCACCAACTTTTAAAGAAATAAAAAAAATTTTAGATCATGCAAAAAAAAATAATATCTTTGCAGGAATTCACAATGCGACACCAGAATACGCGAAAAAAATGTTGGATCTTGGTTTTAATCTAGTCACTGTTGGATCAGATCAAAGATATATGAGTAGTGGTGCGAAAGAAGCTGTTTCGAAACTAAAACTAACAAAATCCTCTGAAGAATCGAAGTCATATTAATTTAAGTGAAAAACATATTAATAATTCAACCAATAGATAAATCGGGAATTGAAATTTTAGAAAATCGCCCAGATTATAATTTTGAGATAATTGATGGAACTGATTTAGAACAAATAAAAGAAAAGATTGTTAAATGCGATGGAATATCAATTAGAACTGCTAAATTACCAGCCGATGTAATTAGAAGTGCAAAAAACCTTAAAATTATTTCAAGACATGGTGTTGGATATGACAATATAGACCTAGAGGCTGCAAAAGAAAAAAATGTTACAATTTCTATAACTGCTACTGCTAATGCAGTTGCGGTTGCGGAACATGTAATGTTTATGCTTTTAAATATCTCAAAACGAAAGGATATGTATGACAAAACTGTCAAATCAGGAAGATTTAATGATAGAAATAAACTTCCAAAAACAATAGAGCTTTGGAATAAAAATATTTTAATTATGGGTTTTGGGAGAATAGGTAAAAGTTTGATAAAACGATGTATTGGTTTTGAAATGAATGTTTATGTTTATGACCCATTCGTTTCAAAAGAGGAAATTGAGAGTCTTGGTGGTAAAAAAATAGAAGATTTAAAAGAAGGAGTAAAAAAAATGGACGCTTTAACTCTACATATGCCTTTAAATGAAAAAACAAAAAATATAATTAATTACGAAGTTTTAAAAAATATGAAAAAAAATTGTATAATTATTAATGCATCAAGAGGCGGAATAATTAATGAGAATGATTTAAATAAATCATTAAATGAAAATAAAATATTTGGAGCTGGTCTTGATGTATTTGATACTGAGCCACCTGATAATGACAACCCTTTGCTAAAAAACGATAAAACTTTTTTAAGTCCACATACTGCAGCTTTTACTGAAGAATGTATGGTTAGAATGGGAAAAGAAACAATTCAAAATATAATTGATTTTTTTGATAAAAAATTGGAAAAATCAAAAATAGTGAAGCTTTGATGAAAATGAATTTAAAAAATTTTGGTTTACTTGAGGTAATAGTAATAATGTCTCTGATTTATGTTGTGGGAATGCTAATTTGGACAGCAAGCACAAGACCTGCTGTTGAGGCAAAAGCAAACTTAGTTAAAGAAAATCATAAAAAAGTTGTTGATTTTATTAATGGAGAAATAAACAAATGTGACAACGACTCTGAGGGAGTTACTATTTGGGGAGACCAATGTAGCGATGAATGGATTGCAGACAAAGTTGTAAGTTATATAAATTTAAATTTAAATATTCAAAATCCATTTTCCGATGACGCTAAAGTAAAAACAGATCCTGACCCAAGAATTAAAGCTGAAGGTAAGGCAGGACAAGCTACAGAAATGGGAGTTATATTTTTAATGTCATCTAATTTTCTCTCAGAACCTGGATCTGAGTGGGTTATAGGAACCTGTTTTAAATCGCCATGTGTTGCTGCTGGTAACAATGAATTGACTTCTATTTATAGATAATTATTTTTTAAATATTTCTAAATCTACAGAGTTTAAAGTTTTATGAAGGTATTTATACCCTTTAATAGCATACTCTAACGGATTAGCTTTTTTTGGATCTTGCTCTGCTTCAACAACTAACCATCCCGTGTAATTTTTTTCTTTAAGTGTTAGAAAAATTGGCCTGTAGTCTATACAACCATCTCCTGGAACAGTAAACGCTCCCTCAAGAAATGCATCTCTAAAACTTAAATCGTTTTTTAATGATTTTTCTAAAATATTTTTTCTGATATCTTTACAATGAATATGGTGAATTCTTTCGTAATAACTCTCCAATATTTTTTGAGAATCGCCTTGGGCAAATAGCATATGACCAGTATCTAATGTAAGTTTAACACTGTCGTTAGTGTTATCTAATAATCTCATAGTATCGGCCTCAGTTTCTATTACTGTACCCATATGATGGTGGTATGCTAAAGGCATTCCTTCATCTTCTAAATATTTACCCATTTCTGAGATTTTATAACTAAATGATTTCCATTCATCATTATCCATTTTAGGTCTTGTTGAAAGTTTTCTTTTATGATCGCCTTGTATAGATCCTGATACTTCAGCAAAAACAATACAAGGCGAATTACAGTCTTTAAATAAGTTTAATTGAGATCTTAAATATTCCCTTTCTTCATTTACAGTATTTTTTCTTAGATTAGCTCCATACCAGCCGCCACATAAATCTATTTTATATTTATCTAATTTAGGAATAAGTTCTTCAGACTTTTTTGGAAACTTACCACCAAATTCTACTCCGATGAAACCTGCCTGATTTGCCTCTGATAAACATTGTTCTAAAGTAGTTTCACCACCTAACTCGGGCATGTCATCATTACTCCACGCAATTGGTGCTACTCCTAATTTTACTGACATAAGAATTTTTTTAGTTAAAATGTCTTTTATTATAAAATTTTAATGATTGATATAGCTTTATTTGGACTTGGTAGAATTGGTATTATGCATGGTAAGAATTTGATGCGTAATAGGGAATTTAATCTTAAATACATATATGACATTGATAAGAATTTGTCTAAGAAATATTCGAAAATACTCAAGTCAATTGCTGTAAATAGTCCTTCTGAGATTTTTAAAGATAAAGATATTAAAGCTATATTTATTGCATCAACAACGTCTACACATATCAAATTAATACTAGAGGGTGTAAAAAATAAAAAAATAATTTTTTGTGAAAAACCGTTAGACCTGAGTATTAAAAAAATCAATGAATGCAAAAAGATTATTAAAAAGTTTAACCCTAAAATACAGCTAGGATTTAATAGAAGATATGATCCAGGTCATTTTAGACTGAAACAAGAGCTCACCAAAGGTAAAATTGGAAAATTAGAAAAAATTATAATTACAAGTCGAGATCCTGCCCCACCATCGATTAAGTATTTAAAAGAGTCGGGAGGTATTTTTAGAGATATGATGATACATGATTTTGATTTAGTTAGATTTTATCTTGAAAAAGATGAACCTCTAAAATTAATTGCATCAGGAAGTAATATTTCAGATAAAAGATTTATTAAAATTAAAGATTATGAATTGGCATCTTGTATAATTAATTCAAAAAGTGGTGTCCAAGTTATTATTACTAATTCAAGACATTGCAGTTTTGGATACGATCAACGAGTTGAGTTATTTGGGTCTAAAGGCATGATTATATCTGAAAATAAAAGAGAAAACGAAACATCCTTATATTCATCAAATTCTACCTCTAGCAAATCTCCATTGCTAAATTTTTTTATCGAAAGATATAAAGATGCTTATAAAAACCAATTATATGATTTTTCAAAATTCATAAAAAAAAATATTCGACCACTTGCAGAATTTGAGGAAGGTAGGCGTGCTTTAATAATGGCAAACGCGGCAAAAAAATCTATTAGTTCAAAAAAGTTCGAAAAGCTTACTTTCTAATTGAATCAACTGTTACTAGAACACAACCTATCATCTTTACAACTAAACTATATTTTGATTAGATTTTAGTTTTAAAAGTTAACTTTAAAATGAGGAGACGAATGAAAACGTTAAAAAACTTTATATTAGCATTTGCAACATGGGCAATGATGTCGGTGTCTGCATTAGCTACAGATATTATTGTTGTTTCTCACGGACAAGCAAATGATCCTTTCTGGTCAGTTGCAAAAAATGGTGTTGATGCAGCATGTAAAGACATGGGAGTATCATGTAAATACACTGCGCCAGGAACATTTGATATGGTGGAGATGGCAAAATTAATTGATAACGCTGTTTCACAAAAACCAAAAGGTATTGTGATAACTTTACCTGATGCTGCTGCTTTAGGAAAATCAGTTAAAGCTGCAATAGCCGCAGGTATACCAGTTATTTCAATGAACTCTGGATCAGACGACTATGCTTCTTTAGGAATCAGTGCTCACGTTGGACAAACTGAGTTTGAAGCTGGAGTTGGTGGTGGACAAAAAATGAAAGCTGCCGGAGGAAAAAAAGCATTATGTGTTAACCATGAGGTAGGAAACGTTGCGCTCGACAGAAGATGTGCAGGTTTCAAAAAAGGTTTTGGCGGAAGTGTTGATATATTAGGTACTTCTAATGACCCAACTGAAATACAAAAAGCAGTTGCTGCTAAACTAGGTGGTGGATATGATACTATACTTACTTTAGGAGCAGGTCTTTCTGGAGAGGCAGCTCTTAAAGCTTTAGAAGCTGCTGGAAAAGTTGGTGATGTAAGATTAGGAACATTTGACATGTCACCTAATATGTTAAAGGCTGCTGCTGCAGGAAAAGTAGAGTTTTTAATTGACCAACAACAATACCTACAAGGTTACTTACCAATAGCAATTTTTGGTCAGTATATGAGATGGGGAACAATGCCAGCTGGTGTAGTAATGACTGGTCCTGGATTTGTAACTCCTGACAATGCTAGCAAAGTAATTAAGTGGGCAGCACAAGGTTACAGATAGAATAAATAAAGAAGGCCTGGCTAAACGTAGCTGGGCCTTTTTTTTAATCAAAAATAATGTCTGATAAATCTAAAAGTATAGCTAACAAAAATAATATTAATCAAGACGAAAGATTAAAAAAAGTTTCACCACTAAGAGTTTTATTAAATAGACCTGAGCTTGGAGCTTTAGGTGGTTCTATTTTAGTTTTCATATTTTTTGGAATAGTTGCTGGAGATACTGGAATGTTTAGTGCTTATGGAACACTAAATTTTTTGGATGTATCAGCAAACTTAGGCATTATAGCAATTGCTGCAGCAATGCTAATGATTGGGGGTGAGTTCGATCTTTCTATAGGATCAATGATTGGATTTGCAGGAATATGTATTGCTATTCCTGCTATTTATTGGGGTTGGCCTCTTTGGATGAGTATTATTTTTGCATTTAGTATGGCTGTCTTGGTAGGTTATTTTAATGGAATTTTAGTTGTTAGAACTGGATTACCTTCGTTTATTGTAACTTTAGCAATGTTGTTTATACTTAGAGGTTTAACTTTAGCTATAACGAGATTAATAACAGGAAGAACACAGGTTCCAGGTTTGAGAGTTTTAATAGAAGATGATCCAATAGCGTGGATATTTGCAACAGATACTTTTAAAGGATTATTTAACTGGTTAGGTTCTATGAATTTAATTGCACTTAGAACCGATGGGACACCACTTGCGACTGGTATTCCACCTTCTGTTTTGTGGTTTGTAGGACTTACAATACTTGCTACTTACATTTTAATGAAAACAAGATATGGAAACTGGATTTTTGCATCTGGCGGAGATAAAAATGGTGCAACCAATGTTGGAGTGCCAGTTGGAAGAGTTAAGATAAGCCTTTTTATTGGTACTGCAGTAGCATCTACAATATTTGCAACTATCCAAGTTTTAGACGCAGGATCAGCTGATACAATGAGAGGAACTCTAAAAGAATTAGAGGCAATAGCGGCAGCAGTTGTCGGAGGATGTTTGTTAACTGGGGGATATGGTTCAGCAATAGGCGCTGCTTTTGGAGCACTGATATTTGGAACTGTATCAATGGGAATTTTTTACACTGATGTTGACACAGACTGGTTTAAAGTTTTTTTAGGAGCAATGATGTTAATAGCTGTAATATTTAACAATTATATAAGAAGAAAAGTTACAGAAAGTAAATAATGTCTGAATATTTAATTGAGTTTAACAATATTAGTAAATTTTTTGGAAAAGTAATAGCTTTAAAAGATGTAACTATGAAGGTTAAAAAAGGTGAAATAATGTGCTTACTTGGAGATAATGGAGCGGGAAAATCAACTTTAATAAAAACACTTTCAGGAGTTCATAAGCCAGACGAAGGTGAGATAATAGTAGAAGGAAACAAAACTACATTCGATTCACCCAAAGATGCTTTAGATATGGGAATTGCAACTGTTTATCAAGATTTAGCATTAGTTCCTTTAATGAGTGTTACTAGAAATTTTTTTATGGGCCGTGAACCACAAAAAGGGATACCTTTTTTTAAAACTTTTGATATTGAAAAGGCAAGTGAAGTTGCTGCAGAAAGAATGGCTCAAATTGGTATAGATGTCAGAGATCCATCACAAGCTGTAGGAACTATGTCTGGGGGTGAGAGACAATGCCTTGCAATTTCTCGTGCCATTTATTTCGGAGCTAAAGTACTAATTTTAGACGAACCAACCTCAGCATTAGGAGTTCACCAGGCTTCAGTGGTTCTAAAATATATTGTTAAAGCAGCTGCCGATGGATTAGCAGTTATTTTAATCACACATAATGTTCATCATGCGTATCCTGTTGGAAATAGTTTTACAGTTTTAAATAGAGGAAAAAGTTTAGGAACTTACGAAAAAAAAGACTTATCTAGAGAAAAATTATTAGGAATGATGGCAGGAGGTGAAGAATTAGACAAATTAGAAATAGAATTAAAAGAGATGAATAGAATAAATAATTAGTGTCTCAATTTTTTCCTTTTATATTTGTTTTACTTTGGTCCTCAGCCTTTATCACAACACTGCCGATAGTTTTAAATAGTGATCCTTTTTCAGCATTGGCATTTAGGTTTTTTTTTGTTGCAATTTGTTTTTTAATTTATTCAATTGTTAAAAAAATTAAAATTAAAGTTAATTTTAGGAATCTTTTCAATTCATTTTCAACAGGAATATTGTTTCATGGATTCTATTTAGGTGGAGTTTTTTATGCCATATTCGTTGGATTGCCTACGAGTATTGTTGCATTAATAGTTACATTGCAACCAATCTTAACAAACATTTTAGCAGGTTATTTCTTAAATGAAGAAGTAAATATTTATCAGTGGATTGGAGTTATACTTGGATTTACAGGTGCTGTGATGGTTATAGGTTTTGATATAGGATCTACATTACCCGTAAAAGGGTTGACAGCTGGCGTGATTGCTTTAATAGCAATTACTACTTCAACTATTTGGCAAAAAAAAATAAGCAATGATATTCCTCTACCTGTAAATAATATGTACCAAGCAATTGGTGCAGTGATTTTCCATTTAATAATAATTTTTTTTATATTTGAAGATGCTTTTATAATAATCAATTTAGAATTTTTATTAGCTATGAGTCATCAAGTATTTCTTGTATCACTAGGAGCTTTTTCAATTTTAATTTATTTAATTAAAAATAACTCAGCTAGTAAAACAGTTTCACTATTTTTTTTAATTCCAGCAGTCACGGCAACTATGGCTTGGATATTTTTAGGTGAGAATTTAAGTTTAGTCGATGTAATTGGTTTCATAATAACATCAATTGGAGTATTTATTTCTACAAGAAAACAAAAGGTCCATTGAATATTACATATGAGATATGAGACAATTTAATTAGTAAAAAAGTGAAAAAAAATGTTAATTTTTAATTTAAATAAAAGGAGTTAAAATGAAAGCATACGTAATGGGCAATTACACCGATAAAGCTTTTCAAGGCTTTATGAAAGATCCAACAAGTGACAGGAAGGCAGTTGTGGAACAGCTTGTAAAAGCTGTTGGTGGAAAGATACATAGTATGGACATTGTAAGAGGTCCATATGATTTTATAGTTGTAACTGAGGTAGATTCATTTGATGATCTTGCTGCAATTAAATTAGTTGTAGAAGCATCAGGCGCTGTGAAAAATATGACAATGCTAGAGTCTATAGATTTTACTAAAGCTACTACTAAAGCAAGTAAAATTGGTTACAAAGCACCAGGACAGTAAAGATTTATTTTTTTTTGTCGTTGTCAACGACTAAGCAGATTTCTGATTTTGTCAGGAATCTGCGACCTGTTCCATTATCTAATGAGAACATTCCACCAATTCCTTTAACAGCATCAATTGTAAGGTCTGTATGTTTCCATTTTTCATATTGGTCACCATTCATATAAAAAGGTACACCGCCAATTTCGCCTAATTTTACGTCATTATCTCCTAGGGGAAACTCACCTTCTTGAAAACACATAGGAGCACTTCCATCACAACATCCGCCTGATTGATGAAACATTAATTTTTCACCGTATTTTTCTTGAAGCTCAGATAATAAGCTTAATGCTGAATTCGTTGCTGATACTTTCATTTTTAAAGTACGGCCCATGATTTAGAATCATGGGCCAGTATATATTATTGATTAAAAGAAGCCTAACTTTTTCTCAGCGTAAGAAACATGTAAGTTCTTATTCTGTCTGTAATGATTAAGCATCATTTTGTGAGTTTCTCTTCCAACTCCTGATTGTTTGTATCCACCAAATGGAGAGTGAGCCGGATAAGCATGATAGCAATTAGTCCATACTATTCCTGCTTGTATTGCTCTACCCATTCTGTGAGCTATATTTCCATTTCTAGTCCATACAGCTGCTCCTAAACCATAAAGAGTATCATTAGCAATTTTTAATGCCTCTGCTTCATCTTTAAATTTAATTACAGATACTACAGGTCCAAAAATCTCCTCTTGAGAGATTCTCATATCATTTTTAGCTTCAAATACAGTTGGTTGTATGTAGTTACCTTTTTCTAACCCACTATTTAACTTAGCTTCACTTCCACCTGTAAGAACTTTAGCGCCCTCTTTTTTACCAAGCTCTAGATAAGACTTAATCTTTTCCATTTGCTCGACTGACGCTTGAGCTCCAATCATGGTTTCCATTTTTAAAGGGTTGTCTTGAACAACTGCTTTAGTTCTTGCAATAGCTCTTTCCATGAATTTATCATAGATTGACTCTTGTACCAAAGCTCTACTTGGACAAGTACATACTTCGCCCTGGTTTAGATTGAACATCACAAAACCTTCAATACATTTATCAAAGAAGTCGTCATCTTTATCCATAACGTCTTCAAAGAAAATATTAGGAGATTTTCCTCCTAACTCTAATGTGATTGGAATTATGTTTTGTGCAGCATATTGCATAATCAATCTACCAGTTGTGGTTTCACCAGTAAATGCAACTTTTGCCACTCTTTTAGAAGATGCTAAAGGTTTACCTGCTTCCAAACCAAAACCACTAACAATGTTAACAACTCCTGGAGGTAATAAATCTCCAATAAGCTCCATCATTATCATGATCGATGCTGGTGTTTGCTCAGCTGGTTTTAGAACTGAACAGTTTCCTGCTGCAAGGGCTGGTGCTAATTTCCAAGTTGCCATTAATAATGGAAAATTCCAAGGAACTATTTGACCAACTACTCCTAAAGGTTCATGAAAGTTGTATGAATATTGATTATTAGCAATTTCTGCAATTGAACCTTCTTCGGCTCTAATAACCCCAGCAAAATATCTCCAGTGATCAATTACCAAAGGTAAGTCTGCTGCCATACATTCTCTAATAGGTTTTCCGTTATCCAAACACTCTGCAACTGCCAATAAGTTAAGATTTTTTTCTAAGACATCAGCAATCTTGTATAAAATGTTTGACCTTGTGGTTATGTCTGTTTTTCCCCATTCTGGGAAAGCTGCGTGAGCCGCGTCTAGAGCAGCTTCAACGTCTTTTTCATTTGATCGTGCAACTGAACAGATCTTCTCATTAGATATCGGGCTAACATTATCAAAATATTTACCAGATAAAGGTTCTACAAATTTACCATTAATGTAATTTCCATACTTAGCTTTAAATGGAAATTTGACCTTTAAATGAGAGGTATCTAGAACTGAAGACACTTTCATAGCTTCTGCACTCATTTTTCCTCCATTTTTTTTACGTTTTTTTTTTGGCTTTAAGATTTTTTTAGCTTTTTTTGATCTGGAAAATTTCTTAGTCGCTTTTTTTATTTTTTTTCTTTTAATAGTCGACTTTTTTGTTTTCCATTTAATAGCTTTTTTCTTTTTAGCCATTTTATATAATTATAATTAAAGACCTTTTTTAATAGGTTGTAAATAAGACAAAAATGAAAACAACCTTGAATTGTGCTATTGAAGCTTGTTTTTATTGCTTGAATATCAGAAATTAAAATATGTTTATTTTTTTTTATGAATAAAAATTATTTTAAAGAATTAAGAATACTAGATGGTGGAATGGGTCAAGAGCTTCATGCAAAAGGACTTATATCTAAAGGAACTCTTTGGATGACTAGTGCTGTTTTAGATGAAAAATACCATAACCTTATAGTAGATACACATTTAGATTACATAAGTGCTGGTGCGGAGGTAATTACTACTGCAACATTCTCTAGCAGGCTTATAAGGATGGAGCAAAATAAAGTTGATCACCTATTTGAGTTTGCAAATAAGAAAGCTTGTGAACTCGCTTTAAAGGCTAAGCAGATTTCAGAAAAAGAGATTTTTATTGCTGGGAGTATTCCTGCTCAATTTGATACTTATAAAGAAGATACTAGAGAAAATAAAATTATTTATGATTCCTTTTCAAGACAAATAAATTGTATTATTGAGTTTGTCGATTTTATCTATTTGGATGTTATTTCAAGCGGTAGAGAAATTGCAATAGCCACAGAAATTATTGAAAAGTTTAATAAGCCAATTTTGGTTGGAATTCATTTATCAAAAAATGGTAAGTTACCTTCAGGTGAGAAAATTGAAGAAGTGATAAATAAATATAAAAGTTCCAGTTGGGCAGGTATTTTATCTTCGTGTGTTTCAATGGAAATTGCTGAAGCTTCAATCAATGAACTTAAAATACACGATCTACCATTTGGTTATAAGGTTAATTTATGGGGCAACGAAGAACCACTTCCTATCAGAAAAATAAATATAGCAAAATTTAATGAGAATGCTGTTAACTTAAATACAATTATGGGAAAGAGAGAAATTGATAATGATATATATAAAAATTTGGGTCAAAAATTTATTGATAATGGAGCTACAATATTAGGCGGGTGTTGTGAAACAAGTCCAAAACATACAAAAATTTTATCTAGTTTGAGGTAAGGTTTTGTTTAATAGATTTTTTTACAAAATAAAAACCAAGTATTACGGCAAAAAGTGCAATTAAAACTTTAAAAGTAATTACTTCTTTTAAGAATATGTAACCAAGTATAACACCAAAAATTGGGATTAAATACGCAACTTGCGAATGGAATACTAATCCGTTTTTTTTAAGTATATGAAATCTAATTAACCAGGCAATTCCTGTGGGAAATACTCCAAGATAAATTAGAGAAATTGTTGAGTCTAATCTGGGTGTTAAATTCCAAGGCTGCTCATAATAAACCATGATTGGAAAAATTATTATTGATCCCCATATCAGGATTGAGCTGGTTAAATTTTCATTTTTTTTTGAACTTATTTTCAAGGTTAAAATTCCACCTATCACATAGAACGTAGAACCTACTAAGATCATAAGAGCATAAAAGAAATTGTCATTGTTAATAAGAATATTATCGGAAAATAAAATAACTATACCTGCAAAACCAACTATAACACCAATTACTTTTGTAAAATTTATTTTTTCTGTTTTAGTAAAAAAATGGGCAAGAACTGCTGAGCTCAATGGCGTTGTTGACATTAAAATTGCTGCTAAATTACTTTGAATTTTTTGAACTCCATAAGCAATTAAAAAAAATGGTATAACTAAATTAACAAACCCAATGACTGCAAACCAATACCAATCCTTTGAGAAAGCTTCAATTTTAATATTCTTAAAAACGCACATAACTACTATTAATACAGCTCCTAAAAATATTCTTAAAAAGGCAATAGTAAGTGGGCCAAAGGAATAGGTAGCTATTTTAATATTAAAAAAAGCAGATGCCCAAATAAGTGAAAGTATAGATAAAAGAATATAATCGATTGTTTTTGGCGAAGTCATTCTGTTATATCCATAATTTTTCCAGATGTAATTTTCTGCAAATCAAAAAAGCTAATTTTAAAAATTGCATTTGGATGGCCAGCGGCAGCATATAAATTTTTAAATCTATTTAAACTTTGATCAATTAATGTTTCCAAATTAATTTTAGAACCTATTGGAGATACGCCCCCGATAGTAAATCCTGTTATTTCCTTAACTTTGTCAGCATTAGCCATGCTTAAATCTTTTACATTTGACGATTTTTTTAGCTTATTTAATGAACAACGCTTATCTCCTGATACAAGGCACAGGAAAAATAAATCATTTTTTCTTAATATTAAACTCTTAACAATAGCACCCACTTCGCAATTTAATGCTTTTGCTGCTTCTTCAGCTGTTCTAGCAGTATTTTCTAAAATTCTAATATTTATATCTTTATTAAAATTATTTAGAGCAGCTTGGACTCTTTTGACTGGTTCATTATTTAATAAATCGCTCATTCAACTAATAATTGATTGATAACATTTAATATTTAAGTTTTAATGGTATGCGATAAATGCATACTAGTTATCAATTTAATAGGCGATATTAATATACTTTTTTTTGTTATTAAGCCACTTTAATTAAGGAGAGTTATGAGCGCAAAAAACATTCAAAAAACAATGAAAGACAAATCTATTGAGTATGTAGATTTAAGATTTACAGATCCAAGAGGAAAACTTCAACATGTAACTATGGACGCAAAGGTAGTTGATGATGAAATGCTTGAAGAGGGAATATTTTTTGACGGATCATCGATAGCTGGGTGGAAGGCAATAAATGAGTCTGATATGATTTTAAAGCCTGATTTATCAAGGCCAGTTGTTGACCCTTTTACATCTCATAACACTCTAAATTTATTTTGCGATGTTTTAGATGCTATCAAAAAAAATCCATATGAGAGAGATCCGAGAGGAACAGCAAAAAAAGCTGAGGAATATCTAAAGAAAAGTAATATAGGTGATAAAGCATTTTTTGGACCTGAACCAGAGTTTTTTGTATTCGATGATGTTAGATATAAAAATGATATGAATGAAACAGGTTTTAAAATAGATAGTACTGAAGGTCCTTATAACACAGGTAAAGAATATGATAACGGTAACATGGGTCATAGACCTGGAGTCAAAGGAGGATATTTTCCAGTACCTCCAGTTGATAGTGCTCAAGATATGAGAAGTGAATATCTTAAAGCTATGAAGGATATGGGTATCAAAGTAGAGAAACATCACCACGAAGTTGCACCAAGTCAACACGAGCTAGGAATGTATTTTGGGACGTTAGTAAATCAAGCAGATAACATCCAACTTTATAAATATGCTGTTCATATGGTAACCCATTCTTTTGGGAAAACTGCTACTTTTATGCCAAAGCCTGTAAAAGGTGATAATGGATCTGGAATGCATGTTCATCAATCAATATGGAAAGGAAATACTCCGTTGTTTATGGGAAACAAATATGCTGGTTTATCTGACACGGCGTTATATTACATTGGAGGAATATTAAAACATGCTAGGGCTATAAATGCTTTTTCTAACGCAACAACTAACAGTTATAAAAGATTAATTCCAGGTTTTGAAGCACCAGTTCTATTAGCTTACTCTGCAAGAAATAGATCTGCTTCATGCAGAATTCCAATAACATTAAGTAAAAAAGCAGCAAGATGCGAAATTCGTTTTCCTGATGCATCTGGAAATCCATATTTAACATTTGCATCTATGTTAATGGCAGGACTTGATGGAATTAAAAACAAAATTGATCCAGGTAAATCTTTCGACAAAGATTTATATGCATTAAGCGAAAGTGAGGTTAAAAAAATTCCAACAGTTTGTGGCTCATTAAGAGAAGCAATGGAAAGTCTAGATAAAGATAGAAAGTTTTTAACTCAAGGAGGAGTTTTTACTGACGATCAAATTGATGCATACATCGATCTTAAAATGGAAGAGGTTCATAATTTTGAACATACACCTCATCCAATTGAGTTTGATATGTATTATAGTTGTTGATTGTATTAGACTTTAAAAGATTCTCCGCAACCGCATCTCTCGGTTTCATTTGGATTGTTAAATACAAATGATGATGAAAATTCATCTTTTTTATAATCCATTTCTGTACCTAAAAGATAAATTATTGCGCTTGGATCAATAAAAACTTTTACTCCCTTGTCCTCAATTATCTCATCATTTGGGTTTATTTCCTTAGCATACTCTAAAACATACTCCATTCCAGCACATCCTCCAGATTTGACGCCAACCCTTACACCTATTGTCTTTTTTTCTGCATTTGAAATTATTTCTTTAATTCTGTTTGCTGCATTATCACTTAATTTAATTACTTGTTGACTCATATATTTAGCTCCAGTTTTGCAGCCTCAGACATCATAGATTTATTCCAAGGTGGGTCCCAAACTAAATCGAGATCAACTTTCTCTATACCATCAATTTGCATTACACTATCTTTGACTTCTTTTGGTAAACTTTCCGCAACAGGACAATTTGGAGTTGTTAAAGTCATTTTAATCTTAACATGGTCTTTGTTAATAACAACATCATATATTAGACCAAGTTCGTAAATATTCACTGGAATCTCTGGATCATATATTTTTTTAATTTCTTCAATTACTTTTTCTTTTAATTCCATAAATTACTCTGTTGTTACCTCTTTTTGAAAATCCTCCAAAGCTGATGATAATGCGTGCCATGAAAGTGTAGCACACTTTACTCTCATAGGATAATTTTTTACTCCACCTAGACTCATTAATTTTGTTTTTTCGTCCTCTTCGAGCAATTTTGTATCTATATCATCCTTCTCTTTAATCATATCTAAAAATTTTTCTATAATCTCTTTTGCATCTTTTTCACTTTTTCCTTTCATAAGATCTGTCATTATTGAGGCTGAAGCCATAGAAATCGCACAACCCTCACCCTCAAATGATATATCGTTAACTTTTTTATTTTCATCTAATTTTAAAAACAGATGTACTTTGTCACCACATAGGGGATTATGGCCCTTAGCGTCTTTATTAAAGTTATCAAACTTTCCCAAATTTCTAGGGTTTTTTCCATGATCCAATATGATTTCTTGGTACAATTCTTTTAAATTCATTATTTATTAAATATCTTTTTACAATTATTTATCGATTCATTTAACTTATCAAGATCATCTTTAGAATTATAAACCCCTAAAGAAGCTCTTGCTGAAGCTGTTAAACCCAACTTGTCGTGTAAAATTTGACAACAATGATGTCCAGCTCTAATTGCCACACCATCTTCATCCAATATTGTTGCAATATCATGTGGATGTATGCCGTCAATAGTGAAGGACAACACCGCACCTTTTTTTCTCGGGTTACCAATTAACTTAACGGAATTATTTTTTCTTAATAATTCCTCTCCATAATTTAGCAAATCATTCTCATGTTTGACTAAATTTTCAACACCAATTTTGTTTAGAAAATTTATTGACTCATTAAATGCAATTACTTGCGCAGTGGCCATTGTTCCAGCTTCAAATTTATTTGGTAGTTCGCCAAAAGAAATATCATCTTTTTTGACTTCATTTATCATTCCTCCCCCTCCTTGATAAGGAGGTAGATCATCTAACCATTTTTTTTTTGCATATAAAACTCCTAACCCCGTAGGTCCATACATTTTGTGACACGAAATAGCATAAAAATCACAATCTAAATCTTGCATATTCATTTTCATATGAGGAGCACTTTGACATCCATCTACTAAAACTGGAATACCTTTTGAATGTGCTAACTCAGTTATTTCTTTAATTGGTAAGATGGCACCTGTTACATTTGATAAATGAGTTATAGCAATTATCTTGGTTCTGTTAGTAATTTGCTTTTCTATATCCTCTAAAGAAATATCTCCATGTTCATCGATCTCTGCAAAATTTATTTTAATTCCTTTGTTTTTTCTTAAATAGTGCCATGGTACATAATTAGAATGATGCTCTAACTCTGTAAGAAGTATTTCGTCACCCTCTTTTAAATACTTTTGACCGAAAGTATTTGCTACTAAGTTTATTGCCTCTGTTGCACCTTTGGTAAATACAATTTCATTTTTATGTTTTGCATTTATATATTTTTGCACTGCAGATCTAGTATTTTCATATAAATTTGTTGCAGCAACAGCTAAATAATGAACACTTCGTCCAACGTTTGAAAACTCTTTAGTATAAAAGTCATAAATTCTATCCACAACTACTAAAGGTTTTTGCGAGGAGTTGGCACTATCTAGGTAAACTAGATCATTATTTTGTACCTTGTTATTAAAAATAGGAAACTCTTTTTTTATATTTTCAATTTTCATTTTATTTTCATTAAATCTTTAATTATTTCTTTAACACCGCTGTCTGTAACTTTTTCAATTACCTCTAAAAAAAAACCGTCTATAAGAATTTTCTTTGCCTGATTTTTTGAAACACCTCTAGTCATTAGGTAGAAGATTTTATTTTCATCAAGATTACCTGATGATGAGCCGTGTGAACATTTTACGTCATCTGCATAAATTTCTAATTCTGGTTTTCCGTTGAATTCTGTTCCATCATTAAGAAGTATTGCTTTGCTAAGCTGGTACCCATTTGTTTTTTGAGCAACAGAATCTACATATATTTTGCCTTGGTAAGTAGCTTTCGATTGGTCTTTCAATGAACATTTAACAAGTTGATAACTTTTAGTATGTTCAGATGAGTGATTAATTTTAGTTTTGATTTCATGTTGTTTTAATCCATCTAAAGCGACTATTCCATTAACAAAAGCTGAACTATAGTTTTCTTTTAAATTACATTCGATCTCATTTTTTGAAAACTGTGAGCCTTTTGAGAGTATAAAGTTTTCTGACATACTATTTTTATATAAATCGATTTCAGTTTTTGAATAAAATAAGTTAGAATTTTCATTTATATCAATTTTATAATTTTTCAAGACTGAGCCTTCATGCAGCAAAAATTTATTATTTATGTTATAAAAATTTTTATTAGATTTGTTTAAATTAAAATCTAAAATACTCATGCAAGAATTTTTCTCCATAACAATATCAAACCTTTGATTTAAAACTGTGCTTTCGATATCCGATGAAGTATAATTTATATAAATTATTGGCTTACTAAATTTATAATTTTCTTTAATAACTAATTTAATATAGTCTAGATACAGAGCCCTATTTAAAGAATCAAGTGATGAATTTAAATTGGTATTTAAAAAATTGGGTTCTCTAACTATTTCAAATTTTTTTTTATCCTCATAATTTAAAGCAACGTCAATAATTATACCGTTCGATGAAATAATATAATTATTTTCTAATAAATCTTTGGAGATACTTTTAATGATTTCATATTTATCTTTTTTTTTGATTATTAAAGAATTAAAGAATTTTAAATTTGGTATTTTTGATGAAATAATATTGTTTAAATCATTAAATTTCCAATCTTCAATTTTTTTGGATGGAAAACCCTTTTTATTAAAATCTAACAAAGATTGACTCCTAGTTTTAACTTGCTCTTTATTTAGATCAAGAACACTAGTAAATTTTTCTAAGTTAATGTTGTTATTTTTCATTAATTTATTCCCTCATATCCTTTCTTTTCCAGTTCGATAGCTAGTTCAAAATTGCCAGACTTTATTATTTTTCCATTTTTTAATACATGAACGAAATCTGGTTTTATATAGTTTAATAGTCTTTGATAATGAGTGATTATTAAAAAAGAATTTTTTTTGTTTCTTAGTGAATTAACACCATCAGAAACAACTTTCAAAGCATCAATATCTAAACCAGAGTCGGTCTCGTCTAAAATAGAGAGCCTTGGCTCTAATATAGACATTTGCAAGATTTCGTTTTTTTTTTTCTCACCTCCAGAGAAGCCGACATTCAATTGTCTATTTAAATTTTTTTCTTCAAATTTTAATTTCTTAGCTTTTTCTTTTACTAACTTGAGAAATTCTAAAGCATCATATTCTTTTTCACCTTTAGCCTTTCTTATTGCGTTGACTGAGGTTTTTAAAAAGTTGTTGTTATTAACACCAGGTATTTCTAATGGATATTGAAATGCTAAAAAAAGTCCTTTATGTGCTCTTTCTTCAATTTCTAAATTTAATAGATTATCTTTTTCATAAAATACCTCTCCAGTTGTTTCATAACCTTTTTTTCCTGATAGTATATTAGATAGCGTGCTTTTGCCTGACCCATTAGGACCCATTAGAGCATGAACCTCTCCTGGATTAATTTTTAAGCTTAGCCCAGTAAGAATACTTTTATCATCGACTTTTGCAGTTAAATTTTTAATTTCTAACATTAGCCCACGCTTCCTTCTAGGCTTATTCCAACAAGTTTTTGAGCTTCAACAGCAAATTCCATTGGCAATTGTTGAAGTACCTCTTTACAAAAACCATTAACAATTAAGCTAACAGCCTCTTCTGAATTTAGACCTCTTTGTTGACAATAAAATAACTGATCCTCGCTTATTTTTGAAGTAGTAGCCTCATGTGCAATATTCGAGTCCGAATTTTTATTTTTTATATACGGTATTGTATGCGCACCGCATTTATTCCCCATCAATAAAGAGTCACATTGAGTATAGTTTTGTGCATTTTTTGCCTTTGGAAAGATGTCTACTAACCCTCTATAAGTGTTATCTGCAAAACCAGCTGATATTCCTTTTGATATAATTTTACTTTTAGTATTTTTTCCTAAATGTATCATTTTAGTTCCTGTGTCCGCTTTTTGATGATTGTTAGTAATAGCTATAGAATAAAACTCTCCCACAGAATTATCTCCTTTTAATATACAACTTGGATATTTCCATGTGATTGCTGATCCTGTCTCAACCTGAGTCCATGATATCTTTGAATTTTTTTCTTTGCACAAACCTCTTTTTGTTACAAAGTTATATATACCCCCTTTACCATCTTCATCGCCAGGATACCAGTTTTGAACAGTTGAATATTTTATTTCAGCACCCTCTAGAGCGACTAACTCAACATTCGCCGCATGTAATTGATTTTCATCTCTCATTGGAGCAGTACAACCTTCTAAATAACTCACGTAACTATTTTTGTCTGCAATTATTAATGTTCTTTCAAATTGTCCTGTTTGTGATGCATTTATTCTAAAATATGTTGATAATTCCATCGGACATCTAACTCCCTCAGGTATGTAGACAAATGAACCATCTGTGAATACTGCTGAATTTAATGTTGCAAAGTAGTGGTCATTGATAGGTATTACCGATCCAAGATATTTTTTTACTAACTCGGGGTGCTTTTGAATTGCTTCAGATATAGAACAGAAAATTACTCCAACCTCATTCAATTTATCTTTAAATGTTGTTGCTACAGATACTGAGTCGAATACTGCATCCACCGCTATACCACTTAATCTTTTTTGTTCATCAAGAGGAATTCCTAATTTTTTATATGTCTCTATTAATTTTGGATCTACCTCATCTAAACTTTTTGGTTTATCTTTAGCTGTCTTAGGTGCTGAATAATAATACAAGTCCTGATAATCTATTTTAGGGTATTTAGGTTTTTGCCAATTTGGTTCTTTCATCTTCTGCAATCTTTCAAAGGCTTTCATTCTCCAATTTAACATCCACTCCGGTTCATTTTTTATTTTTGAAATAAACTCAATTGTTTTTTTTGTTAAACCTTTTGGGGATTTAATATTTTCAATATCGGTAGTAAAACCGTATTTGTATTCTTTTAATTTATCTATTTCTTTTTCTCTCATTACAATCTTTTTTCTAAATCGTTTTTATGTGCTAAATCGCTTAAAAGTTTTTTTTCAAAAAATGAATTTATATGTCCGTCTAACTCGTCCCAAAGTTTGTGTGTATTACACTTAATTGATTTACCATTGCATCCTTTTTTCAAATGCTTAATACATCTAACAGTTTTTACATTTTCATCCACAGCTGATAAAATTTCTGATAATCTAATATCAGATGCTTTTCTACTAAGTCTATACCCCCCTTTTTTACCTCTAATACTTTCTACAATCTTATACTTTCTTAATTTTAAAAAAATTTGTTCGAGATAAAGTAATGATATATTTTGTCTTAAAGAAATATCTCTTAATGATACTGGGCCATTTTTATAATACAGCGTAAGATCAGTAAGAGCCATTACTGCATATCTTCCTTTACTTGTTAGCTTCATAAATTCAATTAATTTGCGGTTAATTTATATATTCCCGACTTATTTAGTCAACTATAAGCATTTTTAAACTTGCAATTTGTCACTCTGTTTTGATAGAAAAAAGTAATTTTTTTTTGAGAGTGATAATCAGTTTCATTTATGGAAAGCAAAGTTTCAGAAATATTTATTCCCGGACCAGCTGGTCGTCTGGAGGCTAAATATTTTAAAAGTAAAAAAGGTACCTCGCCAATAGCTTTAATTTTACATCCACATCCACAATACGGGGGTACTATGAATAACAAAGTTATAGTTGATACATTTAATACATTTAAGGACAATAATTTTTCTGTTTGTAGAGTAAATTTTAGAGGTGTAGGGAAAAGTGACGGTGAATTTGATAATGGTCAGGGAGAACTAGCAGATGCGGCTGCAGCATTAGATTGGTTAGAGAGAGAAAATTTTGATAATTCACAGTGTTGGATAGCTGGGTTTTCTTTTGGATCTTTAATAGCAATGCAATTGTTAATGAGAAGACCAGAAATTAATAGATTCGTTGCTATATCTCCTCAACCAAATGTTTATGATTTTTCGTTTTTATCACCTTGCCCTACTTCTGGAATTATTATTTATGGAAAAAAAGATGAGCTTGTTCCATATGCCAATGTTAATGAATTAAATAAAAGACTAAATTCTCAAAAAGGAATAAACATAGATTTTCAAACTGTGAATGATGCAAATCATTTTTTTTCAAAAGCAGACATAGATTTATCAAAGGTATTAAATAAATATATTAAAAAAGAGACTGCTTTATATTAAAAATTTTTTACAATTAATCCTCCTGTTGAAGCTTTTTTGCAGCCCGTTGTCTGAGGAAAAGAAATAGGTAATTTTAATTTTGATCTAATTGCAAGATAAGCAAAAGCTTGGGACTCTATGAAGTCTCCGTTATATTGACCAAACTTTGGTGTGATTTCTTCTATTAATAATAATTTCTTGTTTATTTTTTTGGACAAAGTTTTTCTCAAAAAATAGTTTTTTCTTCCACCACCACATAAAACTATATTGATCTTATCTCTTATTTTGTGGTCTTTATAAGATGAAATAATTGTATTAATAAATCTAGCAAGTATAGATGTGGTATACTCTGTTAAGGTTGCGGCACCATCTTCCGTGCTAAGTCCTTTTACAAAGTTTAAATCAAATTCATGTAAACCAAATGATCTTTGGGAATTAAATATTTCTGTAAAGTTATTATTCTTAATTTTACTAATTAAATTTTGTTTAATAAAATATTTTTCTAAAGCCCTAGAAAGTATTTCATTTTCAACTTTTCCTTTTGCAGCTATTTCACCATCAAAATCAAAATCATTTGAAGTCTTTTTTTTAATCCATTCATCTATTAAACAATTACCAGGTCCTATGTCACAAGCTAAAGAAATTTTTTTTTGATTTTGAAGAATAGTTAAATTTGTTATGCCTCCTAAATTTAATATAAATATTGGAAATTCCAAATAAGGTTTTTTGAAAATTAGTTGATGATAAATTGGTGTTAATGGTGCTCCTTCTCCATCATTTTTAATATCATTTGATCTAAAGTCATATACAACTGTTTTCTTTGTTAACTTAGATAACATTCTTCCATTGCCAATTTGTTTTGTTAATTTACTTTTAGCGTCATGAAAAATAGTCTGGCCATGAAATCCGATTAAATTGATGTCTACATTTTTTAATTCCTCAATGTTGTCAGATTCTATAATATCTTTTTGACTATGTGATATCTCTTGATTTATTCTAAAAAAGTCTAGATCTTTAATTATATTTTGGTAAGCAAAATTATGAGCAAATGTAATTTTCTCCTCTAAATAATTTATTCTTTTTTGATATTTTGTTAAGTCTTCTGGATTTATAATAATTTTTTTTAACTCATTCAATTCATCTTTAATATGTGGGGAGATTGACTTATAAGAATAATACCTATTAATAACTTTAGAAATGTAGTCATAACCATCAGATTTTATTATAGAAACATCAATACCATCTCCAGATGTACCACTCATAAACCCTAAGGAAGTATAGATTTTTTTCATTCTTATTTTTTTTTATTAAAATTTGTATATTGTAGAATTATAGACTTATGAATAAATTTTTAAAAGAATTTAAAGATAGAGGCTATTTTTATCAATGTACTAGCGAGAATGAATTATCTAATTTATTAGATAGCAAAAGTATAAATGCTTACATAGGATTTGATAGTACAGCACCAAGCCTGCATGTAGGAAGTTTATTGCAAATAATGTGCTTAAGATTGTTACAAAAGCATGGACATAGACCAATAGTTCTTCTTGGAGGTGGAACGACTAGAATAGGTGATCCTTCGGGCAAAGAGGAAACCAGAAAAATACTATCAGAAAAAGAAATTGAGAATAATATAAAAAATATAAAAAAAGTATTTAATAGTTTTCTTGAAACAACAAATCCAAAACTAAAACCAATCTATGTTAACAATTATGATTGGTTAGGGAAACTTAACTATATTAACTTTTTAAGAGAAATAGGAAAACATTTTACAATAAATAAAATGCTTAGTTTTGAAAGTGTCAAACTAAGATTAGATAGAGAACAGTCTTTAAGCTATATGGAATTTAATTATATGATTTTACAAGCTTATGATTTTTTAGAACTAAATAAAAAAAAAGAATGTCTTTTACAAATAGGAGGGTCTGATCAATGGGGAAATATTGTTAATGGTGTTGATTTAATTAAAAGACATTCATCAAATCAAGTTTTTGGTTTAACAACACCTCTAATAACTTTATCCTCTGGATTAAAAATGGGTAAAACTGAGAAAGGGGCTATATGGTTGGATTCAAAATTTTTACCAGCCTATGAATACTGGCAGTTCTGGAGAAATACTAATGATGAAGATGTAATACGATTTTTAAAAATGTTTACAGATTTGGATACTGATTTAATTGATAATAAAAAAGACGAAAATATTAATGATCTTAAAATACTACTAGCTAACGAAACAACATCGATGCTTCATGGGAACAAAGCTGCTTTAATTGCAGAAAAAACTGCAAGAGATACATTTGAAAAAGGAAATATTGGAAAAAATTTACCTTCTGTAAATTTATCGAAAGGAACTTTAAAAAATGGGGTAAATATTTTAGATTTTATAGTAAGCACCAAACTTTTAATTTCAAAAAGTGAGGCTAGGAGAGTAATTAAAAATAGAGGAATAAAAATTAATAATTCAGTTGTTGATGATGATAAATTGAATGTAGATTTAAGTTTCTTCGTAAACAATATATGTAAAATTTCTTTTGGAAAAAAGAAACATCTAGTAGTTAAATTAATTTAATTTTTTAAATTTTTTAATGTTCTTGTTATAAACCTGGGTGTCAAAGTTTTTATAGGATTAACTGTGGTTTTTAATTTATTTGGATGTCCTTTAATTTTAAAACTAACGCCAAAAACCCCCTCCCCAGCCTTTTCACCAACCAAAATATCTCCAAGCAATGGAATATTAGAAATAGTCTTATTTATCGTAGTAGCTGGTACTAATGTTCCTCTTAGACTGACAATTTTATCTTGCTCTATATAACCATCCATTAAAACTGAAATAGCTGGACCAATAGCAAAAATTTCTTCAATTGTAGTTAATCTTTTATTTTTTTTATATCTCATCTCAAAATCAGTAAATCTTATCCCTTCTCCAGTAAGTAAATCAGCAATACCTTGTAATGAAGCTAATGTTAAAATTTTTGCTAAAACAGGCACTTCATTAACCTTAAAGTTATCAATTAACAAAGTTGAGTAAGAAATATCATTTTTTTGTATTGACTGATAATCGAGTACTCCATCACTAAATCCTTTTACAAAATCATATTTTTGAATGAAAGGTTTTGGATAATTAGTGGTTACAGTAGTAATTTTTTCGCCTGAAGTAGTAGTATTTAAAAATAAATTAAAGATTTTATTTTTTTCCAATTTTGCGTCAATCTTTGCTTTTTTTATAGTGTTATTTTTATACTCTGCGGATCCAACTACATTAGATAAATAAATATCATTTTGCATATAAAGTTTTTTAATATTTATTTGAAAATTGGAATTAAATTTTTTTGAAAAGTAATCTTTAGTTCCTGAGTTCTTATTTATATCACCATAAATATTTGAAATATCAAAATTATCTCCATTTATTAAATAACTATTTTTATTTTTATTAATATTAACTTTATTTAATAAATTTTTTTGATCATGAAAATTTAGGGTTAAAGACTCTAAATCAGTTATCTCATATTTTGAATTAATTTTTAAGTCTTTAGCTATTATTGTATTTTTATTATTTTTAAATATTATTTCAGAAAAGTGAGTATTTTTATTCTTATTATGAACAAATTTAGTTTTTATGTTTGCTGGTGACTTACGTTCTTTTACAAAATTAATTTTATTTATATTAAACTCTTTATTATTCAATTCTATATTTGCATCAACATAAATAATTTTATTTTTTTTTTTTATTGTATACTTTATTTTATCTAAATCTTTATCTAACTTGTAAAAACCCTTACCACTTATAAGCAAATAATTATCATCAATTTTGTTTGTTGTATCATAGGTTATTTTAAGTTCATGGTCATTTAAATCTATGAATTGTTTTGAAAATAATTCATTTATTATTTCATTATTTATATTTATTCTTGAATTCTTAAGTTTTAAATCAGTAATTGAGTCGAATTTTTTGATCTTTAATTTCTTTGATATAAGGAGATTGAAATTTGTTGAAAATTTACCTGTTGCTACTTTATTTAAATTAAAAATTGCTTCTTTTGAAAAAATCTCAAATAAAGATGGATTTATTTTTTGTGTCTGACTGAAGATGTTACCTGAGATTAAATAATCGTTATTTTCATCATTAGTAATATTTAGTTTATTTGTGCCCAGTACAAATTTATTTAATTCTAATGTGCCATTTTCAACTTTTAATTTATTTTTATAAAATGAAAAATCAAAATTTGAATTATTAACAATTTTATTAAAACTTTTTAATATTTTCAAATTTTTAACATTCCCGTTAATTTCAAAATCTTTTTTAATATTACCATTATTGTTAAAATTTAAGTTTATATTGAGTTGAGCATCGCCTGAATAAATGTAGTTTTCCAAGATTACAATGGCGATACTGTCTTGAAATGTTCTATATAATTTTATGTAATTTATAATTGGATTTTCTTTACTTTTAATTTTCAAATTATCTATTGGGTTTTCGTCAAATATTAAAGATTTTAATTTTAGGTTTAATTTTATTTTATCTAAATTTAATTTGTGATTATTAAAATTTACGATTGGATTTTCAATTTCAATTTTTAAGGAAAAATTTACAAGATTTATTATAAGACTAGGATCTTTAAATTTTATATTAATATTTTTATTATAATTATTTATTTGATTATTAATTAAATTATTAAACCTGTTTGTTGTAATTCCAAATATAGATAAATAAAAAATTACCAAAGCTAAAATTAAAGTTAGATATATAAAAATTTTATTAATTTTTTTTATCATTTAGTTTATAAAGTGATTTTTCTAAAAAATTATCTATTTCTCCATTTAAAACCTTTTCAGGATCGGAAGTTTCAAAATTAGTTCTGTTATCTTTTACAAGCCTATATGGATGAAGTACATATGATCTAATTTGATGCCCCCAACCTATTTCAGATTTAGAATTTTGTGTTTTTTCGTTCTCCTTCTCCTTTTTTTGAATTTCAAATTCATATAATCTAGCTTTGAGCATATTGAGGCATGTTTCTTTGTTTTTATGTTGGGAACGCTCGTTTTGACATTGTACTACAATTTTAGAGGGCTTATGTGTAATTCTTACTGCACTGTCTGTTGTGTTAACATGTTGACCACCAGCACCACTAGACCTATAAGTATCTATTCTCAAATCTTTATCAAGTATATCTATTTTAATATTTTCATCTACGACAGGATAAACCCAAACACTCGCAAAACTAGTATGACGTCTTGCACCTGAATCAAAAGGCGATATCCTTACTAATCTATGTATTCCTGATTCTGATTTAAGAAGTCCATAAATAAAATTACCATTAATTTTAATCGTTGAAGACTTAATTCCTGCTTCATCACCTTTATGTTCACTTATTAATTCATACTTATATTTCTTATTTTGCGACCATTTCGAATACATTTTTCTAAGCATCTCAGCCCAATCTTGACTTTCTGTACCTCCTGCTCCAGCATGAATTTCTACATAGGCATCTAATGCGTCAGTTTCTTTTGATAGAAAACATTTTATCTCAGTATCTTTGACACTTTTTTCTAGGCTAATTAAGTTTTCAACACATTCTTCTTTAATTTTAGTATTATTTTCCTCATTGGCTAAATTAAATAAATCACGAATTTCTGAATGTTTTTTTTTAATTAATAAATATGATTTTAATAGATCATCATATCCTTTTTTTTCTTTAATCAGTTTACCAGCAAGAACTCTATCATTCCAAAAATTAGGGTTTTCTATTTTTTGATTAATTTCTTTTAATTTATTTGAGATATCTTTGTTGTCAAAGATACTCCTTAATTCTATTATTTATTTTTATTATATTTGTTAGTGTCTTGTTAAATGTTTCGTCCATTAGTAAAAATTAAATATATTTTTGTTAGATAGTTTATAGTTTAAATTCTGATCATTCTCAAAAGACTTTTTATTTTCATTAACTTTAAAAACTTCTATCAGAGTGTCTTTTGAACCATAATTAACCTTTTTTCCTGTTTTTGCGTCTATTAAAACCATTTTTATACCATCAGATACTTTAAAAGGTCTCGCATCCTTTTTGTTAATTGCTTTTTTTACAAAATTTTTAAAAATGGGCATTGCTGTTTTAGCTCCTGTTTCGTATTTTCCAAGACTTTTTGGTTCATCGTAACCAACATAAACGCCAATTACTAAATTAGATGTATATCCAATAAACCATGTATCAGTGTTTTCATTGGTAGTTCCTGTTTTTCCTGCTAAATCTAAATTAAGATTTTTTAAACCTTTTCCTGTTCCTCTTTGCACAACTCCTTCAAGCATAGAAGTAATTTGGTATGCTGTTTCGGGACTCATTACTTGAGAAAAGCTGTTTTCAATAGTAGGGATTTTTTTACTTAAATAAGAAATTTCATCGCAGTTTTTGCAAAATCTTGTTTCTGAATTAAAAATTGTTTTTCCTTCACTATCCTGAATTCTATCTATTAATATTGGATTAATTAATTTTCCACCATTTATAAAAGAGCAGTATGCGGTTGTAAGTTTTAAAAGAGTTGTTTCTTCTGAACCTAAAGATATTGACATAAGCTTTTTTGGATTTTTATATATATTTAACTTTTTTGTAAAACCAGTAATTGCATCTAAACCTAATTTTTGAGAAATTCTTACTGTCATCAAGTTTCTTGATTTTTCAATCCCTGTCCTTAATGTAGATAATCCATAAAATTTTTTTCCATAATTTTCAGGTTTCCACATTTTTAAGTCCTCTCCTTGCTCAAGTACAATTGGGGCATCTAAAATTAATGTATTAGGCTTAAATTGACTTTCTAAAGCCAAAGCATAAATAAAGGGTTTTAGTGCAGATCCAGGTTGTCTTGAAGCTTGAGTTGCTCTATTAAATTCACTTTTAACAAAACTAAAACCTCCAGAAATTGCAAAGACTCTTCCCGTGAAAGGATCCATAACAACAATACCACCATTTACATTGGGTAACTGTTGTAAGCTATATTTATTATCATTTATTTTTTTTACATAAATAACATCATTAACTTTTAAAATTTTGTCAAAATCTTTTTTTGTCCAATTTATATTTTCATATTTAATAATTCCTAACTTATTATTTTCCGTCTCTATGTTTATAGAAAATTTTTCAATCTTCTTAACTATTGCAATTTCCCACCCTAGTGAACTTTCTAATTTATATTTCTTTAATGCATCCTTCCAATTTTTTTTTTTTTCATTTGAATTAAATAATGGTCCTCTCCAGCCTTTTCTTTTGTCATATTCCAAAAGTCCGTCTCGTAAAGCATTTGTTGCAACTTTTTGAAGAGTTAAATTTAAAGGTGTTTTTATACTAAAACCTTGCTCATAAACCTTATTAAAACCGTAGTCTTCAACAATTTTTTTTCTAACATCCTCAACAAAATATCTTGAGTCCTCTAAAAAAATTCTTTTTCTTTTGCTAAGTTTTATTTCAGATTTAGAAAAACTTTTATAATTATCTTCATTTATATAATCATTGTCGTATAAGTTTTTTAAAACTAAATTTCTTCTAAATTTTGCTAATTCAGGATTTTTATAAGGATTATATTTGCTTGGCGCTTTAGGTAATGCAGCAAGCAACGCAGCTTCATTATAAGATAAATTACTTATTGGTTTATCAAAATATTTTAGACTCGCTGATGCTATTCCATAACTTCCTTCGCCGAGATATATCTGGTTTAGATATAATTCTAATATTCTCTCTTTAGAAAATGCTCTTTCAATTCTAAATGCAAGTATTGCCTCTTTAATTTTTCTGTCTAAACTTACCTCATTTGTAAGTAAAAAATTTTTCGCGACTTGTTGTGTGATTGTTGATGCCCCCTCTAATCTTTTTGAACCTAAAATATTATAAAAATTATTGTATATTGCCCTCAGAACGCCCTTCGCATCTACTCCTGGATGATCGAAAAAATTTTTATCCTCAGCCGATAAAAATGAATTGATTACTATTTTTGGAATAGAATTATAAGGAATAAAAATCCTTTTTTCAGTAGCAAAATCTATTACTAATTCACCTTCACCTGAGTATAACTTGCTTGAAACTGGCGGTTTATAATTTTTTAAAAACTTATAATCTGGTAATTCATTAGAATAAGTCCACAATATAACAACAATTGATATTATTGATAAAATAATCAAAAAAAATACAGAAAATACTAAATTTTTAATAACTTTGTTCATTTTTATTTTAATTAGTTCATGAATTTGTTAATGTTAAGGCATAACTTAAATAAAATGAAATTAAAAAATCAAAATTTATGTCAAAAAATTTATATATTGATGCTTCGCATCCAAACGAAACTCGTGTTGTTCTTAAGTCAGATGAAAATATTGAAGATTATGAATATGAAAGTGTAAATAATACTTTAATAAAGAACAATATTTATCTAGGAAAAGTAAGTAGGATAGAACCTTCTTTACAAGCTGCTTTTGTAGACTTTGGTAGAGAAAGACATGGTTTTTTATCTTTCAATGATATTCAAAGTGATTACTATCAATTGCCTAAAGATGATTTAATTAAAATAAAGAAAGAAGAAGAAGAAAATAGAGAAAGATTAATTAAAGAGAGTGAAATCAATGAAAGTAACCCTACCGCAGAAAATCAAGAAGTTAAAGATCAAGAAGAAAATGAAATACAAAATGATGAAAATTTAAATCAAAAGAGAAAAGAGAAAAGATTCCCAAGTAAAAGATATAAAATACAAGAAGTTATAAAACCAAATCAAGTTATACTTGTGCAAGTGCTTAAAGATGAAAGAGGATTGAAAGGTGCCGCATTAAGTACATTTATTTCAATTGCTGGTAAGTATATCGTATTAATGCCTAACACGCCAAAAGGGGGTGGTATTTCAAGAAAAATTTTTAATCCAGCTGATAGAAAAAAAATTAGAACAATTTTAAATGAAATAATTATACCAAAAGAAATGGGCATAATTGTTAGGACCGCAGGATCAAATAAGACTAAAAATGAAATTAATGGTGATTTAAAAAATCTTATTTCATCATGGGAAAAAATTAAAGAAAATGCTTTAAATTCTATTGCTCCGTCTTTAATACATCAGGAAAGTGATATTATAAAGAGAAGTTTACGTGATATGTTTGATGATAACACTCAAAATATTATAGTTGAAGGCAATGATGGTTATCAAAAAACCAAAAATTATATAAAACAAATGCTGCCTAAACATTTAAAAAAAGTTAAAAAATATAGAGACAAAATACCTCTTTTCTTCAAAGAAAAAATTGAGACTAAACTTTATGAAATTTTTAAAACTGAAGTCAAATTATCCTCAGGGGGATATATCGTAATAAATCCAACTGAAGCTTTGATTTCTATAGATGTGAATTCTGGAAAATCTATAAAACAGAAAAATGTTGAGAGTACAGCATTAGATACCAATATTGAAGCAGCTGACGAAATATCTAGACAAATTAAAATAAGAGATCTCTCTGGATTAATAATCATTGATTTTATAGATATGATAAGCTTTAACAATAAAAAAACTGTTGAGAGAAGATTAAAAGAAAAATGTAGAAAAGATAGGGCACGTATTCAAATTGGAAGAATAAGTAATTTTGGTTTACTTGAAATGTCTAGGCAAAGACTTAGGGAAAGTAGCGTGAAATGGGCTACTAAACTTACAAAAGACTCATTTGCTCTTAAAATTTTAAAATTATTAGAGCTGAAATCTTTAGAAAATAAAGCAAAAAAAATATACCTTTTTTTAAATAACAATATTTTGAATTTATTAAACGAGAATTTTTTGGAAAATTTAAATTATTTCAAGAAAAAAAATAAAATCGATTTAATTTTAGAAACAAATAACGAGCTAGACATAACTGAATATATAATAGAGTTTAAATCTAAAACAAATAAGTTGCTTGATAAAATTGAAAATATATCTAGTAACAAAAAAATAAATAGTATTGATAAAAATAGTGATAATAAAGTTATAAAGTTTAAGAAAAAAAAATTTTTTAAGAAAAAATTTTATAAAACTAAAGCTAAATAATTCCTTTTTTGGGACTTGAAGGTTTTCCCATTATTGTTTTTTTTATCCTTCCTGACAAATAAGATTTTCTCCCAGCAATTACAGCTAGTTTCATAGCCTCAGCCATCAAAAATGGCTTTTTTGCATTTGCAATTGCTGTGTTGACTAATACCCCGTCACAACCAAGCTGCATAGCTTCAGCCGCATCTACAGCGTCTCCAATACCAGCATCTATAATTATAGGTATTTTTGTATTGTTTCGAATTATCTTAATATTAATATTATTTACAATTCCAAGGCCTGATCCAATTGGAGAAGCTAATGGCATAATGGCTGAAGCTCCAGAATTTTCTAGTCTCTTTGCCATTAATGGGTCATCGTTGCAATATACCATAACTTTGAAACCCTCTTTTACAAGTACTTCAGTAGATTTTATTGTTTCTATCATATCTGGCAAAAGTGATTTTTTATCTCCTAAAACCTCCAGTTTTACTAATTTCCAACCACCAATTTCTCTTGCGAGTCTTAAAGTTCTTAAAGCTTCCTCAGAGGTAAAACAACCAGCTGTATTTGGTAAATAAGTGATTTTTTTGGGATTAAGATAATCCATTAACAATGGTTTAGATTTGTCAACAATATTAACTCTTCTAACAGCTACAGTGACAATAGCTGCTCCAGAAATTTTTACTGCTTTTGCACATTCCTCAAAATTTTTATATTTTCCTGTCCCTACAATCAATCGTGAGTTATATTTTTTTTTTTCAATAATTAGTTTATCCACTCTTTAACCGCCTCCAATAAAATGTACAATTTCAATGTGATCATTTTCTTTAATATATATTTTGCTTATTTTGGATTTATCTAATATTTTTTTGTTAAGTTCTATGGCAACCATTTTTATTGGAATTTTGAGTTTATTCAATAAAGAATTGATTGATGTTTTTTTATTTAATTGAATTTTCTTGCCATTAACCTTTATTTTTATTTTAATTTTTTTTGCCATATAATATAAAGTATTTGTGAGTAAAAAAATTTTAATTATTAATGGACCAAATCTTAATCTATTAGGTGAAAGAGAACAATCACAATATGGAAAAATTACACTCGAAGAAATTAATGAAAAATGTGTTGAGACTGGAAAAAAGCTAAATTTACATATAGAGTTCAAGCAATCTAATATAGAGGGTGAAATTGTGAATTTTATTCAAAATGCAAGGAATGACTTTAATGGATTAATTATAAATGCTGCAGGATTTACTCATACTTCTGTGTCCATAAGAGATGCATTAGATATATTTAAATATCCAATAATTGAAGTTCATATAAGTAATATTTATAAACGTGAGGAATTTAGGCAGAAATCTTTAATAAGCCATGTTGCAACAGGTGGTATTTTTGGAATTGGTCCAGAATGTTATAATTTGGCCATACATGCTATAAATAAATTGATAATTTCAAATGGAAGTTGATAAAAAAATATTAATTAAGCTACTTAAAGTTTTAGAGGAGTTAAAGAACTCCATAAAAGATACTAGCGCTTTAGATGTAGATAATAATGAGGAAGTGTTGACTGATATTGAGGAAGGATTTTCAATAAAAAGTCCTCTAGTTGGAACTGCATATCTAGCACCTGAGCCGGGAGGGAAAAAATTTGTTGAAACTGGAAAAAAAATTAAAAAAGGAGATACCTTAATGATTGTAGAAGCTATGAAAACTATGAATCATGTTCCATCAACTAAAGATGGTATAGTGAAAAAAGTGTGTGTAGATGATGGAGAGCCTGTAGAGTTTGGGCAAAATTTAGTTATTTTGGATTAATGTTTAAAAAAATTCTTATTGCAAATAGAGGTGAAATTGCTGTTAGGGTAATTAGAGCATGCAAAGAATGGGGTATTGATACTGTAGCTGTTCACTCAGATGTTGACAAAGATAGCATGCATGTAAAACTTGCTGATGAAAGTGTGTGTATTGGTTCACACAATCCAGCTAATAGTTATTTAAACATTCCAGCTATTCTGTCTGCTATAGAACTTACAAATGCTGATGCTGTTCATCCTGGATATGGTTTCTTATCTGAAAATTATGAATTTGCAAAAATGTTAGAGGATTATAATATAAAATTTATTGGACCATCATCTAAACTTATAAAGATGATGGGAGACAAAATTCAAGCAAAAAAAATTGCAAAAGATTATGGTTTACCTATTATTGAGGGTTCTGATGGCGGAATAACAGATATTGAGGAGGCTAAAAAGTTATGTAATAAAATAAAATACCCTGTTTTAATTAAAGCTGCGGGTGGGGGTGGCGGCAAAGGGATGAAAATAGTTTTTGATGAAAAAGATTTTGAAATAAGTTTTAAAACTGCAAGGATAGAAGCTAAAAAGTATTTTGCAAATGATGAAGTGTATATTGAAAAATTTTTTCAAAACCCTAGACATATAGAAGTACAGGTTTTATCAGGAAAAAATAGGACAGTTCATTTATATGAGAGAGATTGCTCGGTACAGAGAAGACACCAAAAATTAATAGAGGAAACTCCGAGTCCAGTTTTGACTGATAAAATAAGAAATGACTTATTAGATAGAACTGTGAAAATGGTAGAGAAGATTGGTTATGAAGGAGCGGGAACTGTTGAATTTATTTATGAAGATGGAAAATATTTTTTCTTGGAAATGAACACAAGAGTACAAGTTGAACATCCGGTTACCGAAGTTGTAACTGGCATAGACATTATAAAGGAGCAAATAAGAATTGCATTTTATGGTGATACTTCATTAAAACAAGAGGATATTAAACCTAGAGGTCATGCCATTGAGTGTAGGATAAATGCTGAAGACGCTAGTAAAAACTTTCAACCATCTCCAGGTAGAATTAATATGTGTCATCAACCATCTGGTTTTAGAACTAGGGTAGATAGTTTTATTTATCAAGGTTATAAAATTACACCTTATTATGACAGTATGATTTGTAAACTAATTTGCCATGGAAGAGATAGATATGAAGCAATTCAGAGAACCAAAAGATCTCTAGATGAATTTGTAATTGAGGGTATTACAACTACAATTGATTTACACAAAAAATTGCTTAAACATAAAAAATTTATTAATTCAGATTTTAATGTTAACTGGTTAGATAATGAAAAAATTCTTTAGTCAATACACTTGGTAAGCCAAATATCATATATAGGATGATCAAAAGGTTTTAAAGACGGACTTGATGAAAAAGTCCAATCATTAAATACAAATACTTTGTCCTTATCTACAAAAGTTAAATCTTTTACTTGTAAGTAGGCGGTTATTTCAGGATTATCATCAAATTCTGAGTTTCTACATTTTAAGGGTCTTATTAAAAGATCGTTAAATTTTATCTCTTCACCAACATTTATATTTAAAGTCGAATTTTTTGAATTAACTTTGTCTAAGATTTTAATAACTACAATTTTACCACTATTGTTAGACCCAAAAACAGGAGTTGTAAAATTTAAAATAATTAAAATCAAAAATTTTATTAAATATATTTTAATCCTTCCAACTTTTATATTTTTTTTGTGCAGCATTTTTATTTTTATTAGGACTATAGGCTTTATCTGTGCCAGTTAAATTTGGTGAATGTTTTTTTTGCCAATCAAATTTTTTTAATTCTCTATTATTTTCTAACTTATTATTTAGGTGGTGTATCCAAGAATACCATTCTTGAGGAATTTTTGTAGCTTCAATTTCATTTTTATAAATTACCCATCTTTTATTATTTTTATCTTGATAATATTTATTACCAAATTCATCTTTTCCAATTAATTTACCATGCAAAAAAGTACTGATTCGAGTACCAAGAGTCTGGCTGTTCCACCAAGTAAAAATTTGTTTAAATATTGTCAACATAATATTTTTATTTTTATTACAATTTAAAATTGTAAAAATTAAATTAGACTAAATTTTGATTTTGTATATAAGATATTTTGTTAACGACTCAAATTAAATAATTAAATAGGATTAAAATGGCAAAATATCTTGTAGAAACGTATTATACATGTAGCTTTAAAGTTAAGCATTATTTAGATAACTTAAATGAAAAAGAACTTGATAAACTTGAGCAAAGAGAAGACGGAAAATTTGAAATTTTAGATGTTAAACTTGATAATAGAAAAACAAAAAATTTAGATAAAATATCAAAAAATATAAATGAAGAAAACATTGAAGAATTAAGATCAGAAAATAAAGATGATAAAAATAATCTCACAAGAAAACAATTTAAAAATTCTAACTTTATTAACCAAGTTTCTGAGAACGTTAATAGAAGATTTAGTATGCCAGATAGAAGAAAAGGCTACATTCAAAAAGCAAGTGTAGGCGATCATAAGGTATATTTGCACACAGGTGAGTATGAAGATGGAAAGATTGGTGAAATTTTTATCGACACTAGCAAAGAGGGAGAATTAGTTAAAGCTCTCATGAACAATTTTGCAATTGCTATATCTTTAGGCCTTCAGTACGGGGTGCCTTTAGATGAATTTGTTAACGCTTATGTAGACACAAAATTTGAACCATCAGGAAAAGTTTATGGAAATGATAGAATTTTGAGTGCTACATCTATTTTAGATTATATTTTTAGGGAACTAGCGATTTCTTATTTAAATAGAGAAGACCTAGCACATACACCATCGATTGGTAATACCGAAAAAACAATAGATAGTAATGATGAGCATACAGAGGACCAACAACAAATTCTTAAAATAGTTAAAGATATTACTAGCAAAGGTTTTGTTAGAAATAATTACAAAAAAAAACTTGTTGACTTATCTGATATACGAATAAATCTAAAAGGAAAAAAATAGATTATTTTTTTTTGATAACAATGTTCAATTCTTTTAGTTGACTTTCATCTACTTCAGATGGAGCCATCATAAGTAGATCTTCTGCATTTTGGTTCATAGGAAACATAGTAACTTCTCTAATATTTTTTTCATTCGCAAGAAGCATGACAATTCTATCAATTCCAGGTGCTATGCCTCCATGAGGAGGAGCACCATACTTTAAAGCATTTATCATACCACTAAACTTGGTTTCCACATGTGATTTAGAATATCCAGCGATTTCAAAAAGTTTATACATTAATTCTGGTATATGATTTCTTATAGCACCTGAGGATAATTCAATTCCATTGCATACAATATCATATTGATATGCTTTCATTGATAGTGGCTCTTTATAATCTAATTTTTTTATATCCCCTTGTGGCATAGAGAAAGGATTATGACTAAATTTAATTTTATTTGTAATTTCGTCTCTTTCAAACATTGGGTAGTCAACTATCCAACAAAAAGCAAATACATTTCTATCTATTAAGTTTAAATCTTCAGCTATTTTTTGTCTTGCTAATGAAAGTGATGCCTCTATTTGTTTTAATTTTCCGCATGAGAAGAAAATACTATCTCCTTCATTTGCATTTGTTATTTTCATAAGTTCCTTAATTGAGTCTTGTGAAAAAAATTTTCCTATTGTCCCTTTGGCTTTATAATTTTTTTCTATTGTTAAATAAGCTAAACCTGAATATCCTTGTTCTTTTGACCATTTATCGATATTATCAAAGAAACTCCTTGGCTGCTCAAAAGTATTTTTAGTGACTATACAACGAACTATTGATCCATCTTTTACAAATTTTTTAAAAATTTCAAATTTTACATCGTCTCGAGTAAATAAGTTTGTAACATCGTTTATTATCAAAGGATTTCTTAGATCAGGCTTATCAGTACCATATCTTAACATAGATTCTTCATATTTTATTTTAGGAAATTGATTATCTTTTATTTTTTTATCTGAAAATTTTTCAAATAAACTTTTAAACAGATCTTCAATTACTTTAAAAACATCTTCTTGTTCTACAAACGACATTTCTAAATCTAATTGATAAAATTCTCCTGGACTTCTATCAGCTCTCGCGTCTTCATCTCTAAAGCAGGGAGCAATTTGAAAGTATTTATCAAATCCTGAAACCATAATAAGTTGTTTAAATTGTTGAGGCGCTTGAGGTAAAGCATAAAACTTTCCCTTATTCAACCTGCTTGGAACAAGAAAGTCTCTTGCTCCCTCAGGGCTTGAAGATGTTAATATAGGAGTTTGATACTCTAGAAATCCAAATTCAATCATTTTTTCTCTTATGAAAGAAATTACTTTTGATCTTAAAATTATATTAGAGTGAATTTTTTTTCTCCTTAAATCTAAAAATCTGTACTTTAATCTTACTTCTTCCGAGTATGTTTGATCAGAAAATACAGGCATTGGTAATTCTTTACATTCACCTAATAAGTCATAAGAATTGATTTTAATTTCAATTCCACCTGTAGGTAAGTTTTTATTTACAGTATCCTCGGACCTCTCAATTACCACTCCGTTAATTCTAATTACACTTTCAAGTGATATACTCTCAAGATCACTAAATTGTTTGTTTTTTTTATCTACAACACATTGAGTGATGCCATAATGATCTCTCAAATCAATAAATAGTAAATTACCGTGATCTCGTTTTTTGTTTATCCATCCTGATAGTAATACATTCTCTCCTACATTAATTTTATTCAATTCCCCACAATGATGTGATCTATACTTATTCAAAATTTACCTATAAAAGTTCTTTAATTGTTTTAAGATTAATTGGTTTTTTTTGTTTCAGACTCATTTCGTCAACTTTATATATAAATTCTTTTATTTTGCTATAAGATCTATCTATTCTTTTTACAATATAATCAATAAGTTTTTTATCCAAACTTATTTGTCTATCAGAGAAATTTTTTAATATTAAGGCGAAAATTAATTCATCATCAGGTTTTGAAATTTCAGCCACCAAGCAATTTTTTACTCTTGAGGCTAAATCTTTTAATAAAAATTGCATTTCTATCAACGGTTTTTTTGAAGTGATAATCAAGTATTTATTATCTTGATCAACTAAATTAAACAATGAATATAAAATTTTTTCATCTGATTTATTTTCAAAATTATCAAGTATTACATTTTCATGTAATTTTAGAGATTTAAAAATGTTATTATTTAAATCTTTCTCCTGCATCCTTATAGCTTTATATTTACTCTCAAATATCTCTACTAAATGTGTTTTACCAGAAAATTTTTCACCAAATATATTAAGAATATTTTTTTCCCAACTAGGCCACTTCTCAATTAATTTAAATGCAAAATAGTTTGATTTACTTACATAAAAATCGTTATAATTAAAATTTTGTTTTTGATCAAAATTAAGAAGCATTTGGTTTAATTCTTTCATTGAACACTCCATATTTCATCAGATATATCAATTTTAAAATTTAAATCTTGGAAATTTAATAAAAACTTATCTGGAGTATTGTTATAAATAATTTTATAAACAGTATCTTCTGAAGTTATTCTATCGATTTGATAGTCAAATGTAAATTCTGAATTATTTAGTGCTTTTTCAAATCTGTTAATTAAATAAATATCTTTAGATTTTATAGATATTTTTAATGGTAATTTAATTGAAAGGTTAATTCTATTTACTTTTTTCCATTCATTTTCAAAACTAATTTTTAAATTATTTATGATTTTATCAGTTGCGCTTAAGGTTTCTTCATACTCAAAACTTGAATTAATTATTGAAAATTGCTCTTTAAACTTAATTTTTGACAGTACTTTTAAATTATTTTTAGATTTTATAAATATAGAAACTATATATTCGTCTTTATTGTATTTTTGTAATAATTGATCGAAATTAAAATTTTCTATATTAAATAAATTTTTTTTTATTACTTCAAAATCTTCTAAATCTTCGGTCAATAAATCATATTCTAAAAGTAATTTTTGATTATTTGTGTTGTTCCACTTTTTATAATATTTATTCTCTGAATACATAATTAGCTCGTTCCTAGATACATCAATATATAGAGGTAAAAACAAAATTTTTTTTTTTTTGGGCGTAGATGCTGTTATATTTTTAGAATTTAGAAAAGTTAATATATCTTTTCTATTAAATAAAATATTAAATTCTGCGATATAATTATTTTCAATAAATTTTTCATTCTGAATTAAAAAAGAATCAACCATAGTTCTAATTTCATCAATATTATTGAAATTTATACTTTTGATATTATCCGAGTTGATTATTCTTGATATCAATATTTCAAATGCAGATTTAAATGCTTTATCTATTACGATTTCTTTTTTAAAGTCTAAATCATATGGCTCTATAATTTCGACATTTTCTACATTATAAGTCTTAGCTTTTGCAATAACTGTTGAAAAAACCATCAAAAAAATAAACAAATAACAAAAAAAATTGTATAAAAAAGTATCTTTTAATTTTAAATAAATAAATATTTTATTCATGAAAGACAATAACCTAACATATCACAATAGTGGAGTTAACATTAAAGGTGCGGACAGATTTATAGATTACATTTCTAAGAAAGCAAAAAAACAAACAAAAAGTAGTAATATTAAAAATATTGGTGGGTTTGGTGCAATTAATCAACTACCGAAAAATATTAAAAATCCAATTTTAGTTACTTGCACTGATGGTGTTGGTACTAAACTAGAAATAGCAAATACATTAAATAAGTATGATACTATAGGCATAGATCTTGTAGCGATGTCTGTGAATGATTTAATTGTACAGGGTGCAAAGCCCCATATTTTTTTAGATTATATATCAATAGATAAAATAAATTTATTAAAACTCAAAAAAATATTAACTGGTATTTTAAAAGGTTGCAAAATTGCTGATTGTGAATTGGTTGGCGGAGAAACTGCAGAAATGCCTGGAACCTATACACAAAATAAATTTGATTTAGCTGGCTTTGCAGTGGGATTTGTCGAAAAAAATAAACTTTTGACAAAAAAGAAAGTTAAAAAAAATAATTTAGTAATAGCAATACCCTCTAACGGAATACACTCTAATGGTTATTCTTTGGTAAGAAAAATTTTAAAAAAAAAAAAAATTAATTTAAAAAAAAATAATTATTTAAAAAACGAGTTGATTAAACCAACTAAAATATACGTAAAAGAAATTTTGAATTTAGTTAAAAAAAATTATGTGAATGCTTGTGTAAATATAACTGGTGGAGGAGTAGAAGAAAATATCAAAAGAATAATTCCTGATGGTTTATGTGCTGATATTAATTTAAATAAAATTAAAATTTTAGATATTTTTAAATGGATTAAAAAATCAGGAGTTGCAGATAATGAAATGATTAAAACTTTTAATTGTGGGGTAGGTTTTTGTATAATTATTAAAGAGAAAAATTTAAAATTAATTGAAAAATATTTCAAAAAAAGTTTTAAGCCTTATGTAATCGGTAAAATAATCAATGGAAAAAAAAGAATAAAATTAAATGGAAAACTTACTTGGGAAAAATAAAGTATTAACGGCTGTATTTATTTCAGGTAAAGGTACAAATCTAAAAAAATTAATACAATTCTCAAAAACTAAAAATTCTCCAATTAAAATTAGCCTAATTGTATCAAGCAATTCTAAAGCAGAAGGTTTAAAATATTCTTTAAAGCACAAAATAAAGAAATATGTAATAACAATTAATGATAGGAATTTTGAAGATAAAATTCTTAAAAATTTAAAAATTAATAAAATACAATTTATTTGTTTGGCTGGGTATATGAAAATTTTGTCAAAAAAATTTATTAAAAATTTTAAAGGGAAAATTATTAATATCCATCCATCTTTATTGCCAAAATATAAAGGTTTAAATACACATGAAAAAGTAATTAAAAATAAAGAGAAATATACTGGTTGTACAGTTCACTATGTAAATGATAAATTGGACTCTGGCAAAATTATATTACAAAAAAAAATTAAGATTTTCAAAAACGATAATCCAAAGTCGATAAAAAGAAGAGTTTTAAATGAAGAACATCAAACTTATTATAAAGCAATATTAAAAATTTTTAATGTTATTTAAAAAAAAAATTTATTTCTATTTTAGCGTTATCCACACTGTCAGATCCATGAACCGAATTTTTATCAATTGATAGACCATATTTTTTTCTTATAGTCCCCACTTCTGCCTCTTTTGGATTGGTTGATCCCATTAATTTTCTGTTATCTATTACTGCGTTATCTTTTTCCAGAATCATTACGTAAATTGGTCCCGAAGATAAGTACTCACAAAGTTCGTTGTAAAAAGTCTTAGATTGGTGCACCTTATAAAATTCTTCTGCCTCTGACTTTGAAATTTGAATTTTTTTTTCCTGAGAAATAGTAAAATTATTTGATAAAAAAATGTTTTTTATTTCTTCAATTAAGTTCCTCTCAACTGCATCAGGTTTTATAATAGATAATGTTTGCTCTAAGTTACTCATAATAATCTTTGATTAAAGAATTTAATAACCTTACTCCATAACCTGTTGCTCCTCCAGAATTTAATGCACCACCATACTTAGAAAATGCCATTCCAGCTATATCTAAATGAGCCCAAGGTGTTTTATTCAATATAAATCTTTGTAAGAATTGTGCGGCTGTAGTAGATCCTGCTCCACCAACATAATTAATATTTTGCATATCAGCATTTTTAGAATTAATAAGTTTGTCGAAGTTTTTATGTAGCGGCATTCTCCATAATTTCTCCTCTACTTTTTCACCAGCTTTGATTAATTGATCTGATAATTTGTCATCGTTTGAGAATAATCCTGCATATTCAGAACCTAACGAAACTATAATTGCTCCAGTTAGAGTAGCTAAATCAACAATAAATCTGGGTTTAAATTTTTTTTCTGTGAAAGTAAGTGCATCTGCCAGCACTAATCTACCTTCTGCATCAGTATTCAATATTTCAATCGTTTTACCACTATAAGATTTTACAATGTCACCTGGTCTTTGAGCATTTCCACTTACCATATTTTCTACAAGTCCAACTACACCTACAGCATTTACTTTTGCTTTTCTTATAGCTAAGGTTTTCATTAATCCCACAACAACAGCAGAACCAGCCATATCGTAAGTCATGTCTTCCATGAATTTTGCTGGTTTAAGTGAATATCCTCCTGTATCAAAACATACCCCTTTTCCAACAAATGCTAATGGTTTAGAATTATTTTTAATACCTTTCCACTCAAGTGTTACAAGATACGAACCTCTTATACTTCCTTGGCCTACTCCAATTAAAGCATTCATTCCTAGTTTTTTTAATTGTCTGTCATTATAAATATTTATTTTCAAACCATATTTTTTTAGTGAGTTTAATCTTTTTGCGTATTCATCTGGATGTAATATATTTCCTGGTTCAGAAACTAGGTCTCTTGTGTAAAAAGTTCCTTCCTCGAGTGCTTTAAATTTCAATAGATCATTATCTATAGATTTATTTTTATTTTGTAAAATTTTTATAGTTATATTTTTCAAGTCTTTTTTGGACTTATATTTTGTAAATTCGTATGATTTTAATTTAAATCCATGAACAAAATGATTAAATGAATTAGATAAATTACCAATCATTGTCTCAGATAGAATATTTACAAATGTAAAATTATTTAATTTTATAAAATCGTAAAATGATGATCCCAAATTCTCAAGATCATTATTGGAATGTTTTTTTTTAATAGATATTAAAATTAAAGTTTTTTCAGGATTTAAGTCAAAATATAGTATTTTTTTTTTCGATTTAGGTTTTGATTTTAATATTCTTCTTAAAAACTCTAATTCATTCGTTGAAAGTATTTTCTTATTTTTGAAAATCTTAAAATTTTCATCAGTAAAAATTGCAAATACACCTTTATTAATGGATTTTGTCTCTTTTTTATAGATAACTTGAACACTCATAAAATTTAAAATATAAAATATAGGTTGTGTTTATATATGTTTAAAATTACAGAATTTCAATGGAAAAATTAATATTCAGAAAATTTTTTAAGGACACTTTTTATTTTTTTATAATTAGTACTTTAAGTCTAACTTTAATAGTTTGGGTTATACAGGCAGTAAATTTTTTAGATTTTGTATCCGAAGATGGACACAGCTTTAGAGTTTATTTTTTATACACTCTTCTAAGTTTTCCAAAAATATTTGCAAGATTAGTGCTTTTTATGTTTTTTATATCAATTTTTTATACCATTATAAAGTATGAGAAAAATAATGAATTAATTATATTTTGGGTGAACGGTGTAAAAAAGTCATCATTTCTTAATTTTATAGTTAAGTTTTCGATAATAATATTGTTGTTACAATTATTTTTAAACATATTTATTGTGCCAAAAGCACAAGATTTAGGAAGGTCATTTATAAGGTCTTCTAATATAGATTATTTACCATCACTGATAAAATCTAAAAAATTTATAAATGCAGTCGAAAAATTGACAATATTTTTTGAGAAAAAAGATAACGATGGAAATTTAATAAATATTTTTATAAACGATTTAAAGAATACCAAAATATCTAAGACTATTTTTGCAAAAAAAGGTGAGATAATTAAACAAGGTAATAATTATTATTTTATTTTGTCAAATGGTAATATTATTGAAAATAGTGAAAACAGTGTAAATATAATTTCTTTTGAGACTACTAAAGTAAATTTGTCTAATTATAGTACAAAAACTACTATACACCCAAAAATACAAGAGCTTTCTACGAAAGAGTTATTTGAATGTTCAAGGTCAGTAAATTTATATAATATTACATATCAAAGTGATAAACTAATTTGCGATAGTAAAGGATCAAAAGAAGTCACAAGAGAACTATACAAAAGAATAATCAATCCATTTTATATAATAATTATTGCAATGGTATCTTCCTGCCTTGCATTAAGATCAGAAAATGAAATTAAATTTGGTAGACATAAAATTATCATTTTTATTACTTGTGTGACATTAATTATATTATCGCAAATACTTTCTCAATATTCAGGTCAAATTAATATAAAAAATGTTATTATTTCGTTTTTACCTTTTGTGCTAACAATTTTTTCTTATTTAATAATCCAATACCGTTTAAATAGGAACTTTTAAAATGATAAATACATATAAAATATATCTTATGAAGTTGTATTTTAAATATTTAATGACTATATCAATAGTTTTTTTGTGTCTAATATTTGTTTTGAATATTATAGAAGAAATAAAATTTTTTGATGATTTAAACTTAAGTTTTTTATACCCGGTAATTTTTACATTACTGAACTTACCTACAATATTGTTTGAGATAAGTCCTTTTATTTTTTTGATAACAACACAAATGTTTTTCTTAGAATTATATAATAGAGATGAAATTATAATTTTTAAACAATATGGAGTTAAAAATTTAGATATAATAAAGTTTATATCATTCATTTCATTAATCGTAGGAATATTATTAGTTTTGGGTTTCTATACACTCTCATCCAATTTAAAAAACAATTATTTAATTTTCAAAAATAAATTTACAGATGATAATAAATATTTGGCTGTTATTAACGAAAGTGGTTTGTGGATAAAAGATGAGGTGAATGATTATGTCAATATAGTTCACGCTAAATCGATAGAAAAAAATTTTCTAAAAGATGTATCGATAAATCAAATGGATAAAGATCATTCTTTAGTTCAATCAATTTTTGCTGAGGAAATAGATATCATGAACAATACATGGAAAATCGAGAATGCTAAAATTTTTAATGTTAATGGGACAAAAATAGATAACAGAGAAATAACATTTAAGACAAATTTTAACTTAGAAAAAATTAATAATCTTTTTTCAAATTTATCATCATTAAATTTAATTCAGCTGTTTGAGCAATATAATGACTATAAATCATTAGGATATTCAACACTAGACATAGAAAGCCATATTCATAAAATAACATCATTGCCAATTTATCTAGTTATCATGATATTATTAGGATCTATTTTGATGTTTAACACCAGCTATAATAAATCAAAAGTTGCCAACTTAGTTATTGGAATATTATTATCAGTATTTATTTATTATATTAATTACTTTTTTAATTTAATGGGTATAAATGAAAGAATACCAGTTATATTATCAGTTTGGTTTCCTTTTATTATTTTAATATTATTATCTGGAATAGGATTGGTTAAAATTAATGAAAAATAAAAATAAATTTTTTTTATATATTTTATTCTTACTGAGTTTTACCTTTAATGCCTCAACATCTAATGATTTTGAGTTGGACTCAAAATTGATTGAATTTGATAATGATGGTAAAATCATTACTGCAACTGGGGATGTAGAAATTAAAGTTGAAAATGGAATAATAATTAAAAGTGATAAATCTATATTAAATAAAGAGGATTCTATTCTTGAAGCTAGTGGTAATATTTATTTTTTAGATGAAAAAAATAAAATAGAAATATTTGCTGAAAATATAAAATATGAAAAGAAAAAAAATATTATTATCTTTAAAGGTGATAATAAAACAATATTTGACAAAAAATTTAATCTAAAATCAAGAGATATAATTTATAATAAAAACAAAAATTTAATCTACTCGAATTACAAAACTTCTCTAAAAGATAAAGATAATAACAATTTATTTTTCGATAATTTTAAATTTAATGTAATTGATAAAGTGGTTGATGTAGAGAACTTACAATTAATCGATGCGAGTAAAAATGACTATAAAATAAATGAAGCAATGATTAATTTAAACATTGGAGAGTTTATTGGAAAAAACGTAAAAATCTTTTTTTATAAAGAAATTTTTGGCAATTCTGAAAATGATCCAAGATTATTTGGAAATTCAATTATTCATAATAAAAACGAGACCTTAGTAAGCAAAGGTATTTTTACTTCTTGTAAAATAAACAATAATGAAAAATGCCCACCATGGATAATAAAGGCTGATCAAGTAAAACATAATAAAAAAAATAAAACAATTGAATATAAAAACGCTTGGTTAAATATTTATGATTTTCCATTGGCATATTTTCCTTTTTTTTATCATCCAGATCCAACCGTAAAAAGGCAATCAGGATTTTTACTTCCTAAGTTAAGTAATTCATCTACTTTAGGGAATTCAATTCAAGTGCCTTATTACAAAGTTATTTCAGATAATAAAGATCTTACATTTTCACCAAAAATATTTTTTGATGACGATGTTTTACTACAATCTGAATATAGACAAAAAAATAAAAATAGTGAGTTAATTACAGATCAAAGTATTAATTTTAATGACGATTCAACAAAATCACATTTTTTTGGTAATTTTATTAATTCTACAGAAAATAATGAATATCAACTTAATATAGAAACTACATCAAACAAAAATTATTTAAAAAAGTATGAGGTTACATCTCCTTTAATTGATGACAATATGAATCTAAATAGCTTTATAAGCTTTGAAAAAGATTTTGATAATAGCTATTTTTTTACGTCATTTGAAGTTTTTGAGGATCTAACAAAAAATGATTCGGATAGCTACGAGTATATTTATCCAAATTATTTATTTAATAAGCAAATTTTCCCTGATACACCTGGTAGTGTTGAGTTTTATACGTCTGGATATCAAAAAAAATATGATACAAATAAATATGATGCTGTAATAGTAAATGATATTAAATATAAATCTCCTCAAAATATTTCAAAAACGGGTTCAATAAATAATTTCACTTTTAATTTAAAAAACCTAAATACTGATGGAGAGAATTCAACTAATCATAGTGATAATTTAAAAAAAAAAATTTTAACATCTTTTCAAATTGATACCAAGCATCCTATGAAAAAAGAAACAGATAGTTATTTAAATTACTTAACACCGAAGGTATCCTTAAAATTTAGCCCAACAGAAACAAAGAATATTAGAGATGAGGAAAATACTATAAATTACCTGGGACTTTTTAATGTCGACAGATTTAATGATAATCAAATGATTGAAGGGGGCGAATCTTTAACATTAGGATTTGATTACAAATCTAAAAGCAAAAAAAATAATAAAGGCTTAGAGTTGTCGATTGGTCAAGTTTATAGAATATCTGAAAATAATGATCTTCCTATAGCAACTAGCTTAGGGCAAACAAGGTCAGATTTCATAGGAAACCTTAATTATGACTATTCAGAAAAATTAAAAATTAATTACTCATTCGCGATAGATAACAATTTCGAAGATACCAATTACGACTTTCTAGAGACATCTTTGTCACTTAATAAGTTTATTACATCATTTAAGTTTTTAAATACTAATAAAGCTTTAGGTGATAAAAGTTTTATATCAAATACATCAAAAATAAATTTTAATAATGAACATTCATTAAATTTTACAACAAACAAAAATTTAGACGAAAATTATACAGAATATTATGATTTAATATATGAATATAAAAATGACTGTTTTGCAGCGTCAGTTGAATACAAAAAATCTTTTTACAATGATGTTGATATAGTAGCTGGAGAAAACATAATGTTTTCAATTAAAATAATTCCATTTGGTAAAATTAATACTTTAAGCTTAAATTAGTATTATGAAAAATACTTTAATAAGTTTCATAATTTATATTTTTGTCCTTAATTCAAATACTTATTCTAGTGAAATAAAAATTGAATATAAAATTGATAATCAGATTATTACAAATATTGATATAGATAATGAAATTAAATATTTACAATCATTAAACAAAAATTTAGATGATTTATCCAAAAAAAAAATAAAAGAAATAGCACTAAATTCAGTTATACAAGAAAAGGTAAAATATATCGAGTTGAGTAAATACTTTGATTTTACTTTAGAAGACAATGAACTTGAAAAAATAATTTATCAGAATTTATATAACAATTTAAAGTTAGAAAATCGAAATCAACTAAATAATTATTTTAATAAATATGGTTTAAATTTGGAAGATATTTTTTTTAAATTTAAAATAGAACTTCTTTGGAACAAGCTCATTTACGAAAAATATATATCAAATGTAGTTTTAGATAAAAAAAAATTAAAAGATAAAATAAAAGAGGATATTTCGCAAAAAGAACCTATAGAAGAATTTAATTTAAAAGAAATATTATTCAATGTTGACACCAACGAAACAGTCGAAAATAAGTATTCAGAAATATTACAAACTATTAATGAAAGAGGATTTGAGAATGCTGCAAATATATATAGTTTATCTAATACATCTAAATATGGTGGTTCTATAGGTTGGTTGAAAAAGACACAACTTTCAAAAACAATTTATAGCAAGATTAAAACTTTAGGTAACACAGAAATAAGTAAACCTATACAAGCGGGTAATGGTTATTTAATTATAAAAGTTGAAGAAAAAAGGTTTATTAATGAGACAATAAATGAAAAAGATGAACTTGAAAAATTATTAAGAAAAGAAACAGATAAACAATTAAATAATTTTTCAACTATATTTTTTAATAAAATTAAAAAAAATATAATTATAAATGAACTATAAACCTTTATTAATATTATTGGGTGAGCCGTATAGTGTTTTTATTGAATTATTTCTTAAAACTTACAAAAAATATATTTTAAAAGATAAAATAAAAATACCAATTGTTCTTGTTGGTTCATATCAACTGTTTGAAGCACAAATGAAATATTTTAATTATAATTTTAAAATAAATATAATTAATGAAAAAAATATTAATAAGGTTAAGAATAACAAAAAAATCAATATCATAGACGTAGATCATAAATTTAAAAATATTTTTGAAAAAAAATCGAGCTATTCAAATACTTACATCAAAAATACTTTCAAAGTTTCACTTAAGTTACTACAAAATAATAAAGCTTGTGGTCTAATTAATGGCCCAATATCCAAAAAAAAATTTTTAAATAAGCGATATTTAGGTATCACAGAATATTTAACTTCTTTAACTAAAACTAAAGAAACTTCAATGCTAATATTTAATAATAAATTGTCAGTATGTCCTATCACTACTCATCTTCCTATAAACAAAGTTTCTAAAAATTTATCAATAAAAAAAATTTGTTCCAGTGTCATACGACTTAATAATTTTTTTAAAAATAAGTTAAAAGTTAAACCTAAAATAGCTATTTTGGGACTTAACCCGCATTGTGAAAGCAATAGCTTAGTTAGTGAAGAGGATAAAATAATTAAACCTGCATTAATGTCTTTAAAATCAAAAAAAATTAATATTTCAGGTTTATTTTCTGCTGATACATTTTTTTTAAAAGAAAATTACAAAAAATATAATCTTGTTATTGGGATGTATCATGATCAAGTACTAACACCTGCAAAGACACTCTTTGATTTTAATGCAATAAATATTACAGTCGGATTGCCTTTTATTAGAATATCTCCTGATCATGGTCCAAATGAAAGTATGGTATCAAAAAATATTTCAAATCCTTTATCCTTAATTAAATCTATAGATTTTTTTAGAAGAATTAATGCAATTTAAGCCAAAAAAAAGCTTAGGTCAAAATTTTCTTAAGGATGAAAATATCTTAAAATTGATTGTTGAAAAGGCTGACATAAATAAAAATGACAGTGTTATTGAGATTGGTCCAGGAACAGGAAATCTTACAAAAAAAATTTTATTTAAAATGCCACATTCAATCACTGTAATTGAAAAAGATCAAAATTTATCAAACAAATTAAAAGCAGATTTTAAAGATAAAATTAATTTAATTAATAAAGATTTTTTACTAATGAAAGAAAAAGATATTAAATTAAATGATAATATTATATTAGGCAACCTTCCATATAACGTTTCTACTGAGATTTTAATTAAACTTATAAAAACATACAAAAATTCTAAATATAAAAAACTCCTTTTTATGTTTCAAAAAGAAGTTGCCGATAGAATTATAGCCAATTATAATACCAAAAACTATGGAAGATTATCAATTATCTCACAGTTTGCTATGAATGTTTACAAAATCAAAGATGTGAGTCCTAATTGTTTTTATCCCAAGCCAAAAGTTTCGAGCACATTACTTTTATTTATACCAAAAAAAAAAATTTACAAAATTAATGAAATAAAAAATCTAGAATATATAACAAGAACCTTTTTTAATCTTAAAAGAAAAATGATTAAAAAACCACTTAAACAAATATTCAAAAACTTTAGTAATGTAGAGAAAAAACTTAAATTAAAAATAAATGACCGGCCACAAAATCTCAACCCTTTAACATATTATAAAATTTGTGAAGAATATGAGAAATTAGCTAATAAGTGATTTAACATGTTCACTAATTTTTGATTTATCAAAGAATTTTTTTTGTTTTTTTAGTTCCGAGTCAATAATATCTTTAATCTCCTGTACACATATTTCCAAATTATCATTTATAACCACGTAATCATAATCTTTCCAATGCTTTACATCCTCTTCAAATTTTTTCATTCTTTCATTTATAATTTCATCTTTGTTATTTTCTCTTTCTGCTAATCTATTTAATAACGTTTTTTTTGAGGGCGGTAGAATAAAAAATGTAATTAATTCAAACTTTAAATCTTTTTTTTTAATTTGATCTGTACCCTGCCAATCAATATCAAATAATACATTTTTACCATTTTCTAGATGTTTAAATACTTTTTTTTTTGAGGATCCATAGTAATTATTAAATACTTTAGCATGCTCTAATAGCTCATCCTTAATGATTAATTTTTTAAAGTCTTCTTCACTTATAAAAAAGTAATCTTTTCCATTTGTTTCGTTTATTCTAGGAATCCTAGTTGTGTATGAAATTGAAACTTTAAAGTTATAAAGATTTGATAATTTTTTGACTAATGTTGTTTTTCCCGCTCCAGATGGAGAAGATAAAATTATTAATGCACCTTCCATATTCTAGTACATTAACTATTTTTTAGTTAGCTTTATTCTCAATAAATTTGATCGCATCCCCAACAGTTAATATTTTTTCAGCTTCACTGTCAGAAATTTCAGATCCAAATTCTTCCTCAAATGCCATTACTAGTTCAACTGTATCAAGACTATCTGCTCCTAGATCGTCGATAAAGCTGGACTCTTCTGTTACTTTGGCTTCTTCGATGCCGAGATGGTCAGCTACTATTTTTTTTACTTTATTTGAAACGTCTGTAGACATAATATTTTCTCGTTAATAAATCAATAATCAGCTTTGTCAAGACATATACATGCCTCCATTAACATGTATTGTTTCACCTGTAATATATGATGCCATATCTGAACATAGAAAAGCTACTGTATTAGATACATCCTCCCCCGATCCCAATCTGCTCATCGGTATATTAGAAATTAGTATATTTTTATATTCTTCCGATATTTTATCTGTCATGTTTGTTTTTATAAAACCTGGAGATACACAGTTTATAAATATATTTTTTTTTGCATATTCTAAAGCTAAACTTTTAGACATAGCAATCATACCAGCTTTAGATGCAGCATAATTTGATTGACCAATATTTCCAGTATGTCCAACTATTGACGTTATATTTACAATTTTACCTGATTTATTTTTTAACATTTTTTTTATTACACTTTTGCATAGATAAAATGTGGAACTTAAATTTATATCAATTACTTTCTGCCACTCTTCATTTTTCATTCTTAATGATAAATTGTCGTTTGTTATTCCTGCATTATTTACTAGAACATCAATTCCATTTAATTTAGAAAAAGCATTGTCTACAAAACTTTCAATTTCTGAATGATTGGATAAATCAAATTGAATTGTATTTATATTAGGAAATTCATTTTTTAAATTTTCTAGTTTTTTTTCGTTTGTTCCGGTAGCAATCACATTTCCATTAAGTGAAACAAACTTTTTAACTAAATATGTACCTATACCGCCTGTAGCACCAGTAATAAGAATTTTTTTGTTTTTAAAAATAATCATAATTTGAATTCTTCCAAATGGTCTATCGAATTTATATTTAAAGTTTCAAAATTAGTATCAATTCTTTTTATCAAATTTGATAGTACTTTCCCAGGACCTATTTCAATAAATTTATTTACATTATTTTTGGCCATAAATTGTATGCTTTCTCTCCATCTTACTCTGTGTTCTATTTGTTTTATCATTAACTCTGAATAGTCTAAACTATTTTGAGCTGTGTTTGCAGTTACATTTGTTACTATTGGAATCTTAGGATCATTAAAATTTAATTTTTTAATTTCTTTTTCCATTAATTTTGTCGCTTTGTTCATTAATTTGCAATGAAAAGGTGAGCTTACTGGAATTCTTAAATTTTTAATTTTTAAACTTTTTAAATAGTGAGATAATTTGTCTATACTTTCTAAAAAACCACTTACAACAATTTGGCTATTAGAGTTATCATTTGCAATATAACATTCAAAGTCTTTTTTATTATCTTCTAAAATATTGTATATGGTTTCATAAGTTGAATTGAGAATTGCTAACATTCCTCCTGATCCACTTGGAACAGCTGACTGCATTGCGTTTCCTCTTTTTTTTAAAATTTTTAATGTATCAGAAAAATCTAATGAACCAGAGCAAGTTAAAGCTGTATATTCTCCTAAAGAATGTCCTGCGAAATATTTTGCATTTGTGAAAATTTCCTCGTTTTTTTCTTTTAGTAAATTAAAAATACAATAACTAACTAGAAATATTGCAGGTTGAGTATTTTCTGTCTTATCTAAATCTTCTTTAGGCCCCTCAAGTATTAGTTTACTTATTTTAAAATTTAATATTTCATCAGCTTCTTTAAAAGTTTTCTTAAAAAGCTCATATTTTGTATAAAAATCGTGTGACATTCCCACAGTTTGGGATCCCTGCCCTGGAAATACTACTGAAAACATCTATAAACCATAAAATAATTAAGTGTTGTAATATAATTGTCAAAATAGTATATCCTGATTTTTTTAAATATTAAATATGAGTTTTTACGAACATACAATTATAGCTAGACAAGATACTTCTTCTAATCAAATTAAATCTTTAATTGATAAATATATAAAGTTAGTTGAGAAATTTGATGGTAAACTTGTTAAAACAGAAGAATGGGGTTTAATGAATCTAACATATTTAATAAAGAAAAATAAAAAAGGAAACTTTATTCATTTTAAAATTGAGGGAAATGGTAAAATGATAAGTGAGTTAGAAAAAAGTGAAAAGCTTGATAAAAATTTGCTAAGATATATGACTGTTAAAGTAAAAAAATTCGATCTAGAAACAAATTATTTTAATTCGGAAGAGAGAAGGTCAAATGGCATTTAAGAAAAATAAAAAAAAAACTGGACAAAGTAACTTTTCTAAACTTAGTATTTTTCAACCTAATAAATTTAAATTCAAAAAGAAATGCCCATTATCAATAAAAGGTGCCCCAAAAGTAGACTATAAAAATATTAAACTCTTAAAAAAATATGTATCAGAAAATGGTAAAATTTTACCATCAAGAATTACATCAGTGTCTCAAAAAAAACAGAGAGAGTTATCCCTATCTGTTAAAAGAGCAAGAAATTTAGCATTAATATAATGAGAGTAATACTTTTAGAAAATTTAAGAAAATTCGGATCAATTGGAGATGTTATAGATGTAAAGAGAGGTTTTGCAAGAAATTACTTAATTGCACAAAAAAAAGCACTTTTTGCATCAAAAAAAAATATTGAAAATGTAGAGAAAATTAAAAAAGATTTAAATAAGAAAGATCTTGAAAAGAAAAAAAACGCTAAAGATATTGCCGATAAACTTGATAAAAAAACTTTCGAAATTACAAAGCTGTGTACAGAAAATAAGGAATTATATGGTTCAGTAAAACCAACTGAAATTTCCAAATTAATCAAAGAAACTGAAAATTTGGATATAAACTCCTCATTAATTCAACCTGTAAAGGAAATTAAATCAATAGGAAAGTTTAAAATAATAATCAATTTACACTCTGAAGTACAAACACAAATATATATAAACGTAACTTCTGACGAAAAAAATAATTAATTATACAGTCTTTTCCCCAAGTATTTTCAATCATTGATCAATCATGAAATTAGTTGTTTAATAATTTGTGGTTAAAATTGATATAGTTCCTGATCAGATAAATGAACTACCTAATAATATAGAGGCCGAGCAGTCAGTAATCGGTTCAATCTTAATATCTAATGAAATATTTGATGATGTAAATAATTACATAGTTTCTAAAAATTTTTATGATCCAATGCACCAAAAAATATTTAGTGCTATAGAAAAACTTATTTTTTCGGGAATGTTGGCAAATCCGATAACTTTAAAAAATTATTTTGAAAATGAAAAAGACAAATTAAATATACCAGAATATCTAGTAAAGATAACAAGATTTTCAACATCAAACCGTCAAGCAATTGAATATTCGAAATTAATATATGATTTGTATGTAAAAAGGGAATTAATTAAAATTTCAGAGAATACAATTGATTTAGCTAAAAGAAATGAAATTGATCAAAATGGCCAAAAAATTATTGAGCAATCTGAAAAATCACTTTTTGATTTAGCTGAAAAAGGAGCCTTTGCGACATCTTTAATTAAGTTTGATGATGCTCTTAAAATGACGATAGATATGGCTTCTGTTGCCTACAAAAACGAGGAAGGAATAGTAGGAGTGCCAACCGGATTAAGAGACTTGGATGATCGTTTAGGTGGATTACATAAATCTGATTTAGTTATTATAGCAGGACGTCCCTCAATGGGTAAAACTGCATTAGCTACGAACATTGCTTTTAATGCAGCAAAAAAAATTCAAGAAACCGGAAAAAAATCGTCTGTAGCTTTTTTTTCTTTAGAAATGTCTTCTGAACAATTATCAACAAGAATTTTAGCAGAACAATCAAGAATCAAATCTAATGACATCAGAAGAGGTAAAATTTCCGAAGAACAATTTGATACTTTTTTGGAAACTTCAAAAAATATAGCCGATCTTCCTATGTTTATTGATGAAACTCCAGCTATAAGTATAGCGGCATTGAGTAATCGTGCTAGAAGAATTAAAAGGATTCATGGTCTTGACTTGGTAGTTGTTGACTATATTCAATTAATGACGGCTGTTAACTCTAGGAGAGATGGAAGAGTGCAAGAAATATCTGAAATTACCCAAGGCCTTAAAGCTTTAGCAAAAGAACTTTCAGTACCAGTATTAGCTTTATCCCAATTATCAAGGGCCGTTGAGCAGAGAGACAACAATAAGCCTCAACTCGCTGATTTAAGAGAATCAGGATCAATTGAGCAAGATGCAGATGTTGTAATGTTTGTATATAGAGAAGCATACTATTTAGAGAGAAAAGAGCCTAGACCCGCAACAGTAGAGTATGCAGAATGGCAAGCAAAAATGGGTGAGGTATCAAATATGGCAGAAATTATAGTTGGAAAACAAAGACATGGCCCTACAGGCAACGTATTCCTTGAATTTGAAGCAATGTTCACTAAATTTAAAGATATTCAAAATAATTAAATTTAAATATATAAGCTAACTAGATGTTAGCTAACCTCTATCAAAAAAGTATAACAAATAATCCAAAGTCTATTTTAGGTATTTTGGTTGTAATTTTTATATTTTCACTTTATTTCTCTAAAGATTTCAAATTGGATGCATCATCGGAAACATTATTACTTGATGGTGATCCTGATCTCAAATATTTAAATGAAATAAATAAAAGGTACAATTCAAAAGAGTTTCTTGTATTAACCTATTCTCCTGATGAGGATATGATATCTGATAAATCTATAAATAATTTATTAAGTTTAAAATATAAGCTTCAAAGTTTGGAATGGGTCCACAGTGTAATAACTATATTAGATGTTCCATTATTAAATAGCACAGATGAAACTTTAAGTGATAAACTTAAAAATTTTAGTACACTTAAAAGCGATGGTATTGATCGTGAAAATGGTTTTTTAGAAATATTGAACAGTCCAGTATTTAGAAATTTTATAATAAGCGAAGACGGAAAAACCTCAGGAATAGTAGTTTATATAAAAGATGATAAAAAAATTAATGAAATTTTAGATGAAGAAATTTTAAAAGATTACAAAGAGTTAAAGAAAATAAAAAATCATGAAAATATAAATGAAATAAGAAATGTAATTAACGATTATAGAAAAGATGCTAAAATATATCTTGGTGGTATACCTATGATTGCTGATGATATGATGTCATTTATTAAAAACGATATTTTTGTATTTGGAATAGGAGTATTCTTATTTATCATAATAACTTTATGGTATGTATTTAGAAAATTAATTTGGGTTATAATTCCATTAACAAGTTGTCTATTTTCAGTAACAGTCATGTTAGGTTTGTTAGGAATTCTTGGATGGAAAGTGACTGTTATTTCATCAAACTTTATAGCTTTAATGTTAATTCTTACTATGGCTATGAATATTCACCTAAGCACAAGGTTTCTTCAACTAAAAAAAAATTACCCAAATACTCCAAAAAATAAAATAACTGAAATAGCTACAAGTAAAATGTTTCTGCCCATATTATATACTGGTTTAACGACTATCTGTGCTTTTCTATCGCTTATATTTAGTGGAATAAGACCTGTAATAGATTTTGGTTGGATGATGACAATTGGGCTTGTTACTTCAGTGATAACAACTTTTACTCTTCTTCCAAGTTTGATAAATATTTTAACTGAAAAAAATATTTTTAGTATTAAAAGTAATAATGATGAGTCTAAAATTTCAAATTTTTTTTCTTCATTTTCTCAAAGTAATAAAAACTTAATTTATTTATTTACCATAGTCGTAATGGTAATTAGCGCATTTGGTATTACAAAACTTAAAGTAGAAAATAGTTTTATTAATTATTTTGACAAAGATACAGAAATTCATCAAGGAATGAAATTAATCGATAATGAATTAGGAGGAACAACACCTCTTGAGGTGATTCTAAAATTTCCAAAAGATAAAGAAACAGAGTTGTCAAATGAAGAGGAAGACGATTGGGGAGAAGAGGAAATTGATAATGAAAAATACTGGTTCACATCAAATAAAATAGAAAAAATAGAAAAAGTTCATAATTACTTAGAAAATTTAGAACATGTTGGAAAAGTTTTATCTTTTAGATCAGTTTTAAAAGTTGCAGAGGGATTAAATAACAATAAGCCTCTAGGTAGTTTGGAAATGGGCGTTTTGTATACCAAATTACCAGAAAATATTAAAAATGAAATCGTAACTCCATATATATCTATTGAAAATTCAGAAGCCCGTATAAGTCTAAGGTTAAAAGACTCGAACAAAGATCTCAGAAGAAATGAATTAATTAACAAAATAAATTATGATTTAAAAAATAAATTAAATTTAAAAGAAGACGAATTTAAACTCGCAGGGGTCTTAATAATATTTAACAATTTGTTACAAAGTCTATTTAAATCTCAAATTCTTACATTAGGTTTTGTTATGATTGCAATTTTTTTGATGTTCATTGTTTTATTTAAAAATATGAAACTTTCAATTATTGGTGTAGTCCCTAATTTTATAGCTGCCTTTTTTATATTGGGAGTAATAGGAATATTTAATATACCTCTCGACATGATGACTATTACTATAGCAGCAATAACGATTGGAATAGCTGTTGATAATAGTATTCATTATATTTATAGGTTTAGAGAGGAATTTGCTAAATTAAAAAATTATAACAAAACGATAAAAATTTGTCACTCAACAGTGGGTGTAGCTATTATTAATACCTCAATTACAATTGTGTTTGGTTTCTCAATTTTAGTTTTTTCAAATTTTATTCCAACCATATACTTTGGTGTATTTACAGGTGTTGCTATGATGTTTGCTATGTTGCTTGTGCTAACTTTGTTACCTTGTCTATTAACAACATTTAAACCATTTGGTATTGAAAAGTAAATGGAAATTATAAAAACTCTGGAAGAGTATTTTACATTTTTTGATTTTATTTATTTGACGATACTTATCCTGTCTTTAATAAAATGTTTTAGACAAGGTTTTACTTTAAGTATTTTAGTTGCGAGTAAATGGATATTTGCTTATCTGTTAACTCTTTTTTTATTTCCAAAAATTAAACCTCACGTTACAGACATTATAGATAACGAGTACATTCTAAACATCATATTATCAGTAAGTATTTTTGTTATTGTAATTTTTATTATATTATTGATTAATCGTAGCATAAGCAAAGTTATAAAATACTCAGGAATAGGTAGTCTTGATAAATTTTTTGGTTTTTTGTTTGGATTCGTTAGAAGTTATGTAATCGCAGTCTGTATATTTACAACCGTTAATATAGTCTATAATTATAATAGATGGCCTATAAATTTAGATAAATCATTTAGCTTTGAATGGGTTGAAAAAGGTAGTAGTTTTCTTATAAGAGAATTTCCAAGTAAAAAAGAACATGAAGAAACTAAAGAGAAAATTAAAAATATATAACCCTAAATTAAAAGAGGAGTGTGGTGTTTTTGGAATAAGCAACACAAAAGACGCTTCCACATTGACTGCACTTGGTTTGCATGCATTACAACATAGAGGGCAAGAGGGTTGTGGAATAGTTTCATTTGATGGTAACAAATATCATTCTGAAAAAAGATTTGGTTTAGTAGGTGATAACTTTAATAACGAAACAGTTTTAAAACAATTGCCGGGCAATTATGCTATAGGGCACAACAGATATAGTACCACAGGAGGAACAACGCTGAGAAATGTTCAACCATTTTACGCAGATACGAATGCGGGTGGTATAGCTGTGTCACATAATGGTAATTTAACAAATGCTATAACTCTAAGAAAAAAAATGGTAGAAAATGGATCTATTTTTTATACTACTTCCGATACTGAGACTATAGTAAAGTTAATTGCAAAGTCTAAGAGATCAACAACAATCGATAAAATAATTGAGACTTTATTTCAAATTCAAGGTGGATATGCACTTGTTATGATTGCTCAAAATACTCTAATTGGAGTAAGAGATCCATATGGTATTAGACCTTTAGTAATTGGAAAATTAAAAAATTCATATGTATTTACCTCAGAAACGTGTGCTTTAGATATTATTGGTGCAAAGTTTGTTAGGGAAGTAGAAAATGGGGAAATTGTTTACATAGAAAATGATGAATTAAAAAGTCTTAAACCATTTCCCAAGAGAAAAAAACGTCCCTGTGTTTTTGAATATATATACTTCTCAAGACCTGATAGTTTGATCGATGGTACAACTGCATATGAATACAGAAAGAAGCTAGGTTCAGAATTATCAAAAGAAGACGACATTAATGCAGATTTAATAGTACCTGTTCCAGACTCCGGAAATGCAGCTGCGCTTGGATATTCACAGAACAAAAATATTAAATTTGATTTAGGACTAATAAGAAATCATTATGTTGGCAGAACCTTTATTGAGCCAGCTCAAAAAATTAGAAGTCTTGGTGTAAAACTAAAATTAAACGCAAATAAATCATCAATTAAAAATAAAGTAATTGTATTGGTTGATGATTCTCTTGTTAGAGGCACAACTTCTTATAAAATTGTAAACATGTTATACGAAGCAGGTGCTAAAGAAGTTCATTTAAGAATAGCATCTCCTGAAATTAAATTTCCTGATTTTTATGGAATAGATATGCCATCAAAAAAAGAGTTGTTGGCAGCAAATATGTCAGTGGATGAAATTTGCAATTATGTTAAAGCAAAGTCTTTAAAATTTTTATCTTTGAATGGTTTGTATAAAGCTATGGGTTTTGAAAAGAGAAATAATGATTACCCTCAATTGACTGACCATTATTTTACAGGAGATTACCCTGTCAAAATAATCGACGAATTAGGAGAAGAGAAAATTACTCAATTGTCTCTGTTAAGCACAGGATCAAATAATTAAAATGAAGAAAGTAAGTTTTACAGAAATGAAAAAAGGGACTAAAGAAGACTATTTATTTCTTGATGAACATGAAAAAAAATACGCAGGCCAAACTGCAGATAGAATTTTAAAGTTTATGTCTGGATTAACTGAAACTTTAGAAGGATATCAAGTAAGTCGACTAGAGCATTCTTTACAAAGTGCTACGAGAGCTTTTAAGGCTGGAGAAAGTGAGGAAATGGTAGTTGCAACTTTATTACATGACATTGGTGACGAATTAGCTCCGATGAATCATTCTGAATATGCTGCAACTATTCTAAAGCCATATGTCTCTGAAAAAACACATTGGATAATAGAAAAACACGGCGAATTTCAAGCTTACTATTATGCACATCATTTAGGAAAAGATAGAAATTTAAGAGAAAAATATAAAGATCATAAATATTATCAAGCAACTCTGGATTTTTGTGAAAAATATGATCAATCATCATTTGATCCAAATTATAAAAGTTTGCCCTTAGAGCATTTTGCACCTATGGTAAAAAATATTTTTTCAAGAAAACCTTACAGTCATTTTTAATTTGTCTAATCAACTTAAAAATGAGAGTAGTCCATATCTAAGACAACATTCAAAAAATCCAGTTGACTGGCTTGCATGGAATAAAGTTTCTTTAAACAAAGCTAAAAAAGAGAGAAAACCAATATTTTTAAGTGTTGGTTATGCTAGCTGTCACTGGTGTCACGTAATGGCGCACGAAAGTTTTGAAAACATTAATACAGCAAAAATATTAAATGAAAATTTTATTAATATTAAAGTAGATAGAGAAGAAAGACCGGATTTAGATGGAATATTTCAAAAGAGCCTAAGTATATTAACAGGAGCTCAAGGGGGATGGCCTCTATCTATGTTTTTAGACGAAAATGGAGTACCATTTACTGGAGGCACATATTTTCCTCCAAAAGAGCTTCAAGGTAGGCCAAGTTTCGATCAAGTGCTAATAAATGTTTCAAAAGTTTATAACGAAAATAGAGAAAAAATTATTTCACAAGTCTCTCAATTAAAAGAAATCTTTAATGATTTTAATAGGAAAAATTCAGTTTTAAAACAAGACTTAGAGCCTTATGCTGAAAAAATTATTCAATATTTAGACGATGAAAATGGAGGATTTAAAGGTGCACCAAAATTTCCCCAATTTTATGTTTTTCAAACTTTATTTTATTTTTATACATTAAAGAATAATAAAAAATATTTAAAACCAGTTGAAACTTTACTTACAAAAATTTCATCTAGAGGAATTTATGATCATTTAAAAGGTGGAATATCAAGATATACCGTTGACGATAAATGGATAGTCCCTCATTTTGAAAAAATGTTATATGACAATATTCAATACGTTCAACTTTTAAGTCACTACCTTGGTAATATTGAGTCAAACTATTTGAAAAATAAATTAAAACAAACAATAAAGTTTATAAATATTGAATTTAATTCTGAGGATGGTTTTTTGGGTTCTGCGTTAGATGCGGATAGTGAAGGTGTTGAAGGGAAATATTACACCTGGAAATACGAAGATATTAAAAATCTCTTAAAAGAAAAATTTGATATATTTAATAAATTTTACGATATTTCTGAGAAAGGAAATTTTGAGGGATTAAATATTTTAGTCGAAAGAGAAAATATTAAATCAAAAAGTGAAGAAATTAAAAAATTAATACTTGCAAAAGAAATACTTGAAATTGAGAGAGATAAAAGAATTAAGCCTTTTTTTGACAACAAAATTCAGACCGATTTAAATTGTTATTGGTTATATTCAATTTTTTATTCTTCTCTAGTTTTAAAAGATGAGAATCTTTATAAGGATACTTTAAAGTCTGCTCAAAAATTAATAACCAAGCTAAAAGATAATATTTATCACTGCTATAACAATGATGACGAGATTAATGTCTTTTTAGAAGACTATTCATACTTATCTTTGCTACTAATTTCAATGTATGAGCTTGAAAATGATACTGAAGCTTTAAATCTTTGTCAAAGTATTATGGATAAAGCGTGGCATTTATTTTATAACGATAAACACTCACTTCTTCAAAAAAACATAATTAAAAATAACGACTTATTTGTAAACCCAATAGACATTTCAGATAACAATATTCCAAATGGTAATAGTATCTATCTTGCAGTTTGCAACAAATTAAAAAATATTACTTTGGACAACCGTTGGCAAACCAAAATAGAGATACTATCTAAAACATTTCATTCTTATTTAAATTATAATTTTTCTCAAATGTTTAGTTATATTAAAGTATTAGATATATGTGAAAATAATATTACGATTACTTTTAATGGCAACTATAGTAAGTATAAAAAAATATTTAAAGAATTAAATGTGAGCAGCATATGTAATTCGACAATAATACACCAAAGAAATGATGATGAATTTTATGTAATAATTTGCCAAAATAAAACATGTTCTAAAAAACTAAGAGAAATTAATGAAATTAAAAATTATTTAGAAAATCTTTTTAATGTTTAAAAATTTATCAGATCAATACAAAGGCTCCCTTTTAGCATTTATTGGGGTGATGTTTATAACGCCAGACTCTTTATTTATTAGACTATCTGATATTGGAACATGGGGGTTGCTATTTTATAGAGGAGCAATTCCATTTCTTGTAGTTTTAATGGGACTTATAATTTTTTATAAAAAAAATTTTTTTAACGCATTATTTAAAATTGGCTATGCAGGAATTTTATATGTTATCAGTTTTTCTATTTGCAATATCACATTCATTATTTCAATTCAAAACACAAATGTAGCAAATACATTAATCATGGTAGCTATGGCACCTATGCTGTCTGCTATATTGGCAGCTGTATTTTTAAAGGAGCCTACTAATAGAGAAACTTGGATAGCAATATTTATTACTTTTTTTTCTGTAACATTTATATTTTATGATTCTATCCAATTAGGAAATATTTTAGGAGATGTTTTTGGCTTTATTACTGCTTTAGGCTTAGCCATTAATGCTAACTTAGCCCGATACGCAAAAAATGTTGATTTAGTACCTTCGGCAGTTATTGGAAAACTTGTAGTCGCAATATTTGCATTTTTCTTTGTAGAAAATTTTGAATTATTAGGGACAGATAGGATCATCATACCATTAATGTGTGTTATGTGTGTAGCAATACCATTTGTTTTAGTTACTATTGCTCCTAGATTCATATCGGCTCCAGAAGTAAATTTATTCTTTTTACTTGAAGTAATATTGGGCCCTATTTGGGTATGGGTTATAATTAAAGAACAGCCGAGTATACAGACTATTATTGGTGGAGTAGTTATTATTATTACAATAGGTATACATTCTTTTTTAGCCTTAAAAAAAACACAAATCAAATCTAGTTAGCCCGAAAATAAATAAATTAAATAAAAATATAAATGCAAAAAGAGGTAACTAAATCATGGGCATTATTTATAGGCATTGGAACTATGATGATTGCTCACGGTCTTCAACTTCAAGTGATGGGCATAAGATCAGTTATTGAAAACTTTAGTGTAATTACAACAGGTTTATTTATGTCTGGATATTATATTGGTTATTTTGTTGGTTCCAAAACAACTCCAACATTAGTATCAAAAGTTGGGCATATAAGAGTATTTGCTGCTTTTGCGTCTCTAGCTTCCTTAAGCGCATTATTAGCAGTAGCTTACGTGAACCCATTTATGTGGACTATAAGTCGATTTATAACGGGTATAAGTTTAGTCAGTTGCTACGTAGTTAGCGAGAGTTGGTTAAATGATCGTGCAACTAATAAAAATAGAGGTCAACTTTTATCTGCATATATGATTGTTATTTATCTAGGTCTTTCTATAGGAATGCTTCTATTAAATGTAAGTGATCCTATAAATTATGAGCCTTTTATATTGGTCTCAGTTTTACTCTCTTTAGCGTTAGTACCAATACTTTTGACAAAAAGGTCTGCACCAAAATTTAAAAAAATAGGAACAATGAGTGTAGCTGAGCTTTATAAAATTTCTCCATTAGGAAGTGTTAGTTCTTTTTGTACTGGTATTATTCATGGAGGTTTTTTCTCTCTAATTGCTTTTTATGCTACAAAAGCTAATTTAAATTTATTTGAAACTTCGATTTTACTTTTTATATCAACAATATCTGGTGTGCTGGGACAATGGCCAATTGGATATTTGTCTGACAAATACGATCGAAGATCTATAATTGTAATAACTTCTTTCTCAGCAGCTTTTTTAGCCTTCCTAGCAATATTAACTGCTAATGATCCAATAGAAAATATTTACTGGTTGTCAGAGATGCATTTTAAAAAAGTACTATTTTTTTTATTTGTAGGCATGTATACAAGTTTTTGTTTGCCATTATTTTCTCTAAATCTAGCTCATACAAATGACTTTGTTGAAAAAGATAAATTTGTTGTTGCTGGAGGAGGTTTACAGTTAATTTTTGGATTTGGAGCTATATCTGGTCCAATATTATGTTCAATATTTATGAAAACTTTTGACTTAAACGGTTTTTTTATTTTTTTGATAGTTTTCCATTTGCTCATTGGTATCTTTGGTGTTTATAGAATGAGAGTGAGACAAGTAGTTGTTAATCCCGACTCAACTTTTACACCTATCCCAGCAACAATAACTCCTGCAGGACTAGAGCTTGATCCTGACACTCCTGCAACGCTAGATAATAAAAAAATTTAAAATCATAACTTTTCTTCTATTTTGCTGATTAGTAAATTAACATCCTCTTGAGTAGTATTCCAAGCTGCCACAAATCTAATTGATCCATCAAACATTTCATCTGGAGTTACCGAGTATCCATTTTTATTTAAGTGATCTTGAATTGATTTTGGTACTTTTATAAATATCTCATTTGACTCTGTGGGATAGGCTAATTCAATACTATTAATTCTAGATAATTTATCACTTAATTGTTTTGCCATAAAGTTTGAATGTTTAGCATTCTTTAACCATAAATCATTTGTGATATAAGCATCTAATTGACAAGAAAGAAATCTCATTTTTGACAAAAGTTGCCCAGATCTTTTTTGAAGGTAATGAAAGTTGCCAACATCTTCTGAGTTAAAAAAAATTATAGCTTCAGCATCTAAACAGCCATTTTTAGTTCCACCAAAAGTCAAGATATCTATTCCACATTTCCAAGTCATTTCAGCAGGGGATTTATTTAAAGATACAACTGCGTTTGAAAACCGAGCTCCATCCATGTGTACTTTCATTCCATTTTTATGAGCAATTTTACAAATTTCATTTATCTCATTAATTTGATAAACTACACCTGTTTCGCATGATTGAGTGATGCTGACGGTTGATGGTTGAGTATTATGAACCACTCCAGATCCTCTAATATTTTTATTTAACTCCTCTGCAGAAAACTTTCCATTGTTTCCATCTAAAGTAATTAATTTTGCACCTCCCGTAAAAAATTCAGGAGCGCCACATTCATCAACATTTATATGTGATATTTTATGGCAATAAATATTCCCATATGAAGGCGTAATTGATGATAATGCTAATGAATTAGCTGCTGTTCCTGTAACTGCTGTAAAAACCTTTACATCCTTTTCAAACAAATTAGAAAATTTTTTATCAAGATTTTTAGACCATTGATCATTCCCATATGAATCAACATGACCTTTGTTTGCATTGTTAATTGCTTGCATTATTTCAGGACAAGCTGAAGTTACATTATCTGAAGCAAAAACTGTCATTTTATTGATTAGGAAAATAGTCTTTAAGCTCACCCTCCCTATGCACATCTGCAGTACTACAATGAAGTCCTCCTCCAAATGCATAGGCGTCTCTCAAATCTATAGGGACAACTTCTAACCCTAATTTATCTATTTGATCTGCCTGATAAACCTCACTCTTTTCAACACATACAGTTTTAGGATCTAAAATAAGCACATTCATTGATAACCAAACGGATGAATAACATAGTGGAGGTGGCGAATTATGTGCTGGTTGTGCAGCATCAATAATTTTCCAACCATTTTTTTCAAAAAGTTTTCTTTGTTCATTTGGTAATTTTCTTTGTGGATTATTTATTATAATTCCCTCTGTTAAAGGTGTAAAAGTTGCATCAATATGAATTGGATATGGGTCACCAGGAAAATTTACAGCATGAATTCTATGTTTACTAAAATGTCTTTTCAACCAATCAATACCTTTAAGGTTTGTTGTAAATCCATGTTGTACAATTAAATCTTTTCCAAATCGCAAAACATCTGCAGCATCGAATAATGGTTCTTCTTCAGTAGTTACAAAGAATTTATCTTTTGTCCATTCTAATCTTTTTTTAACACCTATTTTATCTGACAAATAATCTTTTCTATAATCTAGGTCAGTAAGTCTAGGTTTTGGTGCTGTTTCGTGCTTCATATTAGGGTCTTCATTAAAATATTTTTGTAATAAAGGTCTATAATTTAAATATTCAAACCATCTACATCTATAACTCATTGTAGCCTCTAACATTTCATTACCAACAGTTAGTAAAATATCTCTAGCAGGCATACATCCAAACATTGACTCTGCTTTCCAATCTGGCGTAGATATATTTTGGTTATGTAATATTGGCACTGGTCTGTCTACTTTTATTCCTCTTTTTGTTAAAATATCTGCAAATTTATCTAATAACTCATTTGCTTTATCTATAGTGTCCTTTGTTTTTGGTCCATATTTTCCCTTCATGTCAGAGTCCTCTGGAACTTTAGCATCTAAAGCTGGTTCAGGTGCAGGTATACAACAACCATCCGCTTTACCAATTATGACATGTTTTAAAGGATCCCATTCATTCCAACTATTTACAATTGTTTTGGCCATTTAATTTAATCCTATAAATCTTTTGTTGTTTTGAATTACTAAACTATAATAAAATATTGATAAGAATATTAAAAAACCACCAATAATTGTATTATTTGTAGGAACTTCATTAATTCCAAGCAAAGGCACCCAAACCCAAAAAATACCACCTATCACTTCTGTCAATGACAAAAGTGTTAATTCAGCAGCTTGGATATGTCTTGAACCTACAGAATAAAGTATTAGACCAATACAAACTAAAGCACCATGAGTAGCAAATAAGCTTTGATTTTTACTAGTCGACAAAAAACTTAAATCTTGATTAATGATAACTAAAGCTGAAATTAAACAACATAATAAGCCTGCTGTTGATACTGTAGTAAATTTCGGTGTTTCTTTTCTCCATCTTAAAGAAACTGAAAATATTGAAAAACCTAAAGCTGCAGCTAAACCAAATATTAATCCACTAATAGAATTTGTATTATCGTTACTTAAAGCCATGATAATAATTCCTATAGCTGCAATAATTATTGAGATCCAAACACCTAAAGAAATCTTTTCATTTAAAAATAAAAAACCTAATAATGCAGTTATAAAAGGCATTGCTGCTAGACATAAAAGTGTGATAGCAGCAGTCGTATTTGTTATTGACCAAATAAACGATATCATAGCTATAGCAAGACCAACACTGCCAATTGCTCCTGACAACCCAATTTTTAAATAATTTTTGTAGAAATTTTTTCCTTCCTCTAAAAAAAGAAAAAAATTTAATAATATAAAAATTACTGATCCTCTTGTGAAAAGATATTGCCAAGGAACTGTGCTAGCAGCATCTATATTTCTAACTACATATGGTCCAAAAGACCAAAGTAATCCTGCTAATAAAACTAATGGAATTGCGGCTTTTTGATTTTTTAGTTCCATAAATAAGTTTAATTTCTTATTTTATTTTATACAAGAAAATTAATATTAAAAAATTGATAATTACATTATAGAATATGAATTTATGGAATTAAATATTTTAAAAATTGCATCAGATACATCACATAATAAAATATTAAATAATTTTACTCATAGAGCGTATAAAAAAAATCCAATGTGTGGTGATTACATAATTTTTAAAATTTATATGAAAAAACAAATAATTGAAGATATAAGCTATGAAACTAAGTCATGTATTTACTGTCAAGCATCCGCCAGTTTAATTTCAAAACACTTTTTAAAAAAGAAATTAGTATACGTAGTTAAAGTTATAAAATTGACAAATCAATATTATAAAAATCATGATATTGAAATTTCTGGGGTTATGAAAAAAATATTTAATAAAAAAAATTTAAAAAGGAAAGAATGTATATACTTACCGATCAAGGCTTTGTCTGGAGCATTAAAAATTGAGAATTTATTTAACCAATAATAAAATTATTTTTTACCATTAAACCAATACCTATCCCTAATATTAAAGCTAAAATTAGTCTTGTTCTTCGGTTCATTTATGATTTTTTATTATTAATTAGACCAATTATTTTTGTTTTAGTAGTATCCCATAACTTTGCCATTCCTAGAGGCTCATAAATCATAAATATTATCATTAAAACACCAAAAACAACTTGTTCAATTGCTGATATAATTGTGGCATCTATTGCCCCATGGAATACATTATTTCCTATATAATTAAGTAAGACTGGGAATAATAAGATAAATCCAGCTCCAATAAATGCACCATTTATTGTTCCTAGACCACCTAATATAACCATAAATAAAACCTTAAAGGATAATTTAATGTCAAATGCTACTGGTTCTAATGATTTCAAATATGTAAATGCAAAAAGAGCTCCGGCAACACCACAATAAAATGAACTTATCGCAAAAGCTTGCAATTTTGTTTTAAGCAATGATACACCCATCGACTCTGCCGCAATATCCATATCTCTTACCGACATCCAATTTCTCCCTGTGCTACCTCGAGCCATATTCATTGCAATTAGTGTCATCGGCGTTACCACGGCAACAATGACTAAGTACATTTCAATAGGAGAAGTAAATGGTTTTCCCATGATTACTATATCTTGGGCAGTGATAATTCCTGAAGAGTCGTAATTTTTAAACCAACCAAATTTATCTATCATCCATATAATAAAAAATTGGGAAGCAAGCGTTGCAACCATTAAATAAATTCCCCTTACTCTTAAACTTGGTAACCCGAATAATATACCAAATGCTGCAGCAATTAACCCTGATATTAATAATGCACCTACGAAAGGAATACCCGGAACTCTTAATATTAGATTAAAACATGCAAATGCCCCAGCTGCCATAAATCCTGCAGCACCTAGAGCTAGTTGACCCGTGTATCCCATAATAATTTGTTGTCCAATTGTAGCTAAAGCAAGACATAACCATGGAATTAATATCGAGGTATACCAGTATCCTGATGATACGGTCATTGGAATAACTACGACACCGACAATTAATAAAATAGCAAGATTTATTAAATCACCTCTAGTATATGTCATGAAAATTGGCTTCATATTTTAAACTCTCCTAATAATTTTTTCTCCAAATAAACCTTCAGGTCTGTATAACAAAAAGAAAATTGCTAATACGTATGGCGCCCATCCCTCAATGGCACCTCCGAAAAATGGTCCAATGTATACCTCTAAAACTTTTTCAACAGCCCCAATTAGTAAACCGCCAATTATGGCTCCAGGAATTGAAGAAAATCCGCCAATGATAAGTACAGGAAGCGCTTTTAATGCTAGATCAACTAATGCAAATTGTACCCCTGCTCTTGCGCCCCACATCATTCCAGCTACTAAAGCAACTACTCCAGCTGCTGACCACACAAGAAGCATAATATGTTTTAATGGAATTCCAATTGAACTTGCTGCACCAGCATCATCTGCTACTGCTCTTAATCCAAGTCCCATTTTGGTATATTTAAATAATAAAGTAAGACCTATAATCATACCGAAGGCAACTATTCCAGCAGTTAAGTCGATCGCACTAATAAATAATTTTAAGTTATCTGCAATCCATGGAATTGGAAAATCCTTAATCCCTAAATCTAGTCTTCTTACCTCTACTCCCCACATTGCTTGAGCAAGACCTTCTAAAACATAACCTAGTCCTATAGTTGCCATTAGCAAAGTATCTTCGCTCTGGTTCATTAAAGGTCTTAAAACTAGTCTCTCAGTGCATAAGCCCACGATTATCATTAAAAATACAGCTAAAAAGAATGCTAGAACAAATGGCACATTAAAATCCTGCATAAATCCAACGAATGCAAGAACTGCAAAGAATACCATGGCTCCTTGAGAAAAGTTAAATGTAGCTGATGCTTTATAAATTAAAACAAACCCTAAAGCCACAAGAGAATACATTGTGCCTGCAAGCAAGCCTCCAACTACAACTTCAATAAAAAATAATATTTGATCAGCCATAATCTAGTGTTCTACTCCTAAATATGCATCGATAACTCTTTGATTAGCTCTTACTTCATCAGGTGTTCCGTCACCAATAACTTTACCATAATCCAATACTACAACTCTGTCTGATATATCCATCACTACTCCCATATCATGTTCGATCAAAACCATTGTAGTTCCTATTTCGTCATTTACTTTCAGAATAAATCTACACATTTCTCTTTTTTCTTCTACATTCATTCCGGCCATAGGTTCATCTAATAATATTAAATTTGCATCTGTTGCCAAAGCTCTTCCAAGTTCTACTTTTTTTTGCAAACCGTAAGGTAATTTTCCTACAGGTGTATTTTTAATGTCCTCAATTTCTAAAAATTCCACTATTTCCTCACATCTATCTCTGTTAACTTTTTCCTCTCTTTTTGCTTTAGGTAATTGTAATGCTACCTCCATAAAGTTTGAAGTTGTGTGAAGTTTTCTTCCAACTAATATGTTATCCAAAACTGACATTCTTTTAAACAAAGCCAAGTTTTGAAATGTTCTTGATATTCCTTTCTGTGCCATAATATTTGGTGTTACTTTTTTAATTTCTTCCCCTTTATAAGTAACAGACCCAACTTGAGGTTTATAAATACCGTTAATACAGTTTAACATTGAGCTTTTTCCTGCCCCGTTTGGCCCAATTATTGCTCTTATTTCATGTTCTAATACATCAAACGATGTATCAGTAATCGCTTTTACACCACCAAAACTTAAAGAAATATTTTTTACTTCTAAGACTGGTCCTCCAATTGCAAAATTTCTATCAGCCATTAATTAACCTTTTTTTCCTCTTTTTTCCTTCTTCTTTAAGCACATCTCTAAAGTTTTTTCTTCCCTCTTTAGAAATACCTAAATATAACTCTTTTACTTTATCATCGTTTAGCAGGCTTTTTGCTGTGCCCTCTAACATCACTTTTCCTGTTTCAATTATGTATCCATGATCAGCATTTTTAAGTGCAACGTTAGTGTTTTGCTCCGCTAGTAAAACGCTTACCCCTTCTTTTTCATTTAATTCTTTTACAATATTAAATATTTCCGCAACAAGCTGTGGCGCCAACCCCATTGATGGCTCATCTAACAACAGCATTTTAGGCTTTGCCATCATCGCCCGAGCTACTGCTATCATTTGTTGTTCTCCACCCGAAGTAAACCCTGCTTGACTTTTTCTTCTCTCTTTTAGTCTAATAAAGTATCCATAGATTTTTTCTAATTCTTGATTTATGTCACCTCTTGATAATTTTCTTGAATATGCTCCGCTTATAATATTTTCTTCTACTGTCAAATGGCCAAAACATCTTCTTCCTTCTAAGACCTGTACCATTCCCATATTCACCATTTGTGACGGGTTTTGTTTTTCAATAGAGTTCCCATCATAATTGATAGTACCTCCTGTAACCTTTCCACGTTCAGAGGCTAGCATAGTAGATATTGATTTTAAAGTTGTGCTTTTCCCTGCTCCGTTTCCACCTAATAAAGCAACTATTTTCCCTTTAGGCACATTAAGAGTTACATCATGTAGAGCTAAAATAACATTATCGTAAACAACTTTGACATTTTTAAGTTCTAAAATATTTGATGATACAGAACTCATAAATTTTATATTCCTCTAGTATTGTTACTTAGACTTTAATACTGGGGGAGTTTATAAAATTTTTTGAAAAATTCAAAAACATTTTTTTACTCCCCCAATATAATTTTATATTAAGGTCAACCTTAACACTTCTTAGGTGTTATGTTGTTTTCCTTAGCAAATTTAGCTGCTGAGGCTTCTACTAGTCCTCTAATAAATGCAGGGTCTAATGGAGCTTCCCAACCAGTTACCTGATTGAACTTCTTACCATCCCATTGCATTACAGCAAATTTACCAGCACCTTCATGGTTTGCGCATGAAATAGCAAATGGGGCTAACATTCCGTCAACACCTAGCTCTTTCATTCTAGCTTCAGTCATATTAATTGCTTCATAACCATCTCTAAACTCAGCACCATTTACTGCTTTACCAACTTTGTTATGCATTTTTTGAGCATTTCTTAAACCCTCAATCCACATAACAGCAGCACCTAGTCCTCTATTCCAGTATACTGAACCAATTCTACTTTCATCTGCTAAGTTTCCTTTTCCAGCACCATATACTTTATTTTTAATTTCTTTAACAAGTGGATATTCACCTGGTAAAGCATTTGCTACTGCGTATGTTCCAATTGCTGCATCGCCAGCAGGATACATATCCTCCTCGGCTGCTCCAAAAGTTACATACATCATACGGTCTCTAGGAAAATTAATTCTTGCAGCATTAGTCATTGCTGTTGAGTTCATACCAGAACCTGCACCCCAGAAAGTTACCCAGTCAGGTTTTTCTTTTCTGATTTGCAGCCACTGAGATTGTTGCTCTAATCCTGGAGGTGGAATTGAAATCTCTACTAACTCCGTTCCCCAGTCTGCACAAATTTTTCTCATAGCTGGTAATGGCTCTCTTCCGTAAGCAGAGTCAATGTGTAAATGAACGATTTTTTTACCTTTCATCTTATCTATACCACCTTCGATTTCAGCCATAAACTTTAATTTAACTGCGATTTGTGACCAATAGTGACTTGCAGCATTAAATACCCAAGGCCATACTCTTCCATCAGCACCGTCAGTTCTTCCATAACCATACTGAGCTAAAACAACATTGTCTTTAGCCATACGGTTGATTACTGCGTATGCTCCTGGTGTTCCTAAAGTATCAAAGACTACAATTCTTTGACCATCTTTTTCTAATAATCGCTGATAACACTCAACTGTTTTAACTGCGTTATACTCAGTTTCACATTCCTGCCAAGTAAGCATCACACCATTTACTCCGCCAGTCATATTTACGTAGTTCAGGTAATCAATTTGAGCTCCGTAATAACCTGTACCCATTGCTGAATAAGGTCCTACACGACTACTTGCAATTGGAAAGTATTGAGTTTCTGCACTATTTGCAGTTTGAGGTATAGCGAGTGAAGAAAATAAAGCTACTACTACTGTTAGAGTAGAAGCTAGCTTTTTAAACGTTTTTGCTAACATTTTCCCTCCCTATTTTAAGTATGTTAAACATTCTTAGTTGTTATGATTAAAGCACATAGATGAATTTTGTGCAAATATTTCTTAAAAACATTCTAATAAAAAAAACAAAATACAACTTCAAGAGGAATATTAACAATCTAGGATTGTATATATAATATTTTATTTAATAGTGAAAAATTAATTATTGTATTAGAGATTTATTTACTTATGAAATTATCAGAGATCAAACAAGCAATTTTGGCAGGTTTTTTTTCAGTAGTTACAATATCAGCTCTAACTTTATTAACTTATAAAACCGAATTAGGGATATTTCTTGTGGCATCTTTTGGGTCAACAATGGTTTTACTATACGGATATCCTGAAAGTCCATTTGCACAACCAAAAAATATTTTTTTTGGTCACTTTTTAACATCTATAGTTGGTGTTATTTTTGTAAATTTTATACCGCTACCTATTTTTATTACGATACCTTTGGCCGTAGGATTAGGAGTTTCTTTAATGATCATCTTTGGTGTTACACACCCACCAGCAGGAGGAAATCCTATAATAGTAATAATAGGATCCGCCTCATTCGACTATATTTTAAGCCCAATTATTATTGGAAGTATAATAGTTTTGGTGTTTGGAGTAATTCTAAACAGATTTATTTTAAAGAAAGAGTATCCAAAAAAAATAAAATTTTAATGAAACTAAATATCATTTGCAGAGAAGGTTTTATATGCTAGACTTTACTGAAAAATAAGACAGTAGATTTCATAAGAATTTATTAAAAGGAGAGAGAAAAAATGAAAGTACTTTGTATATTATACGACGATCCTAAAGGGGGAATGCCAAAATCCTACCCTCTTTCGGAATTACCAAAAATTGAAAAATATCCAGACGGTATGACGCTTCCATCACCAAAAGGTAGGGATTATACGCCTGGTCAACTATTAGGATGTGTATCCGGCGAGCTTGGTTTAAGAAAATTTTTAGAGAGCAATGGTCACGAATTAATAGTAACTAATAGCAAAGATGGAGACGGATGTGAGGCAGATAAACATATTATTGATGCGGATATAGTAATTTCCCAACCATTCTTTCCTTACTATTTAACTAAAGAAAGAATTGCTAAAGCAAAAAATCTAAAAATGGCAATTACAGCAGGGATAGGTTCAGACCATGTAGATTTGCAAGCAGCGATGGATAATAAAATAGATGTAGTTGAAGTTACATTCTGTAATTCTAGATCTGTAGCAGAACATATTGTAATGATGATTGTGTCAATGGTAAGAGATTACCACAATCAACACAGAATAGTAAATGAGGGTGGTTGGAATATAGCTGATGCTGTTCAAAGATCTTACGATGTTGAAGGTATGCATATTGGTACAGTAGCAGCAGGTAGAATTGGTTTAGATGCATTAAGAAAAATGAAACCATTTGATACTCACTTGCATTATTTTGATAGACACAGATTACCTGAAAGTGTTGAAAAAGAGCTAAATTTAACTTTTCATGAAACAGTCGAGTCAATGGTGAAAGTTTGTGATGTAGTGACAATAAATTGTCCTCTTCATCCAGAAACTGAAAACTTATTCGATGATGCAATGATTAGCAAAATGAAAAAAGGTGCTTACATTGTGAATACAGCGAGAGGTAAAATCTGTAATCGTGATGCAATTGCAAAAGCATTAAAAAGTGGTCAGCTAAGTGGTTATGCTGGAGATGTATGGTTCCCACAACCTGCACCAAACGATCACGTTTGGAGAAGTATGCCAAATCACGGAATGACACCTCATACATCTGGAACATCTTTAACAGCACAAGCTAGATATGCTGATGGTGTAAGAGAAATATTAGAATGTTTCTTTGATGGCACAGAAATAAGAAATCAATACTTAATTGTAAAAGATGGTCAATTAGCCGGTATGGGTGCTCACTCATACAGTAAAGGATCTGCAACAAGCGGGTCTGAAGAGGCTGCTAAATACAAAAAAGCTTAATCAATTTAATTAAGGTAGCTACATATTAGTAGCTACCTTATATATCATTCAAAAATATTTAAATTAAGATACTCTAGTTTAAATGAGGTTCTTGTTACTAATAATTTATTTAATATTACCTATCAATTTTGCTTTATCTGAAAATTTAAACAAAACATATTTTGCAGGAGGATGTTTTTGGTGCATGGAAGAGTCATTTGAAAAACTGAATGGAGTCAAAGAGGTAATTTCTGGTTACTCTGGCGGTACAACGACGAATCCAACTTATAAAGAGGTAACTTTCGGCAACACTGGTCATTTCGAAGTTGTAGAGGTTATTTACGATAAAAATATAATTTCTTTCAAAGAATTACTTAAAAATTTTTGGATTAATATTGATCCTTTTGATGCCTTTGGTCAGTTTTGTGACAAGGGTTATAGCTACAGGTCAGTTGCATTTTACCAGAATGAATACGAAAAAAAAACCATTGAAGAAAGTATTATTGATATTGAAGATAAATTTAATAAGAGAGTTGTTACATACGTTAGAGAATTTAAAGTTTTTTATAAAGCTGAGGATAAACATCAGGATTATTATCAGGAATATTTAATTAATTACCTAATGTACAAAAAAGGCTGTGGAAGAGAGGAACTGCTTAAAAGAATTTGGAAACTTTAAAAAAATTTATAAGACCATTTCTATTAACTTATTTGCTATTTTCAGTAGCTATTAGCTTCTATCCTACATTTAACTTTTACTCCTTTAAAGGACAATTAATTATTTTGGGAGTTTCTTTGTTTAATGGAATTTTGGGTATTTATATTAAAAAATTATAAGACATATGGCTCTGGTCTAGCTGTACTATTTAATACTCTGTCAACACCAAAAACACTAATATCTATTGTTTGATATTTACCAGTTGTAATAAGCTCTGTTAATGCTCTACCAATGCCGGGAGCTTGCATAAGACCTCTTCCTGTAAATCCCGATGCCATATAAACATTATCGTATTTAGGGTGTTTTCCTACAACAGCATTATTATCTAGTTTGTTACAGTCATAATAACCAGCCCAAGCGCCAGTTAATTTTAATTCTTCAAATATTGGAACTCGTTTTGCAAGTGCAGGCCATACAAGTTCCTCAAAATGATTCCAATCAGGTTCAAGATCTTTTGCATCGAAAGTTGATATTGGTGATCCAGCTAAATACTCACCTCCCTCTGGTCTCCAGTAAACACCTGACGTTAAATCTCCAGTTAATGGCATTTCTTTTATATACTTTGGACATTTTACTCTAAACACTGTGTGTTTTTGAGGGACTACCGGTATATCGTCTAACAATTCCTTAGTCCAACAGCCTGCAGCTGATACGATTGTTTTAGCTTTTATCTCAGAAAGATTCTTGATCTCACCTTTGATAAATTTTGCACCTAGCTCTTCTGCTTTGCTTTTTAGAGCTCCATGAAACAGAAATGGGTCAATCCATCCCTCTGTTTCATTGTCAGTATAAGTGGCTGTCTCAATACCATCATTATTTATATAAGGAAAAATATTTGGAAGTTCTGAACCTTTAATATTTTTTGTACCGGCATCACATTCTTTGTGATTTTCAAGTGCCTTATATTGTTCTTCAGCTTTATCGGGACCAAACATTAACAGATATCCATTGGGAACCATACTTGCAGTTGGATTTGGATTTTTTTTTGTTTTTAAGTGTTTTGGTAAATTAAAAATAAACTCTCTAGCAAATTTTCCTAATAATATATTTTCTTTTTGAAAAAATTGTCTTCTAAATCCTCCTAATGATAACGGAAATGAAGCTATTTTATATGATGGATCTCTTTCAATAACTTTTACATTCCTTCCCTCTTTAGACAAAAAATATGCGGTTGCTGTTCCAATTATTCCACCGCCAATTATGACTACATCATCCATCTAATTTAATATAAGTAAGCTTGTATTTAGGATTAATGCATAAAAGGTCCAAAGTAAATATGGAATCATTAAATAATAACTTAATATATTTAAAGGTTTATATTTATTCATTAAAAACAAAATAAATAATAAGATTATTATTATATTAATTAATGCGACGAAAATATCATGCATAACAAAAAAAACTATACTCCAAGTAGTATTAAAAAAAATGTGTATTAAATAAACAAAAACTAATCCTATATCTTTAGTGTTTTTGTGCCAAGCTAACCAAATTGCGATGGTCATAAGTAAGTATAACGTCGTCCATACTGGAGCAAAAACCCAATCAGGTGGATTAAATGATGCTTTATTTAAAGTTGAATACCAAGGTTCTTTATATGAAATTGTAGATATTGCTCCTATAAAAGAAGCAGAATAAGTAATTATTGCAAGTATTAAAAAAGATATAAATTTATTTTTTAACATTTTAATATATATATCATTTGATTATGAACGATAAAACAATTTGGATAACTGGTGCTAGCACTGGTATAGGTAAAGCTTTAGCGATAAAATTTGCTCAAAATGGATGGAATGTAGCAGCATCAGCAAGAAGAGAAAATCTTTTAAAGGAGCTAGAAGAATCAAACAAAAATATTTATTCGTTTCCATTAGATGTAACAGATAAAGAGAAATGCAAAGAGGTTTTTAAGAAAATAGAGGATAAATTTAAGAGCGTTGATATATCTTTTTTTTCTACAGGCACATGGGATCCAAAAAAAGAGAAAGAGATTGATATTGAACAAATTGAAAATGTAATGAAAGTAAACTTTTTTGGAACACTAAATTGTATTAAAAGCGTCGAGAAATATTACAGAGAAAGAAAAAATGGACATATATCTATTGTATCCTCTATCGCGGGTTATAGAGGGTTACCAAATTCTACAGGGTATGGACCTTCAAAATCTGCATTGAATAATCTTGCTGAAAGCTTATTTTTTGATTTTAAAAGATATGGAGTAAGAGTTTCTTTAATTTCTCCAGGATTTATTAAAACGCCTATGACCGATAAGAACGATTTCAAAATGCCCTTTTTAAAAACCGTTGAATATGCTGCTGAAAAGATATTTGAAGGTCTTACAAAAACAAAACAATTTGAAATTCATTTTCCTAAACAGCTTACTTTAATATTGAAGTTTTTAAAAATATTACCAAATAGTTGGTATTTAAGTCTAGTTAGTAGACTCACAAAATATCAAAAGAATTAATCTTTAACAAACATTACTGTAAGTTCAGCTACTTTAATGCCAAATTTTGTCATTGTCGCTCTATTGATAGCTACTCTATCATCTTGCATGAAAATCCAATCATCAAAAGTAATTTTTATTTCTCTACCTTTTACTGGAACCAATAATACATATTCAAACTTAAAGGTTGGGCCATAAGAATAACCTTTTGCTTTACCTACAACATCCCCAGCTGTGCCTTCGTAATTATGTTCATCAATTTTATTAATCTTCCATTGTCTGTTTTGAATTTCTCCATCGGACCAATTAAATTTTTCATCAAGAATTAATTGTTTTCCATCCCACCTACCATTAAGATCTGCTGAAAATTGTCTAGTTACTTTTCCTGATCTATTTTGTAAAATTCCCCACGCTTTAACATTTCCCGATAAGTATTCTTCGATTATTAATCTTGGTTTCTGATCTTTAAAATCTTGTGGTTTCATATTTTGATTGATTGAGCAACTTGTAATAAAAACAAAAAATATTAGCAATAATAAACTTTTAATTTTCATAAATTTTAATTTTTGTTCATAGAAAATTGAATTAAATCAATATTTTTAGATTTAAAACCAGCTTCACAGTAGGATAGATAAAAATTCCACATTCTTCTAAATGTTTCATCAAAACCTTGTTTAGAAATAATATCCCATTTTTTTTGGAAATCATTTCTCCAAATTTTTAAAGTATTTGAATAATCTAATCCATAAGAATTACATTTATCAAAATTAAGTCCATTTTGACTTGAAAGTTTAAGTATCTCATTTTTACTTGGTAAGAACCCACCAGGAAATATATATTTTTGTATAAAATCAGTTTTCAATTTATATCGGTTATAAATTTTATCATCTATAGTAATCGCTTGAATTGCTGCAATACCTCCCTCCTTCAAGCTATCTTTAATTTTTTTGAAATATTCTGGAAGATAGTTTTGTCCAACAGCCTCTATCATTTCAATTGACGCTATTGAATTATATCTCTTATCTACATCTCTATAATCTAACATTTGTATATTTACTTTTTCATTCAATCCATTTTTATGGATTCTGCTTTTAGCAAACTCATATTGTTTTTTTGATATAGTGATACAATCTAATTTCACATCATAACTTTTTCCTATAAACTCGCCAAATCCACCCCAACCACAACCAATCTCTAGAATATTATCACCATTTTTTGGTTTAATTAAGTTTGACAATTTTTTATATTTATTAATTTGAGCTTTCTCCAGATCTGCTTTTTTATCTTCAAAAATAGCACTGGAGTAAGTAAGTGTTTTGTCTAACCATAAGGAAAAAAATTCATTACCTAAATCATAATGCTTTGCTATGTTTTCTTTACTTTTTTTCTTTGTATTTTTTATGAATAAATTTTTGAAAAAATTAAATAATGGAACATCTAAAACTCCGGAAAATTTATGTACTTTATTAATATTTTTTGCTGCAATTTCAATTAAGTCCGTTAGGTTGTCTGTCTCGATGTCTCCTCTCATATAAGCCTCCGCTAATCCTACACTGCCCTTATTTATAATTTCAAAAGTAACACCTGGTTTATTTAATTTTAAGGTAGCAGTTTTAGAAGCATCATTAGAGCCCAATAAAGTAACATTACCATCATAATTTATAAATTCAATTCTTCCATACGATATGTTTTTAAGTGAGTTTAAAACAATAAGATCAGATATTTTTTTTAGGTTCATTATTTTCATAACTTACATTATTTTTAATTTTCAACTCTTTTTTTATGAATCTAATTCTTTTTAACCACAATCTTAATGCCTCAAAATGTATCGCTGATATTATCTTAAAAGTCATCAAAGGGTGCTTTAAATAGTAAATTATTAGATTTTTTGAATTTAATTGAACTTTTTGACCATCCTGAGATGCAAAAAGTAATTTTCCTTGACTATCTCTTTGATCAATAATTACAGATAAATTTTTTCCAGGTTTTAAAATTTTAAAATTATAAGTTGAATTTAAATCCATAAATGGAGAAACATGAAACCTTTTATTACAATTATTTATTATAATATCGTTATCCTCAGTTTTAAAAATATAGGTATGTTGTTCACCAAAGGTATTTTTAACTTCATACATAATTGCTATCAAAGACGATGATTTATCGTAGACAAAAAAAATACTTAATGGATTAAAAACATACCCCAAAATTCTTGGATAGCAAAGCAAATTTATTCTATCAATTTTTTTTTCAATACCTACTTGCTCAAGTTTTCTTTTAACCCATGATTTTAAAGATGAACCATCTCTATCGCCATGATCCTTGTCATAAAAACTTATAAGATTAAATTTGTTATGAGAAAAAAATAAAATTTCGTTATTTATTTGTTCGATCTCGTCAAGATTTATAAACATGGAAAAAACTTTATATTTAAAGTAATGCTGTTTAGGTTTAAATCTTTTGTGAATTACTTTTCCTACATATAAACACGAATTATTTATCATTAAAATATTTTATTATTTCTATTGATGATTTTATTCCATCCTCATGAAATCCGTAACCAAAATAACTACCACAATATAAAGTATTATTTTTATTCTGGATATATTTTAATCTTTTTTGATTATCCAATGCAGCTTTATCATAATAAGGGTGGGTGAAATTTATTTCTTTAATTATTTTATTTTTTTCAATTTTGTAAAATGGGTTAAGAGATAGAAAAAAGTTTTTTTTCGTATTTAAATTTTGAAGTAAATTTAGCCAATAAGTTATAGATGTCTGTGAATTATTATCTTTATTAACAGAGGAATTCCATGACGACCATGCTTTTTTATTGTTTGGCATCACAGTCTCATCCGTATGTATTATGGCATAATTTTTTTTATATTTGAAATTAGATAATATATCCTTTTCGTCCTTGGTAGGTTCACTTATTAATGATAATGCCTCATCCGCATGTGTTGCAATTACAACTTTATCGTAATCAAAAAATTCATTTTTACCACCATAAAAGACTTGTACACCGTTTGGATGCCTACTTATTTTATTAATTGCATAGTTTTTATAGTATTCACCACTTATTGTTTTCAAAATTTTATTAACATATGTTCTGCTTCTATTTTTAACAGTGTACCACTGAGGTCTTTGTTTCAAATTAAACAAACCATGATTTTGAAAAAATTTTAAAAAAAATGTTAATGGCATTTGTTTTGCTTCATAGGGCGGCATAGACCATATTGCGGATACCATTGGCACTATATGGTAATTTATAAAATACTCAGACATACCTTCGCTCTTTAGAAAATCATCCAATTTTAAATTTTCTTCTGTATTTTTTAAATTGTTGCTTTTTTTATAGAATTTAATTATTTCAAAAAACATTTTAAAAAAATTGAAGTTTAATAAGTTTTTTTTATTAGAAAAAATACCAAGTATTCCTTTACCACAATATTCTATGTTTGTCCCTTTAACAGAAACAGAAAAACTCATATTGCTTTTCTCAATCTCGACATTATTGTCATTTAAAAAATTTATAAAATTTGGATAAGTTTGAAAATTAAAAACAATAAAACCAATATCTACGGGTATAATATTATTCTCAACATTTATATCTAGAGTATGTGAATGGCCTCCAAAATGATCGTTTTTTTTCAAACAAATCAACTTTAAAATTTTTAGATAAGTAGTGTGCTGCACTTAAACCAGATATACCTGATCCAATTACAGCAACCTTCATTTAAAATTATGCAGCGTCTTCTTTAAATTCATCCATTGAAGGACATGTACAGAATAAATTTTTATCTCCGTATACATTATCAACTCTTGCAACAGGTGGCCAAAATTTACTAGATCTTAAAAAGTTAGAAGGGTAAGCGGCCTCCTCTCTAGTATATTTATGTTCCCATTTATTTGAGGCAAGTTCTAAATCTGTGTGTGGAGCATTTTTAATAGGATTATCATTTTTATCGAAATTGCCATTTTTAATTTTGTCTATTTCTTCTTTAATTTTTATCAAGCAATCACAAAATCTATCGAGTTCTTGTAAACTTTCACTTTCTGTAGGTTCAATCATCATAGTTCCAGGCACTGGCCAAGACATAGTTGGAGCATGAAAACCAAAATCGATTAATCTTTTTGCAATATCTTCTTCTGTTACACCAGTATCATTTTTAATTGATCTGATGTCTATAATACACTCATGAGCTACGTTACCATTTTTTCCTTTATATAGAATTGGAAAATGATTTTTCAATTTATGTGCAATATAATTAGCATTTAAAATTGCAATCTGGGTTGCTAATTTTAAACCCTCAGAACCCATCATTTTAATGTACATCCAAGAAATAGATAGAATACTTGAACTTCCCCACGGTGCTGCAGAGACAGGACCTATACCAGTTGCAGGACCACAATCTTTTATGACAGGATGTGAGGGCAAATATATTTCTAAATGTCTCTTACATGCTATTGGGCCCATACCTGGTCCACCACCTCCATGTGGAATACAAAAAGTTTTATGTAAGTTTATATGACATACATCTGGACCAAAATTTCCAGGTTTTGCTATCCCAACAAGAGCATTCAAGTTTGCACCATCCATATAAACTTGGCCACCATGTTTATGTACTAACTCACATATATCTGATATTTTTTCCTCAAAAACTCCATGTGTGGATGGATATGTTACCATTAATGCACCTAAATTCTCAGAATGCGCTTCTGCTTTTTTCTTTAGATCTTCAAAATCAACATTTCCTTGTTTATCACAGTTGACCACTACCACTTTCATTCCAACCATTTGCGCACTTGCTGGATTAGTCCCATGAGCAGAGCTAGGAATTAAACAAACATTTCTGTTAGACTCTCCCCTTTCAAGATGATATTTGCGTATAACCATCAGTCCTGCATATTCGCCTTGAGCACCAGCATTTGGTTGTAGTGACACACCTGAAAAACCTGTAATAGATCTAAGCCAATTTTTTAAATCAGTAAAAAGAGTTCTAAAACCTTCCATTTGTTCAATAGGCACAAAGGGATGAGGTTCAGAGAATTCACGCCAAGTAATTGGTATCATTTCTGCTACAGCATTTAATTTCATTGTACACGAGCCTAATGCTATCATTGACCTATTAAGTGCAATATCTTTTTCCTCTAATCTCTTTAAATATCTTAGCATTTCAGTTTCGGAGTGATAGCTATTGAATACTTGGTGATCTAAATAAGTTGACGTTCTTAGCAAGTTTTTAGGTAAATTTGGAAGATTTTCTGTGGGATTTTCTTTAATTGATTCTGCACAATTAAATATTTTAAGTAGTTGATTTGCTCTATAAACATTTTTCTTTTCATCAAATGATACCGACAGCATTTCAGAATTTACTTTTCTAATATTAACTTTCTGGGCCAAAGCGTTATTAAAAATTTGATCTGTTTTGTCTTTTGTTATTATAGTTACTGTGTCAAAAAAATAATCTGAATATAACTCATAGCCTGATTGTTTTAATTTATCTGCAAAATTTTTTGCTAATTGTGAAACTCTTTCAGAAATTGTTTTTATACCTTTTGGGCCGTGATAAATTGCATATGCTGCTGATACAATTGCCAAAAGAGCTTGTGCTGTACAAATGTTACTTGTAGCCTTATCTCTTCGAATGTGTTGCTCTCTTGTTTGTAAAGCTAATCTATAAGCTTTGTTCCCATGTCTATCGACTGAAACACCTACAATTCTTCCGGGCATCGATCTCTTGAATTCATCCTTCGTAGCAAAGAAAGCTGCGTGTGGACCACCGTAACCCATAGGAATTCCGAATCTTTGAGAGCTTCCTACAGCTATATCAGCTCCTAACTCCGCTGGTGTTTTTAATTTTGCTAAAGATAGTAAATCACAGACTAAAATTGATTTACCATTTCTTTTTTTTATTTTACTTATATTTTCGCTAGGGTCCTTAATGTCTCCAAGTGTTCCAGGATATTGAAGTATTCCGCAAATTATATCCTCTGAAATTTTTGATAAGTCTTCTTCATTACCAATAACAACTTTAAGTCCTAAAGGCTCTGATCTAGTTCTAACAACCTCTATAGTTTGTGGATGACAATCATTTGATATAAACACAATTTTATTATCTTTTTTATCTAATCTATGACTTAATCCCATGGCTTCAGCAGCTGCAGTTCCTTCGTCAAGCAGTGATGCATTTGCAATATCCATTCCCGTAAAGTCTATTATCATTTGTTGAAAATTTAATAGCATTTCTAATCTTCCCTGAGCCACCTCTGGTTGATAAGGAGTATAAGAAGTATACCATCCTGGATTCTCTAATATATTTCTAACAATAACGTTTGGGGTATAAGTTCCATAGTAACCCATACCTATAAAATTAGAGTAAATTTGATTTTTTTTAGATATCGATTTTAATTTTCTTAAGCCTTCATACTCAGAATTAGGGTCCCCTATGCTTAACAAATCTTTAAACAAAATTTTACTTGGAACAGTATCTTCGATTAATTCATTTAAAGATTTATAACCAAGGTCAGATAAAATAGTTTTTTCATCTTTTTTTGATAAGCCTATATGTCTTTTAATAAAATCTTTTTCTGAATTATGTAACATTAGTTAGTACTCTCCTTAGCGAATTTTTCATATTCATCCCTACTCATTAAAGAATTTATCTCGTTTAAATCTTTTACTTTTAGTTTAAAAAACCAAGCATCTCCCTCTGGATCATTATTAATTTTTGAAGGATCATCAACGATTGACTGATTTGTATCAACAACTTCTCCACTTATTGGAGTGTAAACGTCGCTAGCCGCTTTTGTAGATTCTACAACACCTGCAGTTCCATCTTTTGTAACACTTGTTCCTTTTTCTGGAAGCTCTGCAAAAACAATATCTCCCAACAGTTCCGTCGCGTGTTTAGTAATCCCAATTGTAGCCACATCATCTTTAATAGTAACCCACTCATGTTCTTTAGAAAATTTAACTTCCGACATTTATATCTCCTTTGTGATAGTTTTTTTTATAAAACGGGAGCTTACAAACACTCGCCGAAACTTTTTTTCCTCTTATTTCTAAAAATATTTTTGTATTTTCTTTAGTATATGTATTATTTACATAACCCATTGCAATAGGACTTTTTACACTCGGCCCAAAAGAACCGCTAGTAATTTTTCCTATTTGATTATTATTTTCATCAAATATTTTTGTTGATTCTCGCGCTATAATTTTGCCTTCGGGTTTAATGCCAACTCTTAGTTTTGTGACACCTTCATTAATTTGTCTCTGAATTTGTTTTGACCCTGGAAAATTACTGTTGATTCGATTTTTTGAAATCGCCCATTTTAAATTTGCTTCTAATGGACTAGTATTTTCGTCAATATCATTACCGTATAAACACAACCCAGCCTCAAGCCTTAATGTATCTCTAGCGCCAAGGCCTATAAGATTAGATCCTAAACTAATCAATGTCTCAACAAATTTAACCACATCATTATTATTTATCGAGATTTCAAAACCATCTTCTCCTGTGTATCCCGATCTTGTTACATAAATATTATTTGAATTAAATTTAAAATCTCCACCAAACATAAATTTTAGTTTATTTACGCCTGGAATAATTTTTTCAATTAAGTTTTTAGAGTCTGGACCTTGTACAGCAATAAGAGACAGGTCTTTACTTAATGATATTTTAAATTCTTCACCTAATTTAGATTTGATTATTTCAAAATCTTTTTCTTTACATGCAGCATTAAGGATTATCATATATCCGTTAGAAATTTTTGTAATTATTAAATCATCATGAATTCCCGCATTCTCATTCATTAAAAATGAGTATTTACTTTGATTAACCAATAAATTTTTTAAGTCTGTTGGAAATATATCTTGAAGTTTATCTGTTAATTTATCATCACCCACAACAAATAATTGTCCCATATGTGATACATCAAATATTCCTGACTTTTCTCTTGTTAGATTATGCTCAGCAATTATACCGTCTTTGTATTGGATAGGCATTTCATAGCCAGCAAAAGATACAAATTTGGCATTAAATTTTTTGTGTAAATTATACAAAGCTGTTTTATTCATAAATATTAACTCTTACCCCCTCTGTCTATGAGCCTGAGAGATTTACTCCGTCGGCGAGAAACTTCTCTTTCCAGAGTTAATATTTACGGTCCTTTTGCCTGAGAGTTTCCGGGGTGGTTGCTCCTTCGGCGCTACATTTAAGTAGTCTCTTCCGTTGCAAATCTTATAACATATTCCTATTTTTATTCACTAACTTTATTATGTATTTCTCCTTTTTTGGTTGTTATAAATTGAAGAAAAACCGCAAATAATACAATTGATCCTCCCAAAAAAACAATCAAAGGTGGTTGCTCGTTTATAACTATCCACGCCCAGAGAGGCCCTAGTACTGCCTCAACCAACATGATAATGCCTACCGTTGCCGATGGTGTATTTCTTGCTCCAATCGTAATTAAAATAAACCCAAACCCTAATTGAAAAAAACCTGCCAGAAATCCGAGAAATATATCATACAATGATATAGCTATTTTTCCAGCTATGACATATCCAATTACCATCGCAATAATACCGGCATATAGTTGTAAAGGCACCATATCTGTACTTGGATATTTTCTAATTATTAATATTAAAATTGCAAAGGAAATTGGCATTACAAATGCAGCTATGTTACCTGTCATTTGTCCACTTGAGAGATCTGAACCTATCATTAAAATTATTCCAGATATTGCTAAAATTATTGAAGCTAAAGTTAATTTTGAAATTTTTTCTTTTAAAAATAAATATCCAAATATGGCTAAGAAAATTGTTTGAGTTTGAATAATGAAATTTGTATTAGCAACAGTAGTATTATACATTGCAAACACATAGCCACAGAAACCTGAAGATAAAATAATACCCCCAAATATACCTGGATATCCAGATTTTTTAAATGAAAGTAAAAAATTTTTTTTGTATGTAAATATTAAAAAAATTGTTACTACAAAGATGAAAAATAAAGATCTCCAGAATAATATTTGCCATAAATTCGCTCCTTCAAAAGATTTTACTATTAGTCCTCCGAAACTTAGGCTAATAGCTCCTAAAAAGACCAATAATGGACCGGGTAAACTAAAAATATATCTCATATTTGATCTAGAATATTTTTTGTTTCCATAGAGTAAAGTTTAAATAGTTTTTCAGCATTTGAAACGTCAATCATTTTAAACTTAATTTTTGACATTGGAGGTATTTGAACAATTTTATCATAGTCAGCACTTATGATTACACCAATTTTTGGGTAACCACCTATTGTGCCATGATCGGAGAGCATTATTATAGGATTACCATCTGGGGGGACTTGGATTACACCTTTAATTAAACCCTCAGATTTAATATTTTCGCTCTTTATATTATTTAATTTGTAACCATCTAATCTCATTCCCATTCTATCAGTTAAATTCGTGACCTGGTATTGACTTTCAAAAAAATATTTTTGAGAATCCTTTGAAAAATAATCAAAGTTTGTTCCTTTAATAACTCTTATGAATTCAATTTTACTATTTGCGTATTGAACACTTTTTTTAATAATAGGTTTTAAATTTTTATTTAATTTTAAGATATCATTTTCGATAATTTTATTTCCTTTATTTGGGCCTAACCTAGATCTCAAATGAGTGGAATAACTATTCCATTTTTTTTCTATTTGAAAACCTCCTGATACTGAGAAATATCCATACATTGAATTATTTGTTGAAATAATATCAATCTCATCGTTATTATTTAAATCAAAAGTTTTATAGCATTCGCCATTAAAAATTTTAGAGTTCTTTTTAAATGTAAAATTCACATTACCAGTCACTACGCAATTTATATTATTTTGTTTTATTTTAAGTTTTGGTCCTTGCAACGCGAATTCAATAACTGCATCGTCTCTATCATTGCCAACCAATTTATTTGTAATGAGTAAATTCCTTGTATCCATCGCTCCACTAAATGGAATTCCTAAATGATAAAAGTTCGATCTGCCCCTATCTTGAAAAGTTGTATTTAAGCCTGGTCTTATTACCTCTATACTCATTTTATTCCTTTTATTTTATAAAACTCATTTTTAGTAATCTCATAAAATTGAATACTATCACCCGGTTCAATTAAAATAGGATTTTCCTCTTTATTCTCATCAAATACTTTTACTGGCGTATTACCTATAATATTCCAACCACCTGGGCTCTCATATGAATAAATGTTACAAAATTGTTCTGTTATCCCTACTGAGCCTTTTGGTACTTTAACTCTAGGAGTTTCCAGTCTTTTTAACCTAATATTTTTGTTTGTATCTCCTAAAAAGGGCATTCCAGCTACAAACCCTGTCATATAGCAATAAAAATCTTTGTTTAATATATGTTGATAAATTTCTTTTATATTTAAATTTGTATTTTTTGAAACGCGATCTATATCTAAAGCAAATTCTTCATCGATACATATTGGAATTTTTTTTCTCTTTGAAGCTGTCTCGCTAATTTCATCTAGTTTTAAATTAATTATTTTTTCAACTAATTCTTTATAATTAATGACATCTAAATCAAATGTAATAATTAGCTTGTTATAAGATGGTGCTAAATTTGTTATTCCTTTTATATTTTTAGATGTCAAAGTTTTAAAATATTTTATAACTTCGTGATTAATCTCTTTGTTTACCTCAGAACCAAAATCGCAATAAATAGCAGAATCTCCAAGATTTAATATATTTTTAATCATATCGTGTTATATTTAACATGTAGACATGGAAATTAACATCAATTGTGACTTAGGTGAAAAATCAAAGTATCACTCAAATAAAAACGATCCTGATTTATTAAATATTGTAAATACAGCAAGTATTGCATGTGGGTATCATGCTGGAGATGAAAGTACTATGAGAGAAGTTATAAGTATATCTATTAAAAATGGAGTGAGTTTTGGAGCTCATCCGTCTTTTAAAGATCTCGAAAATTTTGGTCGAAAAAGAATGAATTTACCAGCTCTCGAAATTAAAAAAATAATAAAAGATCAATTTTATTTACTACAAAAAATTGCAGACGAAAGTAATCAAAAAGTTACTCATATTAAACCACATGGAGCCTTAAATAATATGGCATGTGAAGACATTGAACTTTCCGACATAATCTCTGAGACAATTAATGAAATAGATAAAGAGCTTATTTATCTTGTGCCAACTGGTTCTAAAATGGAAATTTCAGCTAACAAACATGGTTTAAAAGTAGCTTCTGAGATATTTGCAGATAGAAACTATTTGGATGATGGAAATTTGGTATCTAGAAAAGAAATTAATGCAGTAATAACTGATCCAGAGGTTGCTAAAGAGCATGTTTTGTTTATGGTTAAAAATCAGGCGTTAAGATGTCTCAGCGGAAAGCAAATACCTTGCAAAATAGACTCGATTTGCATACATGGAGATACTTTAAGATCATTAGAAATTGCAAAAGTAATTAAAAATAATTTAGTTAATGATGGTTTTGAGTTAAAACCTTTAAATAAAATGAAAAAATTTTTATGATAAAAAAAATATTAATAACTTTATTTGTTACTCTATTTTTTGGAAATCTATCGTTTGCAGCTGGTGGAGATGGTGGTTCTACTAAAAGTAATTATGATAAAGCTGTGAAATTAATTAAATCAGCCAAAAAATATGAAGCTGACGGAAAAATTAAAAAAGCAGACAACAGGTATAAAAAAGCTTTTAAATTACTTGTAAAGTCGAATAAAGAAAAGCCAGGAAAAGCAGATACTTTAAATTACTTAGGTTTCACGTCTCGAAAATTAGGTAATTTTGAAAATGCTGAAATTTTTTATAAAAAAGGTTTAGAAATTAGCCCATATCATATAAGGATTAATCAATATATGGGTGAGCTCTATGTAACAACTAACCAAATTGATAAAGCTAAAGAGAGATTAGCGGTTTTAGACGGCTGTGATTGTAAAGAATATACATTGCTTAAAGACATTATAGATGGAAAAACAAAATCTAAATATTAAGTGAAATATTGAAAAATTAAAAAATTCTATTATTATTAATTTAAATTGATTGAACAAGCTCTTATACTTTTACAAATAACTTTTATTGATATAATTCTAGCTGCGGACAATGCTATTATTATTGGTTTGATAGCTGCAAACTTCATTCCAAAATACAGAAAACAAATCATTTTATGGGGTGTTGCTGGAGCTTTAGTATTCAAAGTGTTGTTTGCTATATTTGCTACATATTTATATAAATATTATTTTATTAAAATTCTTGGAGGTTTAGCTTTAATTTGGATAGTTAATGATCTTCGAAAAGATCTATTAGAAATCAAAAAAGTAAAATCCCCTAAAAAAAAATCTCAGGAACCTGTATACACATCATACGTACAAAGTATTTATAAAGTATTATTCGCAGATATCACAATAAGTTTTGATAATGTTATAGGAGTAGTCGGAGCAGCAAAGGGAAATATCGGATTTATGATATATGGTTTGGTGTTATCAGTGATATTAACTGGAGCGGGCGCAACATATTTAGCAAATTATATTCAAAAACACATTTGGATAGCATATATTGGTTTAGCATTTATTCTTTTGGTTGCTATTCAATTAATTATCGGTGGTTTAGTAGATCTGGAGATACTGCAAATTAATGAACAATTTAAGAAATACTTTTAATATGAGTATTTTTTATTAGGATATTTTTTTAGCTGTACTTCTTGTTTAAATCTTTTGACAGCATTTCCGATATTTTTCGAAATGCTCATATATTTTTTAACAAATTTAATTTTTGTATTTGTCAGACCGATAACATCATCAGTAACTAAAATTTGACCATCACAATTAGCTGAGGAACCTATACCAATTGTTGGGATTTTTAATTCATTTGTAATTTTTTTTGCTAAAGATTTCTCTATACATTCTAAAACTATTGCAAAAACCCCTAATTGTTCAAGTAATTTAGCCTCTTTTAAAATTTTTTTTCTTTCTATTTCTGTTTTACCTTTTGATTTAAATTTTCCTCTGACTGACTGTGGCATAATACCTAAGTGTCCCAACACAGGAATATTATTGCTGACTAAATGCTTTACTATTTCTTTTATTTTAAAACCTCCCTCAAGTTTAATTGCTTCTGATTTAGTTTTTTTTAAAACTTTTTTTACATTAAATAGTGCCAATTTTTTATTTTTATAAGTATTATAAGGCATATCAAAAACCATTAGGCTTTTATTAACTCCCATTCTTACACTTTTTGCATGCTCTATCATTGTATCAAGTGAAATTTTTCTTGTAGTATTATAATTATATAAAACTGACGCCATTGAGTCTCCAACTAAAGTCATATCAACGTACTTATCAATTATCTGAGCAATATTTTTTGAGTAGGCAGTTAAAGAAATAATTTTTGCTCTATTTTTTTTGTTAATAATCTGCTTAATCTTTTTATTCATCTTTATTCAAGTTCAATGGTACTTGGCGGTTTTGATGTTACATCATAAACAACTCGATTTATACCCTTGATACTATTTACTATTTTATTAGAAACATTCTGCATAAATTCTTTTTTAAAGTTAAAATAATCTGCTGTCATACCATCCTCAGATGTAATTGCTCTTAACAAACAAATATATTCATATGTCCTATTATCGCCCATGACACCCACAGTTTTGACTGGCAGAAGAGCGGCATAGGCTTGCCAAATTTTGTGATAGATTTTGTATTCATGTAAACTTTTTATGAAAATATCGTCAGCTTCTTTTAAAATACTAACTTTATTTTCATCTATGGCTCCTGGGATTCTTATAGCAAGACCAGGACCAGGGAAAGGATGCCTATTTAATATTTCATCATTTAGTTTAAGTTCTTTCCCAAGTCTTCTTACCTCATCTTTAAACAAATACTTTACTGGCTCAACCAATTTTAGTTTCATTTTTTTGGGAAGGCCTCCCACATTATGATGGGACTTTATTTTTGAGGTTTGACTTCCAGTTACTGATCTACTTTCAATTAAGTCTGGGTATAATGTTCCTTGAGCCAAAAATTTAACTTTAGAGACTTTTTTGGAGTATTTTTCAAAAATTTTTATAAATAAATTTCCAATTACTTTTCTTTTTTTTTCAGGATCATTAATTAATTTTAATTTTTTAATAAAAATATTTTTGGCATTAATATATATAAGTTTCATTTTCAGTCTCTTTTTGAATGTTTGAATAACTTGTTTTGCCTCATTTTTTCTTAAAAGTCCTGTATTAACAAAAATACAAATTAAATTTTTGCCAATTGCTTTATGAATTATTTTAGCTACTACACTGCTGTCTACGCCACCAGATAAAGCGCATATAACTTTTGAATTGCCTACTTGTAATTTAATTTCCTCAATTATTTTATCTTTTTGTTTTTTTGGAGACCAATTTTTTTTTGCTTTGCATATGGAAAATAAAAAATTTTTTATAATTCTTATTCCATTTTTTGTATGTGTTACCTCTGGGTGGAATTGTATTCCATAAAAATGTTTTGATTTATTTTGAATGATGCAAAACTTTGAATTAGTACTCGATGCTATAGTTTCAAAACTTCGAGGTAATTTTGTAACTTGATCAGAATGACTCATCCAAACATTATTATTTCTTTTACTAAAAAAATTTTTTGTCAAAGCACTACTCTTAATTTCTTTTATTTGTGCAAGTCCAAATTCTCTATGTTTTGACTCTTTGACCCTTCCACCCAGTTCTTTTGAAATAATTTGGTGTCCAAAACAAATTCCTAGTATAGGTATTCCAAGATCTAAAATTTTTTTATCAAAACTTACTTTTTTAGTCTGATATACATTTAAAGGACCACCTGAGAGTATGAAGCCTATTATATCTTCTTTCTGCAAAATAATTTTTTTTTTATGACTTATAATTTCTGAATAAACACCTAGCTCACGAACTCTTCTAGCAATCAATTGGGTAAATTGTGAACCAAAATCAATTATAATAATTTTCTTAAGACTCACTTGAGACATCAAAGTTTTTCAATCTTTCGTCAATTAAGACTATTTTTTCACACAAAGAAGTACATATCTTTTCAAAATTAGATTTTAATTCTTTTACTACAGAAAAATTTGATTTTTTTAATTCTATATCAATTTTCATAAACATAGCTTCTTCATTAATGGGTTCCAAAAGTAATGCTGTATCTAAGTTTTTTTCGACTTCTTTCTCATTCTCCTCTATTTGATAAATCTTAGCTA
>CACEOC010000002.1 GCA_902561075.1 uncultured Pelagibacteraceae bacterium
GATAGAGCGCTTGGCTACGGACCAGGAGGTTCTGGGTTCGACTCCTAGCAGGCGCGCCAAGAAAGGATCTATGAAAATATCTTTACAAAAATCAGTAATTTACTTTTTTGTAATTATTGCAATAATATTATTTTTTATAACTTTACTTATTTGATGAAAAAATTTGAAAACATTAGTACTAAACCTGGATTTATGAAACACAATGGTGGTTTGGTATTCCGTGTTATCTCGAAAAAAAAATATCAATTTAAGACTAAAATAAAAAAAATTCACTTAAACAGAGCAGGCATCACCCATGGGGGATTTCTAGCAGGGATAATAGATGCAGGATCAGGAACAGCAGTTCATAGAGCAGCTGGAAATAAACAAGTATGTGTTACGATATCTTTAGATATTAAATTCATTGGTTCAAGCGGTATTGGTGAAACGATAATAGGTGACGTAGAAATACAAAAAGTTACAAATTCGCTTATATTTATGAGGTGTAAACTATCCTCTAATAAAAACCTAATAGCAATTGGAACTGGTGTTTGGAAAAAAACTAGAAGATCTTTTATTCGCTAATGAAAAAAAAAACGAAATATATCTTTTATGCTTTAATATACGTTTTTATAATATTCGTTATGTCAGTGTATTTTTATAAAAACGGAATCAGCCTAATTTAATTCAGCAATATTTTTAAATTCCTCAAGAATATTCGGGTTTGCAATTGCCTGTATATTTTTTAGTTTTTTACCATTTATAATACTCTTAACAGCTAACTCAACTATTTTTCCATTTTTTGTTCTAGGTATATCACTCACCTGAATTATTTTACTTGGAACATGTCTAGGTGATGCGAGTTTTCGAATTTTAATTTTAATCTCTTTCTTAAGTTTTTCCGATAATTCAAATTTTTTTTTCATTACAACAAAAAGAATAACGCGAATATCATTTTCCCGATTTTGACCCACAGCCAAACTTTCATTCACAAACTTAAATTTTTCTACTACAGAATATATTTCAGATGTACCAATCCTAACCCCACCTGGATTAAGAGTAGCATCAGATCTTCCGTAAATTATAAAACTATTATTATCTGTTTTTTCAGCAAAATCACCATGGTGCCAAACTCCAGGAAATTTCACAAAATAAGATGACCTATATTTTTTGTATTTTCTGTCATTCCAGAATTTAATTGGCATACTTGGAAATGCATTTTTACAAACTAGTTCTCCTTTTCTATTTTTAATTGATTTACCTTTATCATTGAACACATCAACATCCATCCCCAAACCACTATTTTGTATTTGCCCTTTTACAACCGGATCATAAATGTTTCCTAAAACAAAGCACGAAACTATATCAGTTCCTCCAGAAATTGACGCTAAATGAACTTTAGACTTAATTTTTTTATAAACATATTCAAAACTGTCTTCAGAAAGAGGTGAACCGGTTGAACATATCGTTTTTAATTTTTTTAAATTATACTTGCTCTTAATATTTATTTTAAAATTACGCAAATTATCAATGTATTTTGCACTAACACCTAACAAGCTTATATTTTCTCTGTTTGCAATTTTAAAAAGTAAATCTTTTTTCTTATACATTGGAAAACCATCAAAAAGAACTATTGAGGCTTTAGATCCCAAGGCGCTAACAAGCCAGTTCCACATCATCCAGCCACACGTCGTAAAATAAAATACATTATCTTTTGGTTTAATTTCACATTGCAAAATGTGCTCTTTTAAATGTTGCAAAAGTACGCCACCTGCTCGGTGGCAAATACATTTTGGCTTACCAGTTGTTCCGCTTGAAAATAATATTACTAATTCTTTATCAAAATCAAATTTTTTAAAATATATGTTTGAGCTATTTAATTTTTTTATTTCATTATATTTAAAAATTTTTACATTTGTAAATTTTTTATAATTTAATAATTTTTTTCCTGGATAGTTTACAACAACTACTTTTTTTATACTTTTAATTTTAGAAAGAATCTCAGGTAGTCTATTTAGTACATTTATTTCTTTTCCATTATAGTAATATCTATCACAAATAATCAAAATTTTTGGTTTAATTTGATTAAATCTTTCAATGACACCGTTTGTTCCAAAATCTGGGGAACACGAAGACCAGATTGCACCTATTGCTGAACTTGCAAGAAAAAACTCAACTGTCTCGATGATATTTGGCATATATCCAACTACTCTATCGTTATTATTTATTCCATTGTCTTCAAAAAATTTAACAACTTTACTTACAGATCTGTACAGCTCTATCCAAGTTTTAATTTCTTTATATCCATTCTCAGATATAAAAGTAATCGCTTTATCTTTATCTTTTTTTCTAAGTATATTTTCTGCGAAATTTAATTTAGATTTACTAAGAAATTTACTTTTGTATAATTTTTTAGACAATATTGTTTCTAAACTTTTATTACCTTTTACTTCGGTATAATCCCATATCGAGCTCCAAAAATCTTTTGAATTTTTTATACTCCATTTTAATAAATTTGAGTAAGTTCCATTTGGTAAATAATTATAATTATTCATCAAATAATTTTCATATTTAAGAAGATTTGATTTTTTTTTTTGTTTGGTGCTAGCCCTCCATAAAACTTTATTCATAAAATTCTTATATTGAATTATCTACAATTGTGTTATTCTAATATAATAAAAAACACTAAATGAGAACTTTTCATGCTCCGATTCGGACTATTTTTATCCTATTTTTGTTCTTTTTAACTAACAAGATATAGTAAATAAAAATTTTTATATACAAAAAGTAGATATGAAAAAAAATAAAATCACAGCTGTTCTTGGTCCAACTAATACAGGAAAAACATACCTTGCAATTGAGACAATGTTATCTTTTGATACTGGTATGATTGGCTTTCCTTTAAGATTGCTAGCAAGGGAGGTCTACGACAAAATTATTACCAAAATTAATAAACAACATGTAGCTCTTATAACAGGTGAAGAAAAGATAATTCCTTTAACAGCTAAATATTTTTTATGCACAGTCGAGTCTATGCCTATCGATAAACAAGTCGATTTTGTTGGTATAGATGAAATTCAAATGTGTTTTGACCATGAGAGAGGTCATATTTTTACTGATAGACTTTTAAACTTAAGGGGAGAAAAATTAACAATGTTCATGGGATCTAATACTATGAAAAATATTATTAAAAATCTTGATGATGATATTGAGTTTATTGCTAAAGATCGTCTCTCTAAACTTACTTATGGCGGATATAAAAAAATATCAAGAATAGAGAGAAAAAGTGCAATAATTGCATTTTCATCTGAAGAAGTTTATGCAATTGCAGAATTGTTAAGGCGGCAAAAGGGTGGTGCTGCCATAGTAATGGGGTCCCTCAGTCCTAAGACAAGAAACTCTCAAGTTTCTTTATATCAATCTGGTGATGTTGATTATCTAGTTGCAACTGATGCGATTGGTATGGGAATTAATATGGATTTAGATCACGTGTATTTTTCTAATTTAAAAAAATTTGATGGAAAAAAATTAAGAAGATTAAATTTATCAGAGATAGGACAAATAGCTGGGCGAGCTGGAAGACATTTAAATGATGGCTCTTTTGGAATTACTGGAGAATGTAAAAATATAAATGCTGATGAAGTTGAGTGCCTAGAGCAACATAAATTTGAGGAAATAAGAACAATATTTTGGAGAAACTCAAATTTGAATTTTGAAACTCCGCAATCTTTAATTAAATCTCTTGAAGATAGACCTAAAGAGACTTGGTTAAAAAGAATTAATGAATGTGAAGATGAAAAAGTTCTAAAATATATTGTTAAAGATGGTTTAGTAAAGCTAGAAAATACTTTTGATCAAACGAAATTATTATGGGAATGTTGTCAAATACCTGATTTTGTAAAGAAAACATATGGTAATCATTTGGAGGTTGTGAAAAAAGTTTTTGAATTCTTAAATGAGGGCAAGAAAAAAATAACAAACCAATACATGAAACAACAGCTTGCAAATTTAGATAAATTAGAAGGTAATGTTGACTCTATTTCTAACAGAATTGCTAATGTTAGAACATGGTCTTACGTTGCAAATAAATCTAACTGGGTTGAAAATCAAGATTATTGGATAGAGAGAACGAAATATTTAGAAGACAAACTTTCAGATAGACTGCATGAAGAATTAACAAAAAGTTTTATTGACAAAAGAGCGAGTGTTTTGGCTAGGGGGTTAAAACAAGATATTAGCTTTGAAACAAAAATTATTAATAAAGAAAATGTAATGATTAATGAGCAATATATAGGCAAATTAAAAGGATTGAAATTAGATCTAGATCTAAAAATTGGAGCTTTAGACACAGATGTCAAATCTTTAAAAAAAGCAGCCAGGCAAAATGTTGCTCCTGAAATTTTAAAAAGAGTAAACGAAATAATAACTAATCCTATCTTAGAATTAAGAAACGACTTTAAAATATATTGGCAAGGAGATCCTATTGCGAGATTAGTTCCTGGTAGAGATTATTTAAGTCCTGAATTAAGTTTGATAATCGATGAAATGATAGAATATGAGGATCAAAAAAAACTTTTTGAATTTTTAAATAAATGGTTAAATAAAAAAATATATAATGATCTTGAGTCTCTATTTAAATTAAAATTTATTAAAGAAAGTAATTCACAAGTAAGAGCTTTGGCATTTCACTTATACGAAAATAACGGAGTAGTTAAAAGAGATACAGTAAAAAAAATTGTTGATCAAATAGACCAAAACCAAAGAAAAGTTTTAAGAGATCTAGGGGTAAAATTTGGTAGATATCATATTTTCATGTTTAAATTATTTAAGCCAGGTGCTGTTTCATTAAGAATCTTATTATGGAAAAATTTTAGTCAAAAGTTATTAAAATTTGAGCCACCAACCTTTGGTTTAAACTTTCTAGAGGATCAACATAAAACAAACCAGAAATTAATGCTTTTATGCGGCTTTGAAAAATTTGATAATTTTTATGTAAGGATTGACATTTTAGAAAGACTCTTTATTCATATTATCAAGCTTGGTGATAAAAATAACAAAGATATTAAGCTTTCTCCTGAAATGTTAAACCTTTTAGGATGTAATAAATCAAACTTTATAAAATTAATTAAATTAATGAATTATAAAACGACAGAAAAAAATAACGAGATATATTTTAGATATTTTCCTAAAAAACTATTAAATAGAAATAAAGATAAAGCTGAAAAGGACAATGCATTTAGCGTTTTGAGTCAGCTTATAATAAAATAATGTTTGACTTTTTAAATAAAAAAGATTTGCAGAAAAAAGATAAGGATGAGACATTTGTCGAAATAGCTTGTCTGCTAATACATGCATCTAAAATTGATGAAAATTATACTAATAATGAAAAAGAAATTATTAAAAAAACTTTAATAAATTTAAAGTGTTTAGACAACGAGGTAGAAAATATAATTGAAAAAGCTTTAGAAATAGAAGGTAATTCTAATCAAATTCTAGATTTTACTAGAAAATTGAAAGATGTAGAGGAAGATAAGAAAGTCTCAATAATTGAAGCACTTTGGAAAATAATATACTCAGATAAAAAATCAGATATGTATGAGGATAATTTAATGAGAAGGTTAACTGGATTATTATATCTTGATCCAAAAGTAGTGGGAGATATTAAGGAAAGAATTAAAAAAGAGCAGATGTAATGACCTACATTGTAAATGATAAATGTATTAAATGTAAACTCATGGATTGTGTTGAAGTATGCCCTGTTGATTGTTTTTATGAAGGAAAAAATATGCTTGTAATTAAGCCTGATGAGTGTATAGATTGTGGCGTTTGTGAACCAGAGTGTCCAGTGGACGCCATAGAACCCGACACGAACGAAGGTATAAATAAATGGTTAGAGATAAACACAAAATATTCAGAAATTTGGCCAAATATAACTACAAAAAAAGAACCACCTAAAGACAACGATAAATATAAAAATGAAGAAAATAAATTTGAAAAGTATTTTGAAGAAAACATTTAAAAAAAAAGCACAAAAAAAAGTTAAAACAAAAAAGAAAGTTGCTAAGAAACCGAATAAGTCACCCGAATTTAAAAAAAAACAAGTAGGCAGAAAAAAAGAAAAAAAATTAGTTTTAAAAAAAGAGAGTAAAACTAAAGTTCAAATAGAAAACTCAAATCAAAACCTTAGGATATCTAAAAGTACAATTGAACAAAAACCAGAGATTAAAAAAATAAAAAAACAATCGACAGAGAAGAAACTATTTAAGATTAAAGATTATGTTGTTTATCCAAAACATGGTGTAGGGCAAATTACTGAATTTAAGAAAATTAGTATAGGTGGTATTGATGTTGAAACATACATTTTAAGCTTTGAGAAAGATAAAGCAAATGGAATGATACCTGTAAATAAACAATCTCATTTGAGACCCTTAGCAACAATAAATCAGGTCAATAAATGTATTAGTATCTTAAAAGGTAAACCAAAAATTAAAAGATCAATGTGGAGTAGAAGAGCTCAAGAATATGAAGCAAAAATTTCATCAGGTAAAATTTATGAATTAGCTGAAGTAGTTAGGGATCTCAATAAAGGTGATGATATAATGATTGATCAATCTTATAGCGAGAGGCAACTTTTTGAAAAAGCCTACGAAAGATTGCTAACCGAATTTCAAATTGTACTAGGAGTTGGCTTAGAAAATACGCAAAAAAAATTAGATAAAGCACTAAAACGAAATCTTGAAAAGCAAATACCTAAACTTGAGGAAAAAACTGAGGTAAAAAACGAGAGTGTCTCTAATCAAGAGGTCCTTGAATAAAAAAACGCTTCCCACGCAATCGCCATGAGAAGCGTTATTTCTTAAGAAAAAGAATACTAAACTATCTTCTTCTTTTCTTCTTAGCTTTTTTAGCTTTCTTTTTCTTTTTAGCTTTTTTTCTTCTTTTAGCCATTTTTTAGCTCCCTTTATTAAACGAATCATTTTTGATTCGCATTATTTTAATTTTATTTTTTTGAAATAGTTATGTCAATTACTTAATTAATTTTAAAATTTAAAAAAAAATAATTTTTTTTTTAATAAATAATAATTTCGTAAAAGATAAGTAAAATAGCGATTAATAAACAATATTTTTAATATAAATTTTCAAAATTATTTTTATATTTATTTATAATTTTGAATCTTTTTAACTTTAATGTTGGTGTCAACATTCCATTTTCAATTGAAAATTTTTCTTTAATTACAAAAAATTTTTTAATTTTTTCAATTTTTGTTAAACTTTTATTTATATTTTCTATTTCTAATTTAATTTCATTCGTATTTAATTTAATTATTTCTTCAGAAGGAACTAATAGTGCAACTAAATAAGGTTTATTATCGCCATATACTACAGCTTGGTCAAAAAATTTAGAATTAATTATTTCATTTTCTATTTTTAAAGGTGAAATGTTATCGCCACCAGGAGTTATTAAAATATCTTTCTTTCTGTCTGTTATCTTTAAATAATCATTTTGAAATTCTCCAATATCTCCAGTGTACAACCATCCATTCTTTAAGACTTTTTCAGTTTCTTCTTTATTGTTCCAATAACCTAACATTACATTTTCGCCTTTAACTAATATTTCTCCATCATCTGCAATTTTTACCTCATTGCCTTTAAATGGAGGGCCAACAGTGTCGACTCTTATGTCATTAATTGGGTTGCAACTTACTACGGGAGATGCCTCCGTAAGTCCATAACCTTGCAAAGTTGGTAGTCCAATAGCATTCAGGAAAAAACCAACCTCTTTATCTAAAGCACCACCACCAGAAACAAATGTTTTTAAACATCCCCCGAATTGAGCTTTAATTTTTGTTCTTACAATTTTGTCTAAAATATTGTCTACTATTTTTTCAGTTAAATTTAGTGATTTTCCTCTAATTTTTTTATTTCCTAAATATAACATTTTATTAATTAGATATTTTTTTAGTCCTTTTGTTTTATTAAAATTTGAATTGATTTTTTGATAAATGTTTTGATAAAATCTTGGCACAGCTGTCATAATTTCTGGTTTACAATCATTCATATTTTTGATTAATTTTTCGATACTTTCAGCATAAAATATCTTTGCTGAAACAGTTATTTGAACAAATTGAACCGTATGTTCATAAGAGTGAGATAAAGGCAACCAAGTTAAAAATCTTGTTTTACTTTTTTTGATAAATGATTTTAGAAGATCAATTGCGCCCTCACAATTATTTAGAATTCCCCCGTGACTTAATATTACACCTTTAGGATTTCCTTGTGTTCCAGATGTATAAATAATACATGCGGGATCTCTACGGGTTGTTTTTAAATTTAAAAAATTATTAATATTTTTTTCTTTAAAGTTTAATTTCTTAATACAATAATATTCATTTATGTTAATTTCATTTAGCTCATCAAATGAAAAAATTTTTTTTATAAATTCTTTTTTTTTAATTATATTCTTAATTTTATTAAATTGTTCTTGGTCTGAAACTATTACAATTGATGGTTTGGAATCATCAATAATATATTCGTAATCTTTTTCAACATAAGTTGTATACGATGGAACAGTAATTAAATTCGAGAGCATAATTGATAAATCAGAAATAAACCACTCAGGTCTATTTTCAGATATTAATAAACATCTGTCACCTTTTTCGGAAAATTTTTTAATTTCGTTAGAAAATTGATTTATTAATTCAAAGGTTTCATGCCAGCTATACTCAATTTTTGGTTTTTTTAAAGAAGTTAGGAGTATCTCATTTTTGTTAGATTGGTTCTTATATTTATAATAAAATAACTCTAAAAGATTATTTAATTTTTTTAAGTCAGTCATAATCTTAATTGAATTTAAGCTAAATTTAAAATCATACAAGTTTATTTAATTCTTAGTAGGTTGGTGGGCAAAGAGAGAATCGAACTCTCACAGTATTGCTACTATTGGATTTTGAGTCCAACGCGTCTACCAGTTCCGCCATTCGCCCCAATTCTTTAATCTTATATAATTTATTTAATAGTATAAAAAGATTAAAATTAGTAAAAGTAAATATGTTTAAAAATTTATATCGTAAGTGCATAGATTTAGCTGGTCATAAGAATTCTAAAACATTTTTGGGAATGATCTCATTTATTGAAAGTTTTATTTTTCCAATACCACCTGATGTTTTTATAATTCCAATGACAATTGCAAAAAAAAATCAATGGTTAAGAATAGCTTTAATCGCAACAATTGGCTCAGTTCTAGGAGCGTGTCTAGGTTATTTTATAGGATTAATATTCTTTAATGAGATAGGCTTAAAAATTTTTGAACTCTATGGAGTAGATAATATATCTTTTTTAAAAGATAAAGTCTCTTCTGAAGGGGGCACAATAGCTTGGATAACATTGTTAGCTATAGCAGGATTCACCCCAGTGCCATTCAAACTTTTAACTATAACTAGTGGATTTGTAGGATTTAATATATTTTACTTTTTAATAGTGTCGGCAATTACAAGAGGGTCAAGGTTTTTTTTAATAGCATTTTTAATTGGTAATTTTGGAATAGCAATGAAAAAGATTATAGAAAAAAAAATATTAGGGGTATCAATAATGGTTTCACTAATATTAATAATATTTGCGTTCTTAATATATAAATATTTAATAAATTTTATTAATTAAAATGAAAAAAATTATTACTATAAATAACTTATTTATATTTATATTTTTGTTAAGCTTATTTAGTATTTTGAGTGCCCTATATATTGAATATGTATTAGGTGCTATTCCCTGCAAGTTATGTATATATCAAAGGATACCCTATTTACTTGCAATACCTATAAGCATAATTGGATATTTTTTTTTAGATCAGAAATTATGGCTATATACTATTTTATTGACTTTTTTTTCAAGTTTCATATTAGCCGGATACCATTCTGGTATTGAAAATGGTATTTTTGCTGAGTTTAAAGGATGTAACTCTGATAATATTAATTTATTGAATAAAGAGCAAATATTAAATTCCTTTGATGAAATTATGCCTAATTGTAAAGATGTTAAATTTAGAATACTTGGATTTTCTCTTGCGACTATAAACATGTTTATTTCCTTTATAATAATTATTATATCATTATTTTTAATTAAAAATTATGAAAACAAATAAAAAAAAACTTGAAGAATTTATTAGAGTTGATCACGCAGGAGAAAGAGGTGCGATTAAAATTTATGAGGGACAATTGCTCGCTTTAAATACACTTTATAAAGATGAAGAATTAAAAAAAACTGTCGAAGAAATGAAAGTTCATGAAAAGGAGCATTGCGATTTTTTTGAAAACGAAATAAAAAAAAGAGACATTAAACCCACGAGATTTTTGCCCCTTTGGGATTTATTAGGAGTTGGCTTAGGTTTTGGAACTGCACTACTGGGAAAAAAAGCTGCAATGTTATGTACTGCTTCAGTTGAGGAAGTAATTGATGAACACTATCAAAATCAAATTGAACAAATTCATGATGATGAAAAAAAATTAAGAGAAAAAATTGTTAAATTTAGAGAAGACGAACTTCATCATAAAGATATTGCATACGAAAAAGGTGCCTCTAAAGATGGAGTTTACTCCTTACTTGATAAGGTTATAAAAACTGGTTCAAAAATAGCGATAAATATTTCGGAGAAATATTAAGGTTCAAGCTCGACATCCCAATATAGATAGTCCATCCAGCTTTTGTGTAAATAATCTGGAGGAAAGTTTTTTCCATTTTTGTGAAGATCTTCTGTGCTAGGTCTGTAAGGTCTTTGAGCAAGAACCATTCCAGAGTTTTCAAATAACCTACCTCCCTTTTGAACATTACAACTGGAGCAGGCGGTAACAACATTGTCCCAATTTGTTTTACCCCCCTTAGATCTTGGTAATAAATGATCAAAGGTTAATTCTTTGTTACTTCCACAATATTGACATGTAAACTTATCTCTTAGGAAAACATTAAATCTTGTAAAGTTTGGGTTGGATTGAGGTTTTACAAAAGATTTCAGTGCAATAACACTTGGTAATTTCATACTAAAAGATGGACTTCTAATTACTCTATCATAATAGCTAACAATAGAAACTCTGTCTAAAAAAACAGATTTAATTGAATCTTGCCAACACCATATAGACAAAGGATAATAACTTAAAGGTCTATAATCCGCATTTAATACTAATGCAGGACATTTTTCTAATGGAAGCGAATTATTAATTATTTTAGACATAATAAATTTTAACCTATAAAATTTAATAATTCAAATAAACAAATTAATTTTTGATAAATTATTTATTTAAATTTTCTCTAATAAATTTCAAAGCTAAAGTTGAAGCCTCAGCTGAGATATTATGTCCACAATTTTCTATTATTTTTGTTTTTATATTAATTTTATGCCTCATGAAAAAATCCTTTGCATCTAATAAATTACTAGGATCGACAATATCATCTTGGTCACCATGAATTAAGAGTATTCTAGAATTATTTTTTATTTTTTTTGATAAATAATTTTTATCAATAATCTTACCAGAAAAACCTATGACTGAATTAAATTCTTCATCAGATCCAAAAGCTAAGTTTAAAGAGATCATACATCCTTGACTGAAACCGGCTAAACAAATATTTTTATTCTCGAACTTAAAAAAATTTTTAATTTCATTTAAAAAATAAGATACTTTTTTTTCAGCTAACCTAGCCTGTTCTAAGATATAATCTGGATCATCTCTAGAGAGATCAAACCATTGTCGGCCTGAAGGATTTATTGAACACATTTCGTGACCATCGGGACATATAATAATTGTATTATCAAGATGTCTCTTCCAACTATAAGCTAAAGCACTAATATCTTTTCCATCACCTCCATAGCCATGAAAAAGGACAATACAATTTTTTATAGTTTCCTCCTTGCCACAGATTACGTTTGTACAATTTAAAATAAAATTTTGCATTTCTCTAATCGAATTTATATAACCAGCTAAGTAGTTCTTTATTTTTAAAATCTACAGCTCCCAAAATTCTAGCAAATTCTTCTCCATTTTTATTTACTAGTATCGTTGTTGGAACTCCTCTTAATGACAACTTGTTGGGAAGTTCTATGGATGAATCATAATATAAATTTAAATTTTTTATTTTTATTTCTTTAAAAAAATTTTCAGCTTTTTCCTTACTTTCTCGACCTATATTAATAGGAATTACCAAAATATTTTTAAAATCTTTATTTGAGGCTAGCTCGTCTAAGTAAGGCATTTCTTCTCTACACGGTGCACACCAGGTTGCCCAAAAGTTGAGAACAACCAATTTATTTCTAAAATTAGATAGTTTAATAATATCACCTTTGTTGTTTTGAAATACTATGTTTTCTAGTTTTTTTGGCTCTTTATAAAGTATAATATTTTTAATATTTGGATGCTCTATTGAATAAGTTAAAGTAGGTGATATTAGATACAATATAAAAATAAATAATTTAAAAAATTTTGAATTCATCTAAAAAGTATTTATCATGGCAAAAAATAAAAACAATCAGACAGTTTGGAGTGCTAGAATAAAAAAAAATAGATCCTCAATTTATGACAAAGTTGGTAGTTCACTAGAAGTTGATAAAAGACTTTTTAAAGAAGATATTGCTTGCTCTATTGCGCATGTTGAGATGCTGCATAAGCAAAAAATTATATCATTTAAGGTTAAAAATAAAATTTTGTTTGGATTAAATCGAATTAAAAACCAAATTATAAAAAAAAAAATTTTATTTGATAGAAAACATGAGGATATTCATATGTTTGTTGAAAATAAGCTATTCGAAATTATAGGTGAGGATGCTGGTTATGTTCATACGGCTAGATCAAGAAATGATCAGGTTATTACTGATCTAAAAATTTGGCTTAGAAGTAAGACTGTGGAAATTATTAATCTTTTAAATAATACAATTAAAATTATTATTAAAAAATCAAACAAAAATATTTACACGATAATGCCAGGTTTTACACATTTAAAAAATGCTCAACCAGTAAGCTTTGCACACTATCTTCTTGCATATGTAGAAATGTTTAATAGAGATAAAAATAGATTTAAAAAGAATTTAAACCAGCTTTTAGAAAATCCTTTAGGAGTTGGTGCTTTAACGGGAACATCTTTTAATATTGATAGAAATTATACTACAAAAAAATTAAAATTTAAAACAACTACACGTAACTCTATAGATACTGTTTCAGATAGAGATTACGTTTTAGATTTTTTATATTCATCATCTGTATGCGCGATGCATATATCACGGATGGCAGAAGAATTTATTATCTGGAATTCAGATGCATTTAATCTTTTAAATTTAAATGACAACGTAGTTACTGGATCATCAATTATGCCTCAAAAAAAAAATCCTGATCCTTTAGAATATTTAAGAGGGCAAACTGGAAATACTTATGGTGATTTATTTTCTATGCTAACCATACTAAAAGGTTTACCCTTATCTTATTTCAAGGACCTGCAAGATGACAAAAAAAAAGTTTTTGATACTTATGATAGACTAAAATCATCAATTTTGATCACAAATGAAATTCTTAATAATTTCAAAATAAATAAAAAGAAGATGATAGAATTATCTAATAAAGGTCATATCACTGCAACAGATTTAGCAGACCATATAGTAAGAGAATTAAAATACCCTTTCCGAAAGGCTTATAATGTTGTTGCTAAATTAGTTAATTACTGCGATCAAAAAAATAAAAATTTTAACAACCTAGAAATGCACGAGATAAAAAAAATAGAACCAAAATTGGACGAAAATGTAATGAAAATTTTTGATTTAGAAAATTCGATAAAATCAAAAAAATCATTTGGCGGAACATCTTTTGAAAATATAAAGAAAATGATAAAAAACTATAGTAAGATGAATTAAATGAAAAAATTTTTATTTTTAATTATTTTTGTATTGATTATTTCCTGCGGGAAAAAAGGGGATCCCGTATTTAAAGAAAGTAATCATTTTAAATTTGATAAAATTAAAATTATTTAATGAGATACAAAAATAATAAATTTTATATTGAAAATGTTAGTGTAAATTCAATATGTAAACTAACAAATACCCCAACTTATATTTATTCATATAAAAAAATTAAAGAGAATATTTTAAGTTTTAAAAAGCAATTTAAAAGTATTGATCCTCTAACATGTTTTTCAGTTAAATCTAATAATAATATTAATATTTTAAAAATTATTAAAAGTTTTGGTCTTGGAGCAGATGTTGTTTCAATGGGTGAATTAAACAGAGTCTTAAAAGCAGGTATTAGTCCAAAAAAAATCGTTTTTTCTGGAGTCGGAAAAACTGAAGAGGAATTAAAATTTGCAATTAAAAAGAAAATTTTATTAATTAATACTGAGTCCGAAAGTGAATTGATAACAATAGAAAAGATAGCTAAGTCTATAAAAAAAAGAATTGATATTGGTCTAAGGCTTAATCCTGATACAGATGCTAGAACACTAAGCAAAATTTCAACTGGAAAAAAAGAAAATAAATTTGGCTTAAATAAAAAAGATTTATTAAAAATAATTAATAATATTAAAAATTCTAAATATTTAAATCTTTTGTGTTTAAGTGTGCATATTGGGAGTCAAATTACTTCTCACAAACCTTATGAAAAAATGTTACAAGAGTTAAGCGATACAATTAAAGCCTCTAAATATAAATTTGAATACATTGATTTAGGTGGCGGAATGGGAATTAAATACAATAAAAATGAAAAAACTTTAAACTATATTAAGTATTTACACCTAATAAAAAAATTCTTAAAAAAAAATAAATGCAAGATTATATTCGAACCAGGTAGATCAATAATCGGCAATACAGGCTATTTAGCATCAAAAGTAATATATATGAAAAAAAGTGGAAAAAAAGTTTTTGTTATCTTAGACGCTGCTATGAATGATTTTATGAGGCCAGCTTTGTATGGAGCAAATCACACAATTTTAGCTTCAAAAAAAAATAGCTCCAAGAGTAAGAAAACTTATGAGTTTGTTGGACCTATATGTGAGACAACAGATAAATTTTTATCCACGAATAAATTTCAAGTTCTTAAAGAGGGTGATATAGTTTTAATATGTGATGTAGGCGCTTATGGAATAGTATTGTCATCAAATTATAATCTTAGGACAATACCACAGGAGGTATTAATAAAAGGTTCGAAAATTAAAACAATTAAAATGAGACAAACTTTAAAAGCTTTAAATAGTTGATGATTAGAAGCGCAATTTTTAAAATTGTTTTTTATCTTGGCCTTATAACAATTTGCTTAATTTTTTTGCCATCTTTAATTTTACCAAAAAAAATTGCTTCGTACGGAGGTAAATTAACAGGTCATTGGGCATTTATTTGTCTAAAATTTATAATGTCTGTAAATGTAATTATTGAAGGCAAAGAAAACCTGCAAATAAATAAAAAATTTTTTATAGCTTGCACTCATCAATCTGCTTTTGAAACTTTTTACCTCCAAACTATTTTTAACTCTCCTTTTTTTATTCTCAAAAAAGAACTTATTGATATCCCAATATTTGGTTGGTATTTAAAAAAGATTGGATGTGTATCTATAAAAAGAAATATAACTACAAGAGATAATTTAGATTTTTTTGATAATCTTAAAAATTCAATATTATCTTCTAATGGTCCTTTAATAATTTTTCCACAAGGCACTAGAGTATCTTTTAATGAAAGAACGGATTTTAAAAAAGGTACTTCAAGAATTTACGATCTTAATTTGACTTGTTTGCCAGTTGTAATTAATTCTGGTTTGGTCTGGCCAAAATCTGGAAATGTTTTGCCAAATAGAGATATAAAGATCTCTATTTTAAAACCAATAGCTGAGGGTGCAGAAAAAAGAGATTTTATAAAAAACTTACAAAATTTAATGTATAGGGAATTAGACAGGTTAGTTTAACCTTTCATAGGCATTATAACATAGATACTATCAAAGTCAGAAGGATCTTTAATCAAAGCTGGCGAACCAGTATCTTTAAGATAAAGTTCAATGCTGTCCCCTTCGAGTTGGGAAGCAATATCAATTAGATATCTTGAATTGAAACTTATATCTAGCTCATGTTCAAATTTAACTTTAAGATTTTCTTTTCCATCACCGCTATTGGTATTATTAACCGATAAATCGAGATTATCTTTAGAAATTTCAAATTTAACTCCGTCTTTTTTATCTAGAGAAACTGATGCAACTCTATCCACAGAATTTAAAAAACTTTTTAAATTAACCTCTAATTTTTTTTGATTTTCTTTGGGTATTACCTGAACATAGTTTGGAAATTTTCCATCGATTAATTTTGAGATTAAAACACTATCGTCTAATTCAAATTTAATTTTTGATTTTGTGTTTGATATTTTAACATCACCATCAAAATCATCTAATAAAGAGCATAATTGGAATATTGTTTTTTTTGGTAAAATTATAGGCTCAAATTCAATGCTATCCGATAGTCTTATTTTTGACACTGACATTCTGTGGCTGTCTGTAGCAACTGCAGTTAAATAGGAATTTTCATTTGATTTTGTAACATGAAAAAAAATTCCACTTAAGTAATGTCTTGTTTCATCATTCGACATTGAAAATTTACACTTATTTAAAAGTTTAAGAAGTTTTTTTGAATTTATATTTAAAAATTCTTTTTCAAAATTTTCATCAGTTAATGGAAATTCTGAAGCTTCTATACAGTTAAGATTAAATACTGAGTTTTCTGATTCCATATTCAGTTTCGCATCTCCTACATTCGAAAAATTTATTTTTTTTCCTGAAGAAATTTTTCTTATGATGTCATACATAATAGAGGAAGAAGTTGTTGTTTTTCCCTCTTGCTCAATTTGAACATTGTTTATCTTATGAATAAAAATTAAATCTAAATCCGTTGCAGTAAAAGTTAGACTAGAGTTAGATGCATCTAACATTACGTTTGATAATATTGGTAAAGTGCTTCTTTTTTCTATTACGCCCTGACAATAATTAAGCGATTTTTGTACATCTTGTTGATTTGCGCTAAATTTCATTATTTTTATTAAAAATTATTTTATTTTTAAGACTTTCTAAATTGGTATTAAATTCCTCATCATTTTTTCGTATTTTTTCAATTGTCTTTACAGAATGTATAACAGTTGTGTGATCTCTATTTGAGAAAGATCTACCAATTTCTGGTAGAGATTTAGATGTCAAAACTTTTGTCAAATAAATAGCTGCTTGTCTTGGTCTTACTAAGTATCGAGATCTTCTTGAAGATAGCATTTCATTCTTGCTTATTTTAAAATATTTGCATACTTCAGTTTGAATTAATTCTATAGTGATATTATTTTCAGGTAACTGAAGTAAATCTTTAAGAATTAATCTAGTTTCTGACAAGTTAGGCACTTTGTTATAGATTCTTGAAAAAGAAATGATTCGATTAAGTGCACCTACTATTTCTCTAATATTGCTTTTGATTTCTCTACTTATAAATAGTTTAATCTCTTTTGGTATTTCTAAATAATTAGAATTTAAATTTTTTAGTTTTTCACATTTTGAATTTATAATTTCATATCTTAAGTTGTTGTCTGCATTTTGAATATCTACAACCAGTCCTCCAGAAAATCTTGACTTAATTCTCTCTTGAATTCTTACCAGTTTATTTGGTGGTCTATCAGCGGTTATAACTATTTGTGACATGCTTTCTTTTAAAGATGTAAAAGTGTGAAAAAACTCTTCCTGCAGTGCTTCTTTACCATTCATAAATTGAATATCATCAATGATTAAAACGTCGGTATTTCTAAAATAATCTTTAAATTTGACCATTTCATTTGATTTAATAGATTTAACAAATTGATACATGAACCTTTCTGCTGAAATGAACATTACTTTTTTTGTTTGTTTTAATTTTAAGCCTATTGCGTTTACTAAATGTGTTTTTCCCATTCCCACACCACTATAAATATACAAAGGGTTATAGTGAGCAATATCGTTTGATACTTTTTTAGATGCTTCTAAAGCTAATTTATTACTTTCGCCAACCACAAAATTTTCAAAATTTTTATTAGGATCTAAACGGTTATAATTTAGGTATGTATCCTCAATAAAAGATATATTTTGTTCTTTAATATTAGATTTTTTTGTATCAAAGTTATTTATTTCGCTAATTTTAAAATCATTTGTTTTATTTGCTATTGAAAATTCGATCCTAACAATCTCTTTTTTATAACCTTTAACTATTTTTAAAATTTCATCTAAGTATCTAGATGTTATCCAATCTCTTATAAATCTTGTAGAGACTGAAATTAATATATAATTTTGGAATTCATCAACAAACTCAATTTTTTTTAACCAGCTTTCATAAATTTCTCTACCAAATTTTTCTTTTAATTCTATTTGTATTTCTTCCCACTTAATATTTTTTTCGATTTTTTCAGATAAATTTTGATTTTGATTATTACTCATAGATAATTCACTTAGCAGATAGAGATATTTTATTACAATAAAATTATTATTTTGAATAAAAATATTTAAAATCTGTAATTGTAAAATTTTAACGCGAATGCAATCTCAAAGTTAAGTCTTTAGTTTTATTTTAGAATAGTAAAAATTTATTTACTATTTTTTTTTACTTCAATAACAAGATATAGTTATTTTAATAAATTTTTAAATTAGATTTAGTGTCAAATAAAATTTTGAAATAAAAACTCTAGATTTTAATATGTTTTATAAAATTGACACTTTTGATTGAAACCACTTAAGGTTGTCAGAGTTTTTAATAACTAAAGGTTGTTTATTTTCTTTGTAATTCTTGAAATATTTCTTGACGCATTTTGCCTTTTTATAATGCCTGATTTTGAGATTCTCATTAATTCTGAATTTAATTTTGGCAGAAATTTTAAAGCATCATTCTTATTTTTTTTTTCTATTAACAAATTCATTTTTTTTAATGCATTTTTATATCTAGCCTTTCTAGATTTATTAACAATAGTTTGTCTTGATATTCTTCTTATTCTTTTAATTGCTGATTTAGTGTTTGCCATTAGCGAGCTATATAACTTGCTAATTATTGTTGGTCAATACTCAAAAAAAATTATTTTTGACAGTTTTCACAATAAAATGTTGATCTATTTGAAATGTTTATTTTTTTAATTTTATAATTACATTTTTTGTTAGGACAATTATGATTATCTTTATCGTATACTTTAAAGTTATCTTGAAATGATCCTTTGGCTCCTTCGGTGTTTCTAAAATCTCTAATGGATGAACCACCCTTTAAAATGGCTTTTTTTAAAACTAATTTAGAATATTTATATAAATATTTTAATTCAAAATCTTTTAACTTTAGTCCTTTTTTTCTTGGGTTTAATCCTGAATGAAAAAGAATTTCGTTGGCATAAATATTTCCAATCCCTGAAATTATTTTTTGATCTAGAAGTATACTTTTAATGCATTTGTTTCTAAATAGAATATTTTTTTTTAGGTATTTCAAATTAAAATTTTTATCAAGAGGCTCATAACCAATATTTTTTAAATATAATTTAAAACTTTCCTCATCTTTTAATAATTTAAAAAAACCAAATCTTCTAGGATCATTATAAATTACTCTAAATTTTTTAAATATTAATATTATATGATTGTGTTTAATCGGTAGATCTTTGGATTGGTAAAAACTCAAATTAGTATTTTTTAATATATTGTTTCTTATTAAGTGGAAAGTTCCTGTCATACCAAGATGTATTATTACGTAAATATTTCCATTCAACCCCACGATAATGTTTTTAGCATATCTACTAACATTTTTAATTTTTCTATTTTTTAAGATTTTTTCGAAATCCTTATCTACTTTGAATCTTAAGTTTCTATTATTAACAATAACATTAAGAATTTTTTTATCTTTTACATTTTTTTTTAGTGACTTTTTAACTATTTCTACTTCTGGCAATTCTGGCATTTGATACTATATTAGCAGTTATTTAAATTATGTCGCAAAAATTACAAAAGGATAAAAAGCTTGTTCAGGAAGTTTTCGATAAAGTCTATAATAAATATGACTTAATGAACGATATTATGTCGTTTGGCTCCCATAGAAATTGGAAAAAGATACTTATCCAAATGATGAATCCTAGTGAAAATCAAAATCTTATAGATGTTGGTTGCGGGACTGGTGATGTTGGAAAGTTATTTTCTGATGCAACCGATAGTAAATGTAGAATTTTATCTATAGATCCAAACGCTCAAATGATCGAGCTCGGCAAAAAAAAATTAAGAAACTACAAGACTATAAGTTGGCAAATAGGTTCTGGAGAAAAGCTCGATGTTAAAAGTAACACTTTTGACTTTTATACAATTAGCTTTGGATTAAGAAATACCTCGGATGTTGAAAAAACAATAAAGGAGGCCTATAGAGTTTTGAAAAAAGGAGGTAGATTTTTTTGTTTAGAGTTTTCAAAAGTTGAAAATTCTAATCTTGAATTTCTTTATAAAAAATATTCGCAAGCAATACCTAAAATTGGTAAATATGTTGTAGGAGATGAGAAGCCATATAATTATCTTATTCAAACAATTGATAATTTCTTAAATCAAGATGAATTATTAGATATATTAAAAAAATATAAATTTGAGGATTGTCAATATTTAAATATTACTGGTGGAATAGTGGCGATACATTCAGGCTGGAAAATTTAATGATTAAAAAAATTTTTACTTTGTTTAAAATCGCAAGAACGTTAGCTGTTTCTGATGCTCTAAAAATTATTTATAAATTTCATAAGCCTCCATTATTTATCAGAGTCTTTTTCAAAATTTTCTCAATATCTTTTGATAAAACAAACAGTGGGAATATGAATATAAGTGATGAAGAAAGATTGTGTAAATCTATTCAAAGTATGGGAACAAGTTTTATAAAATTAGGACAATTTCTCTCAACTAGGCCAGATATAATTGGTGATAAGCTTGCTTCGAATTTAGAAAAATTACAAGACCGTGTTCCTCCTTTTCCTACAGATACAGCAAAACAAATATTAAAAAGAAATCTTGGAGAGGAAAATTATAATTTAATTATAAATTTTAGTGAACCTGTTGCGGCGGCTTCGATTGCTCAAGTTCATAAAGCTCAAATCAATGACAATGGAACTATAAAAGATGTTGCTATAAAAATATTAAGACCAAATATAAAGAAAATATTTAATGATCAAATAGAAGCTTTAATGTTATTAGCATATATTATTGAGAGTCTTAATAATAAAACAAAAAGACTTAGACTAGTAGAAGTAGTTTTTTTATTAAAACAAATTACTAATCACGAAATGGATTTAAGATTTGAAGCTGCTGCAGCAAATGAATATGCAGAGAACACAAAAAATGACGTTGGTTTTAGTGTACCAAAAATTTACTGGAATTTTACTAGTGAAGAAGTTCTTACATTAGATTGGGTTGAAGGAATATCAATAAGAGAAAGAAATAAATTGGAAGAAAAAAATATTAACATAAAATTAATTGCTTCAGATGTTATTCAACATTTTTTAAGACACGCAGTAAGGGATGGTTTTTTTCATGCAGATATGCATCAAGGAAACCTTTTTATAAATGAAAATGGTCAAATAGTCCCCGTTGATTTTGGAATTATGGGCAGAGTTGACAAAATAAATAGAAGATTTTTAGCTGAAATATTATATGGATTTATTCAAAGAGACTATAAGAAAGTTGCTGAGGTTCATATTTTAGCTGGATTAGTTCCAAAAAATACTCAAATGGAATCACTATCACAAGCATTAAGATCAATTGGCGAGCCCATATTTGGTCAAAAAGTTAAAGATATATCTGGAGGCAAACTTCTTAAACAACTTTTTGATATTACAGAAAAATTTAATATGCAAACACAACCTCAATTGCTTATGTTACAAAAAACAATGGTTGTTGTTGAAGGTGTAGCTAGGAAACTTAATCCAGATACAAATATTTGGGATACATCAAAACCAGTTCTAGAGAAATGGTTAAAAGAAACTAAAGATCCAATTAGTAATTTAACAGATAGTTTAAAAAGCACAGCGGATGCTATAAATAAACTACCTGATCTACCTGAAATGATGGAAAAAGCAAATCAGGCTCTAACATTTCTTGCAAGTGGTGGAATACCTCAATCCTCGAATTCTTATTCAGCATTCAAGGATAAGCAATTAGAGTTAAAATCGTTCAGAAACCAAACTATTATTGGCATAATTGCTCTTGTATTTTTTAGTATCTTAGTATTTTAATTTACATAATGAATAAATTAAATAATAAAAAAGTGCTTTTAATAATTTGTGGAGGAATCGCAGCCTATAAAAGTTTGGAGCTGATAAGAATTTTAAGAAAAAATAACAATAAGATAAAAACAGTGCTTACTAAGTCTGGAAAAGAATTTGTAACTCCTTTATCTATAACATCTTTATCAAATGAAAAGGTATACACTGATATTTTTGATTACAAGAATGAGTCAGAAATAGATCATATATCCTTATCTAGATGGGCAGATGTTATTTTAATAGCACCCGCCACGGCAAATACAATATCAAAGATAAGCAATGGTTTAGCAGACGATCTAGCCTCTACGTTAGTCCTTGCATCAAACAAAAAAATTTTTATAGCACCTGCTATGAATGTAAGAATGTGGGAACATAAAACTAATAAAGAAAATATTAAAAGACTTAATGAATTTGGTTATGGATTTATAGGACCTGAAATCGGAGATATGGCTTGTGGAGAGTATGGTGAAGGTAAAATGTCGGAACCAGAAAAGATATTTGATAGTTTAGATAAGTATTTCAAAAACATTGAGGATAACAAAAGAAAAAAAGTGTTAGTAACTGCAGGTCCTACGAGAGAAAATATAGACCCTGTAAGATTTATTTCAAACTATTCTAGTGGTAAGCAAGGATACGAGATTGCTAGAGCTTTCTCAGAAAATGGTTTTGAAACGACACTAATTACTGGACCCACAAATTTAAAAATACCTGAGAACGTTAGATGTATAAAAGTGATCTCAGGAGATCAAATGCTAAATGAAACCATAAAAAATCTACCAGTAGATATAGCTGTTTTCACTGCGGCTGTTTCGGATTTTAAAATAAAAAGTTATAGTGACAATAAAATTAAAAAAACTGAAAATTTAGAATTATCTTTAGAAAAAAATATAGATATTCTTAGTTATATATCTAAACATAATTCATTACGTCCTAAAATTGTGATTGGTTTTTCAGCAGAAACAAATGACTTAGAAATTAATTCTTTGAAAAAACTAAATTCAAAAAATTGTGACTGGATAATAGCAAACGATGTAAGTAAAAAAGATATTGGTTTCAATGCTGATGACAATGAAGTATCCATATTTTACAAAAACAAATCTAGTGAAAAAATCTCAAAAATGAATAAATCATTAATTGCAAATGAACTTGTTAAAAGAGTCTCACAAGAATTTAATTAGATAATGGTAAGAGTACAAATCAGTAAACTTGATCCTAATGTAGAAATACCTACTTATGAAACTGAAGGCTCATCTGGAGTTGATTTAATGGCCTTTATAAATAAACCAATAAAATTAGGACCAGGTACCTCTTGTTTAGTCCCAACAGGTTTATCAATAGCAATTCCAAAAGATTGCGAGGTCCAAATCCGACCTAGATCTGGTTTAGCTGCTAAATCAAATATAACAGTTTTAAATACGCCTGGCACAATAGATAGTGACTACAGAGGAGAGTTAAAAATTATACTTTTTAACCATAGTAAAAAGGAATTTATCATAAATAATAAAGACAGAATTGCACAAATGGTTATTTTACCAATTTTAAAGTTTGATTTCGAGGAAACTGATAAATTACAGGATACAATTAGAGGTTCTGGTGGATTTGGTTCTACTGGAAAATGAAAAAAGAACTTTTAGAAAGATATTCTAGACAAATAATTATTAAAGATATTGGTGCTTTAGGTCAAAAAAAAATTTCGTCTTCAAAAATTTTAATAATTGGAGCAGGAGGACTTGGATGTCCTGTCGCAGATTTATTAAGTAGGGCAGGTGTTGGTGAAATTGGTATTGTAGATAATGATAAAGTAACTCTATCAAACTTACACAGGCAAACGATATATAATTATAAAGATATAAATAAATATAAAGTTAATGTTTTAAAAGATAAAATAAAAAAAATAAATTCAAATGTTAAAATTAAAGTTTTTAAAGTTAGAATCACAGAGAATAATGCAAACAATATTATAAAAAAATATGATTTCATAATTGATGGATCTGACAATTTTAAAACAAAATTTGTAGTAAATAAAATTTGTTTAAAATTAAAAAAGAAACTGATTGTTGGTGCTATTAGCAAATTCCAAGGCCATATTTTTACCTTCAATTTTAAAAACAGTAGAGCCCCATGCTTACAATGTTTCTATCAATCAATTCCCTCGGATGAGATATTAAATTGTGAAGCCGATGGAGTAATAGGTCCGATTGCGACGTTAATTGGGTCTATTAAATCAAGTGAAATTTTGAAAATGATTCTTCAAATTGGAAAAAATGTTTTTGGGAAAATTTTTATATTTGATCTGTTAACATTGGAGTCAAGATCAATTAAGTTTGACAAAAAAAAGAATTGTGTATGCAAAAAATATTTTTAATTATACTTCTTCTAATATGTTATTACTCCCAATCCTATTCTAAAGAAATATATTATTTAATGCTCAAAAATAATACTGTTAATGTGAGGTATGGTCCAAGTTTTGAATATCCTGTAAAATATATTTACAAACAAAAATTTCTTCCTTTGCAAGTAATTGATAAGAAAGAAAACTTCAGAAAAGTAATTGACCATATGAAAAATAGTGGATGGATACATATATCCCAGTTAAAAAAATCGGAGTCTGTAGTAATAATAGAGGAGCAATTATTGTTCAGTAAAGCATCAAAATTTTCAAAACCAATAGCAAAATTAGGAAAAGGCAGACTTCTAGTTATAAAAAAATGTAAAAAAAATTGGTGCAAAGCAAACACTGAGAATTATTGGGGCTGGATAGAAGTAAATAATGTTTGGGGAAGAAATGTTAATTAATTTTTTTTAATTACCTTGCTAGCCCAAAATTTATCTAACAAGAAATACCATATAGAATTTGCTAAAGGCTCAACAATTGCGTCGGTTAGAGCAATCATAAAAGATACATCTGCAATTAACATTAAACATATAATTGCAATTGCAAAATGACCTATTGTATAAATAAGAGTTCTTAATAAAGAACCTCTGTTATTTTTGAATATGCTCTTACTAGTTTGTACAATACCTTGTGTAAGTTCTACCATTTAACTAATTTATTTTTTTATCAAATCTATCAAGATTCATTACTTTTGACCACACTTTAGCAAAATCATTTACAAATTTTTTATTAGAATCCTCAGATGCATAAACTTCGGCTATTGCTCTTAATTGGGAATTTGAACCAAATATTAAGTCTACTCTTGATCCTTCCCATACAACTTTTTTTGATTTTCTATTTCTTCCCTCAAAATACTGCTCATCTTCACCTTTTTCATTCCAGGTAATATTCATATCCAAAAGGTTTTTAAAATAGTCATTTGTCAAAGTTCCTACTTTCTTTGTAAAAACACCGTAATTAGAGCCGTCAAAGTTTGTTCCTAAAACTCTCATTCCACCAAATAAGACAGTCATTTCTGGACTAGTTAATTGCATCAACTGAGCTTTATCTATCATCATTTCCTCGGATGATGTGTTAGATACACTTTTTTGATAATTCACAAAAGCATCTGCAACTGGTTCTAATAAATTAAACGAGAAAACATCTGTTTGTTCTTGTAAAGCATCACCTCTTCCTTGTGTAAAAGGAATTTTAATTTTGTGCCCGGACTTTTTTGCAGCTTTTTCAATTGCAACATTTCCAGCTAAAACAATAAGATCAGCAATTGATACGTTTTTATTTTTTTTATCAAAGTTTTTCTTAATTTTTTCTAATACTTTAATTACTTTATCGACTTTTGAAATCTTGTTAATGTGCCAGTCCTTTTGTGGCTGTAGTCTAATTCTTGCGCCGTTAGCGCCACCACGTTTATCAGATCCTCTAAAAGTTGAGGCTGAGGCCCATGCCGTCGAAACTAATTGTGAAATGGATAATCCTGATTTTAAAATTTTATTTTCAAGATTGCCTATATCTCTTTTATTTAATTTGTATTTTTGCTTTGGAATTGGGTCCTGCCAAATCAGATCTTCTTTTGGTACCTCTGGTCCTAAATAACAAACTTTTGGGCCCATATCTCTATGCGTTAATTTAAACCATGCTCTAGCAAACGCATCATGGAATTCTTTTGGATTTTTGTGAAAATGTCTTGTTATAGGACCGTAACTTGGATCAACTTTTAATGAAATATCTGTAGTTTGCATCATTGGAGGATGCATTTTGTTTTTGTCATGTGCATCTGGAACCATTTTAATTTTTTGTCCATTTTTCTTTGGTGTCCATTGATGTGCTCCTGCAGGACTTTTTGTCAACTCCCACTCATGATCATACAAACAATCTAAATAACCCATATCCCATTTTATTGGATTTTGTGTCCAAGCACCTTCGATCCCACTGCTGATTGTGTCAACTCCTTTACCGCTTTTGAAATTACTATTCCAACCTGTTGATTGTTCATGAATTTTTGATCCTTCAGGCTCAGGTCCTTTATGTGACTCTGGCGCAGCACCATGAGATTTACCGAATGTGTGCCCACCTGCAACCAGTGCAGCTGTTTCATAATCGTTCATAGCCATCCTACCAAAAGTTTCTCTTATGTCATGAGCTGCTAACAATGGATCTGGATTAGCGTCAGGTCCTTGCGGATTAACATAAATTAATCCCATGTGAGATGCACCTAAGGGCTGTTCCAAATCTCTCTTACCGCTATATCTGTTTACACCTAACCATTCTTTTTCTGATCCCCAATAAATATCATCTTCAGGCTCCCATATGTCCTCTCGTCCTGCACCAAAACCAAAAGTTTTAAAACCCATTGAGTCCAGAGCAACATTTCCAACAAGTATAAACAAATCAGCCCAAGAAATTTTGTTCCCGTATTTTTTTTTAATAGGCCATAATAATAATCTAGCTTTATCTAAATTAACATTATCTGGCCAGCTATTTAATGGTGCAAATCTTTGATTGCCAGTTCCAGCTCCTCCTCTTCCGTCAGCAGTTCTATAAGTACCTGCGGCGTGCCATGCCAATCTAATAAACAATGGTCCGTAATGACCATAATCTGCAGGCCACCAATCTTGAGAATCTGTCATTAATTTTTGTAAATCTTTTTTAAGTTTTTTATAATCCAGTTTTTTGAATTCTTTTGCATAACTAAATTTTTCATCCATCGGATTTACTAAATTTGAATGCTGACTTAATATTTTAAGATTAAGGTTGTTTGGCCACCAATCTCTATTCGATGTTCCTTTTCCAGTTGAATGTTTTGCTGGGGTGCCAACGCCCGTAAAAGGGCACTTTGATTTTTCTTTATAGATTTCATTACTCATGTGTAGATTATAACTATTCTAAAGTATTAATCAAGGTACTTGCGTCAAAATAATATTAACAACTATACTAGTTGTTTTGAACTTTTACTAAAACTTCTATTGATTTTATTTTTTTACCAGGGATTTTTCTATTTATTTTTACGGGCTCTACTTCATTATCGTGGATATCTATAAGCTGATTTTTATCTTCGTCATAAAAATGATGATGATCAGTTGTATTTGTGTCATAATAATTTTGCTCAGAATTTACTGCTATTTGCTTTATGTAGCCCTTTGCTAAAAAAGCATGGACTGTATTATATATGGTTGCTAGAGAAATTTTTTCATTTGTTTTTTGTGATATAATTTTTGAAAGATCATTTATTGAAAAATGAAAAGTCTCTTTACCACAAAATAATATTTCACAGATTTTTATTCTTTGCTTTGTTGGTCTAAGTCCTGAAATCCTTAATTTTTGAACGAAATTTAAATTATTATTCATTATTCATTTACTTATCATTCAAAAATCTATATCAAATTGTACCATAATCAAGTACTAACATATTAAGTTAATGAAAAAAAATTCCTTTAATTATGAAGAGTTAATTAACTGCGCAAATGGCGATCTTTTTGGACCTGGAAATGCTAGGCTACCATCTCCTCCAATGCTCATGTTTGACAGAATAACAGAAATTAGCGAAAATAAGGGTGAATTTAAAAAAGGAATTATTAAAGCTGAATTAGATATAAAAAATGATCTATGGTTCTTTGGTTGTCACTTTAAAGAGGATCCAGTAATGCCTGGATGTTTGGGGTTAGATGCAATGTGGCAACTAGTTGGATTTTATTTAGGATGGTTGGGAAATCCAGGACGAGGTAGAGCTTTAGGTGTTAATAGTGTGAAATTTACAGGAGAAGTTCTAAAAAATTGCCAAAAAGCATTTTATCAGATTGATATGAAGAGAATTCTAATAAAAGAAGGAACAACCGTAGGTCTTGCAAATGGTATTCTATTAGCTGATGGAAAAAAAATTTACAGTGCTGAGAATTTAAAAGTGGGGTTATTCAAATAATGAAACGAGTGGTAGTTACAGGTATCGGCATTGTTTCTTGTTTAGGTAATAATCAGGATGAAGTATATAAATCATTACTCAACTCAAAATCTGGAATAACTTTTTCAGAAGAATATAAAGAATATAATTTAAAAAGTAATGTTCACGGTAAACCTAATATTAAACTTGAGGATCATGTTGATAGAAAATTCATAAGGTTTATGGGACCTGGTTCAGCTTACAATTATATTTCTATGACAGAAGCAGTGAAAGATTCTGGTTTAGAGGAGAATGAGGTAAGCAATATATCTACTGGAATGATTATGGGGTCAGGCGGTCCATCAATTGAAAATGTTATACTTGCAGCAGACAAAACTAGAGAAAAAAGCCCAAAAAGAATGGGTCCTTTTGTTGTTCCAAGAACTATGTCAAGTACAGCATCAGCAACATTAGCTGTACCTTTTAAAATAAAGGGAGTTAATTACACAATTAGTTCAGCCTGCGCAACAAGTGGACATTGTATTGGAAATGCAATGGAATTAATCCAACTTGGAAAACAAAATATAATTTTCGCTGGAGGAAGTGATGAGGTTCATTTTGCAATGACTGCTATGTTCGATGCTATGACAGCTCTCTCATCTAAATATAATGATACACCTGAAAAAGCTTCTAGACCATACGATAAAACAAGAGATGGTTTTGTAATATCTGGTGGTGGTGGAGTTTTAGTTCTAGAGGAATATGAACATGCGAAAGCAAGAGGCGCCAAAATCTACGCAGAAATAACTGGGTATGGAGCTACATCAGATGGGTATGATATGGTTGCACCTTCAGGAGAAGGAGCTGTGAGATGTATGCAAATGGCTTTGAATACTTCTAAAAATAAAATTGATTATATAAACACTCATGGAACATCGACTCCTGTTGGAGATATTACAGAATTAAAAGCTGTTGGGGAAGTTTTTAATGAGTATAAACCAAAAATAAGCTCTACTAAATCTCTCGCAGGTCACTCTCTTGGGGCAACTTCAGTACATGAGGCAGTTTATAGTTTAATTATGATGAAAAATAATTTTATTGCTGCTTCAGCAAATATTACTGATATGGATGAAGAGGCAAAAAATTATCCAATTGTAACAAAAGTAGAAAAAGATACTAACTTAAATTCCGTTATGTCAAATAGTTTCGGTTTTGGTGGAACAAATGCAACTTTAGTATTCGAGAAAGTTTAATTTATGAATTTAATGAAAGGTAAAAAAGGTCTTATAATGGGAGTCGCAAATGAAAGATCGATAGCATGGGGTATTGCTCAAAAACTTTCAGAAGCTGGAGCTGAACTTGCTTTCACTTACCTTGGAGATGCATTAAAAAAAAGGGTTATTCCATTAGCAGAAAAATTAAATTCTAATTTAACATTTAGTTGTGACGTTGAGAAAAAAGAGGAAGTTTCAAAATTATTTAAAGACATAAAATCACACTGGGGAGAAATTGATTTTGTTGTACATGCTATCGCATTTTCAGATAAATCAGAATTATCAGGAGAGTATCTTAATACAACACGTGAAAACTTTTTAAGAAGTATGTTGATATCTTGTTTTTCTTTCACTGAAATTGCAAAAGAAGCTTCTAAAATAATGAAGACGGGTGGTAGCATGGTAACCTTGAGTTATGAGGCTAATAAAGCAATACCAAATTATAATGTAATGGGCGTTTGTAAAGCCGCACTAGAATCTAGTGTAAAATATCTCGCAAGGGATTTAGGATCTAAAGGAATAAGAGTGAACGCTATAAGTGCTGGACCAATAAAAACTTTAGCTGCTTCAGCAATCGGAGATGCTAAGTTTTTGTACAAATGGAATGCTGATCACTCATTTTTAAAAAGAAACGTTGATAATTTAGATGTAGGTAATTCTGCATTATACTTATTAAGTGATATGGCTGGCGGTGTTACTGGTGAAATTCATTATGTAGATGCTGGATACAATAAAATGGGTATGCCAGATCCAAAAAATATTTCTTAAATGTCAAAAAGATACAGTGGGAAATCATTTAAAGACTCAAGTTTAATGAAGAAACCAAAATTAAATCTTAAAGAGAAAAGAAAGCTAAAAAAAGAAAAGAAAAAAAATTTAAATAAATTATCTAAATAATTTTCAGAGCCTCTTCAGAACTTATAATTGGTAAATTTTTCCTAAATTCCAGAAAATCATTAAAATCTTTATTTTTTATTCCGTCAATATTTTTATATTCAAAATCTTTTTTTAATTTTAAAATACCGATACCCATGTCTATGTTAATTATTTTAAAATCAACATTTTTTGATTTTGAAAGCTCTATGGCTACTTTCCATATATCGCCGCTCCATGATTTTTGTTTTCTTGGCACTTTTTCCTCAAAAAAGGATCTTGGTAAAAAGTCATGAAAAAAAATTATACCCTCATTATTTAACTGTTTCATTGAATTTATACAATCTTTCTTACACTGATCATATTCGTGTAAACCGTCGATAAAAATTACGTCAAATTTTAAATCACTATATTTCTTAAAAAATTCGTCAGATGTCATTCTATAATTTCCACCAGAAACAGGATCAACGCCAAATTTATTATCTATGCTTAAAGGTATAGAATTAAACACATCATTGTTAGAGACACCAATTTCTAAATATTTGCAATTTTCAAATTTTGAAATTGCTTTGTTAATAAATGCGTGTCTCTTATAAAAATTTCTTTCATGCTCAAACTTATGGATAATTTGTTTTCTATTAAATAATGAGTTAAATAATTCTCTAAAATTTCCAGAGAAAAATACATATGGAACGAGGTATTTGACTAATGACTTAAATTTTTTTGGAATTTTAATCATTTCAATTGATATTATTTATTATTACACAATAGCTTGTTTAATAGACAATTTAACTTTTCCTCTATCAAATCCAATTACTTTTACTTTTACTTGATCCCCCTCTTTGACTACATCTGAGACCTTCGCTACTCTTTTTTCTGCTAATTCTGAAATGTGGACAAGTCCATCTTGCTTTCCTAAAAAATTTACGAAAGCTCCAAATTCCATTATTTTCATTACTTTGCCATTATAAATTTTATTTAACTCTGCTTTTGCTGTTATGTCTTTTATCATCTGCATAGCAATATTACGGGATTCTTCATCTGGAGCGGCAACTGTTACCTCTCCCTCATCATTTACGTCAACTTTTGCTCCTGATTTTTCAACAATTTCTCTTATCGTTGCCCCGCCTTTTCCGATAACTGCAGCTATATCTTTTTTATCAACAATTATTTTTTCCATTTTTGGGGTATGCTTTCCAACATCTGCTCTGGAAGCCGATAAAGCTTTATTCATTTCTCCTAAAATGTGAATTCTACCTTCTTTTGCCTGATTTAAAGCTTGCTCCATAATTTCAAATGTAATACCAGTAATTTTAATGTCCATTTGGAGTGAGGTAATTCCATCTTTGGTACCTGCAACTTTAAAATCCATATCACCTAAATGATCTTCGTCTCCTAAAATATCTGTTAACACACTAAATTCTTCACCTTCTTTTATTAAACCCATTGCAATACCTGCTACCGGCTCTTTTATAGGCACACCTGCATCCATTAATGCTAAAGATGTTCCGCAAACAGTAGCCATAGATGAGGATCCGTTTGACTCCGTGATTTCAGATACAACTCTAAAAGTGTATGGAAACGTCTCTTTCGAAGGTAATGATGAGTGCATAGCCCTCCAAGCCAATTTACCATGTCCAATCTCTCTTCTACCAGTACCAATCCTACCAGTTTCGCCAACAGAAAATGGTGGAAAATTGTAGTGAAGCATGAATCTTTCTCTTTGTAATCCATCTAAACTTTCGATTCTTTGTTCATCATCAGATGTTCCTAAAGTAGCAACTACAATAGCTTGAGTTTCCCCTCTGGTGAATAAAGCCGATCCATGAGCTCTAGGTAAAATACCTACTTCACAAGAAATCGGTCTAATATCTGATAAACCTCGACCATCAATTCTATTTTTTTTCTCTAAAATATCAGTTCTTACAATTGATTTTTCTAAATTTTTTAACTCACTATTTATATCTAGATCAGTATAATTTTCATCCTCTTCATAAAGCTTTTTAGCTTTATCAGTAATCTCAGATATTTGATTTGATCTCTGCTGTTTATCTTTTGTCGCAAATGCTTTTTTAAGATCCTCAGTAAATGTACTCTCCAACTTTTTTTTAACCTCAGAAAGATCTTTTTTTTCTATTGTCCACTCAGGTTTTCTACACTCTTTTGCAATGTCCTCTATCATTTGAATAACTGGAAGGAAACCTTTATGACCAAATTTTACTGCATTGAGCATTTCCTCTTCTGTTAGACCACTAGCTTCTGATTCCACCATAAGTACAGCTTCTTTTGTCCCGGCAACAACTAAGTCTAATTTTGATTTTTCAAGCTCAACTTTAGATGGATTTAAAACATAATTTCCGTTAATAAAACCAACTCTAGAAGCCCCAACTGGACCCATAAATGGCATCCCTGATATCGCCAAAGCTGCAGATGAAGCTATTATAGACAAGATATCTGGCTCATTTTCTTTATCGTAAGATATTACTGTAGGTAATAGTTGTACTTCGTTTTTAAACTCATCTGGAAATAATGGTCTAATTGGTCTATCTATTAATCTTGAGATTAGCGTTTCGCTATCAGTAGGTCTAGCCTCCCTTTTAAAATATCCCCCAGGAATTTTACCAGCAGAATAATATTTTTCCTGGTAGTTTACTGACAGAGGAAAATAATCAACATCTGGGTTAATTTTTTTTGCTCCTACAGCGGTTGCCAAAACTACTGTTTCTCCTAAAGATGCAATAATTGCTCCATCTGCTTGTCTTGCTACTTTTCCAGTTTCTAAAATTAGTTTCTTACCTTCTAACTCGATCTCTTTTTTTACAACTTTGAACATATTTTATATCTTTCCCTTTTTACTTTCTTAAATTTAATTTTGAAATTACAGCTTTGTAGGAAGCTATTTTATTTTTTTTTAGATACACTAATAATTTTTTTCTTTTATTAACTGCCTTTAATAATCCTACTGAAGAATGTTTGTCTTTTTTGTTTTTTTTAATATGTTCAGACAAATAACTAATTTTCTCTGTTAATAATCCAATCTGAACCTCTGAAGATCCTGTATCTTTTTCGTGTTTTGCAATATCTTTGATTTGTTTCTTCATTTTTTCCTTCTATTTGTTTATTTGTTTAATTAAATTCTCTATTTTTTCAGCGTAGTCAAAAGATTCATCCTTTATAAATAAAATTTTTGGAAGAAATTTCATAGTAATTTTTTTTGACAAAACTTTTCTAACTAAGTGAGAGAAATCTTTTAACATTTCAACTGTATTATTGGCATTTTTACCCCCTAATGGTAGAACAAATGCTTTAGCAGTTTTTAGATCTTGACTCATTCGAACTTCTGTTACGGTAATTTCTTTAGTATCAATATTAGGGATTTTAGCCTCATCTCTTATAAAAATTAAACTTAACGCTTGCTTAATCATCTCTCCTACTCGCAATTGTCTTTGTGTAAAACCTTTTTCTAATTTTTTCATTTTAACTATATCGACCTTTCTAATACAGTTGAATTATAAACCTCAATAATGTCTTGTTTTTGAAAGTCACTAAAGTCCTTTAAAGTGATTCCGCATTCAAGTCCAGCTGAAACTTGTTTTGCTTGATTTTTCTCTCTAAAAATTGAGCCTATTTTTCCATTAAATATAATTTTTCCATCTCTTATCAATCTTGCATTGGAATCTTGTGATATTTCACCTTCAATAACTTTTGAACCAGCCACTTTTCCAACTTTAGAGACTTTAAATATCTCAAGTATTTCGGCTGAACCTAAAATATTCTCTGTAACATCTGGGGAAAGCAAACCTGACATTCTTTTTTTAACAAAATCTATAACCTCATAAATTATATTATAATTTGAGATAGTAATTTTTTCTTGTTCAGCAAGTTTTTTTGCTTCCTTAGTTGGTTTGACATTAAACGCAATTAAAATAGCATTAGATGCTTTTGAAAGCGTTACATCTGTTTCAGTTACCATTCCAATATCGGATAAAATAATTTTTGGTTTTACTTCATCATGTTTTATTTGAGAAATTGCATTTTTTATTGCCTCTGAAGACCCATGTACATCAGATTTAATTATAATATTTAAATCTTCTGAAACCTTATCTTTAAAAGCAAATTCTTGATTAATTAGAGATACAGGACTTCTTCCATCCTTATGTTCTTGAACTCTCGCAGCGTTTAGAGATTTAGCTTCTTTCTCATTATTTAAGACAATAAAATCATCTCCTGATTTTGCAGCACCACTTATACCAAGTATTTCTAAAGGTGTTGAAGGAAAAGCTTTCTCTATACTAATACCTTGATCGTTGACTAATGCTCTAATTTTACCCCACTCTAAACCACTTACAAAATAATCACCTTTATTAAGAGTCCCATCAGTTACTATTATATTTGCTATTGGTCCCCTACCTATGTCAATTTTCGACTCTATAACTATTCCTTTAGCTTTTGTTTCATAATTTGATTTTAAGTCCAAAAGCTCGGACTGAAGCAACACAGATTCGATTAATTTATCTAAATTTTTTTTATTTTTAGTGGAAATTTCTACCATTAGTGTGTCTCCTGACATATCCTCTGAAATTAATTCGTATTCTAACAATTGATTTTTAACTTTTTGCGGATCAGCTTCTGGTAAATCACATTTATTAATTGCAACAACTATTGGAACCTTAGCAGCTTTAGCATGTTTAATAGACTCAATTGTTTGAGGTTTAACTCCGTCGTCTGCTGCAACAACTAAAATAACAATGTCTGTAAGCTTTGATCCTCTTGCTCTCATTTCAGTGAAAGCGGCATGACCAGGTGTGTCTATAAAAGTAATTTTATTCCCAAGTCTTTCTATTTGATATGCACCTATATGTTGAGTTATTCCACCAAATTCACCGCTAATAACATTAGTTTCTCTTAATACATCTAATACGGAAGTTTTTCCATGATCAACATGACCCATTACTGTAACAATTGGAGGTCTTGATTTTAGATTATCTTTTGATTTGTCGATAATATTTTTAATTATTTCCTCAGCTTTTTTTTCTTTAATTGGAACATGCCCAAATTCTTTTACAAGATACTCAGCAGTATCTTCATCAATAGTATGATTTATAGTCACAGTTAAGCCTATACTTAAAAGGTGCTTGATTATATTGCTAGATTGCTCAGCCATTCTATTTGCTAATTCTCTTATAGTAATAGTTTTTGGGATATTAATTTGTCTTTTTACAGGTTTTAATTTTTCTTTTTTTTCCTTTTGACTCTGTTCTCTATTTTCTTTTAACTTTGCTCTTCTTAAGGATGCTAAACTCCTTGATCTTATTCCAATGTCATCTTCACTTAAAGCTCTAGATAATGTAAGTTTTAACTCTTTTTTTTTAATATTAGATTTGACTTTTAAATCTTTTTCTCCGAGTTCACCTTTAATTCTTTTAGTAGCTCTTTGTTCGGCAAGAATTCTTTTTTCATAATCAGTCTTTAGACCCTCTTGGTTTTTTTTGGGGTAACTTTTTTCGAACAAATTGGCTTTGGGATTAAAATTACTTAGAGGTTTTTTTATATTGGATGAAAAACTCTTACGGCCTGGTCTTCCGTATTTCTTTTCAATTAATACTGAGTTTTTTGATTGGGACTTAGCTTTTTCAATACTACTATAAGTCTTCTTTGAGGTTGTAGTAACTGATAACTTTAATTTTTTTTTCTCCATGTTTCATACCTCAATCTTTGTAAACTTTTTCTCTAGCCGTCATAATTAATTGATCAGCTTCGGTTTTAGAAAGCGCAAATTCTTCTAAGTAACCTTTTATCTTTACTTTTTCACCTTTTATCACATCAAATCCACCAGTAAGTTCATCTGATGCTAAATCTGCAAAATCAACAAGGGTAAGAATTTTTTGCTCACCTAAGGTAACTAGCATTCCTGGAGTAAGACCCTCATGAGTAATTAGATCGTTTTCTAATCCTAGATCTTTAATTTTATTAGAAATCTCTTCTTGATCTTTCATATGACTTTCTTTTGCTCTTTCTATTAATTCTTTAGCAATCTCATTTTCTATACCTTCAATTTTAGCTAGGTCTTCTTCCTTTGCATCTTTAATAAGGTCTATCGATGAAAAGCCTTCAGCAACTAATAATTGACCTAATGTTTCGTCGAGCTCTAAATTTTTAATTAGGTTCTCTGTTTTGTCTTTAAATTCTATTTGTCTTCTCTCAGAATCTTCTTGATCCGTCATTATGTTAATCTCATAGTTTAAAAGTTTAGTGGCTAACCTAACATTTTGACCTCTTCTTCCAATAGCTTTACTTAAATTTTCCTCAGATAAAATAACATCAAGTTTTTTTGAAACTGAGTCAACATTAACTCTTTGGACTTCTGCGGGAGATAATGCGTTTGCTACTACAATGGCGGGATCTTCAGACCAGTTTACAATATCTATTTTTTCACCTTGCAATTCATTAACCACAGCCTGCACTCTACTTCCTCTCATTCCTACACATGCGCCTACAGGGTCTAAGGATGTATCTATTGCTTTAACACATATTTTTGCTCTGCTACCTGGATCTCTTGAAGATGATTTAATTTCAATTAAACCATCATATATCTCAGGAACTTCCTGTATAAAAAGTTTTTCCATAAATTTATGATGCGCTCTTGATAAAAAAATTTGTTGTCCCCTTTGCTCTCTTCTCACGTCTAGACAGTAGGCTTTAACTCTGTCTCCAGCTTTTATATTTTCCCTGGGTATCATTTCATTTTTTTGTATAATAGCCTCTGTACCACCTAAATCTACGATAACATTTCCAAATTCGACACGCTTTACAATACCACTAAGTATAGAGTCTTTTTTGTCATAAAAATCATTGAATTGTCTTTCTCTTTCAGCTTCTCTTACACTGAAAGTTATAACCTGTTTAGCTGTTTGTGCCGCTATTCTTCCAAAATCAAAAGATGGCAACGGCTGCAATATCTCATCACCAATATTTTTATTTCTATTGTTTTCATCTAAGGTATAAGCTTCGTTTAAAGATATTTCTAAATTAGTATTTAGAGGTTTCTCAACAATTTGTAATTTTCTAAATATGGATATATCTCCACTTTCTCTATTTATCTGTACTTGAATTTCATTTTCAGATCCAAATTTCGACTTCGCAGCTTTAGCTATTCCATTCTCCATTGAATTTATTATCAATTCTTTATCAATTGATTTTTCTAAAGCGACTGCTTCAGCAATTCTTAACAACTCTAATTTATCTGCTCTTCTATTTAACATACTAACTAAAAAAAAATGGGCCGAAGCCCATTATGAATTTCAATAATTTAAATGAAATATAAGTATTTTTTCTAGTTTTTCAACTTTAATTACTTTTATTACTTGTTAAAAACCTTTGATTTATCTGTTTTTTCCCATGAAAATGATCCATCATTTTCAGCTTCTCTACCGAAATGACCGTAGGCTGCCGTTTTTTGATAAATTGCCTTATTAAGACCTAGCATTTCTCTAATTCCTCTTGGACTTAAGTCAAAGTTTTCGTTTATTAGTTTTTCTACATGTCTATTTTTTTCTTCGTCATTATCGAATAAATCAACGTATATTGATAAAGGTTTTGAAACTCCAATCGCATATGCTAACTGAATTAGACATTTGTCTGCAATCTTTGAAGCAACAACATTTTTTGCTAGGTATCTTGAAGCATAAGCCGCTGATCTATCTACTTTAGTCGGGTCTTTTCCTGAAAAAGCACCTCCACCGTGAGGAGCTGCTCCTCCATAAGTGTCTACAATTATTTTTCTACCTGTAAGACCACTGTCTCCATCCGGACCTCCAATTACAAAATTTCCTGTAGGATTTATGTAAATTTCGTTATCATCAAGACTTCCTAATAAATTTTTTGGAATAGCTTTATGAATATATGGAACACAAAGTTCTTTTACTTTAGCTAAATTAACATCTTTTGAATGTTGCGTAGAAATCACAACTGATTTTACTGCTGCTGGTTTCCCATTTTTATATTCAATTGTAATTTGACTCTTTGAGTCTGGTTCAATTCCATCAAGTTTTCCTGATTTTCTATCTTCAGCCATTAATCTTAAAATCTTATGTGAATAATGGATAGGAGCTGGCATTAGTACATCTGTTTCGTTACAAGCATACCCAAACATTATTCCTTGGTCTCCAGCACCCTCGTCTTTATTACCTGACGAGTCTACCCCCATTGCAATATCAGCTGATTGTGCGTGTAAGTGACTTTCAATTTTAGTTGCTTCTCTCCAAGTAAAACCCTCTTGATCATAACCAATATCCTTAATACAATCTCTAACCTTGTTTATTAATTCATCTTTTTTTATTTCTGGACCTCTAACTTCTCCAGCGAGCACAACTTTATTTGTTGTTGTTAATGTTTCACAGGCAACTCTTGATTGTGGCTCTGCACCTAAATAAGTATCAACTACCATGTCAGAAATTCTGTCGCAAACTTTATCTGGATGACCTTCAGAAACGGATTCGCTTGTAAATAAATAATTTTTTTTCATTATAGGTCCTTTCTTTTTAAGAAAAAAATGAAACTAATATAAAAAATTAGAAAATTAAAGAAGATCTTGTTACCGAATTTAGAGAATAACGTTTTAGTAGAGATTTGCATATTATTTACTGTAATAACACCACTTGAAGTTGATTCAATTCTTTTCATTACTATTCCGTTGGGATTTATTATTGCTGAAATACCGTTGTTAGATGAACGGAATATATTTTTTCCCTCTTCAATAGCTCTGAAAATAGATTTTGAAAAATGTTGGTGTGGCCCAATAGAGTCTCCAAACCAGCCATCTTCAGAAATATTAACTATAACATCAAAATTATTATTATCTTTTACTATTTTCCCTGAGTAGACTATTTCATAACAAATTAAAGGCAATAAAGAAATATCTTGAAAATAAATAATTTTTCTCTCGTTTGAAGATGAAAAAGAACTATAACCTTGTGTTATTTTTTTAAATCCTAATTTTTTTAAAAAACCTTCAAAGGGTAAAAACTCTCCAAATGGTACAAGTTTATTTTTATTATACTTGTGTAAAACATTAAATTTATTGTCTAGCACAACCAAAGAGTTATATATATTTCCATTTTCTCTACTGTTAATGCCCATTATAATAAAATGTTTCTCTGAAATCGAATGACTTGAACCTTTAATTATATAATTTAATTCGTCTAAATATATTCCAGTTAATATTCCTTCTGGTAATATATATAAAGTTTTTTGATTGTCTTCTGATTTCATTAAGTTGAATAAATCATTAATCTTATTGTTGATACTCTCTTCTTGAAAATATCTTTCAAGTTTAATTGAGGGTGATAATATTTTTATGGTTGTATCTAGTTTCCTCATCTCTGCTCTTTTCGAATTGGTAATTATATAAGCGCCTAATAAATAATTAAGAACAAAAATAAAAATTATTATAAATGAAGACAAAATTTTATTTGCTCTTGAACTTTGAAAAACAACAAACAAAGGAGACAAAAAAGTTATTATTACTATTAAGTTAAATAAATAAGTACCAAGAAATGAAATAATTTGAATTTGCTCTATCAAATTTACTAAACTGTAAGATATTAAATTCCATGGGAAACCTGTTAATATAGTTCCTCTTAAGTAATCCACTAGAGATAACATGAGTGCAAATATTAGAACTGATGAAAAGTTTTCTTTAAATTTAAAGTAAGACATTAAAAAAGTTGCTAATGCAGTAAAGATCCCAAGAATAAGCGGTAATAATATTATTGAAAAAGGTATTAATGGTTTAAAAATATCATCAAATTTAAGAGAATATGAAATCCAATATAAACTAGAGATAAAATAACCAAAACCAAACGACCATCCGAGAAAAAAAAGTTTTATTTTTTTATCGTTGTATTTTTTTATTATTAAATAAAGCAATGGAAATGTTATAAAGTTTAAAAAAAAAAAATTATATGGTGGCAAGCTAAATGAACTTAAAATTCCTAAAAAAAATATTGTTGCAAAGTTGAAAATTAACAAATTTTTAAATTTATTCTTAAAATGTATGGTCAAAACAATCTAATATTTTTTTTTCAATTTTACTCATTTTAGCAAAATCTTTAATTTTTTTGTGGTCAAATCCCAAAAGGTGCAAATAACCATGCACCCACATTCTATCAAACTCATAATTAAAATTTGTATTTTTAGACCTTTTATCTACAACTTCAAAATTAACGGCAACGTCTCCAAGATAATCAGTATTTAAAAATTTATCATTATTAGGAAATGATAAAACATCAGTAGATTTATTTTTATTTTTAAATTTAAGGTTTAAATTTTTCATTTTTTTTGAACTTGTAAGTAATAATGAAAATTCTTTATTATTACCTTTTAAAAATTTATTTCTTTTTATTTTTCTAACCTTTTTTTTTATATAATTTTTAGGTTCAGAAATTTTTTTATTCCATTTAGAAAAGTCAATAATAACATTAACTTTAGTCATTCATTTCTTTTGAAATCATCTGAATAAGCTTTGACAATTTTAGAGACGAGAGGATGTCTTACAACATCTAAATGGTCAAAATCGATTGTTGAAATTTCTTTTATATGTCCTAAGATTTTTTTTGATCTGACAAGACCTGAATAAGATTTGTTAGGTAAATCTATTTGAGAAGGGTCTCCATTTATAACAATCTTTGAATTTTCTCCTATACGAGTTAGGAACATTTTAATCTGCGTATCAGTAGCATTTTGTGCTTCATCTAAAATTGCAAATGAATTTTTTAGTGTTCTTCCTCTCATAAAAGCTAATGGTGCTATTTCAATATCGCCGATCTCAATTTTTTTTTGTATTTTTTCAAAATCTAAAAGATCATAAAGTGAATCATACAAAGGTCTTAAATATGGGTCTACTTTTTCCTTCATATCGCCAGGCAGAAAACCTAATCTTTCTCCGGCCTCAACAGCTGGACGAGATAAAATTATACGCTCTATTTTTTTCTCAAGAAGCATAGATAGTGCTACCGCTACAGCTAAAAAAGTTTTACCTGTTCCTGCAGGTCCAGCAGAAATTACTATGTCTTTTTCTTTTAATGCTCTTACATAATTTTTCTGTTTTTCAGATCGAGGAATAACTGATTTTTTCGGTGTTTTAATTATGTACTCTACATTATTCTTATTTTCAGACTTTTCTTCAATCATAAATTCATTAATAGAGGATAATACATCTTTTTTTTCTAGCGATCCATTATTTAAAAATCTATCTGATAAAAAAATGATTGCATTCTTAATTATTTCGTTTTCTTTACCACTACCTTTTACTGATATAGAATTTCCCCTAGTATAAATATTTGTATTAGTGATCTTTTCTAATTCCTTGATATTACTGTTAAATTCCCCAACCACATTAGAAAGTAGCTCATTACTCTGAAAAATAATACTTAAATTATTATTGTCAGAATATACAAATTTTAAATATTGATTATGTTTTTTTTCTAAAATATTTTTCAATTAAGCTGCTTTTGTATCTAAGTTAATAATTTTTCCAAATAGTGAATTCTGGTTGTATTTTTCAACTTTTACAATTACTTCTTTACCTACATTATTCTCTGAACCATCACAAATTACAGAATTTAAATATTTGTTTCTTCCAAATAATTTTTTTGTTTCATTCATTTTGTTTTCAATTAAAACACTCAGGGTTCTACCTTTAAAGTTTTTATTAGTTTGTATTTGATATTCAAATAATAAATTCTGCATTTCAATTAGTTTATCTTTTGAAATATTATTATCAATTGTTTTAAACTCTCCAGCTTTTGTACCAGGTCTAGGACTAAATATAAAAGAAAAAGAATTTATAAATTTAATTTTTTTTATCAAATTTATAGTATCTTCAAAGTCACATTGTTCCTCACCAGGATAAGAGACAATAAAATCACTTGAAAATTTTACCTCAGGATTATTTTTTAAAATTTTATCACATACATCAACATATTGTTCTACAGTGTGCTTTCTATTCATTAGCTTTAGAATTTTATTTGATCCACTTTGAATAGGGAGATGTATAAAAGGCATTAATTTTTTGTTATATTTATAACATTCAATTAAATCATCAGTCATATCTATTGGATGTGATGTGGTATATCTAATTCTTTTAATTTCTGAAAATTTTTCTAATTCATTAATCAAATTTGAGATTCTATACTCTTTATTATTTTCTATAAATGAATATGCATTAACATTTTGTCCCAATAATGTTATTTCTTTAACTCCATTTTTAATTAAAATTTCTGCCTCCTGTAAAATTTTTTTAAATGGTCTCGAATACTCTGGTCCTCTAGTAAAAGGAACAACACAAAAATGGCAAAATTTATCACATCCCTCTTGAATAGTTAAAAACGATGAAACCTTATTACTGGAGTTTTTAATTTTATCAAAATGTTCAAATTTTTCTATCGTATCGATTTCTGTTTCCTCGATTTTTTTTATATTTAAAAAATTTTTAATTGTATTATTTATCTTATGATAGGATTGCGGCCCAATTACTACATCTATAAAAGGTTCTCTTTTAAACATTTCATCATTCTCAGCTTGTGCAACACATCCAGCAATCACCATTATTGGTTTCTTTTTATTTTGATATATTTTTTTAACTCTTCCAACCTCATGATAGACTTTTTCCTTTGCTTTATCTCTAATGTGACAGGTATTTAATATATAACAATCAGTTTGATTTTGGTTATCTGTCTTCTCAAATCCAATAGTCTTTAAAGAATCATAAATTCTATTACTATCGTAAACGTTCATCTGGCAACCAAAAGTCTTAATAAAAACTTTTTTACTCATTAAAGATTATTTTTTTTTAACTCCGTAAAGCTCTAATTTATGATCCACTAAATCATATCCATATTTTTCAGCTATTTTTTTTTGCAGTTTATTAATCTCGTCGTCTTCAAACTCTATTATATGTCCAGTTTTTACATCAATTAAATGATCGTGATGACTCTCTCTTATTTCCTCATATCTTGCTTTGCCACCTTTAAAGTCATGTTTAGTTAATATACCAGCCTCTTCAAAAATTTTTACAGTTCTGTATACCGTTGCAATACTTATTTTTGGATCGATTTTAGAAACTCTATTGTATAATTCATCAACATCTGGATGATCGGACTCGCCATAGGTTGATTTGGATTCGGACATTACTTTAGCTATAACTTTTCTCTGGTCTGTAAGCTTAATTCCTTTAGAAATGCATTTATTTTCAATAGTATCACTCATGCCCTACACTTTTATTTATATATTGGTTTTATTATATCTTTTATTAAAACCCCTTTTTTAAATAAGTCCAGCACTTTATTATAATTATTTCCATCTATTTGATTTGAACTAAAACCGTACAAATTTATACTATTATTGAAACTTAGTGCCTTGCAAATCGTGATAGAAGATCTTATGCCTGAAAATTTTCCTGGGCCTTGGTTTACAAATATATTTGTTATTTCAGAAAGATTTAATTTATATTTTTTTAAAAATTTTACAATTGTAACAGCTAGTTTATCAAAATTTGCTCTACTGTTTGGAGCTTCGTTAGTGTAAGATTTGGAATCAATTATGATTTTTAAAAAAATTTTTTCTTTAGTAGCATCAACAATTAAATTGTTCATCTTTTTTTTGTTAATATCCAATTCAATAGCAGATGAAAATAAAAAATTTTCTAATGACAAAGGAATATTATCTATAATGTACCATAGATTTGAAGAAAATAAATACCCATCTACCAATATTAAAATGGATATTTTTAAAAAACATATGAGTTTGATTAGTGAAAGAGGTTATAATTTTTTTCATCCAAAAGAATTTCAAAAAAAATTTTTTGTTGCTAAAAAGGAAAAAGAAATATTGCTAACTATTGATGATGCATTTAGCTCTTTTTATAATAACGCCTGGCCTTATTTAAAAAAAAATAAAATACCTTTTATTTTATTTGTATCAACAGAACATATTGGCACAACAGGTTATATGACATGGTCTCAAATTAAAGAAATAGAGAATGAAGAATTTGGATTTATAGGAAATCATTCCCATAGTCATGATTATCTTATAAATTTTACCTTTGATGAATTTAAATCTGACATCGACAAATCAATAAAAATATTTACTAATAATTTAGGATATAATCCTAGATATTTTTCGTATCCATTTGGAGAATACAGTCTTAAACAAAAAAACTACATTAAAGATAAATTCGATATTGCTTTTGGACAACATTCTGGAGTTATTGATATCAATAAAGACTTCTATGAATTGCCAAGATTCCCAATTAATGAAAAATATGGTGATTTAGAAAGATTTAAATTTTTATTAAATCTTTACCCATTGGAGTATAAAAGTATATCAATTAAAGACATGTTAATTCTTGAAAAGAATAACCCTCCAAAGTTTCATATAAAATTTTTTAAAGAGCAAACAAATTTAAAAAATATAAATTGTTTTTCGAATGAAGGTGGCGATTGGAAAGACACAAATATAAAATTAGAAGAAGAAAAGCTCTACATTATCCTAAAAGAAAAATTTAAACCACGTAGAGGTAGAATTAACTGTTCTCTAAAAGAAAACGACACCTGGAAATGGTTAGGTTTACAATTTGTGATTAAATAAAATCAAATATTATTTTGCAGACTTTTGCTTGACGGCAATATTTTAGCTTTATCGAAATCTTTTAAATTATTTTGATTAATAATTTGCTTCAATATTTTAACATATTCTTCACCAGTTTCAGCATAAGAGTTTAGATAATTTGCTAATAGTGTACTATCTAAATTTTCTTCATTATCCCTTTGTGTCGCTCTCTCTTTTCTAAATGCTTTGTAGCTCTTATGTGTATTTAAGTTTCTTTGATAAGCTCTAACTGATGATTTTAGAACACTAAAAGCCATTACTTTATGTTTATCGCCTTTATCTGCTGCTGCAGGTGTAATACCTTCTCCAGAATAAGTCCACTGTCCAAAAAGAGCATTACCCTCAATTGCAAATCTTGATGTTCCCCATCCGCTCTCTTTTGCTGCTTGAGCCAGAGCAAGAGAGACAGGAATTATATCCATTCTAATCTTTAATGTAGTAACATCTTTGTTTACTACTCCATACTGTTTAAATTTTTTATCCAGCCATTGTCTCTCTGATTTAGTGTTATTATTTTTATTAAGAACCTTGAAGAGAATATCTCTATCTCTGAGAATTCTGTTATTTTCACTTAGAATTAAGGGCAAAACAATTTTAATAAATAAATCTTTTCTTTTTTTTGTGCTCTCAATATTTTTTAACTCCTCTGGCAACATGCCAACTTCAAATGGTTTAACTATTTTATTAACTCTTACTTTCTTTAAATTATAATCATTATCTTCAAATAATTGATTTAAAATTGAAGCTTCTATTCTAACAGATTTTGAAGGACCCTCTTTTAGTTCTACATCTTCATACAAATATCTTTGTGCTATTTCATCATTTTCCAGTTCACCAGATACCAGATTTTCTCCTGACAACACCTTTTCCAAATATTTTTTTGAGTAATTTTCAACATGCTTGTTATGTTTTATGATGCTAGAAACTTTATTAATGCTTAATGGTAAAATGTAAAAAAAAGTGATTATAATTAAACTTGCAAATGACGTCGTATAAATATTTTTGTATTTTAATTTATGAGAAAATCCTTTTTTTTTAATGAGTCTATATCCTTTTTTTGATAAAAATTTTTTTATTTTTTCGAAGTCCATTTGACTATTCTTTTTTATCATAAAATTCATGAAATTTCTTTAAATTGAAATCACCTCTTTAACCTCTTTAACATAATGAGTTAAGAGATTTTCAACGCCTTTTTTTAGCGTAAGAGTTGAACTTGGACAACCCGCACAGCTACCTTGTAATTGCACAGTCACCTTTCCATTTTCAAAATTTTTAAAAACTATATCTCCTCCATCTCTTGAGACAGCAGGTCTAATCTTTGTTTCAAGAACATTTATAATCCTCTTTTCAATTTCACTAAAATTTTTATTTGCATTATTGTCTACTTTTTCTTTAATGACACTTGTGTTTCCTTGGTTATAAAAATCGTTTATATAAGAAATTATTATATGTTTAATATCTATCCATTCATAATCATTGTTTTTGTTTACTGATATAAAATCTTCATAAAAGAATACTCCTCGAACTCCATTAACAGATAATATTTGCTTTGCTAAAATATTATCTGTTTTGTTTATATCTAGAATTTCAACAGGACCAATATTGGAAACTTTTTTACCTGGTAAAAATTTCAGAGAGTTCGGATTGGGTGTTGTTTGGACTTGAATAAACATAACTTCTATATAACTATTAAAAATAAATTTTAAAGATAAATTTAGAAACCAACAATTTCCTTGATTTTTTTAACTTTTTTAGACGAAATTTCATGTGCTTTTAAACCACCTTCGGTTAAAACTTTGTCTATGAAAGATATATCTTTATTTAACCTATTTATTTCCGAACTAATAGGAGAGATTTTTTCAATTAAAAGATCTGACAAAGATTTCTTAAATTCTGAAAAATTTTTACCAGAAAATTGATTGACTGTATCTTTCAGCCCTTGATTATTTAAACTTGAGTATATTCCAAGTAAATTTTGAGCTTCTGGTCTTTTTTTTAACTCCTCAATACTATCAGGTATAGGTAGTGGATCAGTTTTTGCTTTTTTAATTTTATTTGCAATTATGTCGTTTGTGTCGTTCAAATTAATTCTACTAAAATCTGATACTTCAGACTTACTCATCTTTTTTTTTCCATCTTTTAGACTCATAATTCTGGCAAACTCGTCTTGAATCATTGGCTCAGGTATTTTAAAAAAATCATTTATATTGAATTCTTGATTAAACTTTTGTGCTATGTCCCTAGTAAGCTCTAAGTGCTGTTTTTGATCATCTCCAACGGGGACATGAGTGGTATCGTATAGAAGAATATCAGCTGCCATTAGAATTGGATAAATGTAAAGACCGATGCTAGCTTTTTCCTTGTCTTTGCCAGCTTTTTCTTTAAATTGTGTCATTCTGTTAAGCCATCCCATTTTTGCGGTACATCCTAAAATCCATGATCCCTCGGAGTGAGATGGAACATCTGATTGTTTAAAAATGACACTTTTTTTGAAGTCTAAACCACTTGCAAGAAAAGTAGCTGTGGTTTCTCGTATACTATTTTTAAGTTCAGATGGATCTTGTTTTATAGTTATAGCATGTAAATCAACTACACAATAAATACACTCTGCTTTTTCTTGATTTTGAAAATTAACAAAGTTCTTAATTGCACCTAAATAATTTCCTAAGTGCAGATTTCCTGTTGGTTGAACTCCAGAAAAAATTTTTTTAATCATTGCTTAATACTTTAATTTAATATCAGATAATTTAAAAGTCTTTGTCAAAATAGACACAAAAACATAAATTAATATTATAAATATTACAACAATAAGCATATATAAAAGTTTTAAATTATTTTCATAAACAAAGAGAAATGGGAAATTTGCCAAAAACAAATAGAATAAATATACAGAAATAGATGAAGAACAAAGTATTTTAATAAATGAAAATGTAGTTTTACTGTTTATAGAGTAATATTTTTTATTGTTTAAATATAAGAATAAAAGAATCGCATTAGACCATGAGGAGATAGTTGTAGAAATAGGTATAATAATAAATCCAATTTTATTAAAAAAAGTTATACTTATAAATATATTTAATAAAACAGAAAATATTGAAAAATAAAAAGGAACTTTTGTATTATGTCTAGCAAATAAAAAGGTTGAAAAAATTTTTATTAAAGCAAAAGCTGGAACACCAAATGCAAAATAGAAAAGAGCCTTTGAGGAATTTTCTATACTTTCAACATCAAAAGAACCATAACCAAATAAGCTGGAAGTAATCTCTTTAGGTGCAACCAATAATGCAAACATTGCAGGCAAACTTAAAAATAAACTAAGCTCTAAAGATTTATCTTGTATGTAATTTATTCTATCAAAATTTTTTTTTTCAACATATTCACTTAATTTTGGGAGTAACACTGTACCAATTGCTATCCCGGCAATTGCAAGGTTAATTTGATAAATTCTATCTGCATAATACAAATAAGATACTGCACTAGCTTCAAATGAAGCAATTATAGTCCCAACCAAAATATTTATTTGTGTTATCCCTGAAGAGAATATACTTGGAACAAGTTTTTTAAAAAAGAATTTTACTTTTTTAGTTATTCTAAAACTTATTTTTATTATCGGATTAAAATATTTTCTAACAAAAATAAAGAGGATTATAAGCTGGAATAATCCAGCTATTGAAACTCCATAAGACAGTGTAACAACAATATTATCACCAAATTTAGTTTCAAAAATAAGCACACATATTAAAATAATATTCAAAATGATAGGTGCCGCTGCAGCTATGCCAAATTTATTATATGAGTTTAAGATTGCAGAAAAAAATGAGGCTAAACTTATAAAAAATAAAAAAGGGAATGTTATTCTTGTTAATAATATAGCTAATTCTAATTTATCATTATTTGCTTTAAAACCGGGTGCTATTAATTTGATAAATAGTGGCATGAATATCTCTATTATCAGAACCACTACTAACAATCCTATCAACAAAAAATTAAAAACTTCATTGGCAAAAGCAGTAGCTTTTTTTTTTGATTTAGTTAATTCAGAAGAATAGCTTGGAATGAATGCTGCATTAAAGGTCCCCTCTGAAAACAGTCTTCTAAAAGTATTAGGAATTCTAAATGCTACAAAGAATGCATCTGCTAATGGGCCAGACCCCAATGTAATTGCAATAAAAAAATCCCTAATATATCCTAGAATCCTACTAAGAAAGGTAAAGAAACTAAACGTGCCGGTTGACTTAATCAGATTCATAAATCATATTAGTCATAACTTAGTTCTAAATTGATATCTAATTAAAAAATGAAAAGAAAAAAAATTGAACATTATTCTGATAAAGAAGCGCTTGATTTTCATAATAGCAACAAATCTGGCAAGATTGAGATTATTTCCTCTAAGCCGATGGTTACTAAAAGAGACCTTGCATTAGCTTATTCTCCTGGGGTTGCTGCACCAGTAAAAGCTATCTCAAAGAATCCAGAATTAGCTTATGATTATACAACAAAAGGCAACTTAGTAGCTGTTATTAGTAACGGGACTGCTATTTTAGGTTTAGGTAACTTAGGTGCTATAGCCTCCAAACCTGTTATGGAAGGTAAAGCAGTTTTGTTCAAAAGATTCGCAGATATAGATGCTATAGATTTAGAAATTGACTCTATTAACCCAGAAGAAATAATTAATTCAATAAAAAATTTTGCCAACAGTTTTGGTGGAATAAATTTAGAGGATATTGCGGCTCCGGATTGTTTTGTTATTGAAGAAAAATTAAAGAAAATTTTAGATATCCCTGTTTTTCACGATGATCAACATGGTACAGCGATTATTACTTATGCGGCATTATTAAATGCACTAGATATCTCTAAAAAAAATATTAAAAAAGTAAAAGTTGTAGTGAATGGCGCTGGTGCTTCAGCAATGGCTTGCTCAAATCTTTTATTAAAAGCAGGTGTGATTAAGTCAAATATAACAATGTTAGATAGCAAGGGTGTGATACATAAAAATAGGAAGAACTTAAACAAGTGGAAACAAAATTATGCAACAAATACAAAATCGAGAAAATTATCTGATGCAATTAAAGGTGCAGATGTATTTTTGGGTTTATCTTCCGCTGGCGTGCTTACTAAAGAAGATGTGAGAAGTATGGCAGCTAACCCAATAATATTTGCTTGTGCAAATCCAGATCCTGAAATAACTCCAGAGGAAGTAGAAGAAGTTAGAAATGATGCAATTGTTGCCACTGGAAGATCTGATTATGCTAATCAAGTAAATAATCTTTTGGGATTTCCATATATATTTAGAGGTGCTTTAGACGTTAGAGCAAAAACGATAAATGATGAAATGAAAATAGCAGCTGCAAATGCTATCGCATATTTAGCAAGAGAAAGAGTTCCTGATGAAGTTGTTGCTGCGATGGGAGGCGAAAGACCTAAGTATGGAAAAGAATATATTATACCATCAACTTTCGATCCTAGATTAATAAACGTAATTCCTGTAGCTGTTGCAAAAGCAGCTATTAAATCAGGTGTAGCGAGGAAAAAAATTGATAATTTTGAAATATATTCAGAACAATTAAAACAAAGATTAGATCCTTCTGTAACTATTATGCAGGGAATAAACTCTCAGATAAAAAGAACACAAAAGAGAGTTGTATTCGCTGATGGTGAGGACGAAAATACTTTAAAAGCTGCAATTGCTTTTAAAAATAGTGGTTTAGGTATCCCAATTTTAGTTGCAAAAGACAAAGTTGTTAAACAAAGATTAAAAGAGATTGGTTATAGCGAGAATTTAAATATAGAAATTATAAATTCTACTAAAAAAAAATTTAGAGAGAAGTATTCTCAATATGTATTTAACAAGTTACACAGATCGCAGGGACTACTTGAAAGAGACTGTGATAGACTAGTAAGAAATGACAGGGTAATTTGGGGATCTTGTATGGTTGCATGTGGAGACGCTGATGCCATGGTAACTGGAAACACTCGGAGATATGGACAATCACTTCAAAAAATAACCAAAGTTATACCTCCTAGACCTGGGGAAATAATGTTTGGCTTAAACATGGTTGTAAACAAAGGTAAAACGGTATTTATAGGTGACACTAGTGTTCATGAGTATCCATCTTCTAGACAACTTGCAGATATTGCTATCTCTTCTGCTAGAGTTGTAAGATTATTTGGATTTACACCAAAAGTTGCCTTTCTATCACATTCAACATTTGGACAACCAATGACAAGTAGAACAAAACATATAAGAGATGCTGTTGAAATTTTAAAAAATAAGAATGTTGATTTTAAATTTGATGGAGATATGCAGCCCGATGTTGCCTTAAATGATGCATACAAAGAATTATATCCGCTATCAGAAATTGTTGGAAATGCTAACATTCTTATAATGCCTGGTCAACATAGTGCAGCAATATCCTATAAATTGTTGAAAAGTATGAGCGGATCAAAAGTTATTGGACCTCTTCTTATTGGTTTAGGTGCAGCAATTGAAATAGCTCCGTTAAGATGCTCAACTTCAGAAATTTTGAATCTTGCGTCTGTTGCAGCTTATTCTGCAGGTGTAATTAATTATGTTAAAAAAAACTAATTTTTTATTACTCTTAAATCATTCATCATTAGAATACTTGTCACAACATCTTCAACATCTAAAATCATTTTAGCTTCTTTAATAATTTCTTCTTTCTCTTCTTTCGTCTCTGCTATTCCATAGACATAAATAACTTTTTTATAAGTATCTATATTATAATTAATAGCTTTTATTTTTTTATTAAAAATCATTGCTGATCTTAGTTGAGAAGTAATTAGAAGGTCTTTTGCTGATTGTTTAAATCCAAATTTTTTGTCTATAACTAAATCATTTTTAACTGATCTTGCACCTTTAGTCTCCCATGCTAACTTAGTTATTTTAAGTTTTTCCTCTGGAGTATCTACTTTTCCAGTAATAAATATTCTCCCATCAAGAACTTTTGTTTTAACATCAACTATATACTTCTTATCAATCAAAATTATCCGAGTATCTAAACTTTTATCCATAATAGAGTCGTCTATTTGTGTTCCTAATGTTCTTGGATCCATTGCAACAGTAACTCCTGTACCAAAGAGACCTGATGATGATGCTCCAACGCAGCCTGATAAAAGAACAAAAAATATTAAATTGATTAAATATTTATTTTTCATTTTTTAACTTTAAACAATATTTATATATAGCTGATTTTGAAATATTTTTTTCTGAACCAATAATACTAACGATATCTTTAATTGTTAATTTATTCATTAAATTTTTAATTTTTATCTTAACTGATTCTTCTAAAGTTTCTTTGTTTTTTTTTGTTTCGTCAACATCAGAAATAATAACTGTTATTTCTCCCTTTAAATTTATAATTTGTTCACTTAGCTCTGATATATTTGATCTATAAATTTGCTCATAATACTTTGTCAATTCCTTGCAAATAACAATCTTTCTACCTAAAAAATAATCTTTAAGATGTGGGATTAATTTATTAAATTTTTTTGCGGAAATAAAAAATACTATTGAATTATGTAATTTAGATAAAAATTCTAGCTCCTTTTTAATTTCATTTTTTTTATCTGATAAAAAGCCCTGAAAATAAAAATTATTAGAGAAGCCAGAAACAGATACAGCTGTTACTACTGCTGATGGACCAGGAATTGGTATAATCTTTATATTTTTTTTAATACACTCATTTATTAAAATATTTCCTGGATCAGAAATTAATGGTGTTCCTGCATCTGATACTAAAGAGAGAATTTTCGAATTATTTAATAATTCTAAGATTTTATTTAAATTTTTTTTTTCGTTAAACTTGTGGTTCGAAATAAGTTTTTTATCAATTTTATAGTGTGCCAATAGTTTTTTTGTCACTCTTGTGTCTTCACATAAAATAAAATCTGAATTTTTAAGAACTTCAATTGCTCGAAAGCTTATATCCTTAAGGTTTCCAATAGGAGTTGAAACAACATATAAGGCATTTTTGATCTTATTTTTGTCTTGTTCTAGATGCATTATTCTCATGAATATATTATTAATTAACTTATGAAAACTGGTATTAAATTAATCTTTTCTATACTTTTAATTTTAAATTTTAATTTTAAAGCATTATCAGCAGAAAAAATTAAAATTGGCTTATTGATTCCACTTACAGGAGAATATGGTAAAATTGGCCATTCAGTTATAAATTCAGTAAGATTAGCTTTAAATTCAATAAATGATAATAGAATTGAAATTCTTCCTAGAGACACTAGAGCTGATCCATCGACAACTTTAAAAATTGCTAAAGAGTTATATGAAGTTAATGGTGTAAAAATTATAATTGGTCCACTCTTTAGTTCAAGTACAGAATATTTAAGTGAAATACCTGAAGTTACATTTTTATCCTTAACAAATAAGCTAACAGATACTCCTACAAATGTAATAAGTACAGGTGTAAATTCAATATCTCAACTTAATGCTATTAAAAAGTTTCAGAAGTCAAAAAATTTAGAAAGAACTATTTTTTTAATTCCTGATTCAAACTTTAAAATTGAAATAGAGAAGGCTCTTTCAAAAACAAAAATTAAATTAAAAGATAAATTTTTATACGATACAGATCCAACTTTATTGACAGCTCAAATTGAAAAAATAACTAGATATCCTCAAAGAAAGCAAAATCTATTAGACGAAATAGAAAGAGTAGAAAATTCAATCGACACAAATAAAGAAAAAAAAATCGAGAACTTAAAAAAAAGAGATACCATAGGAGGAATAAATTTTGATTCTGTTGTAATTGCAGACTTTGACGAAAATTTTAAGAGTGTCGCAACTTCTTTATTATATACTGATGTTTCTTCGAAAAGAGTACTCTACATTAACTTAAATAATTGGTTTGATGAAAGTTTATTAGAAGAAAGCTCCTTACATCCAATTTATTTTCCTTCAGTAGACAAAAAAAATTATGATACATTTAATAGTGATTATAAAAAATCTTATGGAAAAGCAGCTAACCAAATTTCTTTTTTAAGTTATGATATTATGGGGCTTATATATTATCTAATATATAAAAATGATTTTATAATTTCAAATAAGATGTTTTCTGAAAATAATATTTTTAAAGGAAAAACTGGAGTTTTTCAAATTAACAATAGAAACATAACACATGAACTAAGTTTTTATTCAATAGAAAATAAAGAATTTATAAAAATTTTTTAATTTTTTTAAATGCCATCGCTCTATGATCTATTTTATATTTTTTTGATTTGCCCATTTGAGCAAATGTTAAATTATAACCTTTTGGGATAAATATGGGATCATAACCAAAACCATTTTTCCCTAATTTTGTCTTAGAAAGTTTTCCATTGATTATGCCTAAAGATTGTATTGGTTTTTTTTTTAATCCGAATATAGTTAATGCACAAATAAATTTTGCAGATACTTTTTTTTTCCTCCAATTTTTATCTTTTTTTTCGAGCTTTGAATAAATTTTTGAAATAGCTAAATTAAAGTCGTTTTTTTTCCCTCCCCATCTTGCAGAATAAATCCCTGGTTGATTATTTAATATGCTAATTTCTAAACCTGAATCATCGGCTATACAGATTTTTCCTGTTTTTTTGGAAAAATGTTTGGCTTTAATAAGTGAATTTTTAAGAAAAGTTTTCCCATTTTCTTTAGGGCTTTTTAATTTGTAATCTTTAGGTGAAGAAATCTTGTAAGATTTTGGCAATAAATCCTTAATTTCCCTTAGTTTTCCATTATTATTTGTCCCAATTACAATTTCTTTATATTTTTTTTTTAACATCTAGAATTTTTGATTTTCCTTACCATATAAAACCTTATGGAAAAAGAAGAAACACATAACTTAGATGCTACAAAAGAAAATCAAGACAAAAGTAATGATACTGAGAATATATCAAATGAAGAAATAAAAGATGATGATAAAGATGCTCAGATATCCGCTGAAGAAGAGATTATATCTTTAAAAGATAAAGTAAACAGAATTTACGCAGAAAGTGAAAACCAAAGAAGAAGGTTTGAAAAAGAAAAAGAAGAAGCTTTTGAGTACGGCGGTTTTTCTTTCGCAAAAGAAACCCTTAATCTTTTAGATAATTTAGAAAGATCAAAAATTTCACTTGAGAACGATGAGACTTTAAAAAATACTCCAGGAATAAAAAAACTAATAGATCATATCGATATAATAAATAATGATATGATATCAATTTTTAAAAAAAATAATATTGAACCAATTAAAGCTATTGGACAAAAATTAGATCCAAATATTCACCAAGCAATGATGGAAGTCGAAGATGATGAAAAGGAACAAGGTACGATTGTTCAAGAAATTCAAAAGGGTTTTATGATGAAAGACAGATTGCTTAGACCATCTTTAGTAGGGGTATCAAAAAAAAAACTAAAAAAAGATGAAAAAAGCCAACAAAATCAAGAGAAAAAGGAGAAAAATTAATTTATAGATAAGGTTGTAGTTGTAAAATTAACACTTATATGAAGATTAATTATATATATTTATGAGCAAAGTAATTGGAATAGACTTAGGAACGACAAATTCATGTGTAGCAATAATGGAAGGTACACAGGCTAAAGTATTGGAAAATGCGGAAGGTGCAAGAACTACGCCATCTGTTGTAGCATTTACAGATAACGATGAAAAGTTGATAGGACAACCTGCTAAAAGACAAGCAGTAACTAATCCAGAAAATACAATTTTTGCCGTAAAGAGACTTATCGGCAGAAATTTTGATGATCCTTCAGTTAAAAAAGATGTTGAGACTTCACCTTTTAAAATTGTTAATTCAGATAAAGGTGATGCTTGGATTGAAGCGAAAGGCCAAAAATATTCTCCATCACAAATTTCTGCATTTACTTTACAAAAAATGAAAGAAACAGCAGAAAAGTATTTAGGTTCAGAAGTTAAACAAGCTGTTATCACCGTACCTGCATATTTTAATGATGCTCAAAGACAAGCTACTAAAGATGCTGGTAAAATTGCAGGATTAGAAGTTTTAAGAATTATTAATGAACCTACCGCTGCATCATTAGCCTATGGCTTAGACAAGAAAGCTAATAAAAAAATTGCAGTTTATGATTTAGGTGGAGGAACTTTCGACGTTTCAATACTTGAACTTGGTGATGGTGTTTTTGAAGTGAAATCAACAAATGGCGACACTTTCCTTGGCGGAGAGGATTTTGATAACACTATTGTAGAGTATTTATTAGCAGAATTTAAAAAAGAAAATGGTATAGATTTAAAATCTGATAAATTAGCATTGCAAAGGCTTAAAGAGGCAGCTGAGAAAGCAAAAATTGAATTATCATCAGCAACACAAACAGAAATAAACTTACCTTTCATAACAGCAGATAAAACAGGGCCTAAACATATTAATTTAAAAATGACTAGAGCAAAACTTGAGGCTTTAGTTGAGGATTTGATCTCAAGAACCCTACCACCTTGTAAAACAGCTTTAAAGGATGCAGGACTGTCTGCTAACGAAGTTGATGAAATTGTTTTAGTCGGTGGAATGACTAGAATGCCAAAAGTTATTGAAGAAGTAAAAAATTTTTTTGGTAAAGAACCAAATAAATCTGTAAATCCCGATGAAGTTGTCGCTATGGGTGCTGCAATACAAGCAGGCGTGTTACAAGGTGATGTAAAAGATGTATTGCTTCTTGACGTTACACCTTTGTCTCTAGGAATTGAGACTTTAGGCGGAGTCTCTACAAAATTAATTGATAAAAATACAACGATCCCAACTAAAAAAAGTCAGGTATTTTCCACAGCAGAAGATAATCAACCAGCCGTATCAATAAGAGTTCTACAAGGGGAAAGAGAAATGGCATCTGATAACAAAATTTTGGGAAATTTTGAATTAGTAGGTATTGCCCCTGCGCCTAGAGGTGTTCCACAAATTGAAGTAACTTTCGATATAGATGCTAATGGTATAGTAAATGTATCTGCTAAGGATAAAGGAACTGGTAAAGAACAAAAAATCCAAATACAAGCATCTGGAGGTTTAAGTGAAGAAGAAATTAGTCAAATGGTTAAAGATGCAGAGTCTAATAAAGAAGCTGATAAGAAAAAAAGAGAAGCAGTAGATGCAAGAAATCAAGCAGATACTTTATTACATTCAACAGAAAAAAATTTAAAAGATCATGGGTCAAAAGTTTCTGATGCAGATAAAAAAGCTATCGAAACAGCGTCTGCAAATTTAAGAAATTCATTAAAAGGTACTGATGTTGAAGATATTAAAAAGAAAACTCAAGATTTAGTTCAAGCATCAATGAAGCTTGGTGAAGCAATTTACAAATCACAACAAAATGCAAAGCCTGAAGATGCACCAAAAGAAGCAAAAAAAGAGGACAAAAAAGACGACAACGTTGTTGACGCCGACTTTGAAGAAGTAAAAGACGATAATAAGGAAAAAAGCGCCTAAGCTTCAACTATTTGTCTCTTAATAAGTTATGGCAAAAAGAGATTATTACGATGTCTTGGGTGTTAATAAAAATTCGAGTTCAGATCAAATTAAATCAGCCTACAGAAAATTAGCAGTAAAATATCATCCTGATAAAAATAAAGGTGATAAAGCTGCTGAAGAAAAATTTAAAGAAGCATCTGAGGCATACCACGTTTTATCCAACGATGAGAGAAAACAGAACTATGATAACTTTGGGCATGCAGCATTTGAAAATGGTGGTGGAGCAAGGGGCGGCTTTGGTAATTTTGATTTCTCGAGTAGTTTTTCCGATATTTTTGAGGATTTTTTTGGTGAAGGTTTTGGAGGAGGAAACAGACGTTCAAAAAGGTCAAATTATAGAGGATCTGACTTAAGATATGATTTAACCATCGATCTTGAAGATGCTTATAGCGGAAAAAAAGAAGATATTAAATTTACCACATCAGAAAAATGTGAAAACTGCAGTGGTAGTGGATCTAAACCCGGATATGACGTTGGGAGATGTTCTATGTGTTCTGGCCATGGCCAAGTAAGGTCTAGTCAAGGATTTTTCACTGTGCAACAGACATGTCCGCAGTGTTCTGGATCAGGGGAGGAAATTACTAATCCATGTAATTCATGTAGTGGTCAAGGGAAAAAACAAGCATCTAAAAGATTATCTGTTACGATTCCTAAGGGGGTTGATGATGGAACAAGAATTAGACTTGCAGGAAAAGGTGAAGCAGGCTCTAGGGGTGCGGGTAATGGTGATTTATATTTATTTATAAATGTGAATTCCCATGATTTATTTAAAAGACAAGATGAGCATTTATTTTTTGAGTGTCCTATATCAATAGCTGATGCAGCTTTAGGATCATCAATAGAAATACCGACTATTGATGGTGGCAAGGCAAAAATTAAAATTCCTCCTGGTACTCAAAGTGGCAAACAGTTTAGGTTAAGAGGAAAAGGTATGCCACATATGAGAGGCAACAGTGTTGGTGATTTATATGTACAAGTAAATACGGAAGTTCCAATTTCTTTAAATAAAGAGCAAAAAGAATTGTTAGAAAAATTTCGTGAAATCGAAAACGAAAAATCTAATCCAAGTATTAAAAAGTTTTTTCAAAAAGCAAAAAGTTTTTGGAAAAACTAATAAATGGACCTAGAAAAAATTATTCCAGCAATAGCTTTAATTGCTGTTTTAATATTAGTATTACCTGGTTTCATAAAGTCTAATTCTAGAAAAAAATTATTTTTTAAAAACTTAAGTATTTGGGCTATTATTATTTTTACAGTTATGATATTTCTAACTTTAATCAACAAATGAGAAAAATAAATTTAACAATCACTGGATGTATGGGTCGAATGGGACAACAGCTAATAAAATCAGTAAATAAAGATAAAGCTGTAAAAATAAGCTCATTAACAGAAAACTATTTGGTTAATAAGAAATTCATTGGAGTTAAACCTCAAAAAAATTCAGAAATAGCCTTTAAAAACGCAAATGTTATTATCGATTTTACAGTGCCTAAATGTACTTTAGAAGTTTTAAAAATTGCTACAAAGTTAAAAAAAAGAGTAGTCATAGGGACTACCGGCTTTACAAAAAAAGAGGAAGATTTAATAAAAAAATATTCAAAAAAAATACCAATTTTAAAAGCTGGAAACATGAGTGTTGGTATAAATTTATTGATGTATATAACAGAAATTGCATCCAAATCTCTAGGTAAAAAATTTTTAAGTAAAGTTTTTGAGATACATCATAAACACAAGAAAGACCATCCATCAGGTACAGCATTGATGTTGGGTAAAGGAATTGCATTAGGAAGAGGCAAAGATCTTTACAAGATAATAGGTAAAAAATATCTTAATAAAAAATCATTTCCTTATGGAAAAAATATTAATTTTAATTCAATTAGAAAAGGTGAGGTCGTTGGTGAACACGAAGTTAAATTTTCAAGCGGAAAAGAGATAATTACTCTTAATCATGAAGCATTCGATAGAGCTCTATACTCTGAGGGAGCTATAGAGGCTGCAAAATGGTTAAATACAAAAAAACCTGGTTTATATTCAATGAGAAATTTATTGAACTTTAAATAATGAATGAAGTTCAAAGAGCAAAAATAATATTAAAAACTCTTAACAAAATATATCCAAAAACACCTGTTCCATTAAAACACAGGAATATATTTACACTTCTAATATCGGTTTTACTCTCAGCACAATGTACAGATTTAAATGTTAATAATGTAACAAAAAATATTTATCCTAAATACAATAAACCAGAACATTTTGTAAAACTTGGTAGAAAAAAAATTGAGAGACTTATAAAAAGAATTGGAATATTTAGAGTAAAGGCAAAAAGTATTTTTTTTCTTTCAAAGACCTTGTTAAATGAATATAGAGGAAAAGTACCTAAAACTTTCGAACAACTAGAAAAACTTCCTGGAGTTGGGCACAAGACTGCAAGTGTGGTAATGTCTCAAGGTTTTGGTTTCCCCGCATTTCCTGTAGATACCCACATTCATCGATTAGCTCAAAGATGGGGGCTTACTTCTGGAAAAAATGTAATTCAAACTGAAAAGGATTTAAAAAGATTGTTTCCAAAAAAGTCATGGAATAAATTACATCTTCAAATAATTTATTACGGAAGAGAATATTGTAAAGCAAGAGATTGTTACGGTATTTCTTGTAAAATCTGTACGACTTGTTATCCTAACAGAATAAAACCAATTAAAACTAAGAAAGCATAATATGAAAATTTTAGGAATAGGGAATGCGATTGTAGATGTTATTTGTAAAGTAGATGATGAATTTATTTCAAAAAATAATCTAACAAAAAGTACAATGAAATTAATATTTGATGATAATGAGTTTGAAAATTTGTTATCAAATTTAAAAATAGAAAAAACTGTATCGGGTGGATCAATAGCAAATTCTATTGTAGGACTTTCTCAACTTGGTAATAAAGTAGGTTTCATTGGAAAGGTTAACGATGATGAGCTTGGTAAGAAATATGAAGAAGGACTTTTAAAAGAAAAAGTAAGTTATTTTTACTCAAAAAAAAAAGAGGAACTGCCAACAGGCACATGTCTAATTTTAGTTACACCGGACTCTGAGAGAACAATGTGCACCTTTTTAGGTACAGCAGGAAAAATTAATGAAAATGATGTTGATATCGATGCAATTAATAAAAGTGAAATAATATTTTTAGAGGGATATTTGTGGGATGAAGGGGATCCAAAAAAAGCATTTGAAAAAGCTATAACTAATGCAAATAAAGTAGCAATGTCACTCTCAGATCAATTCTGTGTGGATAGACATAAACCTCACTTTTTAGAATTAGTAAAACGTAAATTGGATATCACTTTTGCAAATGAACAAGAGATCATGTCACTTATAGATGCAAAGGATTTTAATGAAGTAATTGATTTTGCAAAGAGTTTAGGGAAACTTCTTGTGATAACAAGAGGAGAAAAAGGTGCTATAGCTATAAATAGTTCAGAAGTAAGTGAATGTGGAATTAAACAGGGCTTAAATATTGTTGATCTAACAGGAGCAGGAGACCTTTTTGCATCTGGATTTCTTCATGGATTTGTTAACCAGATGTCGTTAAAAGAAAGTTTAGAAAAGGGTACAGAAATGTCCTCAAAGGTTATTCAGCAAATTGGGGCTAGATTATAAATTTTTTTCTTTTGAAGCTGCCTTTCCCTTTTTTTGGTTTAACAATTCTTGGTTTAAATTTCGTAGTGAATAAACTTTTTGCTATTATATTTTTTTTCTTTTTATATTTTGTAACCATCATTAACACTTTTTATAAATTGATTATCACCGAATTTTTGAGATATTTTTCTCCTCAACCTATAAATATGAGTTTCAACGGTATGGGTTTCCAAACTTGAATTATGTCCCCAAACCTCCTTTTGAAGACTAGTGATAGGCATGCTTTTATGTGAGTTATTAAGATAAACTATTACTTCTACCTCTTTTTGAGTAAGCTTTAATGATCTTTCATTTTTAATCAACTCTCTAGAATTTATGTTTAAAGAATAATTATTAATTTTTAAGTTGGATTGACCAGAATAATTATTTTTTAATAGAGATATATTTATTTTCTCAAGAAGTGAAGTTATTTTAAATGGTTTATTTTTAATAATAAGATGATTAATCTTGATTAATTTTTTGATTTTTTTATCTGAGATTAATAAATAGTTGCTATCTTCAACATCAATAATATTATTTAGTTCCTCAATTTTTGATATTTTTATAAGGATATAATTAATTTTTTCTCTTATTTCGTATAATATATCAAATAAAGTATTAGAATTATAAATGATTAATTTTGATTTAAACATACCTAATTAATAATATGTTATTAGTACTTAAAAATAAAGAAACATTAAAATTAGATAGTTTTTCATTTAAATGCTGTGTTGGAAAAAAAGGATTGAATAAATTCAAAAAAGAAGGAGATGGGACAACTCCAATCGGAACATTTGGACTTGGTAATATATATTACAGAAGCGACAGGGTATCAAAACCTGTTACAAATTTTAATTGTATAAAAATAAAAAAAAATATGGGTTGGTGTGACGATCCAAGTAGTAAATTTTATAATAAATTAATCGATATAAAATTAAGTGCTAATAAAGAAAAGATTTACCGAAAAGATAATAAATATGACTACTTTTTAGTAATTAACTATAATAGAAAAAAAATTGTTAAAAATAAAGGTAGTGCAATTTTCTTGCATTTAACAAAAAATTTTAAAAGCACTGCAGGATGCATAGGTGTATCTCAAAAGGATTTTTTGATAATTGTTAAATTATTAAAAAAAAATAGTAAAATAAAAATATCTTAGTTTCTATTTCCAAAAATTTTTGAACCTATTCTTAAAAATGATGCTTTATATTTTAAAGCTTTCAAATAATCATGAGACATACCCATGCTAAGATCTTTTAGGCTAAATTTGTCATTAAGAGATTTTAAATCAGAGAAATACTTATCAGAATCCTCATCAAAAGGTGGTAAGCACATCAATCCTAAAACATTCAAATTACTTTGTTTACAAAATTCAAGCAGATCCGATATTTCATCTGTCCTTATACCTGATTTCTGTGCTTCATTTGCTAAGTTAACTTGAATAAAAATATGCACCTTTTTATTTAAGTTTTTTTGCTCATTAGATATTTTCTGAGCAAGTTTTTTGCTATCGACAGAATGTATATAGTCAAATATTTTTAGTGCTTGTTTGACTTTGTTTGTTTGTAGTTTTCCAATCATATGTAATTTAATTGAATTGTTTTTTTCTTTTATGAATTTCCACTTGTCACTAGCTTCCTGAACTTTATTCTCACCAAAATGTAAGTGTCCAAAATCTATTAAATTTGATATGTAGTCTATTTTAAATGTCTTCGATACAGCAATGATTTTTGGATGATAGTTTGCTAATCCTAATTTTCCAATATTTTGTTTTATTTCTGATTGAATTTCGATTAAGTTTTTAATTGTTTGATGCATAATTTTTTAAAGCAATATTATTTTATAAATAAATTTAATCCAGATCATTTAAATAATTTAAGTAAGAATATAGGTATTATTTATCGTAATTATTCAGAAAATAATAATATTTTAATTATAAAGAGGATTAGTCAATTTTGTAAATCAAGTGGAAGGAAATTTTATATATCAAACAATATAAAACTAGCAATTAAACTAGATCTTGACGGTGTATATTTTCCCTCTTTTGAGAGATCTCTTGTCCATAATTGTTATAATCTTAAAAAGAATTTTAAGATTATAGGATCTGCCCATAATTTATTTGAAATGAATATAAAAAAAAAACAAAATATTAGTGAGGTGTTTATTTCTCCAGTTTTTAAAAAAAAAGGCAGAAATGCATTGGGTATTTATGGATTTATTAAATTGAGAAATTCAAGCAATATAAAATCTATCGTTTTAGGTGGAGTAGATAATTCGAATTTTAATAAATTAAAAAATTTAAAATGTTATGGTTTTGCAGCAATAAATTTTTTTGACAAAAAAAAAGGCCCCTCATAAGAGGGGCCTTTAAATATTCTAAATATTTCTAATTAGAATGCAAATGATACAGATACTTCTTTGAATGTATCTTCACCTGAAGCACCAGCAACGTTATCTGTTGCGTTTGATACTAATCCAACTGTCATTCCACCTGAAGTGTATGAAGCTGAAACACCTGAAGATTCTTCATCTGTACCTGTTCCCATATCTACATCCCAGATACCGTAAGAAACAGATAAACTCTCGTTAACTGCAAAAGATACACCAATACCTGTTGCATCTTCGTCAGCTGTAGCACCTGAATTGTCTAACTCAGCTACTTGATAAGCAGCAGTTAAACCACCCATTGAATATGTAACAAACATAGTCATTTGGTCTTGAGTTGAACCTACTTCACCATTACCATAACCAATAGTTAAACCGTCGACTAAACCACTGTATGTTAACGCAAATGATTTCTCAGTATCATCATCTTTATGATATGATCCGCTAAATCCTACACCACCAAAAGAATTTGTGTAGTAAAGTGCGTTTGTGTCACCAGTTCCAACAATACCATTGTCGTCTGTGTCAGTATCATCCCATACTTCCTCACCAGCTGTTGGCAATTTGTATCTTACTGTTCTGATACCAGCACCACTGTTTCCTCTTCCAATTCCAGCTACACCAGCATCACCCATATCGATTAATACGTTTGAAGATGTGTGAGAAGAGTCTGACATTTTGTATAGGTAAGAAACTGACATTCCGTTATCTAAATCACCAGATCCCGTGAACGCAATTCCTTTATCCATAGAAAATGAGTTACCAGTTACTTCGTCATCGTCTGCAGACTTCATAGAGATTTTAGCTTTACCGCTAACATCTAAAGCTCCTGCATAAGCAGATGAAGCAACTAAAGTCGAACCTGCTACTGCAAGTCCAAGTTTTTTTAAGTTGTTCATAAATTTACTCCTAATGTTAATAATTAATTATAAACAGAGACTTTTTAACAAAGTCCCAGTTTTTTTGATCTAGTTTTTTTTAATTTTAATGATATTTTAAAACTATGTTGCAAAAATACATCATTTTAAGGTCAAATTTGGATCATTTTTCGTGTTTTTTTAGTCAAATTTGATAAATATTCCCTAGTTATCTTATTAATTAAATTAGTATTAAATTATGAAAATTTTATTCTTTTGGCTTAATCTATCTACTTTATGTGTTTTTTTGTTCCTCAATTCATGTGGAATATACAGACCTGTTGATGCAAGAGAGTTTCCACCAGAACCAGAGAAAAGAATTCAAAGAAATATAGAGGAAGGTAGAGGGATGAGATTGTTTCAAAAAAAAGAGGGTGGTGTCTTTGATTTTGCAAGCTCGAATCCATTATGGAGAGCTAGTTTAGACACTATAAACTTCATGCCTTTATTGTCAGCTAACTACAGTGGAGGTATAATTATTACTGATTGGTACAGTGATAATTCCGCTGATAACGAGTCTATAAAGATTACTATAAGATTTTTGACAAGTGAGGTAAGATCAGACGCAATTGAAGTTACAATTTTTAGGAAAGATTGTAACGCAGAAAATAATTGTTCAATCTATCAGGAAGATGGTGATCTCACGTTTCAAGTTAAAAAAAGTATTTTAAAAAAAGCTGCACTTTATAAAGAAGAAAAAATTAAGAAAAATCGAAAACCTTATAGTCCAGGTGGTGATGGCATTAGCGGTGGATCTACTATATTTTAAAATAATTTAAAATTCGTGAATAGATATAATTTCAAACAAGTAGAAGAGAAGTGGCAAGGTTATTGGTTAAAAAATAATACTTTTAAATCAAAAAAAGATCCAAACAAAAAAAAGTTTTATTGCTTAGAAATGTTTCCTTATCCCTCTGGAAAAATCCACATGGGGCATGTAAGAAATTATACAATTGGTGACGTTTTATCGAGACACAAATTACTTCAAAACTATAACGTTTTACACCCAATGGGTTGGGATTCATTTGGTATGCCCGCTGAAAACGCAGCAAGAGAGAATAATCTAAATCCAAAAGAATGGACGGAAAAGAACATAAGTGTAATGAAAAACCAGCTAAAAAAATTAGGTTTATCTATTGATTGGGACAGAGAAATTTCAACTTGTTCTGAAGATTATTATAAGCACCAACAATTATTTTTTCTCGAAATGTACAACAAAGGTCTAATTTATCGAAAAGAAAACTATGTAAATTGGGATCCTATTGACGAAACTGTACTTGCAAACGAACAAGTTATTGATGGTAAGGGATGGAGATCAGGGGCTGTGGTTCAAAGAAAAAAACTAAATCAGTGGTTTTTTAACATTTCAAAATTCTCAGATGTACTTCTTGAGGAGTTAGACAATTTAAATAAATGGCCAAATAAAGTAAAAATAATGCAGAAAAATTGGATAGGCAAATCCTTTGGTTGTGAAATTGATTTTAAAATAGAAGGTAGTAAAGATTTTAAAACTATTAAGTGCTTCACAACTAGACCTGATACTTTATTCGGTATTTCCTTTTTAGCTTTATCAATTGACCACCCTGTATCTAAACTTTACGAAAATGACGAAGATTTTAAAAAATTTAAAGATGAATGTTCTAAAACAGGAACCACAGAAGAGTCGATTGCCCAAGGAGAAAAAATAGGTTTTAAGACAAAATTAATTGCTACCAGTCCTTTTGAAAAAGATAAGAAGGTCCCTGTATTTTTTGCAAACTTTGTTTTGATGGATTATGGATTTGGTGCAGTTTTCGGCTGTCCTGCACATGATCAAAGAGATATGGATTTTGCAATTAAATATAAATTAAGCATAAAAACTGTGGTGCGACCTAACAATAAAGATGAGAGTTTTAAAGTTGGAGATAAAGCTTTTTCAGACGAAGGTATTATTATAAACTCCGATTTTTTAAATGGCTTAAAGGCTCCTAATGAGTCAGTTATTAAAACCATTGAAATTCTTGAAGAAAAGAAATTAGGTGTTAAGAAAATTAATTTTAGACTTAAAGATTGGGGTGTTTCAAGACAAAGATATTGGGGTTGCCCTATACCAATTATTTATGATGAGAATGGAAAACCTCATCCTGTAAAAAAAGAAGACCTTCCAGTAAAATTACCTAATAGTGTTAATTTACAGTCAAAAGGCAATCCTTTAGATCAAAATAAAGATTGGAAAAATATTAATATAAATGGAAAAAATTTTATTAGAGAAACCGATACACTTGATACATTTGTTGACTCATCATGGTATTTTTTAAGGTTTTGTTCGCCTGAAGAAAACGAATATGGTTACGATTTAGAGAGCATTAACTATTGGATGCCAGTTGATCAATATATTGGAGGTGTTGAGCATGCAATATTACATCTGCTTTATTCAAGATTTTTCATGAGAGCTATAGGTTACAAAAATACAAATTTTAAATTCTTAGAACCATTTGAAGGATTATTCACGCAAGGAATGGTATGCCATGAAACTTATAAGGATAGCAAAGGTAATTGGATAAACCCTAATGATATCGAGACCGAAAATGGAAAAGACTATTTCTTAAAATCTAATAAAAAAGAAAAAATTATTGTAGGACAATCAGAGTCTATGTCCAAATCAAAAAAAAATACAATAGATCCTGAGGAAATAATTAATACTTATGGTGCTGATGCAGTCAGATTATTTATACTCTCTGATAGTCCACCTGAAAAAGACGTTCAGTGGTCAGAACAAGGTATGCAAGCATCATATAAGTTTCTACAAAAATTATGGGGTCTAAACGAGTTGATTTTAGAGAAAATAAAAATTAAAGGAAATGATAATACTAATGAAAAAAATCTAGAAATATTTATCAATGAAACAATTGAAAAATTTAATTACAACCTAGAAAAATTTAATTACAACGTCCTAATTGCCAATTTATATGAAACTTATAATTTTTTGATTGATTTGGTTAACAAAAATATTAATGGAGATATTTTATTAGAAAATTATAAAAAGATATTGATAATCATGTCACCCATAATACCTCATTATGCAAGCGAATGTTTATACAAATTTGGTATAACAGAAAAATTAGAGTGGCCAGAGGTAGATAAAAATAAAATTAAAAAAGAAACTATTGAATATGTGATACAGATAAATGGTAAAAAAAGAGGAAATTTAATGGCAAAACCAAACATGAACGAAAAAGAATTGATGGAATTAATTATAAAAGATGACAAAATAAACAAATCTTTATTAAAAAAAAAGATAGATAAAACATTCTATGTAAAAAATAGACTTGTAAACATTTTAGTAAAATGAAAAAAATTTTAACAATAATATTTATTTCCCTTCTACTTAATTCATGTGGTTATAAATCAATTTTGGTTAATGAGGCTTCAAATTTCTCAATAAAAGAATTCAAGATTTTAAATGATGAAAAAACTTCAAAATATATTGCAAAAAATTTGCAAGAGTATAAAAAAAGTGACGGCATACACTCGGTAACTATAGAGTCAAATTTTACAAGAGATATATCATCCAAAAATAAAAAAGGAAATCCAGAAACTTTTTCAATGCAATTGGTTGTTAATATATCAATATCATCAGAGGATAAAATTTTAAAAAATTCCTTTAAAGAAGTCGTTAACTACAATAACAAAGAAAGTAAATTTAAATTAAAGACATTTGAGGAAAATCTTAAAAATAATTTATTAGAAAAAATTTTACAAGATATAAAAATTTATATGCAATCCCTATAATAAATGATTATTAAAAATTTCGAATTAGAAAGGATAAAAAAAAGTAATTTATCTCTATATTTATTTTATGGACAAAATGAGGGTCTTAAAAAAGAAGTATTAGAAAATTGTTTTATTAAAAATTTCAAAGGACTTGTGGAGAAGTATGAAGAAAAAGAAGTTATTGAAAATCAAGAAGAAATTTACTCTAAAATCTTTAATAAGTCACTTTTTGAAAAAGAAAAAATTATCTTAATATCAAGAACTAGCGATAAAATTGTCAATTTTATTGAGAGAATTTTAGAAAAAAATGTATCTGATATAAAAATTATCTGTCTTTCTGAAATTTTAGAAAAAAAATCTAAGCTTAGAAATCTTTTCGAAAAAGACTCCAAATTAATCTGTATTCCTTTTTATGCTGATGACAATAAAAAACTTACGCAATTGTGTGGGGATTTTTTCAAAAAAATAAATGTTCCAATATCAAGAGAAATTTTAAATATAATTGTTGATAAGTGTCAAGGTGATAGAAATAATCTGAACCGAGAGCTTGAGAAAGTGGAAATGTTTATTGATGGTAACACCAATTTTGACATATCTGATATATTAAAATTAATTAATCTTTCTGAAAATTATACTGTGTCCGAGCTTGTAGATAGTTGCTTGTCAAAAAATATCAAAAATACTGCTAAGATATTAAATGAAAATAATTACACAAATGATGATTGTATTCTGATATTGAGAACAATGCTAAATAAAACAAAAAGACTAATTAAATTAAGAGATGACTACGATGTAACAAAAAATTTAGATTCTACAGTTTCAAATTTTAGACCCCCAATTTTTTGGAAAGATAAAGATGTAATAAAAAAACAACTATTAAAATGGGATAAAAAAAATTCTTCTGAACTAATTTTTGAAATTAATGAATTAGAAAAATTAATAAAAAAAAATTCAGAAAATTCGTTGAGAATTACTTACGATTTTGTATTGTCAACTGCAAACTAATAATTAGCCTTTATAACCATTATTAGTCTATTTAATTGATCTGGGTCTTTGTAATTAAAAGTTAACTGCCCAGTGTTATTTTTTGAATTTTTAATGTTAACGTTTATACCTGTTTTATCTTCCAATGTTTTCTCTAAATTCAAAATATTTGGATCTTTAATATTATTTTTATTTTTTTTTGGGTTCTTAATTGCTTTAATTAAACTTTCAGCTTGTCTGACAGAAAGATTTTTATCAACAATTTTTCTTGCTATAAAATAAGAATTTTCTAAGCCAACTAACACCTTTGCGTGGCCTTGTGAAATTTTACCTTCTTCAATTAAGCTTAATACATCTTTAGGTAAATTTAGCAATCTCAGTGAGTTAGATATATGTGATCTACTTTTTCCAATAAATTTTGATACTTGTTCTTGATCATATGAAAATTCCTCTATTAACCTTTTATATCCATTAGCCTCCTCAATTGGATTTAAATCATTTCTTTGAACATTCTCAATAATTGCAAGCTCTAATGATTTTAGATCATTAGCCTCTATTACAACTATCGGAACTTCATGTAATCCAGCTTTTTGTGCAGCTTGTAATCTTCTTTCGCCAGCAATTAATTCAAATTTATACTCATCTCTCTGTGATTTTCTTACGATGAGTGGTTGAATTACACCTCTTTCTTTAATAGATTTTGTTAAATCTTCAAGGCTATGCTGGTCAAATTTTTTTCTTGGTTGAAACTTGTTTGTAATTATAGAGCTTATAGATACAAAATTATTATTTTTGGTGACTTCATTATCGCCAATTAAAGAGGATAAACCTCTTCCAAGTCCTTTCTTTTTATTAAATGGATTTATCATGCGGCCGTAACCTCTAGTTTATCTTGATCTAAAAATTCATCAGTTAATTTAAAATAGGCTTTACTACCAGGACAGGACTTGTCGTATACAAGCACAGGAATTCCATGGGAGGGGGCCTCGGATAATCTTACATTTCTTGGCACTACCGATAAGTAAACTTTATCTTTAAAGTAATTTCTAGCTTCACTCTCAACCTGTGAAGACAGGTTATTTCGTTTGTCGAACATAGTTAAAAGAATGCCTCTAATGTTAAGAGAGGGGTTTAAGTTAGATTTTATTCTTTCTATGGTTTTTATAAGCTGAGTTAGACCCTCTAATGCAAAAAACTCTGTTTGCAAGGGAACTAAAATCTCGTGGGAAGCTACAAGTGCCATGATTGTTAGTAGACTTAAGGATGGTGGGCAGTCAATTAAGACATATTCATATGATGCTCTAGAATCGTGTATTAGAGCTATTAATTCGTCTTTTAATTTGAAGGCTCTTCTACTGTCTCCAGCTGTTTCAACCTCCAAACCTGACAAATCTACATTTGAGGATATTAAACTTAGATTTTCAAATTTTGTTGGCTGTATAACTTCTGTAATTTTTTTATTTCCATTTAAAACACTGTAAATTGTTTTTTCAGAACTTTGGGTGTTTGATAAACCAAGCCCAGTTGTTGCATTCCCTTGTGGATCAAGATCTATTACTAAAATTTTTTTTCCTTTTAAGGCTAAACCTGCAGCAAGGTTTATTACTGTTGTGGTTTTCCCTACCCCTCCTTTTTGATTTATTATCGAAATAATTTTACTACTCATTTTTTTTTTAAATTATAAATTTTTACAATTATAGATTCATCGTTAGTTAAACTTTTTTTTTCCTCATAATCGAATTGCCATAGCTTAAGTGCTTGTTTTAAAATTTTTTTTCCACTTCTTCCTAAATATAAAATTATATATTTATAATTTCTGAAATTTTTTTTTGCGATTTCAAATATAACTGGCAATGGCTTAAATGCTCTACAGACAATCACATCTGTATTTAAATTTTTTTCCTCAAAAATATTTTTTTGCTTAATTTCTGTATTTAATTTAAATTTTTTTGACATTTTTTTTAAAAAATTGCTTTTGTGGTAACTTTTTTCGTAAAATATCATTTTGAAATATGGTTTTTTAGGTTTCATCATAATAGCTAAAACAATACCGGGTAAGCCTGCACCTGAACCTAGATCAGTGCAAGTTTTTATATCTTTTTTATCAATAAAATCAATGGTTTGTGCACTATCTTTGATATGCCTTATTTTTATTAGTTTTTCTGTGTTTTTTGATATTAAATTAATATCCCGATTTTTAGATATTATTTCTTTTTCGTAGCTATCAAGCTCTATTAATGTTTCACGTGAAACATTTAAAGAAAAGTCTTTCTGAGTTTTTAAAATGTTCGAATCAATCAAGCTATATGCTTAATAGACTTTCTTTTGAGATGAGACAACAAAATATATACCGCTGCAGGAGTAATTCCGTCAATTCTTAGTGCTTGCCCCATTGTTTTAGGCTTTATTTTCTTAAATTTTGATTTTACCTCATTTGATAAACCAGAAAACATATCATAATCTAAATTATCAGGGATAAGAAGATTTTCGTCTCGTTTAAAGGCTAATATGTCTGCCTTTTGTTTTTTTAAATATCCTTTATAATGTGAGTTAATCTCAATTTGTTCGTCAATTTCACGTGAAAAAAACTCAATTTCTGGCCATATTTCACGTATTTTTTCCATATTAACAGAATTTTGACCTAGAATTTGTGTGGCAGACCTATTAACACCGTCTTTTGCAATAATAATTCCATATTTGAATGCTTTAGTTGGCGAAATCTGCAATTTATCCATTTTAACTTGAATTTTAGACAAATTACCAAACTTTTCCTTGAATAATTTACTTCTGTATTCTGACACTAAACCATAATCAATTCCCTTTTGGGTTAATCGTATATCAGCATTATCCGATCTAAGGGACAATCTATATTCTGCTCTAGATGTGAACATCCTATATGGTTCAGCCACTCCTTTAGTGACAAGATCATCGATCATTACTCCAATATATGCTTCTGATCTATCGAGTAAAAAGGGTTCTTTTTTCATTATTGATAAAGCTGCATTTGCTCCAGCTATAAGCCCTTGAGCCGCTGCTTCCTCGTATCCTGTAGTTCCGTTTATTTGTCCTGCTAAGTATAAATTTTTAATCTTTTTAGACTCTAAAGTTAAAAATAGTTCTCTTGGATCAACATAATCATACTCTATTGCATAACCTGGTCTGATAATTTTTACATTCTCTAAACCATTGATATTATTGCATATTTCATACTGTACCTCAGCTGGTAAGGAGGTAGAGATGCCATTTGGATATATTGTATGGTCATTTAAACCCTCAGGCTCTAAAAAAATTTGATGTCTTTGCTTATCAGCAAATTTTTTTATCTTATCCTCTATTGATGGACAATACCTAGGTCCAACACCTTGAATGTTACCAGAATACATTGCACTTCTATGTAAATTTTTTGAGATAATTTTATGAACTTTTTCATTAGTGTATGTCATCGAACAAGATATTTGTTTGTTCAAATTTCTCTTAGTCAAAAAAGAAAAAAAGTATGGATCTTTATCAGCCGTTTGTTCCTCTAAAATATTAAAATTAATTGTACGACCATCTAATCTTGGAGGTGTGCCAGTTTTTAATCTACCCATTTTAAATTTATATTTTTCTAATTGCTCACTTAAACCTGTTGATGGTTTTTCATTATATCTACCTGCTGGTGTCTGTTTGTCACCAATATGTATCAAACCATTCAAAAAAGTTCCGGTTGTCAGAATTATCTTAGATGATTTAATTTCTTTTCCTGATTGAGTAATAAAACCGTTTATAGTATTATTTATAAAAACAAACTTGATTACAGGATCAGAAAAAATGCTTAAATTACAGTAGTTTACAAGTTTTTCTTGCATATATTTCTTATAGAGAGATCTATCACTTTGTGTACGAGGACCACGGACAGCTGGTCCTCTGCTTCTATTTAATAATCTAAATTGTATACCTGATTTATCTGCAACATCGGCCATTAACCCGTCAAGAGCATCTATTTCACGAACTAAGTGCCCTTTACCCAATCCACCTATGGCAGGATTACATGACATTTCTCCAATAGTTTCAAATTTATGAGTAAACAATGCAGTATTGATTCCTAAACGCGCAGATGCAGCCGCTGCCTCACAACCAGCATGACCTCCTCCTATAACAACTACATCAAAGCACAATTCGTTTTTCATAATTGTAATTTATTATTGATATTAAAATTTACAAGAAAACACTTAATTTTTTTGAAATATCTCTTAATTTTAGTTATTTGCCTATACAAAAGTCGCTAAAAATTGAGCCTAAAATCTCCTCTACATCCACTTTGCCAACAATCATGCCAAGCTGTCTTGTAGCTAGTCTAAGATCTTCAGCTGCCTTATCTAAATCTCCCATATCATTTTTATTTTCAAAATTTTCCAAATGCTCAACGCACTTTATTAAATGTTGCCTGTGTCTTTCTCTTGTAATTATTGTATCCTCTGTGGAAAGAAATTTATTTTTTAACTTATCTCTAATATTAGAAATTAAATTATTTAAATTTGCTTCATTTTTAATTGAAATATAAATTGGATTAAATCTTTCAAGTTCATTCTCAATTTTATCTGTTCCAAGATCAGACTTATTTACTACGAGAATTGTCTTATCTGAATTTACCAAACCTCTCAAAACACCAGTAAAATAACCATTTTTAGGTTCAATAACAACTATATTTAAATCTGCATCTTCAGCCTTTTTTAAAGCTAATTTAATGCCCTTTTTCTCTATTTCATCTTTAGCATCTCTTATACCGGCCGTATCTGACATAATAACTGGATATCCATCGATGTTGAGGTGAGTCTCAATAACGTCTCTGGTTGTTCCTGCTATTTCAGATACAATTGCAACTTCTCTTCTGGATAAATAATTTAGTAAAGATGATTTACCTGCGTTAGCTGGACCTAATATAGCAATTTTAAAACCCTCTCTAATTCTTTCTCCAACTCTTTGATCATCAAGAGTTTTAATGATCTCATTTTTCACATTAGAAGAATTTTTCTTAATATCTTCTAAAATGTTTTTAGGAAGTTCTTCTTCAGGAAAATCTATTTTGGCTTCAATATTTGATAAAATTTTAATTAATTTTTCTCTCCAATTAGCATATCTTTTTCCATGATTGCCTGACATAATATCAATTGCTTGCCTTCTTTGGATTTCAGTTTCTGCTGCGATTAGATCTCCGATGCTTTCTGCTTTCAATAAATTAATTTTACCATTTTCAAGAGCAATTTTTGTAAATTCACCGGGTTCAGCAATTCTACAACCATTTATTTTTGATAAAGTTTCTAAAATAGAATTTATGACAGCTCTGCTCCCATGAACATGAAATTCTAAAACATCTTCACCTGTATAGCTTTTTGGTGAGGGAAACCAAATAATTATACCTTCATCAATGACTTCATTACTTTCTTGCTTATAAAACTTAGTTAATGTTGCTGTTCTTGGTAAAGGATTGGAAATTTTAGCTATCTCCTTTAATACTTTCATGCATTGATCACCAGAAATTCTAATAACTGCTAATCCTGATAAACCTGGTCCCGATGAAAGCGCATAAATTGTCATGCTTAAGATTATATATATTTAGTCCACTTATTAAATGAGTTTATTTAATTTTGACCTAAAATTTTAAATAATTTTTTTAAGCTATCTTTGTAATATTTGCTTTTGTTAATTGAAGACACATACAAGTCTTTTCTGGCTTGAAATGAACTTAAAGTTTTAATTGGGGTTTTATTATTTTTATGATTTAAACAAGCATCATCCATCTCTTCATCACAAAAATTAATTAATTTTTTGATCTCATTTTTTTTATCTTTAATAATATTCTCATAATTCAACTCATATATATTATTACCTATTTTACTTTTCCAAAAATTCATTAAATCGCTATAAATTTTAATAAAGGATGCTATTTCCTCTTCTGTAAAAGACCAGCCTAAATGATTAGCTTCAAACATATTTTTATAAATAGACAATGATGTGTCATAAATATTTCGTGTGCAATGTACTATTTTAGAATTTGGAAAAAAAACTTTAATAAAACCTAACCATATAAAATTTAGAGGGGCTTTATCTATTATTACATTTTTTTGTAATTTATAATTAGAGATAATATTAAAATACTCCTCAGTAATTTTGCTTTCTTTCAACGAATTTAAAAATAACTTTTTGTTAATTTCGTTTTTTGTAACAATATTTTCAAAAATTAATTTACGAATGTAAATCAATTCCCCCAAACCATGGATATTTTTGTGGGATGATAAAATTTGCTCTGCTAATGAAGTTCCAGATCTTGGTAAACCAACAATAAAGATAATTTTTATTTCATGTTTAGACTTTGAAAATTTATTAAACTCAAAATTTTCGAAACATTTTTTAATACTTGAAAAGAGTTTTTTATCTTTTGAAATATTGTATTCCAAATCTGATCTTTTTAGCATGTTGCCTTTTTGACAATATTCAAAGGACTTTTTGTAATCACCTAAATCATCAAAGCCTTTGCTTAAAGAAAAATATAAGTCAGCTTTTTGCCAGTTCTCTAGAGTCCCGTTTTCTAAAAGTTCTTCAATTCTAGAAATAAGATTACTATCAGTTTTATAACTAGTCATTGAGCTGATCAATCTATAAACACCAGTCAATTTAGGGTTAATTTTCAGGATTTTATCAGTCACCTCTAAAGATTTATTTTTTTCACCCAAGTGTTGATAACAGGTTGCTAGACCAAAAAGAGATCCAACATGATTAGGTTCAAATTCTAAGGATTTTTGAAAAAATTTAATACTATTACTATAATCATTTAATATTTGTTTTAGTAATGCATAATTATACCAACATTTTTGGTAATCATTTTTTTCAGCTAACACCTCTAAATAAAGCTTCTCTGCCAAATGATATTTGAACAGATTTTTGTAAGAATTTGCTAAATTATGTTTAGTATATATTAGATAAGAATCTATTTCTAAAGCTTTTTTGAAATAAAATATTGACTCTTTATAATCTCCAAGTTTTTGAAGTATCAAACCATAGAGATTGTGTAGATAAGTTTTGTCTGGGTATTTTGCTAATATTTCTTTACAAACTTTTTTAGCATTTATAAAATTTTTTTTTTTAAACTCTAAATTTACAATCTCTAAATCTTTTTGATATTCCATAGATATTTATATTTTTAATTATCTAAAAGACTAAACATTTCACTAAGATTTTTTTCATAAAATTGATTTTTATTTATTGAACTTGAATAAATAGGTTTTCTTGCTTGATTGACACTTACAGTTCTTATTGGAGTTTTTTTTGATTTGTGATGATTGAGGCATTGTGGATCAAAATCTAAATCACAAAATTTTAAAAGACTACGTACTTCTTTTTCTTGATCATTTATTAAACTTTCATATTTAATATTATAAATAGAATCACTCAAAATTTTATTCCAAAACTCCATTGTTTTTTTATAAAGATTATAAAAGTTGGCTATATCAGTTTGAGAAGAGCTCCATTCCATTTCTGGTGAAGAAAAAAAATTCTTAAAGATTGAAAGACAAATATCTTTTGGGTTTCTAGTACAATGAATAATTTTTGCATCTTTGAAAAAAAGTTTGATCACACCTAACCATTTGAAATTATGGGGAGCTTTATCTGTAATAATTCCTTCCTCAAATTTATGGAATCCTAAAAGTTTATTATAATCATCTGCAATCTTTGAGCTCTCTAAAAATATCTCCTCTTCAATTCTACTTTTGCTTAATATGTTATTTTCAAATATATTTTCTTTTATTGACCTTGATAAATAATCCAACTCTCCTGCACCTCTTACCTCGTTATGAGAAGCTATAATTTGCTCAACTAAAGTTGTGCCGGACCTAGGCATTCCTACTATAAATATTATTTTTTTGTTACTTTCTCGATGATTTAAAATTGGAAATTCTAATTTACTAAATATACTTTGAATATGATTAAACTGATCTTTGTCATTTTTAAAATGATAATCAACTTTTTTTTTTTGGATTTTATTTGCTTCGTTTAGATATTTAAATGATTTGTCATAATCTTTTAAATCTTCATAAGCTTTTCCAAGTGCAAAATAAAGATCGATTTTTTGGGGATCTTTTAAATCTTTTTTTTCAGAGAGTTTTTCCATTGTATTAAGATGCTCATTATCCTTACTATAATTTAATATTCCACTTAAAGTTTTATGTGCAGACATATTTTCTGGATTAAGATTTAATACTTTGAAGATAGTTTTTTTTGTATCCTCAGCATTGCCCATATATTGATAACAACTAGCTAAACTTAAAAGTAAATCTATATTATTAGGTTCTATAGATATGGCTTTATTATATAACTCAACAGCAGATTTATAATCATAAAGTTGTTGTTTTAAATTTCCATAATTGTTGAGACATTTAATATAATTTGGATCAGCATCTAGCGCTTCTAAATAAAGTTTTTCAGATAAGTCAAATTTTGACACATATTTAAAGGAATTTGCAAGATTATTTTTTGCATAAATATTTTTTGAATCCAAACTTATGGCTTTTTGAAAATACTCGATGGATGGCTTGAATCTCTTTAATTGCTGTAATATCAGACCACCTAAATTATAAAGATAAGAATTTTCAGGAAAATTTTTAATAAGTGCATTACACTTTTTAAGTCCATTTTGAAAGTGTCCGGCCTTAATATTGTAATGAACTTTTTCTATTTCTTTATGTAAATCCATTTGAAATTTTAGATGGATGTAATTTCTATGACGGCTTATTCATTGAATTGAAAAATTCTGCATTATTTTTAGTATTCTTTAACTTTGAATTAACAAAGTCTATAGCATCCATTGGACCCATTGGAGCAATTATTCTTCTTAATACATTCATTTTTTGAAGGTCATTTTTATCGAAAATTAACTCCTCTCTCCTTGTTCCAGATTTAGTTATGTCCATTGCTGGGAATATTCTTTTTTCTGATATCTTTCTATCTAAAATAGTTTCACTGTTACCAGTACCTTTGAACTCCTCAAATATTACCTCATCCATTCTACTTCCAGTGTCTATCAGAGCAGTTGCTATTATGGTTAAGGATCCGCCTTCCTCTATATTTCTCGCTGCACCAAAAAATCTTTTGGGTCTTTGAAGTGCATTAGCGTCCACACCTCCAGTTAAAACTTTTCCTGAACTTGGAACAACCGCATTATAAGCTCTGCCCAATCTTGTAATTGAGTCAAGTAAGATCACAACATCTTTCTTATGTTCAGTCAATCTTTTAGCTTTTTCAATAACCATTTCTGCTACAGCTACGTGTCTCTGAGCAGGTTCATCGAAAGTTGAGCTTATAACCTCTCCTTTAACAGTCCTTTGCATATCTGTAACCTCTTCAGGTCTTTCATCAATTAGTAGAACCATTAAATAGCACTCTGGGTGATTAGCAGTTATTGAATTTGCAATGCTTTGTAGTATCATTGTTTTACCTGCCTTAGGTGGGGAAATAATTAATGATCTTTGTCCTTTTCCAATTGGACTTACGAGATCTATTAATCTTGGAGTCAGATCAGGTTTTTTCTCGATTTTAGTTGTTTCTACTTCCATAACCAATTGCTTGTTTGGATACAAAGGGGTTAAATTATCAAAAGCGATTTTGTGTTTTGTATTCTGTGGTTCGCTAAAGTTTATTTTACCTACTTGTAATAATGCAAAATACCTTTCACCCTCTTTAGGTGCTCTAATTGGTCCCTCAACGCTATCCCCAGTCCTTAAACCAAATCTTCTAATTTGACTAGGACTAACATAAATGTCGTCCGCACCCGGGAGATAATTAGATTCCATTGCCCTTAAAAAACCAAAACCATCTTGAAGTAATTGTAATACACCGCCTCCTGTAATTTCTTCACCTTTTTCAGCAAGCTTTTTTAAAATTGCAAAATATATTTCTTGTCTTCTTAAAGTACTTGCGTTTTCTATACCCAACTTTTCAGCCTCAGATATAAGGTTTTCAGATGTTTTGCTTTTTAGTTCTTGTATATTCATAATGTAGGATTGTTTATTAGATGACTGTAATATATATACTGTAAATATAATTTCAAGCCTAGAACGGCTTTAAAATAGCTAAAAAAACTATTAAAATTAGTAATATAGTAGGTATTTCATTAGTTATCCTGAAAAACCTGGAACTTTTGGAATTGTTATCATTTTTAAATTGTTTCAAACACGAACCCAAATAAAAATGGTAAATTGTTAGAAAGACTACTAAAAAAATTTTCATATGCATCCAACCAGCTGATAATAAGGATGAATTTTTATGTAACATTATTAGTGCAAATATCCATGATAGTATCATTGCCGGATACATAATAAAAAAATAAAGCTTTCTCTCCATTGTTTTAAAAATTTCAGACACAGAATTCATTTCATTATTTTCTGAATGATAAACAAATATTCTTGGCAAATATAGTAGCCCAGCCATCCAAGAAATAACTGCAATTAAATGCAGTGACTTATAAATTAAATATGAATCCATAATTTAAGTGTATCTTTTCACTAAATGTGAGAATAAATCAATATGTTCTTCGCTGTCATTTAGACAGGGAATAAAATCAAAATTTTCTCCTCCTTCCTCAATAAATGCGGTTTTTCCCTCCATTGATATCTCCTCTAAAGTTTCAACACAATCCGATGCAAATCCTGGGCATATTACTAAAATATTTTTTTTACCTTCTTTAGGTAGTTTCTCTAAAGTTTTGTCAGTATAGGGTTGAAGCCACTCTTGAGGACCAAACCTAGATTGAAAAGTTGTTATTATAGGTATTTTTGAGCTCATGTTTTCATTAATTAACCTGGTAGTCTTGTGACAATAGCAATGATATGGATCTCCTTTTTCAAAATATTTTTTAGGTATACCATGATATGACGCCATTATTAGATCAGGTTTCCAGTTAATTTGTTTTAATTTCTGTTCGATAGAATTGCTAATAGCTTTTATATAAAGCGGATCGGACTCGTAGTGAGGTATGATTTGTAAACTAGGTTGCCATCTCATATTGGATAGTGATCTATATACTTCATCACAAACAGTTGCAGTAGTTGCTGCTGCATATTGCGGATAAAGAGGTAAAACTACAAGATTCTCACATCCTTTATCTTTTAAATCTGCAATCTTGCTTCTGATACTAGGTTGACCGTACCTCATTGCGTAATCTACTAACAATTTTTCATTTCCAATTTTTTTATCTAATTTAATAGACTGCATCTCAGTATAATATCTTAATGGCGACATATTTTTGTCTTTCATCCAAATTTTTTTATAGGCTTTTGCAGTTTTTGATGGTCTAAAAGTTAGAATAAATAAGTTCAAAATTATTTGCCATAAAAATGGATTTACCTCTATTACTCTCCTATCAGATAGAAACTCTTTTAAATATTTTCTTATGTCTAACCAACTTGTAGAGTTTGGTGTCCCAAGATTAATTATTAATACTCCTGTTTTTCCAAATCTTATTTCTGGATGATCTTTTTTCATTTTTTATCTTTTACAAATTTTACTAAATATTCTACCATATTGGGATCTGTTTGTGGGAGTACACCATGGCCAAGATTAAAAATGTAAGGATGGTTTTTAAATATTTCTAGTAAATTACCAGCTTCCTTTTTAATTTTTTCTTTATCGGAAAGCAAAACTGAAGGGTTTAAGCCTCCTTGCACTGGTATATTAACAGTGTTTGAAATATCTTTTGGATCAACATTATAATCTATATTTATAGCGGATGGTCTTACTTCTGTTACATATTTTTTATAATTTTTAATTTCGCGAGGAAAACATATAACTGGAACACCTAAATTTTTTATAAACTCAACTAGTTCTTTTGTTGGCTCGTATATAAATTTACCAATATGTTTTTCGTCAACTAACCCGGCCCAACTATCAAAAATTTGTATTACTTGAGCACCTGAGTTCACTTGTTGTGAAATATGAATTTTTATATACTTAATTACCATTTCTATTAAATCGTTTATATTCTTATGTTCATAAATTATTTCATTAGGGATTTTTTTTTTAGGTGATTGTTTGTTAAGCATATAAACCAAGATTGTCCATAGAGCACCAACAAAACCTATTAATGATTTTGTGCCGCCATTTAGTTCATCAGATAAATATTTCATAGATTCATAAACTGGTTTGAGATTACTTTCAAAAGTAAGCTGATTTTCATTTCCCAAGTCTTTAATATTAAGTTCACCTAAAATTGGTCCAAAATCTTTTTTAAATTCTACTTTTTGACCCATTCCATATGGTACCATTAATATGTCCGAAAATATTATTGCGCCATCTAATTCAAATCTTTTAAGTGGTTGCAAAGTTATTTCGGGTACTATTTTTTTGTTTAAACATAATTCGATGAAGTTGGGATTTTTTTTTCTTATTTCTCTAAATTCAGGCAAATATCTACCTGCTTGCCTCATTAACCAAATTGCATTTAAACTTGTATTTTGTTCAAGAATTATTTTTCTAATTTTATCTAACATAAATATATTTATAGATTATCTATTATATTCTTATTGTTATGTGATTAACGTTAATTAAATCTTATACATAATTATAAACTTTTTGTTCATATTTAAAAATAGGTTAAAAGGTCAAAAAATATAGCTTTTTTAACAATATTAAATAGTTATAACTTTGTTAATATTATATTGCTTGAATATTAAAATTGTTAATTAAATATAATATGTAACTATATCTATTTATAAATTAAACCTGAGGTTATATAACTTAATATAATCTTATTTTTATACATACTTATACATGAATGAACCTTATCAAATATATCTTGTTTCTGACTCTACGGGTGAGACCATAGACAGAATATTTATAGCCTTGAGATCTCAATTTACAAAATTCAAATATAAAGTTCATCATTATTCATTTACAAGAACAGAAAATCAAATTAACCAAATTATTAAAGATGCATCTAAACATGGTAAGCCAATGATACTATTTACACTTGTAGATGAAAATCTTAATAAATTAATTACTAATAGTTCAAAGAAAAACAACATTCCCTGTTATGGTGTTCTGGGAGACTTAATAGAAAAGTTTTCTAAAGACCTTAATCAAAAATCTTTAAGCATTCCAAGTAGACAACACAAATTAAATGATGAGTATTATGATAGAGTCGAGGCTATTCAATTTACGATGAACCATGATGACGGTAAAGACCTCAAAGATGTGGAAGAATCGGATATAATTATTTTGGGTGTAAGCAGAACTAGCAAAACTCCAACATCTATTTATCTTGCAAATAGAGGCTACAAAACATCAAATATCCCGCTTATTAACGAAAACTCAGTGCCCAAGTCCATTAAAAATAATAAGAAATTATGCATTGTAGGTTTAACAACTGATCCTGAGAGATTAATTGATTTACGTAAAAATCGATTAAGATCTCTTAAAGAAAGTGAAAAAAGCAATTATACAAACTTGAGAAAAATAACAGAGGAAGTGAAACTGGCAAAAAAAACTTTTAAAAAATATAACTGGCCAGTAATTGATGTAACTAGAAAATCTGTTGAGGAGACTGCAGCATCTATAATTAAAATTCATGAAATAAAGAATAAAAATGTATAAAATTATATTAGCTTCAAAAAGCGAGGTAAGAAAAGATATATTGGAAAAGAATAATATTGAATGCAATGTAGTACACTCCAACGTTGATGAGGATCCTGTTAAAGATTCTTTAATAGCAAAAGGAGCTAATCCTGAAACAATTTCAAAAAATTTAGCTGAACTAAAAGCGAATAAAGTAAGCCAGATTAATGAAAATAGATTGGTATTGGGTGCTGACAGTGTTATTGATTTAAACGGTAAGCTAATATCAAAACCTTCTGACAGACAGGATGCGCTGAGAATTTTAAAATTATTAAATGGCAAAAAACATTACCTTATAAGTTCAATTTGTTTATCCATGAATGGTGTAATGGTATGGAATCATACAGACAAAGCACTACTGATTATGAAAGAATTTAGTGAAGAACAACTTTTAACTTATTTAGATAAAATTTCTGATGAAAAATTATATGCTTATAATGTTTATCAAATTGAAGGACCAGGAAGAAATCTTTTTGAAAAAATTGAAGGAGATCAAAACACTATTATGGGTCTACCAATATTAATGTTAAAGAATTATTTAAGAGATTTTAAATGTTAATTTTAATTTGGTTTGTGGTATGTATAATTTTTTTTATTGTTCATATGACTTTAGGAAATTCTGGACATGCTTTGGAGGTATTTGCTTTATTAACGGGCATAGCTTTGTTTTTAATCAATAGGTTATCAAGAAAAAGAAAATGAAGAAATTATTAGTGATTGGAAAACCGATAGACCACTCTTTATCACCAGAGCTACACAACCATTGGATTGAAAAAAATAAAATTACCGCTCATTATGATAAGAAAAGTGTAGAATTAAATGACCTGCCTCAAATTGTTAAAAGTGTAAGAGAAAATAAAATTTTCGGTTTAAATGTTACAACTCCTTATAAAAAAGAAATAATTAAATATTTAGATTTTTTAAGCCCAGAAGCGGAACAAACAGAGTCAGTAAATACAGTTTATAAAAAAGGTGAAAAAATCATAGGACATAACACAGATATTGCAGGTTTTGAATTATCCTTAAGAAAAATAAACTACGACATTCAAGGAAAAACTGCTTTAATACTCGGATCTGGTGGCGTAGTTCCATCAATAGTTTTTGCATTAAACAATCTTCAAATAAAAGAAATATATTTAAAAAACAGAACAAAAAAAAAGGCCGAATTAATTAAAAATAAGTTTAAAAATGTTAAAGTTCTAGAATGGAATGAAGAGTGTAAATTTGATATAATTATTAATGCAACAAGCTTGGGTTTAAATAAAAATGATAACATTGATATAAATTTTGAAAATCTTGAAAATGAAAAATTTTTTTATGATGTTATTTATAATCCTCCAGAAACAGAATTTCTTAAAAATGCAAAAAAAAATTTTCACAGAACTGTTAATGGAAAAATGATGTTTATTTACCAAGCTCACCAGTCTTTTACTCTCTGGCACGAAATTATGCCAGATATTGATGAAGAAACATTAAACATTGTCAAATAAAATGGAAATAGGGATTGTAGGAGATATAGGTTCAGGAAAAACATACATATCAAGAAAATTTAATTACCCAGTTTTTAATGCAGATGAAGAAATTAAAAAGATATATGAAAAAAATTACAAGTGCTTTTTAAAATTAAAAAAAAAATTTCCAAAACAAATAACTAAATTTCCTATCAGTAAGAATGAATTATCAAAACTTATACTAAAAAACAGCGCAAATTTAAAAAAGATAGGAAAAGTTGTACATCCATATGTGAGTAAAAATCTAAAATTATTCCTAAGTAAAAATAAAAATAAAAAAAATGTAGTACTAGATATACCGCTTTTAATAGAAAATAAAATTTCAACCAAAAATTTAATATTAATATTTGTAGAAACTAAAAAAAAAGAAATACTAAAAAGACTAGCAAAAAGACCAAATTTTAATAAAAAACTATTTACTTTAATTAAAAAAAATCAGATTGCTTCAAAATTAAAAAAAAAAAAATGTAAATTTGTGATAAAAAATGATTTTAACAAAGTTTCTTTAAAAAAGAGCATTTCTGAAATTAAGAAAAAATTAGATAAATATGATTGAAGTAATTTTAGATACTGAAACAACTGGACTTAATGTAAAAGACGGACATAGAATTGTTGAAATTGGTTGTATCGAGTTAGATGATTTAATTCCTACAAAAAAAACATTTCACTGCTACTTAAATCCTCAAAGAAAAGTTTCTGAAAGTGCGCTTAAAGTACACGGTTATACAGATGAGTTTTTATCAGATAAAAATATTTTTAAGGATATAGCAGATGATTTTTTAAAATTCATTGAGGGAAAAAAAATTGTAATTCACAATGCTGAGTTTGATATCTCTCATATAAATAACGAGTTATCTATAGCTGGATATGATAAAATCGATAAAAAAAACGTTATAGATACACTTGATATAGCTAGAAAAAAATTTCCTGGTTCTCCAGCAAGCCTAGATGCACTTTGCAAAAGGTACAGAATAGATAATTCTAAGAGAGAAAAACATACCGCATTACTAGACTGTGAATTATTGTCAAAAGTATATATAAATTTATTAGATCAGAAAGAGCCATCATTAAATTTTAAAAATCAAGAAAATTTAAAAGAATTTAGTAATACAGATATATCAGGAAAATATTCAAAAAAAGTTGTTGTTATAACTGACGAAGAAATTTCTTCTCATAAATCATTTTTAAAATCTAGTTTAAAGAAAAATTATTTTTAATTTAATCTTTCATTATACAATTTTTCAAAGTCGACTTTCTTTTCAAATTTTAAACCAGGAAAACCTGCATCGTTAATTAATTTAGTAAAAATTTCCTCTAATTTAGGATAAATTTCTTTTTGAACATCACAAAGTATAATTTTTTCTAACACCTTCTTGTCTTTCACACTTTCGTCTATTCTAACAACTGAGGCATAAATAATTTCAAAGACTGACTGTTTATCATTATTCTGTTTATCGCCAAAGTTTAACTTAGTATTAATTTCTATCATTTTATTTTTTAGTGGCTTAGAAGTGATATCAATATTTAGCACGTACTTAGAAATATTATCTCTAACGAAAATCAGAGTTTCAGCATCTGGAGTTTCAACTGAGATATCTTTGATAAAGTTGAGTAAAATTTTAAATTTATTCATTTTTTGTTTTTATCATCTAATTCCTCAGACTCTCCATCAATATATTGATTATTATCGTTTTTATTTTTTTTCGAATATTTGTTCGCGAACTTACCTAAGATTAGTTTTCTCGATAATGGAAAAATTAGTAGTAATCCTATTAAATCAGTCGCAAACCCAGGTAAAATTAACATCAGTGCTGCTATGGCTAATGCTGCGCCAGAAACTATCTCGTATAAAGGAACCTCATTTTTCATAATTTGTGAAATTCCAGATTTAAGAGTATTAAATCCTTCATAACGCGCATACCAAACTCCAAGCAAAGCAGTTAATAAGATCAGTGAAATCGTATTAAAAGCGCCAATTTGAGATCCAATTTTTATAAAAAGATATATCTCCACCAGAGGTATTAAAATTATCAGTAATAATGCTGTGTTCATTTGTCTTTAATGTAAATTGTCAGTTGAAATTAAGCAACATAGTAAATATTATAATAATATGAGTTATAGCTTTGAATATATAGATATCATACTTTTAGCAATGATAGCTGGATTTATTTTTTTAAGATTAAGAGGAATTTTAGGAAAAAAAACAGGCTATGAAGAGGATATTTCAGCCAGCTTTCCTCACGACTTTACAGCAAATCCTAGGAAACAGAACTTAAAAAAATACACTTTCAATGATGATGAAAAGAAGGAGTTTCTTAAAGGTGCTAACATTGCCTATGAAACTATTATAACAAGTTTTGCAAAAGGTGATGTAACTAAAATACAATATCTTCTCGACAAAAAAGTTTATGAGCAATTCAATCAAGCAATAAATGACAGAAATTCTAAAGGTTATATATCCGAGACTACTTTCATAGGTGTTAATTCTTCGGAAGTGAAAGAGCACAAACAAAACAATAATATTTTAGAGGTTACAGTAGATTTTGTTAGCGAAATTATTTCATCAATTAAAGATAAAGAAAAAAAAATTATTTCTGGGAATCCTGATAAGATTAAAAAAGTTTATGATACATGGAAGTTTTCAAGAGACACCACATCTAAAAATCCTAATTGGCTACTTGTAGAAACAAATATATAATTGATAAAAAAAATTTCAGAGAAAGATCAAAAAGCCTGGGAAGAATTTATCAATAGTAATGAAAGAATTTTTGACAAAGATGTTAATAATAAAAGCTTTAGAAATTCCAATGAAATAACTATAGATCTGCACGGATTTAATTTGAGGGATGCAAATATTGCAATTAAAAACTTGATAATCAACTCATATAATAAGGGTATTAGGAATATAAATATTATTACAGGAAAGGGATTAAGATCGAAAAATGATCAAGATCCATACAGATCGAATAGATTAGGAATATTGAAATTTTCAGTACCAGATTATATTCAGAACAGTAATGAATTAATGGATAAAATACAAAAAATAAATATAAATGAAATTGAAAACCTAAACAAAGGAGAGTTTTCAATAAGATTAAAAAAAAAAAAATGAAAATAGATATTAAATCAAATACTAGATCTATTAATGAGAAAATAAAAAAAAACTTTGAAAAAAATAAGGATAATATTTTTAAGGTAAAAAAAAATATTGAAAAGAAATTAAAGGATTTTTTTGATTGGGTTAAAGGTGCTGAGTTAGTTGAACTAGAAAAATGTGACACGAGTGATGACCCAGTAAGGCCAGAACTATCCAATGATTTCAGAACTAGTTATGGTAGGAAAATTTTTGGTGTAAAATATCAAGGTGAAATTCACGCAGTTATGTGCTTTGCATTTACAAATGAAATTCCTAAAACTGTGAACGAACTTGATAATCTTAGCAAAGATGCCTTTTTGCAAAGCGCTAATAGAGACCAAAATGTTGGTAAGATAGCCATAGCATACACTGTTTGGTCTAAAAAAAAAGGTGGTGGGAAACTTATCGTAAAAGAAGTATATAAAATGATTAAAAAATCAAATCATCTAAACAGATTAGTTACTTTATCCCCTCTTACTGAAATGGCACGAAAATTTCATTTGAGAAACGGTGCTGTTGAGTTGCAAGTAAATGAAGAAACTCAGAACTTTGAGTATAAAGTTATAAAATAAATTTCGAGAGATCTGTATCTTTAGTTAATTCGCCTAAATTAGCTTTTATATACTTGGAATCCACTATTACTTTTTCACCGGACTTATCTGTTGCAGTAAAGCTTATATCATCAAGAACTCTCTCAATTATCGTATGTAATCTTCGAGCACCAATGTTTTCCACTGATGAATTAACTTCAGTAGCAATATTAGCAATAGTATTTATTCCGTCTTCAGTGAATTCTAATTCTACATTTTCTGTTTTTAGTAAAGCTTTGTACTGTTTTATTAAACTGTTATCTGGTTCTTTTAAAATTCTTTTAAAGTCATCACTAGTTAATGGGTCAAGCTCAACTCTTATTGGAAGTCTACCTTGCAATTCAGGCAATAAATCTGAGGGTTTTGCCAATTGAAATGCTCCTGACGCAATAAATAAAATATGATCAGTTTTAACAGGTCCATATTTAGTACTTACTGTAGTTCCTTCAATTAGCGGAAGTAAATCTCTTTGAACACCTTCTCTTGAAACGTCTCCACCAACTCTGTCAGTTCTGGCAGATATTTTATCTATTTCATCTAAAAAAACGATTCCGTTGTTTTCAGTAGTATTCTTAGCAGATTTAATTATTTTATCTTGTTCTATAAGTTTATCAGACTCCTCGTTCATTAAAATTTCGTAAGACTCCTTAACTGTCATTTTCTTTCTTTGAGATTTTTTGCCCATAGACTTTCCAAGAACATCAGAAATATTTATCATACCAATATTTGCTCCAGGCATACCAGGAATTTCAAATGAAGGCATGTTACCACTTTCACTTATCGCGATTTCAATTTCATTATCATCAAGATCTCCATCTCTTAATCTTTTTCTAAAGCTTTCTCTAGTTGCAACTGTAGCCTTAGCACCAACCATTGCATCTAGTACTCTATCCTCAGCTAATTTTTGGGCTTGCGCTCTCACTTCTTTTCTTTTTTTTACTTTCTCCATTGAAATTGCTATCTCAAGTAAGTCTCTTACTATTTGCTCTACATCACGTCCAACATAGCCAACTTCTGTAAATCTAGTTGCTTCAACTTTTACAAATGGTGCTTCAGCAAGTTTCGATAATCTTCTTGAAATTTCTGTCTTTCCTACTCCTGTAGGCCCTATCATTAAAATATTTTTTGGTAAAACTTCATCTTTCATATCTCCGGTTAGTGCCTGTCTTCTCCATCTATTTCTTAATGCAATAGCTACAGCTCTTTTTGCATTATTTTGACCAACTACAAACCTGTCTAATTCTGATACAATTTCTCTTGGTGATAATGATGTAGCAAGGTTTTCTTTGCTATCCTGTTTGTCTTTAGGCTTAAAAGTAGTTACGTTTGATTTCTCCATTAAACTTTCTCTATTTTTAAATTGTTATTTGTAAAAACACATATATCAGATGCCACTTGTATTGCTTTTTTAGCAACTTCTTCAGCCGATAAGTCTGTATCCATTAAAACTTTAGCAGCTGCTAAAGCATAATTTCCGCCTGAACCGATTCCAATTACATCCCCCTCAGGCTCTAGAACATCGCCTGTACCAGAAATTATAAAGCTTTTTTCTTTATCGGCTACTGCCATCAAAGCTTCTAATCTTCTTAAGTATTTGTCTGTTCTCCAATCTTTTGCCAATTCAACTGCAGATCTTGATAAGTTGCCCGCATGTTTTTCTAACTTAGATTCTAATCTTTCAAATAAGGTTAATGCATCAGCAGTTGAGCCTGCAAATCCCGCAACTACGTCTCTTTTATCAATTCTTCTAACTTTATTCGCAGTGCTTTTGATCACTGTATTTCCCATGCTAACCTGACCATCACCTGCCACAACTACGTCATTATTTTTTCTTACTAATACTATTGTTGTCATACATCTTAAATGGATATTATTTTTAATACTTCAAGGGTGTGAGACTATTATTGATATAGTGTTATAATCTCTATATATGTTGTTTTAAAATGAAGAGAAAAGCCAAATTAAATAGAAAAACTAAAGAAACTAGCATCAGTGTAGATATGAATATTGATGGTAACGGAAAATATAAAATCGATACTGGAATTGGTTTTTTAAATCACATGCTAGAGCAACTCTCAAAACACTCCTCAATAGATATGAATATTAAAGCTAAAGGTGATACACATATAGATCTTCACCACACAACAGAAGACTCGGGTATCGCAATAGGAGAATGTTTAAAAAAAGCATCAAATAAATTTAAAGGAATTAGAAGATATGCACATGCTTTAATTCCTATGGACGAAGCATTAACAAGAGTGGTTATAGATGTTTCAAACAGACCTTATTTAATTTGGAATGTGAAATTAAAAGTTGAGAAATTAGGTGAAATGGATACTGAACTTTTTAAAGAATGGTTTCAGGCTTTCTCCCAGTCTGCAGGAATTACGTTACATATTGAAAATATTTACGGTGATAATAGTCATCACATTATAGAATCATGTTTTAAAGGACTTGCCAGATCATTAAGAGCTGCAATGGAAATAGATCCAAGAAACAAAAAAGCTATTCCATCCACAAAAGGTTCTTTATAAAATTAAAGAATTGATGAAGCTATCTATTGTTGATTACAAATCAGGTAACATAAGCTCAGTTATCAATTCGTTTAAAGAAGTAGCAAACGATAAAGTAAATATTGAAGTCACATCTGATATTAAAAAAATAGGTTCAAGTGATAAAGTAGTTTTGCCAGGACAGGGTTCTTTTAAAAGTTGTATTGAGGCTTTAAATAATATCAGTGGTTTAGTGGATGAACTGAATGAATTTGCAATTAATAAAAAAAAACCATTACTAGGTATTTGTGTAGGTTTACAGATGTTTGCTGATGTTGGATATGAAGAAACAGAGACAAAAGGTTTAGGTTGGATATCTGGGAAAGTATCAAAAATCGACAATCAAGGAGGAAAGTATAAGCTTCCTCATATTGGGTGGAATGAAATAAATATTATTAAAGATAGTAAAATTTTTAAAAGTATAGAAAATAATTCTCATATGTACTTTGTTCATAGTTATGAGTTTATACCTACTGATAAAAAGGTTATTTCAGCAACTACTAATTATTCAACAAAAGTAGTTTGTTCAGTTGAGAAAGAAAATATATTTGGAACACAATTTCATCCTGAGAAAAGTGATAAAACCGGCTTAAAATTAGTTGATAATTTTATAAATTTGTAAATGAAAATATTTCCCGCAATAGATATTAAAGACAAGAAGTGTGTAAGATTAGTCAAAGGAGATTTTAATAAAAAAACTGAGTATGAAATGTCTCCAGTAGAACAGGCTAATAAGTTTAAAGATTATGGTTTTAAAAATTTACACATTATCGATCTAGATGGTGCCTTAACTGGCCAGACAGTAAATCTTGAAATTATTAAAGATATAGTAAATAAATTTGATATTAAAATAGAAGTAGGTGGTGGTGTTAGAAACTTTGATAGCATTCAAAAATATGCAGATGCAGGTGTTGAAAAGGTTATACTAGGGAGTGCTGCAATAAATGATAAGGAATTTTTAGAGAACGCATGTAAAAAATTTCCTAATAAAATTGCTTTAGGTTTAGATGCTAAAGATGGATATTTGGCTGTGTCTGGATGGAAAAAAAATTCTAATTTAAAAACTTTAGATTTTTTAAAAGAAGTAAACGATTATGGAGTATCGAGATTAATTTATACAGATATTAATAAAGATGGAATGAAAACCAGTCCAAATTTTGAAGGAACAGAAAAAATTGCTAATACCTCGAATTTTCCTGTTATAATTTCAGGGGGCGTTTCTTCAATAGAAGATATAAAAAGAGCAAAAGAGCTTCATAACAAAAATATAGAAGGCATAATAGTTGGTAAAGCAATTTACGATGGTGATATAAAGTTAGAAGATTTAGCAAAGGAGATTAATGCTTAAAAATCGAATAATACCTTGCTTAGATGTAAAGAATGGTAGAGTTGTCAAAGGAATAAATTTTGTCGATTTACAAGATGCCGGTGACCCAGTGGAACAAGCTAAAATTTACAGCGATGGCGGTGCGGACGAAATATGTTTTTTAGACATTACCGCTTCAAATGAAAATCGAGATACAATCTATCATGTAGTAAAAGAAACCTCGAAAAAATGTTTTGTTCCATTAACAGTTGGTGGCGGAGTAAGAAATATTGAGGATATAAATAAACTACTAAACTGTGGAGCAGATAAGGTATCTATAAATACCGCAGCAGTAAAAGATTCAAATGTAGTATTAGAAAGTTCAAAAAAATTTGGATCACAATGTATTGTTGTTGCTATTGATGCTAAAAAAAATGGAGATAAATGGGACGTATACACTCATGGTGGAAGAAATAATTCAGGATTGGATGCTTTAGCGTTTGCTAAAAAAATGGAAGATAATGGGGCAGGAGAACTATTAGTTACCTCTATGGATAGAGATGGTACACAAATTGGGTATGACATCGACTTAATGAAAAAAATATCATCAATGGTTAATATTCCTTTGATAGCATCTGGAGGCGTAGGTAATCTTGATCATTTGGCTGAGGGTATAAAAGAGGGTAATGCCAGTGCAGTTTTAGCAGCTTCAATATTTCATTATGGAAAACATTCTGTTATAGAAGCAAAAGAATATTTAAATAGCAAAGGAATACCAGTAAGAATATAATGCTCAATACTTTAGAGGAACTGATTAATTTAATAAGAGACAGAAAAAAAAGCTCTAATGAAGACTCATATACTAAGAAATTATTAGATAACAAAAAACTAAGTGTAGCTAAGGTCAAAGAGGAAATTGGTGAACTCATCGAGGCGGTAGAGAACAAATCAAATACAGTTCATGAGGCTGCCGATGTGTTATATCATTTAGCGGTATATCTTGAGGCTAATAACATACATATAGAAGATGTTATGGCAGAACTGGAAAAACGTAAGAAATAACTTCATTAATTTAATATTATTTGCTACAAATCTATAAAAAAATTAGGTTTATTGCGGATTGCCTGATTAAATAAATCTAGAAACAAAATTATGAGTCATAAATATTATAAACCCGCAAAATCAAGATTACATAGAAGTGAATTAGCAGTACCTGGATCTGCACCGAAAATGTTTGAGAAAGCACTTAATTCTGGTGCAGATTATATTTTCTTAGATCTTGAGGATGCAGTTTCACCAAATGACAAAGTAGTTGCAAGAGAAAATACAATCAAAGCCCTGAAAGAGATCAATTGGAGAGAAAAAGGAAAAACGATTTCAGTAAGAATAAATGGGTTAGATACTCATTATATGTATCGTGATGTAATAGATATTGTAGAACAAGTAGGAGATAAAGTAGATACAATACTAATTCCTAAAGCAGGAACAGCAAGTGATGTATATATGGTTGACTGTTTGTTAACCCAGATTGAAGAAAGTAAAAAAATTAAAAATAAAATTGGTTTAGAGTGCCTGATTGAAACTGCACTAGGAATGTCAAATATAAAAGAAATTGCTACATCAAGTGAAAGATTAGAGGCATTACACTTTGGCGTTGCAGATTATGCTGCAAGCTTAAGGGCTAGAACAGTTGTAATAGGTGGGTTAAATCCCGATTATCCAGGAGATCAATGGCATCATGGTTTATCACAAATGGTTATGACTTGTAGAGCTTATGGTTTAAGAGCAATAGATGGACCATTTGGTGATTTTAACGACCCCGATGGATACATTCTTTCTGCAAAAAGGGCAGCCGCGATAGGAATAGAGGGTAAATGGGCAATACATCCATCTCAAATCGAATTAGCAAATCAAGTCTTCACTCCACCAGAGGCAGAAGTAAAAAAAGCAAAAAGAATTATAGATGAACTCGATAAAGCTGCAAAAGAGGGTAAAGGGGCTGCCCAGTTAGATGGAAGAATGATAGATGCTGCGTCAGCTCGTATGGCTGAAAATATTGTTAATATAGATAAACTTATTCAAAAAAAATAGAATGGATATCCACGAATACCAAGCAAAAAAATTATTAGCAGATTTTGGAGTAATTATTCCTAGAGGAGGAATTGCATATAGTCCAGAAAATGCTGAAAATAAAGCTAGAGAAATTGGGGGATCTAAATGGGTTGTAAAAGCACAAATTCACTCAGGTGCCAGAGGAAAGGCAGGGGGAATTATATTATGTAATTCACCCTTAGAAGTCGCGCAAGCAACCGATAAGCTATTAGGAAAAAAGTTAGTCACAAATCAAACAGGACCCCAAGGAAAAATAGTAAATAGAATATATGTAGAGGAAGCCACTGATATTAAAAAAGAATTTTATTTAGGATTAGTTTTTGACAGAAGTTCAGAAAGTATAATGGTTGTAGCATCCACAGAGGGCGGTATGAGTGTTGAAGAAATTTCAAAAGAAAAACCTGAAAGCATTATAAGATCTAAAATAGAAGTAGCTGTAGGAATGCAAAAATTTCAAGCGAGAGAGATAGCGTTTGGTCTGGGGGTTGCACCTGAATTAATTAATAGAACAGCCGAGACTATCATTGGTTGTTACAGAGCATTTAGTGAGTTAGATGCAACTATGGTTGAAATTAACCCTCTAGCTGTTTCAGGACAAGGTCAAATACTAGCCTTGGATTGTAAAATGAGTTTTGACAATAATGCTCTATTTAGAAGGAACCAAATATCTGAATTAAGAGATAAAACACAAGAAAATCCTAGCGAGGTTTATGCATCTGATAGAGGTTTAAATTATGTAAGCTTAGACGGAAATATTGGAAACATAATTAATGGAGCAGGATTAGCAATGGCGTCAATGGATATGATTAAATTAGCTGGTGGTGAACCTGCAAATTTTCTTGACGTAGGGGGTGGAGCAACTCCTGAAAAAATTGTTAAAGCGTTTAAACTAATTTCAATGGATGAAAAAGTAAAAGTTATTTTGGTAAATATTTTTGCTGGGATAAATAGGTGTGATTGGGTAGCAGAGGGTATAGTTCAGGCATTAGAAAAAATTGAAATTAATGTTCCACTCGTAATAAGACTTGCAGGAACAAACGTCGATAAAGGGAATAAAATTTTAAGAGAGAGTAAAATAAAATATATTGAAGCAAACTCTTTAGAAGATGCAGCAAACAAAGCTGTTAAAACATTAAAAGGATAAGATGGCTGTTATAATAAATAAAGATACTAAAATAATTATTCAAGGTTTTACAGGAAAGATGGGAACTTTCCACGCCGAAGAAATGATTAAGTACGGATCAAATGTAGTTGGAGGTGTTACACCTGGTAAAGGCGGGACGAAACACCTTAATCTTCCAGTTTTTAATACAGTTAAAGAGGCTGTAGAAAATACCGGGGCAAGTGCATCCATATTATTTGTTCCTCCTGCATTTGCAGCAGACTCTGCTATGGAAGCAGCTGATGCTGGTATTAGAACCTGTGTTGCCATAGTTGATGGAATACCTTCACATGACATGATTAGAATTAAAAGATATATGAGAAGATATTCTAAATCTGAAAAGATGAGTTTAGTAGGTCCTAACTGTGCTGGAATAATAAGTCCTGGAAAATCAATGCTTGGAATTATGCCAGGACATATTTATAAAGAAGGACGTGTTGGAATAATTAGTAGGTCAGGAACATTAGGATATGAAGCAGCTCAACAACTTAAAGATTTAAATATTGGTATTTCAACAAGCGTGGGTATAGGCGGTGATCCAATTAATGGAAGTTCGTTTAAAGATATTATAGGGAAATTTGAAGAAGATGATGAAACAGATGCAATACTTATGATTGGTGAAATTGGTGGACCACAAGAAGTTGCAGCTGGTCAATTTGCAAAAGATAATATGAAAAAACCTGTAATCGCCTATATTGCTGGTCTTACAGCGCCAAAAGGAAGAGTTATGGGGCACGCTGGTGCTATCGTTTCAGCCTACGGGGAGAGTGCAGTTGAAAAAGTAGAAATATTAAGGGAATTTGGTGTTACAATATCAAAAAATCCCTCAGTAATGGGAGAAACTGTTAAAGAAGTTTTATCTAAATAATTTTTTTATAAATTAATTTATGAGCTACGATAATAATAACATTTTTGCAAAAATTCTAAGAGGAGAAGTCCCTTGCGATAAAATTTATGAAGATGAATATGTTTTGTCTTTTTACGATGTTAATCCCCAAAAAAAAATACATGCTCTAGTAATACCAAAAGGAAAATATTCGAATTTGGACGATTTTAACGAAAATGCCTCAGAAAAAGAAATTTTAGGATTTTTTAGAGGAGTAACTTTAGTTGCAAAAAAACTTGGAATATCTATAAATAATGGAAATGGATACAGAACATTATCCAATATAGGTTCCGATGGAGGACAGGAAGTCCCACATTTACACTTTCATATATTTGGGGGCGAAAAAATCGGAAAAATGGTAAAAAATGATTGAAATATCAAGACAATACTTAGAAATTAAAAATATAAAACAATTAAAGGACACTAATTATTCCGGAGAAGAGTGTAACATAGTTCACATTAAAAAACCTGATTTTCAATTAAATAAATTTTTATACAAACAAATAGGCAAAGATCATCGATGGATAGATAGGCTATCTTGGAGTGACCAAGCATGGCAAAATTACTTAAATGATAAAGATGTTGAAACATACGTCTTAGAGGTAAAAAATGAAGTTGCAGGATACTTTGAAAAAATTTTCCACCCCGAAACTAATGATGTTGAGATAGCTTATTTTGGAGTTCTAAAAGATTATAGAGAAAAAAATTATGGTGGATATTTGCTTTCAAACGCTATTAAAATATCTTTTAAAAAAGATATAAATAGAGTTTGGGTACATACATGTACTCTAGATCATAAGAATGCTCTTAAAAATTATTTAGCTCGAGGTATGAAAATTTTCAAAGAAGAGAAAATAAATATATCTGCTTAATTTATAATTTTGGTAAATTAAAAATTTTGTTATCTATTTTTTTATTTATTTCAACGTCGTAAATATAAGTTACAGTCAAATTTTGATAAATATCTTCTGTTTGCCAACCAATTAAATTTAAATTTTCTTTACCAAAAAATATATTAATTTCTTGTCCTTTTTCATTCAAGGACAACATAAAATATTTATCATTAACATCTTTTAATTTTAAATTTATAATTTGATTTAAAATTAGTTCTTTATTTAGAAGGATTGATAGAGGTGTACTTTCTAGATTATATCTAAAATATTGGTTATTTTTATCACTCCTAATAACTAAGGATTTACCATTTGAAACTACAATTTTGTTAAAACGAGTTTCATACTTACAATAAATTTTGCCCGGATAATTTATTATACATTCTCCTTTTTCATCTTTGCCATTTAAAGTTTGATTAAATTTAAAGCCTAGAGTTTTAACTTCTGATATTTTTTTATGAAGCTCTTTTTCTGAAGAGGCGAATGAATTTGAAAACAAAAATGTAATAAATAATATATAAAAAAAAATTTTCATTTTAAAACTTCTCTTTTTCCAACATGGTTAGCTTTACTTACCTCTCCATTTTCCTCCATCATATCTATAATTCTTGCAGCTCTATTATATCCAATTTGTAATTTTCTTTGTAAAAAAGACGTAGAGGCTTTTCCTTCAATTCTTATCATTTTTAGAGCACTTTCATAAAGCTCATCTTTATCATTACTTTCACTACCCTTTTCTGAGATATCTTGGTGCTCAGATAAATTTAAAATTTCATCTACATAGTCAGGCTCTGCTTGAGATCTTATAAAATTATTAACTTTATCAATTTCTTGGTCGGAAACAAAAGGGGCATGAATTCTTACAATTCTATTCGCAGATGACATGTACAACATGTCTCCCTTTCCTAAAAGCTGTTCAGCACCTTGCTCTCCGAGTATAGTTCTACTATCTATTTTAGAGCTAACTTGAAAAGAAATTCTTGTGGGAAAATTCGCCTTTATAGTCCCTGTAATTACATCTACACTTGGTCTTTGTGTTGCCATTATAATGTGAATCCCCGAAGCCCTAGCCATTTGAGATAATTTTTGAATATAACTTTCAATTTCTTTACCAGCTACAAGCATTAAATCAGACATTTCGTCAACTATTACAACTATATAAGGCATAGGCTGTTTATGTTTCAAATTGTATCCATCAATATTACGAACCCCTTCTCTAGTCATTAATTTGTATCTATTTTCCATTTCTTTAACTACCCATCCCAAAACTGATGTAGCTTTTTTTGGTTCTGTAATAACAGGACATAATAAATGTGGTATTCCCTCATATGTTGAGAGCTCTAACATTTTTGGATCAATTAGAATAAATTTACATCTATTTGGGTTGTGTTTAAATATAAGAGACAAAATTATAGTATTTATACAAACTGACTTTCCTGAACCTGTGGTTCCTGCGATTAAAAGATGAGGCATCGAGCTTAAATCTCCTACAATAGGTACACCAGATATACTTTTACCAAGAGAAATAGGCAATTTATTATCCTTTCTAGAAAAATTTGTATTAGAAATAATTTCACTTAAATAAACATTTTCCCTAATCTCATTTGGAAGCTCTATACCAACAGTATTACTTCCTGGAATAGTAGAAATTCTAGCTGACTCTGAACTAGTATTTCTAGCTATATCCTCTGAAAGATTTATAATTTTAGAGACTTTTACACCAGCAGCTGGTTCAAATTCATTTAAAGTTACAACAGGTCCATGATTTATTTTTTTTATTTTTCCTTGAACTCCGAAATCAAGCAATATTTTCTCTAAGAATTCTGCATTTACTTTATTATCTATAATATCTTTTTTCTCACCATGTTGCGCCTTATTTAAGATGTTTACTTTTGGTAAAATATAATAGCTCGTTTTGTTTCTATCTAATTTTTTATTAAATGGTAAATCTACTTGCGTTCTATTTTCTACTACATCATCAACTTTTTGTTCCTCTAATATAATGTTGTTTTCATTTAGGTTTCTATTTTTAACGAAATTTTTATTTACAAATACTGATTTAAAAAATGAAATAAAATTTTTTATTTTTATTTTAGTTGATAAAAAAAAGAGCAAAGATACAGAAACTATTAGTACGTAATATCCTATTTCTGCATTAACAATAACAATTTTTGCCAAGAAAGTATTACTTAGATATTTACCTATAAATCCACCATTTCCATTTATGATTAACCAAAATGATTTATCATAAAAAAAAGTTAAAAAAAACGATCCTAAACTCAAGTATAAAACTGTATAAAACAAACTTTCCACAACAAAACTAATTTTTTTATTCCTAAAGATAAAAAATCCATTAAATAGAATTGTAAGAGAAAATAAAAAAGACATTAACCCGAAAGACTGAAACAAAAAATCTGAAATTATACTGCCATTTTTACCCATTAGATTGTGAACGCTTGAAATGTCTTTAAATATTAGATTAGGGTCCCCTGGCGAATATGAAACTAACGATATCAAAATATACAACGACAAGACCACTAAAAGTGCGCCAAATACCTCGAATAGTCTCCTAATGGCAAAATTTATAGATTTATTTAAATAATTTTTAATTTCCATAATTGATTCTGATTTGTCACTTTGTATCATCTAATTAAAATTGATAAAATTAATAAAATTTATGAAAATTTGTATAATTGGAAGTGGATTAACCTCACTAATCTTAGCAAAAAACCTTATAAAAAAAAATTTATATGTAGATATTATTTATGAAAATTATCAGAAAGAGCCTACATCTGCTCGTACAATTGGTATAACTAATCAAAATTTCCAATTTCTTGAAAATTTATTCCCAAATCTTAAAAGTAGATCATTTTCAATTAAGGAAATTCAAATTTTTAATCATAATGATTTAGACTCTGCCTTATTAAAATTTAGATCAAATAAAATAAATCAAATGTACATGTTTAAATACTACGAAATATATAATTATATAATAAATGAAGTTAAAAATCTTAAAAAATTAAAGAAAATAAAAAAAAATTTAAAAATTTTGGATTTAAATTATCTTTCGAACAAATATGATTTAATTATTGATACAAATTTACAAAATAAATTTTCTAAAAAATACTTTTATAAAAAAATAAAAAAAGATTACTTTAGCAAAGCATATGTTACAATATTGTATCATGATAAAATTGATAATTCTGTTGCGAGACAAATTTTTACTAAAAAAGGACCGATAGCTTTCTTGCCTATATCAAATGATAGTACATCTATTGTAATTTCACATAAAAAATCCATAGGAGACCTCGATAAAAGTTATATAGAAAAACTTATTACAAAATATAACAAATTTTATAACAATTTAAAATTTTCAAATATTCAAAGTTTCGATTTAAAGTTTTCACTACTTAAATCATATTACTCTAAAAATATATTAGCTTTCGGAGACAAGCTACATCAAATACATCCTTTAGCAGGTCAGGGTTTTAATATGAATATTAGAGATATTAAATATTTATCAAAAGAAATTGACCAAAAAATTAGTTTAGGTCTATTAATTGATAATACTATACTTGAAGAATTTGAAAATAGAAGAAAATCAAATAATGCAGTATTTGCAGGAACAATAGATTTTATATACGAATTTTTTCAAGTAGAGAGTAGGGCTCCAAAATTTTTATCTAAAAAATTATTTAATCTTTTAAATAATTCAAAACTATTATCTAGATATAGTTCAATTATAGCTGACAAAGGTATTTAGATCATTGAACAGTTGTATTGCTAAAATCATCTAAAATATATGTTCTCAATATTTCCTCTAACTTTTTTCTTCTACTATTGACATCTTTACTTTCTAAAAGCATCTGCTTTTCCTCTAAGGAAAACGGTGAAGCCATTGATAGAGTATTTATTGTCTGGTCTAAACTTTGATTTTCTAAATCTTTCCAGTTAATACTATATCCTTGTCTTTGAAATAATTTTTTTAAATTAACAAAAATAAGTTCTAAATCTGAAAACTTAATATCTTCTTTGATTAAGTTTAAATCATTATGAAATTCTTTAAAATCGACTTTAACACTCCTGTAAAGTTTTTTATCAATTACTTCATCTAGTATTCTAAACCGCGAAACTCCATTTAAGACAATCAGATACCTGCCATCCTCAGTTTCATTATAACTAGTAATTTTGCCAGTACAACCTACCTCGAATAATTCTGGTTTATCTGGTTCACCAGTTTTTTTTGGCTGCACCATACCGATTATTTTATTATTTTTCATCGCATCATCTACCATCTGAATATATCTTGGCTCAAATATATTAAGTGGAACATTTGTATTTGGAAATATTATAAAGTTAGATAATGGGAAAATTGGAATTATATTTGGTAATTTTTCGTCTTGCATACAAATATTATATACTAATAATTAAAAAATTTTAAATCATTTTCAAATAAATCATTGGCTTCTTTTTGAATTTCTTTAGGTAGAAGATTTTGCCATTTATTTTTTGATCCGAGATAAAAAAATTTGACTTTTTTATTTGATCTTGAAAAAACATTTTCTTTAAATTCTCCATTTTTTTCTTTATTTTCTAAGCTATCAAAATTAGTCGATTTAATTGCATTTCTCAGTTTTTCCTCATTTATCAATTCTTTTGATCCAATAAGACCATTTATAAATGCAATTAACTCCTTAAAAGTGTTAAAAGAGTTCTTTTCCAAGTCTTCATATTTAACTAAATGTTTTTTAAATGGATTGTTTTGCAGCCAAGTTTTATAATTTTTTGACCAAGAACCTACAAATTGTGAAGCATTATAATTTTTTGTCAATTCATCAAAAATTACAGTATCTTCTTTGCACATTATTTTTAATGCATCTTTATAAGTGAGGTCCATGTGGTTTTTAAATGAGGTAAGAACGTTTCTCGGATCTCTAATAATATAAATTACCCCCAAAGTATGTTTAGTTGTTGTAAATTTATTATTATTTAATTGCATTAAACAATTATGTGTTTTTAAAAATTTTATTTTTTTACTTTTTAATATTTCTTCCTGAGTTGGTCTCCAATACGGAGTTACTTCTAAAGGATCTTTTAATTTTTCAGAAATAAAGTCCTCGCTAGGAAACTTTTTTATATTTTCCAAAAGATTAAAGTTAAACTCCCCATCCTCAGTAAAAAAATATGCACTTAATAAAGACCTTACCCATGTGTTTCCACTTTTTGGGTAAGATGCAATCCAAATAATCATTACATTAATATAACTTGCATTTACAATATCAGCTAATTATAATTATAATAAATGCGGGCATAGCTCAGTGGTAGAGCGTCTCGTTGCCAACGAGGCAGTCCTTGGTTTTTTATCCTTGCTAATCTTAGTCTTTCTCAACGTCTAGTTAATCTCGACACACTCACGACACACTTTGACACAGAAAAGAAAAATTATGGTGAGTGGAATAAAATATAATTGTAATTAAACTGTTACAAATTTTTCATCTTGTTTTGATAACTTTTCAGAAAATCAAATAGGAATATATAATGATAAAATTAATCTTAGCAGGCCTTCTGGCCTCAACTGCATTTGTTAGCACAGTAAATGCAGACTTTAAAGAAATTGGGAAATTTGGAACACCAGCAAATAACCCTAGTGCAGAAGAAACTTCAGCAGAAATAATTGCAGCAACAGCAGATGGCATGAAACTGGTATATAGCGATAGCCCTGCAAACGCATTAGGCATGATTGATATTACTGATCCAGCAAATCCGAAACCATTAGGCCACATGCATTTAGGTGGTGAACCAACTAGTGTTGCAATCAAAAATGGACAAGCATTTGTAGGTATTAATACTTCTTTAAACTACGTAGAGCCAAGTGGTCACTTATTAATTGTTGATCTTGACTCAGGAAAAGAAGTTACAAAAGTAGAACTAGGTGGACAACCAGACTCGGTTGCAGTTAGTCCAGATGGAACTTTTGTAGCAATAGCTATTGAAAATGAACGTAACGAAGATATCAACGATGAAAAAATTCCACAACTTCCAGGGGGTTTTGTGGCAATCGTTAATTTAGCAGATAACAGTGTTACTAAAGCGGACTTAGTTGGTTTTTCAACTATTGCTCCTAACGATCCAGAGCCTGAGTTTGTTGATATCAATAATTTAGGTGAAATAGTTGTTACTATCCAAGAGAATAACTGGATGGCGGTTATTGATCGAAGTGGAAAAGTAATTTCAGAGTTTGATGCAGGACTAGTAACATTAGAAGGTGTTGACAATAAAAAAGACGGTGAACTAAAGATGGTTGATACCATTGAGAATGTTCGTAGAGAACCAGACGCAGTTAAGTGGATTGACAATGATCATTTTGCAACTGCAAATGAAGGTGACTATAAACATGAAGCACCGGGTCAAGCAAAACGTGGTGGTAGTCGTGGATGGACAATCTTTAATAAAAATGGTTCGGTGGTATACGAGTCAGGTTCGTCATATGAAAGAGCACTCGCTTCAGCAGGTTACTGGCCAGAAAAACGTGCAGAGAAAAAAGGTGTAGAACCAGAGTCAGTTGAAGTAGCAATGTATGGTGATACACGTTATATCTTTGTTGGTGCTGAAAGAGCAAATGCTATCGGTGTTTATAAAGCAAATGATTTAACAAACCCAGAATTAGTTACTATATTACCAACAGGTATTGGACCAGAAGGTTTAGTTGCAATTCCACAACGTAACTTATTTATAAGTGCTAACGAAAAGGACTTAGAGAAATCAGTTACAATTTATAGCTTAGATTAATAACTAAATTTAACTTGTGGGGGCGTTAGCCCCCACCATAAACTTTCATGTAAAGTTTTAAAAAAATCTCGACACACTCACGACACAGTTGGTGATAAATTTTACTAATTTAACTAATACTTGCATTTCTAAAAAGCGCTATCTATAATAGTTTTTTAACAAGCGGGCATAGCTCAGTGGTAGAGCGTCTCGTTGCCAACGAGAAGGTCGTGGGTTCAAGTCCCATTGCCCGCTCCAAATTATAATTTACATTATATAAATATATAATATGCTAATAAAATGGAAGATTTAGCCAATAAAAAATGTATTCCTTGTGAGGGAGGCATCCCAAGTTTCAACATTGAAGAGATACACAAATATCTTAAAAAAGTTGATGGTTGGGAAGTAAAGTCAGATGATCAAAAAACATATTATTTAATTAAAGAATTTAAATTTGATAATTTTTTAAAAAGTATTCAATTTGTAAATAAAGTTGGTGATATTGCGGAAACTGAGGGACATCATCCAGATATTTGGTTTGGATGGGGTTATGCAAAAATAAAGATTTTCACTCATGCAATTAGTGGATTACATGAAAGTGATTTTGTTTTAGCTGCAAAAATTGATAAATTATCTTAATGTTTAAAATATCTTTTTTTTGAAAAAACTAATACTAAACCCAATTTGTTTGCAAAATTTATGATTTCCTTATCTCTAATTGACCCTGAGGGCTGAATTATTGCGGTTACTCCTGCTAATGACAATTTTTCTAAATTGTCAACAAAAGGGAAAAAAGCATCTGAAGCCGCACATAATTCTGACCGTCTCATCTTAGAAAATTTTTCTAAATTATCAATTTTGTTCATTTTATCTATTGATATCTTGCAACTATCTATTCTACTTGATTGCCCTGAGCCAATTCCAACTGTAGAGTAATTTTTAGAAAGAACAATTGCGTTTGATTTTACATGTTTACATACATTAAACGTGAAAATTAAGTTTTTTAAAGTGTCTTTACTTGGTTTGATCTTAGATACAACTTTAAAATTATTCGAAGATGAATCTAAATCAATATTTTGTAACAAAAAATTATTAAAATTTGATTTAATATCTATAACTTGATTTGTTTTAAAACTTCTAGAGTCTATTAATCTTAAATTCTTTTTTCTTTTTAAAATTTTGATAGCTTTATTATCGAATCCTTTACCAATTATGATCTCGAAAAAAGTCTTATTAATTTGGGAGGCAATTTTTTCATTTATTTTAAAATTACATGAGACTATTCCTCCAAACGCACTTACAGGATCACACATAAATGCAAGATTAAAACTTTCTAGTTTATTTTTAACCGCTGAAACTCCACAAGGATTTGAATGTTTAACTATTACTGTCCCTGTATTTTTAGGTAACGAACTAGATATGGATAATGCTGAGTAAATATCATTGAAATTATTAAAGCTAAGTTTTTTTCCTGATAATTGTATTATATCTAAATCTTGACCTGAGTATGAATAGATGGCAGCTTTTTGATGTGGATTTTCACCATATCTTAAATCATCTATTTTTTCTCCACTTATTATTTTTTTTTCAGGAAAATAATTTTTTGATAATTTTGTAAAATAATTTGAAATTGAGGTGTCGTAAAATGCAGTGTTTAAGAAAGCTTTTTCAGCCATATCTCTCCTAAATTTAAGTGATGTGCAACCTTTATTTTTTTTTAACTCTGATATAAGAGCTTCATAATCATTTTTAGAATAAATAATAGTAACTCTATCATGATTTTTAGCAGCTGCGCGCACAAGTGTTGGTCCACCAATATCAATATTCTCTATGATTTTATTGAAATTATTCGTTTTTTTAATAGTTTCCTCAAATGGATAAAAATTTACTATAACTAAATCTATTTTCTGAATACCCGAGTTTTTCATTTCTTTTGTATGCTTAATATTATCTTTCTTACTTAAGATTCCTGCATGTATTTTTGGATGTAAGGTTTTTACTCTTCCATCCAAAAGCTCTGGAAAATTTGTAAATTCCGAAAGTTTGATAGATTGATAACCTAATTCTTTTATTTTTTTAAATGTACCACCTGAACTTATAATCTTAATTTTATATTTACGAAAAACTTTTAAGATAGTTTGAAGTTTATCTTTATCGTGTACAGAAATGAGTGCTGTTTTAATTTTGCTCATTATATCCTTCTTAGTTCCCAGTTGATTATCTGTATCTCATTTTTTATTTTACCGCTTATAAATATATTTCTATTTTCAGAATAAAAATCTTTTTTCCCAAAATATAAACCAGTTTCAACATCAATTGTGTTATTTTCAGAAATAAATTTCCAACCAGAATCCTCTAATTCTAACAAAATTGATTTGTTATCTATAGTTTTTGTAGCCTTTATTTTGGGGTGCAGATGAAATCTTATTTCAAAATTATAAGATAAGTTTTTAGTCTTTTTTTCTAAAATATCTTTTCCTTTTAAGAGGAACTTTTTTGAGAAAAATTCAATTTGACGCTCATGTATAATATTATATTTTTTTTTATAGCTGTCATGTGCAGCCTGTAAAATCCATTTATCTGTATCTTTAATTACTTTTTTCCTAATTATATTAAAGTATTTTTTCACATACTTATCGCCGTAAATGGTATTATTAAATTTAACTATGGAGGTGTCATCTACAACTAAGGTTGAATGAGCAACCGAAGATCTTGACATAGAATTAAGCTGGTGTTTCTCTTTTTGAAAGTATCCTGAATTAGTTATTATTTTATTATTTAGGTAAGAAAATTCAAATGATAAAGTACCAGATTGATAATTTTGCGAAAATTTTTTTTCAGGTGGTCTTCCAACATCCATAATAATTTGGCTTTTGTTGTCTTTTATTAAAGCATAGCCTCCAATTTCATTTAATTTACAATTAAATTTATATCCATAAAGTTCTAGATATTTGTCAAAAGTCTCATTTTTAATTTCGTGATTACCATTAAATAAATTGGAAATTTTTTTGTTTTGACAAAAAAGATTATATGCCTGACCCAAGTAGTATATTATCTCATCCAAATATTCTGGTATATCATTGTTAGTCTCTCTCAATAATTCTCTGACGAGTATAAAATATTTTAAGTAAAAAATGAGCTGTCTAAAACTCCTTGATTTTGGAAATCCTTCACTATCAAATGAAATTTGTATTATTTTACCTAACAATTTAAATCCATATTCTAAAAAATTTTGATCCTTGTAGCTTAGACCAGTAAGAATTATTGCTACGCATCCAATAACTTTATCTTCAATAATATTTGATCTATCGATTTCGAACTTTAAATGATTTACTTGTTTTCTTATTAAATAATTGAACTTGTTCTTATAACTTTCCTTTCCATCGTCATAAGTAAGTTTAGTGTTACTTATCCAAGCAATTATTCTTTTTGATAAAACATTTAAATCCCATACTTTATTGCTGTACCTAATATTATTATCTATCCATTTTTCTAAAATCGACTGAACTTTTTTCCTTGAGGATTTTAAATCAATCGTAAATAGCCAAAAAAAACTATTTAATTTAAATTTGCTTAAATCATTCATATTTTCTATTTTCCAAATTGTTTCAAAGTCAAAATCGTCAATATTATTTTTTTGTTTATTATATTTTACTAAACAATCGAACAAACTAGGACTTGGTTTATATATTAAATTCTTATTATCAATCTTAGAAATTTTCTTATTATAAAATGATGAATTGAGATAAAATTTTCTAAGTCTTGAATTTAGACCTAATCTTATTTTATCAATAAAAAAAATTGCATCCTTCAAAGCCATTTATGGATTTCTTAATATTTCAATATTTTTTTTTAAATCTCCGTTATTTTCTTTAAATATTGTTGTTCCAGATACAAGTATATCCGCGCCAGCTTCAATAGTTTTTTTTGAATTCGAAAAATCAATACCTCCATCTACTTCAATCTTATAATTCAAATTATTTTTTGTTCTTAGTTTACTTAATTCATCTATTTTTTTTAAAACCTCAGGCATAAATTTTTGACCACCAAATCCTGGGAATACACTCATTACCAAAATAAGATCTATATCATTTAAATTATTTAAAATTGTCTCAATAGGTGTATTTGGATTAAGCGAGACACCAGCTTTTTTTTTTAAATCTTTAATTTCTTTTATTGAGTTCTTTAGGTTTTCAGTGGATTCAGGATGAATTGTTATGATATCGGACCCTGCTTTGGCATATTCTTTTATGTATTTATGGACAGGATTAATCATTAAATGAACATCAAAAGGTAATTTTGTATATTTTCTTAAAGCTTTTATTACTGGAGGACCAATTGTTAAGTTAGGAACAAAATGACCATCC
>CACEOC010000003.1:0-52500 GCA_902561075.1 uncultured Pelagibacteraceae bacterium
TTAATTATGTATTGTTGGATAATTGTTAAAATATTCGTACAAACCCAATAAAGAATTAAACCTGCTGCAAAAGGTGCTAAAATTACTGTTAGAAATAAGGGCATGAACATAAAAATCTTTTTTTGCATTTTTTGCATATCATCCGAGCCAGAGGGTTGTGGAGACAGTTTCATTTGAAGCCACATACTACTTCCCATAAGAACTGGAAGAAGACCAATTTCTAAAAAACTTGGAACACTGTAGGGCAGCAATCCAAAAAGATTAAATATTGTTAAAGGATCTTTAGCAGAAAGGTCTTTCCATACCCATATAAAAGGTGAATGTCTCATAGCAAGGTCTAAAAGTAAAAGTTTATATAAACTAAAAAAAATTGGTATTTGTATAAGAATAGGAAAACATGAACTTGCAGGATTCACACCATTAACTTTATAAAGTTTCATCATCTCTTTTTGAAGTTGCTGTTTGTCATCTTTAAATCTCGTTTTCAGATTTTCAATCTCTGGACCCAAGCTTTTCATTTTACCCATAGATTTCATAGAATATTGATTAAGAGGGAAAAATACTATTCTGACCAATATCGTTAGAAGTATTATTGCGTACCCATAGTTTCCAGTAAAATTGAAGAAATAACTGAGTATTTTATGCATTGGTACAATTATGAAATAAAGCACTCCATAATTAACTATTAAATCTAACTTCTCGATTTTTAAATCATCTTTATATTTGTTTATTTGTTTAATCTCTTTTGCCCCTATTAGAGATTTTACATTATGTTCAACAACAGTATTTGGTCTTATTTCGTAGCCTTTTAGATCGATATAACTTGCCATGTATTTATCATTATACTTCAGATCAAATCTAAATTTTCTACCCTGTTCAGGTATTATAGATGTCATCCAATATTTATCACCTTGAATAAGTACCCCAGTAGTTCCCTCGGTTGAAAATTTTTTTTCTTCAACATCGTCATAATCAACTTCTTCTAAACTATCTCCTGAAATTAATGTATATCCCTCGTGTAAAATATAAAAATCAGTTAAATCACTTGGTAGGTTGTTTCTATTTATTGTTGCGTAGGGGTACAATTTAAAACTAATGTTTGATTGATTAATTACAGTTTGCTTAACACTAAATAGGTATTTATTATCAATAGCTATTTCTCTCTCGAATCTTATATTTTTGTCGTTTACATAAAATAATTTAACCGGATTATTCGGAGTTAAAGTTTTTGATCCATCAACTTTCCACTCAGTATTAGAGTTTGGAGTTCTTACATCTGATTTTGTAGCCCAACCAGTATTAAAAGTATATCCTTCATTTGTAGAGGCAGGATTTAGCAATTGAATTTTATTTTTGCTGTCTAAAATTTTATTATACGTCTTTAATTCTAAATCATCAATAAGACCTCCGTTTAAAGATATTGAACCTTTTATAAATTCGTTTTCAAAAGTTATTCTCTGACTCGAATTTAAAGCCTCTTGTCTTGAAATTGTTTTAACTTCTACTTTGTCCTCTAAACTTGGAATATCATTATTCTCTACAATCTCATTTTGTTGAATTTTATTTGATTTTGAAAGTTGTTCGGGGGATGGAGCAAAAAATAAACCGTATAGAACAATTACTGCAGCTGATAAAGCTATTGCAGCTATAATATTTTTTAAATCCATTACCCATCTCCTTTTTTTACAGGGTCATGACCACCAGTTTTAAACCAAGGATTACATTTAATAATTCTTATTATCGATTTAAGAGTAGCTGTGAAAAAATTAAATTCTTTAAAGCAATCTAGTGCATAAGAACTACACGTTGGATAAAATTTACATGAGTTAGAAAAAAAAGGACTCAAAAATATCTTGTAAGCATTTATTAACAAAATTACTGGAAAATTAAAAATTTTGTTCATATAATTTTTTCAATATCTTTAAAAATATTATTTTTGATTAATTTATACTCGTCATCAAATACATTCTTTTTTGCAATAAATAAATAAGAATATTTTAAATTAATATCGCATTTTTTTAATGCATCATACATAATATTTCTCAATCTTCTTTTGATTTTATTTCTTAAAACAGAGTTGCCTAGTTTTTTTTTAGTTACAAAACTTATGTTTAAGTAATTATTGTTTTTTGATCTTATTGTTTTAAAAAAAATAGTTATATATTTATTAGAAATTTTTTTTCCGTTTAATAATTTTTTAAAATCCTCATTTTTAGAAAGACTAACAATTTTAGTTTTCATTAAACAGATAGTTTTTTCCTGTTTTTTTTTCTTCTATTTTTCAAAACTTTCTGTCTTTTTTTAGTTGACATTCTAGAGCGAAATCCATGCTTACGAGCTCTTTTGACTTTCGAAGGTTGCCAGGTTCTTTTCATAGTACTTAATTTAAATCCGATCTTATAGAAAATAAAACTATATAAGTACAGTTATTTTTTATAAATTATTAAGATGGATAATATAAAAAAAATCAAAATTTTACTTGGAACTGCATATATTATTATATTATCTCTATTTTTGTGGGTATTATTTAGCAATTTCTCAATCAAAGATTTTAATAGCTATGAAATAATAAAATCTAATACTGACATTCTTAATAATATTAAAGATAATAATTTAATCTTTTTATCTTTAGGGTTTTTTTTATTTACAGTAGTTTGGGTATTGCTTTTAGGTTTTGGTTCACCAATTTTACTAATAGGTGGTTTTATTTTCGGAAAATGGATAGGTTCAATTATTGTTATATTAAGCTTAAGCAGCGGATGCACTCTTTTATATATTTTTGGTAGTTATCTTTTTAAAAATATTATTGAAAAAAAATTTTCTTTAAAATTTTCCTATTTAATAAATAAATTTAAAAAGAATGAATTCTTATATTTTGTAATTTTCAGAGCAATTGGAGGAATTCCTTTTTTTATTCAAAATTTAATTCCAATAATTTTTAATATAAGTTTAAAAAATTATTTTTTTGGTTCTTTAATTGGAATGACACCTCAAATTTTTATAGGCGTATCTTTAGGTGCTGGAATAAACAAATTAATTAAAAGTAATAGCGAAGTACCGAGTTTCTTTGATATGATATTTATGCCCGATATATTTATTCCTGTTATTGGTTTAATATTGATTTTCGTAATTGGTTTTATTTCAAGAAAAAAGTTTTTTAAAGAATAAAGTCTGGTGCCCTGACCCAGAATTGAACTGGAAACTGATCCTTACCATGGATCTGTTATACCATTTAACTATCAGGGCATATTAATAAGCAAACATTAGTGTATAATAGAAAAATAGACAAATTATTGACTTATTTTTTTTTTAAAACATAATATATATTAATCTTAAGGATGAAAAATGGGTATACACTATGATTATAAAAGCACTAGAGGTGCTAAGGCTATGGAGAAGCAAGCCAAAAGAGAGAAAAAGCTTGCAGAGAAAAGAGCAAAAAAGCAAGCAAAAGCAGGTTCCTTAAATAAATCAGAAAGTGATAAAACCATACCTATAGATACTGTAATAACTTTAGATCATCTCACAAATCCTGATAAAAAGTAATTATTTTATGTCAAAAAAAAAGAAAGCTTCTGAGCTTGATCTTAAAAATGCTTTACGTAAAAATTTAAAAAAAAGAAAACTTTTTCAAAAGAAAAATAAAAGAAATGATATTAAACGATAAGCAAATAAAAAAATTAGCTGAAGAAGAAGAAATGATCAGTCCATTTGTCGGTGAAAGTATATCAAAGGGCATTAGTCATGGACTTAATTCTTTTGGTTATGATTTAAGGTGTGGATCAGAATTTAAAATATTTACTAATATTAAAGGAGCCACAGCGGATCCAAAAAATTTTAGTGAAGATAATTTTATTACTATTAAAGATGAAAAATCAATTCTAATTCCACCTAACTCTTTTGCGCTTGCCTCAAGCTTGGAATATTTCAAAATGCCAAGAAATGTTACTGGTTTAGTGACTGCAAAATCAACTTATGCAAGATGTGGTCTGGGTGTTCCTCCAACAGTTCTTGAAGGAGGGTGGCATGGGGTATTAGTATTGGAATTTTCAAACCATACTAGCAATTCAATAAGATTATATGCAAATAGTGGTGCTGCACAAATTTTATTTTTTCAGGGTGATCAACCTGAAGTATCATACTCAGATAGAAAAGGTAAGTATCAAGGTCAAACAGGCATTACACTCGCAAAGTCAAAGTAGTATGGAAAAATTTGTGATTAAAGGTCCATCTAATCATATTAATGGAATAGTAAATATCAGTGGAGCTAAGAACTCTTGTCTACCATTAATGGCTTCATCTATTCTATTTAAAAATGAAGTATTTCTCAAAAATGTCCCTTTCGTAAACGATGTTTTTACTATGATTAAACTTTTAACCTCACTTGGTTCGAAAATAAAGATTTCAATTAAAAACAAAACAATAAGAATTATAAATAATAAAAATCATAAATTAATAGTTCCGTATAACCTTGTCTCAACAATGCGAGCAGGAGTACTTACTATGGGACCATTACTTGGGAAATATCAAAAAAGAAATATATTTGTAGCTAAAGGCGGAGGTTGCAGCTTAGGTATTAGAGATATCAATTATCATTTATCAGGATTCAAAAGCCTTCATGCTTTCAATACACTAAAGGATGGTTATGTAAAAATTAGCTCAAAAAAAGGATTGGTAGGAAGCAAATTTAGATTTCCAAATGTAACAGTTACAGGAACAGCAAATTTGATTATGGCAGCAGTTTTAGCTAAAGGTGTTTCAATTTTTAAAAATATTTCTATAGAGCCAGAGGTTGTTGATTTAATAAACTTTTTAAATAAATCAGGTGCAAAGATTAAATTCATAGGTAAAAGAACAATTAAAATTGTAGGCGTAAAAGAGTTTTTAAATGGAGAACATGAAATCATCGGCGATAGAATAGAAGCTTTCAGTTATTTATGCGTAGGCGCAATATCCAAAGGAAAAGTAACAGTCAAAAATATAGATCCTAAATTTTTAAATTCTGAAATTACCACATTAAAAAAAATTGGTTTTTTGATTGATACCAAAGGTAAAAGTATATCTTTAAATTGTAAAAAAAAATTAAAACCAATTAATTTTAAAACTGGCCCTTTCCCAAAGTTTGCAACTGATAATATGCCAGCACTCATGGCTGTTCTTTCTAAAATACCTGGAAAGAGTATAGTAGAAGAAACAATTTTTTCTAACAGATTTATGGCTGCACCAGAGCTATGTAGGATGGGTGCAAACATTAAAATTAAAAAAAATAATGCTACAATAATAGGACAAAAATTTTTGAATGGAGCTGATTGTATTTCTTCAGATCTTAGAACAACGTTTGCTATAATTTTAGGAGCTTTGTCCTCAAATGGAAAATCAGAAATTCAAAGGGTTTATCACGGATTAAGAGGATATTATCGACTAGTTTTTAAGTTAAGAAAAATCGGAGTGAATATTAAATCTGTTGTTTAAATGAAGAAAAGATTTTTTAAAAAAATAATAGCACAAACTTCGGAGGATTTAAGATTGATTGCTGCATTATGTTCAGACTCGTTAACAGTATCAAATAAAATTAAATATTTAAAAGATAATAAAATTTTTTTAATACCAATAGAAAGACCTTTGAATGAATTAGGAAAAAAAAACAAAAAAATCGAAAGTATTCTAAAATTTGAATATATAGAAAAATCAAAATCAAAAAATATAATTCAAGATAACGATAATAAAATTTTAAAATTAATTACGATAGATATTTTCAAGAAAAATAATAATTTTGAAATATCACTTTTATTTTCTGATAATGCAGCTATAAATCTAGAAACAGAAATAATTGAAGCTACTTTAGAAGATTTAAAAAAAGCAAATGATGAAAATAATTGATTTTTCAAAAAAAAATGGAAAAAAAACTCTTTTAGATTTTCTTGAAAAAAGAAGATCTAGGTTTAGTATGGACACATCCGTTGTGGATAAAATAATAAAAGATATAAAAAAAAATAAAAATAGAGCAGTAATTAAATATGAAAAAAAATTTTCAAAAAATAATAAAATTAAGCCGAGTAAAAATGAAATTTATAACACAATAAAGTCACTGGATAAAAAAGTAATTAAGGCAATTGATTTAGCTTTTAATAGAATTGAAAGATTCCACAAATTACAAAAAGTCTCAAATATAAAGTTTATAGATAGTTACAATAATAAGATTGAATATAGACATCTTCCTTTAAAATCAGTTGGAATATATATTCCAGCGAACTTACCTTCATCATTATTAATGAATGCTATACCAGCAAAAATTGCGGGAGTTAAGAGAATTGTATTAGCCAACCCTAGAACTAACGGAAAATTAAATTCTGCTATTATGTATGTTGCAAAAAAATGTGGTATTAAGGAAATAATAAATGTTGGTGGAGCTCAAGCGATCGCAAGTTTAGCTTATATTCAAAGAGTAGATAAAATAGTTGGCCCTGGAAACGACTTTGTTGCTAAAGCAAAACAAAAAGTGTTTGGACAAGTTGGTACTGAGGGTATGATAGCAGGACCATCAGAGGTAACTATTATTGCAGATAGTAAATCTGACGTAAAACAAATTTCTACATCAATGGCAGCTCAATCTGAACACGGTATAAATTCACAGAGCATCTTAATTTCCAAAGATAAAAATATATTAATTAAATGTGATCTATTCTTAAGAAATATTTTAGAAAAATTTTTAAATAAAAAAACTATAAGTGAAAGTATTAATAAAAATGGCTTACTGCTATATGCCAAAAGTGATAGTCAAATTATTCAAGCAGTAAATCTAATTTCTCCAGAACATTTAGAAATACTAACAACAAATACAAATAAATTTAAAAATAAAATTTATAATGCTGGTAGTATTGGTATTGGAGCTTTTAGCCCGGTTGCTGCAAGTGATTATACAGTAGGCACTAATCATACACTTGGAACTTTAGGTTCATCTAAATTTGCTTCTGGTTTAAATTTAAATGACTTTTATAAAAAAATTAGTCTGTTTACTTTATCAAAAAAAGGTATTGAAGTTATTGGCAAGGAAGCTATAACTCTTGCCGAATATGAAAACTTACAAGCTCATGCACTTAGTATTAAATCAAGAATTCAAGGATAATTAATTTAATGGTTAAAGAAAACACATTAGAATTTTCAGGAGAAGTAGTTGAATTATTGAAGAATGCCATGTTCAGAGTAAAGCTTTCAAATGGACATACAATTATTTGTCACAGCGCAGGAAAAATTCGAAAAAATCGGATTAGAATATTGCAAGGAGACACAGTGAAAGTAAATGTATCCCCTTACGACCTAACGCGAGGAATTATCGTTTTTAGGGGATTGTAGAGTTTTTATTTGAGCCTCGGTAGCTCAGGAGTAGAGCAGAGCCCTGAAAAGGCTTGTGTCGGAGGTGCGAATCCTTCCCGAGGCACCACTATTAAATAAATCTGATACATCATAAAGCTTGCATTAAATTTAGAAATCTAATAATTAAGCTTAGCTTTTTAAGCTAAAGTTAATAAACAAAGAAAGAGTAAAAATGAGTCTAAAAGGTAAAGTAAAATGGTTTAATGGAAAAAAAGGTTATGGTTTCATTGAACGTGAAGATAAAGAAAAAGATGTTTTCGTACACGCTTCAGCAGTAAGAGAAGCTGGTTTAAAATTCCTAAATGAGGGAGACGAATTAACATTTGAAGTTGAAGACGGAGAAAAAGGTCCTGCCGCAGTAAAACTGCAAAAAACCTCTTAATTCTAATTCAAGTATTTTGTATAGGAGTATTACAGTTAACATAGCTGTATTATTCCTGTACTTAATGTATTGCATTTATTTAAAAAGATGTTAATTAAATCGCAATGACTAAAAAAGTTATAAATACTTGCAATTTTCACAGACACCATTCTCATGCTGGCTGCACGCTAGCAATTTAATCATTTTATAAATTTAAAATAAACAATAATTAGTATAAAACAAAGAAAGGACGCTGCCGTCGTATAATAGTTATTACTCCCGCCTGTGGAGCGGGCTATCTTGGTGCAATTCCAAGCGGCAGTACCAAAAAATGGAAAAAGATAAAAATTTAACACCTAGTTTGCCAAAAGGCTTTAGGGACAGATGGGGCAAGGAGTTAGCTCTTAAGAAAAAGATATTAAGTTTAGTAGAAGAAACTTTTATTAAATATGGATTTGTGCCATTAGAAACGCCTCCAATGGAAATAAGCTCCAATATTGGATCTTTTCTAAATAATGATAAAGAAAACCCAATGTCTGATGTTTTTTCATTTAGTGACGAAAAAGAGTCTCTAACTTTAAGGTACGATATGAGTGCACCTTTAGCCAGATTTGTTGCACAAAATTACAGAGATTTAGTTTTTCCATTTAAGCGTTACGCATATGGAGATGTTTTTAGAAGAGAGAAACCTGACAATGCCAGATATAGGTCATTTATGCAATTTGATGCTGACATAATAGGAAACGTCAATGAAGCACAAGCAGATGGAGAGATCTGTAACATTATTGCTGATACATTTAAAAGTTGTGGATTAAAAAAGGATCAATTTATAATAAATGTATCTAACAGAAAAATTATACAGGGTTTACTTTCTGATATTAAAATAAACGAGGAGCAGGAGACAAAAGTTATTAGAGCAATTGATAAATTAGACCGTTTAGGTACACAAGGAGTAAAAGATCTCCTTCAGAAAGGCAGAAAAGATGAAAGTGGTGCAATAACAAAAGGTGCAAATTTAACAAAAACTCAAACTGATGCGATCTTAAATTTAATTCAGATTAAAGACATAAGCGATTTAAAAAAATCTATTAAAAGTAAATTATCATTAGAGGGGATAGAAGAACTTGAAAAATTATTTGAAATTCTGGCAAAAGGAAAATTTCTTGATTTTGTCAAATTAAACTTAAATATTGTGAGGGGGTTAGCATATTATTCTGGTAATTGTTGGGAAACTAATCTTAATTTCAAAGCAAAAAATGCCAAAGGAAAGGATATTGAAATTGGTTCTTGCGCTAGCGGTGGAAGATATAATTCTCTAATCAAAAGATTTAAAGGTGTGGATTTTAAAGGTACAGGAATGTCCATCGGAATTGATAGGTTTGTGTTTGCACTTAATCAAATAAACAAATCAGATCTAAACTCAAATGGTATTCTTGTACTTGTCCTCGATGAAAAATATTTAGATGAGTATTATTTGATCGTTAATTTGTTAAGAGATAATAATATTAATTCTGAAATATATCTTGATCCGAACAAAAATATGAAGAAGCAACTTGCTTACGCAGATAAGAAGGGTTTTTCATTAGCAATAATTTGTGGACAAGATGAGATAGATCAAAATAAAGCAACTATAAAAAAACTTAAGTCTAAAGACGAAAATAAACAATTTACTGTACCTAGAGAAAATTTAATTAATGAAATCAAAAAATTACAATAAAGTATTTAACATACTTAAGCGTAAATATTTTAAGTATATAGAGCTAGATCCAGTTATTGAATCAAAGTTTATACTTCAACGTTCAGGTGAAAATTTCAAAAAATATTTATTCTCTTTTTATAATTCAGATGGTCAGGAACTTTCCCTAAGGCCTGACCTTACAATTTCGTCTGTTATCAGATATGCGCAAAGTAAATCAAATAAAAAAGAAAAAGTTTTTTATACAGGTAGCGCGTTTAGAAAGTCATATAACAAAAAAAATGTTGTTGTTAAGCAAATCGGAATGGAAATATTTTCATCTAAGAATGAAAGTATTGATGATAAAGAAATTATAGACACATCTTTAAAAATTTTAAAGTCATCCAGGTATAGAAATTCTAAATTGAATATTGGAAATTTTAAATTATTTGAACTCCTTATTAATAAATTACAAATTCCACAAAGATGGAAGCAAAGGCTTATTAAATTCTTTTGGAATAAAAAATACTTTTCTGAACTTTTAAAAAGATTAGAAAGCAATTTGGACATAGATCCTGTAGCAGTAGCAGGTGACAAAAAAATGTATTCAAAAATGATAAAATTAAATCAAAAAAAAATAATTAATGGGAGATCTTATAAAGAGATAATAAAAAGATTTGAAAGCAAAATAAATGATCCTAGGCAGTCAGAAAGTGGAAAAAAAAGTGCAAAAATAATTAAAGAATTTCTTAAAATAAAGTGCTCATTAAATAACGCACCAAATGTATTAAATAAATTTTTTAAGAAGCATAATTTAAATATTTTTGTAAACAAATATTTTTTTCCAATTAAAAACTTAAAAATAAAAAAAACAAAATTTGAGTTTTCAACAAGCATTGGAAGAGGTAGAGAAGTTGAGTTTTACAATTCCCTTATATTTTCATTGGATGTTAAAAAGAAAAATAAATTTGTTAATCTAATATCTGGCGGCAGGTTTGATGAATTAACATCCAAGTATTTGGGTTTAAAAAAGGTACCCGCAGTTGGTGCTGCGGTCAATTTATCTAATTATGAATAAAGATAACATAAACATTGGAATAGTTTCAAAAGGAAGATTAAAAAACTTCACAGAAAACCTATTAAGAAAAAGAAAATTAAAAATATTTTCTGAAAGAGGAGAAAGAGATTTATTTGGTAAAATAAAAGGTAAGTCAAATATAAGAGTTTTATTTTTACACGCTCGTGAAATAATTGAACAATTGTCAATTGGAAATTTAGATATAGGAATTAGTGGGTATGATCTTTTAAAAGAATCAGAGATTAATATTCAAAAAAAAATTAATTTGGTTAAAAGGCTTCCATTTGGTTACGCCAACTTGGTGCTTGCTGTTAGAGAAGAAAATATTGATCTTTTTACAACCTTAGATTTGGATGAAGTAGCGGACGAATTTAGAAAAAAAAATAAAACCTTAGTAAGAATTGGCACTAAATATCCAAATTTAACGAGATCATTTCTATATGAGAGGGGTGTAACAAACTTTCAAATTGTTAAGTCTTTAGGAGCCACAGAACTTATGCCAATCATAGGAACTGCAGAATTCATAAGTGACATAACTTCTTCAGGTCAAACTTTAAAAGCTAACAAATTAAGAGTATTAAATGACGGTGAAATACTGAGGTCACAAGCATGTATTTTTACCTCAAAAATTAGTCAAAAAAAAAAGGGATTAAATGATCTTATCAAGTTACTTTCCAGATAATTTATCTTTCCAATAGTTTAGTATAATTTTGATTACATCGATGTTTTTGTATAATAAATATATCGAAATAATAAATAGAACTACAATTAAAAATTTAATTAATAAGAATATATCCATATTACTAAAATTTATTTAGTATATACTATGAGTTAATGGAATCATTAATATTATATATTATTTTATTTATAACCATTGTAATTGGTTCATATTTAATTTTTAAAATTAATAATATTCAAAAAAATATTAAAAATGAAAATAATAGTGAAGATATGAATTCGCTAAAAGAGTCAATAAATACTCAGATTAATAGTGTTTCTTCTTCACTAAACACACAAATGGCAAGTATGTCCTCATCTTTTAACAATTTATCAAAAGATGTTACAAAAGATATGACACAAGCACTTACATCAGTTAATGAAAAAGTTGCAGCTTTTAATATTCAAGTTGAAGATTTAAATAAAAGTCAAATGAGTATTAACAAGATATTAGCAGGAGTTAAAAAGTTTGGTACTTTGGCTGAATTCAGCCTAGGATCATTATTGCAAGATCTTCTTCCTGCTTCTCAATATAGCTCAAATGTTAAAACGAAAGACGACAGTGGAGAAAATGTTGAGTTTGCTATTAAACTCCAAGGTGGTGTTATGGTTCCAGTCGACAGTCATTTTCCAGTTGAAAAATTTAATGCGATACAAGACGCTTTTAAAAACGAGGATAAAAAGGCAGCAGCAGAAGCAAGAAGAAATTTAGCAAGAGCTTTTAGAGATAAAGGTAAATCAATAAATGACAAATATATCAATCCACCAAAGACAACAGATTTTGCAATTGTGTATGCTCCAACAGAAAGTTTATTTTCAGAATTAAGTTCATATCAAGATCCAACAACAAAAGAATTATTGACACAAGAATTGATGAAAAAATATAAAGTGATTATTTTAGGACCAAATACTTTGTCAGCATATCTACAATCATTACATATGGGTTTTCAAACTCTAAAAGTACAAAAACATGCAACAGAAATTTATGATCATTTAAAAACAATCAGTACTAGATTTTCTAACCATTTTGACAATATATATAAATTAAGAAAAAAATTAGAGGACGCGATGGCAGTTGTGGATAGTTTTGGTAAAGATGCTAGATCAATTACCAGAACTCTAGAGAATATTAAAGATCCTGGACAAATAGAAAATGCTGTTAAAAACGAGAATGTAGAAAAATTTGTTGAAACCTCAAAGCAAGCAAAGATTTAATTTAATTTTAAACAATATCACAATATAAAAGACAAAATGAAGTGGAATACAAAGTTTAATTATCCAAGATCCTCAAGGTCCAACGAAGATGGAATGAGAAAATATTTATCGGGCAATGAAAAATATCCAAGTGTAACAAGTATATTAAGTTTAACAAAATCTGAGGAAGACAAAGCGTCTTTGGAATTATGGAAACAAAGAGTAGGGTATAAAGAGGCAAATAGGATTAAAACTGATGCATCTAGAAGAGGAACATCTCTTCATTCGTATATTGAGGATTATTTAAGAGGAAGAGTTAACGACAGTTTTTTTGAAAGTAATGAGCAGCATAAAAATATGGCAAAGGTCATCATTGAAAATGGTATTAAAGGTAAGTTAGACGAAATTTATGGAATGGAGGCAACTCTGATTAATCCAAATGATAAATACGCTGGTACTGCAGACTTAATAGGAATTTATAAAGGAAATGAAACAATAATTGATTTTAAACAAGCAAACAGACCAAAAAAAGCTGATTATATTCAAGATTATTTTTTACAACTTGGAGCTTATACATTAGCCCATAATGTTGTTTATAAAACAAATATTTCATCAGGAGTTATTCTATTATGCACCGTGGATAACCTATATCAAGATTTCATAATTGAAGGTCCAGAATTACAAATGTATCAAAATTTATTTCTTGGAAGATTAAAAATGTTTAATGAGCTTAAGAATTCAGCTTGACATTAAACTTATGTTAATTAAAAGTGATATATTAACTCAATGCTAATTGTTTATATGCGAATAGTTAAGTTCTTTAAAAACTTCAAATATTCCTCAAAACAAAGCTAATAAAAGGAAAATATGAATTTAGCTATATGGGACATTGAAAGCTCAAGTGCAAGTACAGATTTTGGTAGCATAATAGAGATAGGGGGAATATTAGTTGATGAAAACTTCAAAGAGAAAGATAGATTTAATCTAAGATGCAGATTACCTGAGGGAGAAATACCCCAAGCAATGGCATTGATAGTCAATAAAACAAGTATTAAGCAACTTACCCAAGGAAATTTAAGTCACTATCAAATGTTGGGAGAAATAGAAAAAATTTTTAAAAAATGGAGCCCAGCAATTTTCTTAGGCTGGTCTAACATTGGTTTTGACGATGAAATGATAAGAAAAGAGTTTTTTAAAGGCATTAGATATCCTTATATAACAAATGCTTCGCCAAACAAACGTCATGATGGAATTAATATTGCTAGGGCCGCTTATGCTGTAGATCAAAACATACTTGAGACAGAAATTAACGAAAAAAATAACCCGGTATTTAAATTAGCGTCTTTAAGTAAAATGAATGGTTTTGATTCAGCCGGAGCTCACTCTGCGTTATTTGATGCAAGCTTAACTGTAAAAGTTCTTGGTTTAATAAAAAGAAAACAACCTGATACATGGAATGAGTTTCTGAGAACTTCAAATAAAATAGAGACTGAAACAATTATAAAAAAAGAAAATATCATTACTCTTAATGAATATTTTTATGGCAAAAGTAGACTATATCTTGTTAGTCCACTTCATCCAAAATACTGTATTCATCCAATTTATCAATGGGGTCAGGCTGTAGACCTAAGAGTTGACGTAGAGCCTTTGTTAAAAATGTCAGTAAATGAATTAAAAGCAGAAATGAAGAAAACTCCTAAATTTTTAAGAACTATAAGATCAAACAAAGCTCCAATAATTCTTGATAAAAAATATGGTATGCAAGCAGAACCTTACAATACAATAGATTTGGAACTAATTAACAAAAGATCTAAAATGGTTAAGGAAAATGAGTCTTTTTCACAAAATATATTAACGGCTTTGAGAGAAATTGCAGAAGATAAAGAACAATCAAAAAATCAAGAGGATATATATGCTGAGGAAAGTATTTATACAAAATTTACATCAAATAAAGATACAGCATTATTTCCTGCTTGGCATGCAGCAGATTGGAAAGATAAATTAAGTCTTTTGTCAAAATTTGAGGATGAGAGGTTACATGGTTTTGGAAAGAAAATTATTTTTCAAGAGGCACCAGAGGTTTTGCCAAAAGACATAAGAAAAAAAATAGAACAAGGTATTGCAAAGAGAATACTAAGTACTAGTAAAGAAAAATGGTGGACAGTTTCTGCATGTTTTAGTGAAATTGACACTCTAAGAGATAAATATTCAGATGAAAATGATGATGAAAAACTTAAATTTTTAGATGAATTAAACGATCATGTTATGACAATACAAAAAAAATACGAAAATATTTAATGTGGATAATATCAATATTATATGTTGATTATAAATTAAATTTTAATATATAAGAATTATGCCTACAGTCAAATCTACAGATGAAACTTTTGAAAAAATGATTAAAGACAATAAAATTGTTGTAACAGATTTTTGGGCATCCTGGTGCAATCCATGTTTAATGATCGCTCCACATCTTGAGGCAATTTCTGATGAAATGAAAGATGTAGTTGTGGCTAAACATAACATTGATGAGGAACCAAATACTCCAACTAAGTTTGGAGTAAGAGGTATTCCAACTATGCTTTTATTTAAAGATGGAGAATTAGCAAGCACAAAAGTTGGAGCTACTACAAAATCTAATATTCAAGATTGGATTAAAGAAAATCTTTAATTTAAACTTAACACTTCTCCAGCTAGGTATAATGATCCAGTAATCAATAAAATATCTCCCTCTTTTAAATTTATAGATTTTATAGCTTCCAATATATTGGGCTGATATTTTACGTTTGGTAAATTCTTAAATTTTTTGACTAAATCTTTACCACTTATTGCATTCGGTTGATTTGGAATATCTACTGTAGTTAGAGATGTAATATTTTTAAAATAACTTATATATTTTTCGTGACGTTTATTAGACATCATTCCAACAATAACATGTTTATTGCAGTCTAGACTTTGGAGGTATTCATTTAATACTCTTGCCCCATCTTCGTTATGGCTCCCATCGACTATTAATTTATTTTTTTTAACTAGCTCTTTTAGTTTACCAGATTTAATTTCTTGAAGCCTAGCTAAGTCAGATATTTTTGTTACTCCTTTTTGAATATGTTCCTTTTTAATTTCAAGATCTAAAATTCTGAGAGTTGCAATAGCAGTAGATATATTTTCTAATTGAAATTGACCTTTTATATTTGGCATTTGAAGCTTCAATTCCCCAAGCTTATCTTCATAATAAAAAAAATTATTCTCACAAACCGAGTAACTAAAGTGTTTATTAAAAAATATCTTATTAGACTGGTTTTGAGAGATGGTTTTCTTAATGCAATTCATAGTTTCATCTGAGCCTTGTTTAGCCACAATAATATTTGAATTTAAAAGTGTAGATGTTTTTTCAAAAACAATTTTTTCGATCGTTTGTTCATTTTTTGGAAGCCAATCAAGATGATCTTTGCTTATGGAAGTGACAACACTAGCTAGGTTTTGTTTTATTATATTTGTTGCATCAAATCTGTGAAATAATCCAGCCTCAACAAGATTAATATTTTTGGGGTATTGAGCAGCTTTATAAAAAAATGAAGCTGTTAATATTTCAAAAAAAGTAATTGGATTATTATTATTTATACCTTCTACTTCTTCAAATAAATCAGCTAACTCTTCATCGCTTAATTCTTTATTGTTAAAAACAAATCTTTCATTTATTTTTAAGATATGTGGACTTGTATAAACATTACAATTAAAATTAGCTTCTTTTAATATAGCAAGCATTGCACTAATTGTACTATTCTTACCATTTGTGCCTAAGACAGAGATAACTTCGATTTTATCTTGGGGATTACCTAATTTTTTACACAGTTCTTTGCAACGCTCTAAACTAAGATCTATCTCTTTAGGATGCAGCTTTTGTAATTTTTTCAAAATTATCTGAAGTCTCATTTTCTGAATTCAAATTTACCTCAGTATTTTTTTTTAGCAATATTGATAAAAGATTACCTATTTCATGACCTAATTCTTTTCTGTGTACTACTTTATCTATAAATCCATGCTTTTGTAAAAATTCCACACTTTGAAAGTCATCAGGCAGTTCTTCTTTTACAGTTGCTTGCACGACTCTACGCCCCGCGAATGCACAAAGAGCGCCAACTTCTCCCATAATAATATCACCAGTCATAGCATAACTAGCAGAAATTCCCCCAGCACACGGATCAACCACACATACAATATACGGGAGTTTATTTTTTTTTAATTCGTTAATAGCAATTGTGGTTGCAGCCATACCTTTTGTTAAACTTATAGCTGATGCCATCATACGCATTCCACCACCACTACAAAAATTTATAAATGGTGTTTTATTGTCTAACGAATGTTTAATTGCATAAATTAGCGCCTCAGACTCGGCTAAAGAAATAGACCCACCTAAAAAAGAAAAGTTTGAAGCGGCAACAGTGACCTCAATATTTTTTATATTGCCTTTAGCAACCATGATTGCACAAGCTTGTTCTGTTTTTTTCTTTGCATCCTTTAATCTATCCTTATATGATTTTGTATCATTCCAACTTAAAGGATCTTCCTCTGACGGAAGAGGTGTTTTTATCAATTCATAATTATTTTTACCAAAAAAAGTATCAAACCTTTGAATGCAACTCATTCTATGATGTTTTCCACATGCGTTACAAACAAAAAGATTTTCTTCTAAATCTTTTTTTAAAATTGGTCCTGTACAACAATTAGTCCAATCCGAATTATCAATTTCCTCCTTGGTAGGACGTTTTTTTAAAATTTTTTTTATTTTCTCTCCGAATTTTAAGGCTTTTGTTATCCAATTCATAAAATTTTATTTTTTAAATTTTTTACTAATTTACTTACATTTGTGACAGGATTTTGTCTACTCTTTAAACTTCTTGTTATTTCTTTACAAATTGCACTTCCAACAACTAGTCCGTCAGCAGATTTAAGTTTTCCAATAGTTTTTTTAGTAATCCCAAACCCTATAACAACTTTTTTTTTTGGATTAATTTTTTTTATTTTTTTGTAATTTTTGAGTATTTGTTTAGGCGAAACTTTTAACTTACCGCCTGTGGTGCTTAGCATAGAAATAAAGTAGTTCATCTGTTGCGAGTCTTTAATAATTTTATTAAGTCTTTTGTTTGTAGTCGTAGGTGACAAAAGTTGTATAAAAACTATCGAATTTTTTTTACATTTTTTTGCAAATTCTTTATTTTCTGGCCAAGGCAAATCTACAATTATCAACCCATTTACACCTGAAATTTTACATTTATGCAAAAACTTATTTTCATCGTACTGAAAAATCATATTATAATATCCCATCAATATTATTGGCTTATTTTTGTTTAATTTTTTAAAATCTTTGACAATCTGAAAAATACTATTTATCTTTATTCCATTTTTGATCGCTCTATAAGAACTAGTTTGGATTTGACTTCCATCTGCAACAGGAGTGTTATGAGGTACGCCTAATTCTAAAATATCAGCATTCTTTGAGATTGATTTAAGAATTTCTAAAGATTGTTTTTTTGTACTATCACCAGCGACAGTATAAGTTAATAAAGCTGGCCTATTTTCCTGCTTTGCCTTTTCAAATGCTTCACTAATTGGATTTAACATATTTTTTTCCTAATTTTTTTTGCAAAATTCCTCGATCTTTATATGCATCACCACAGCTGTTAACTACTACAATCGTATCTTTACTAAATCTTTTTGATTCTTTTATTGCTACCGAGAATGCATGGCTAGGTTCTAATGAAGGCTTTAATTTTTCGTACTTGGTAACCATCTTGTAAGCCCATAGAGCATCTTCATCACTTGCAGCTGTATATCTTGCTCTTTTGGTATCTTTTAAAAAACAATGAAGAGGAGAAATTCCTGGGTAATCAAGTCCTGCAGAAATTGATTCTGTTTCTTCTATTTGCCCATCTGAGTTTTGATTAACATATTGAGCAGCACCGTGAAGAATACCTATTTTAGATCCGTAAGTTAGAGGTGCGGCATGCTTTTTACTTTTTTTAGGTCCACCAGCCTCCACTCCAATAAATTCACACTGTCTCTTGTCATAATCCATAAATTCATTCCAAAACCCAAAACTTGAACTACCACCTCCAACACAATTGTAAAGTTTAAGTTTTTTTGGAATTGAACCAAATTCATCTATTAATTGGACTTTTAGTTCCCTAGATATTTGACTTGTGCTCCATCCACAGATACGAACAAAAACAGCTGGACCTACGGTGCTCCCAACGCACATTGCTGTTGTATCACAATTTGCTACCCAAAATCGCATACATTCAGAAACAGCATCAACAAGTGTCTGGCTACCAGAGTAAACTGGTATAACTTCAGCTCCATTTTTTTTTATTGCTCTAACGTTAGGTTGTTGTCTCTTTATATCTTTTGCCCCCATAAAAATTTTACATTTTAAACCGAACTTCTTAGCTGCCATACTTAACATTTTACCCGCATATCCTGCTCCTGTGTCTCCACATATAATTTTTTTCCCTGATCTTTTTGCGAGCAAACAATGTACTGTTGCATTATAAATTTTATGTGCTCCACCATTAGCATCTGAAACAACTTTAGACCAAATCTGAGCGCCACCCACATAGTTTGTCAAATTTTCTAATTTAATGAAACGTGTAGGAGTACCAACCCAATTTTTAAAATATTTATCTCTTTCATTAATAAAATTCTTATCTTTTTTTAATTTATTAAAAAGAGTTTCAAGGTCTTCAATTGGTTTTTTCAAAGTTTCAGGAACAAAATTTCCTCCAAATTTTCCACCCCAAAAGCCAAGCCTATTACCTTGATCAATTACTGGAATTCTTTTCTTTAATATCATTACTAAATTTTATTTATCTCCTTTAAAAAAATATCAATTTTTGAAAAATCTTTCTCTCCTTTAGTTTCTAAACTACCAGATATATCTATAATATCTGACATTTTACTATATTTATCAAGTTTATCATTGTATTGGATATTCCCAGCTATCATTTTTTTAATTTTTTTGGGAACAATTTTTAATAATTTATGATTGAAACTTAAAGACTTTTCATAACCTTTGCTGTCAAACAATATAATTTCTGAAATATTCTTGTAATCCTTATATTTTTTTACATCTTTTATTTTGTCGATTGTTAAAGCTGTTATAATTTTTATTTTTAATTGTTTTTTTATATTTTTTGTTTTCTCTGGACTTACATTATATAACTGTAAATAATCAAAATTTAATTGCATAATTTTTTTTAAAATTTTTTGATTAGGATTAACTAAAACGGCAACATAATTTATTTTAGCATTTTTTTTTATATCTATTAATTCTTTAAGTTTTTTAAAATTTAAATTTCTATGAGATTTTGGATAATTGCATATAAATCCAACAAATTTTGGAGGATATTTGTGATTTATTAAATATTTTAAAGTTTTAGTATTTTTTATACCACATATTTTCGCATGCATATTTATTTTAAGTGGTTTAACAATGTTTGAATATTTTTTTTGATATTACCTTTGGTAATAGATCTTCCCATAACTAACCAATCACTACCGTTTTGAAAAGCTTGTTTTGGGGATAAAACTCTTTTTTGATCATGTGTTTTTTTATCGTACCTTATTCCTGGTGTAATAATTTCCTTTTTAAATATTTTTTTTACGTATTTTATTTCTTTGGCACTACAAACAATTCCATCTAAATTTGCTTTTTTTGCAAGTTTAGCTTGACGATATATAATATTTTTTATTGATCTGTTAAATCCTATTTCCTTTAAAGATTTATCATCAATCGAGGTAAGAATTGTAACACCAATTAACTTAGAATTGCCGGAGACCTTCTTGGCTGCTTTTAAAGTTTCTAGACCTGAGCTGATATGAATTGTTAAATAATTAAAATTTAGATCCTTTATAGCTCTAATAGCTGATGAGCAGGTATTTGGTATATCTGAAAATTTATAGTCACCAAAAGTGATAATATTTTTTAATTTCGAAACATATCTTCTACCATTCTTAGAGTTTAAAAACTCCAATCCGAATTTGTATCCAATAATTAATTTATCATTTTTAGAATCTTTGATAATTTTTGTTATTTTTTTTACACTTGTACTATCGCACGCGATAAACAATTTATTTTTTTTCATTTATCTCTTTTGCCCATTTTTTTGATATTTTAAGTCTTATTATTTTTTTTTCAGGCACAAATACTTTTTCGTTAGTTTTTGGATTTCTTGAAATCTTAGAATTGTATTTTTTTGCTTCAAGCATAATTATATCTCTTAATTCTACTCTATAACCTTTTCTTAAATTATCTTTAATCGTATCCAAAATTATACTTATTAACTTTGAAATATCTTTTTTTATAAAATTGGGAAAGCTGTTTGAAATTTCTTTAACTATATCGGATCTATTAATTGTCGACAAATTAATTATTTTTTTCCTTTTTTATCCAACTTTTCTGATAAATTTGCAAATGGTAAAGATTTTCCACTGGATAAATCAGAATAGTTTTTCAAAGCCTCTTCATTATTAATTTCCTCTACTCTTTTTATACTCAAAGAGACCTTCCTTTTTTCTAACGAAATCTCGGTTATAGCTGCGTCCACCCTATCCGATACAGTAAATCTTTCGCTCCTAGCGTCCTCACTTTGAATAGCTATTTGATTTTTTTTAATAAACACCTCAATTTGCGATCCTTCAGGTTTAACTACCAAACCTTTTTTATCAACACTTACAACTTTAGTTGTAACTATATCATCAATATTCTTACCAGACCAAAATTCCATTGGATCTTTTTCCAATGCTTTTTTACTAACTAAAACTTTTCTATTCTCAATAGAGATATCAACTATTTTGCAAGAAATTTTGTCTCCTTTTTTTATTTTATCATATTGGTTTTTGTTATCATTTGTCCAACTTAACTGATTTTGATGTAAAAACGCATCAACCTCTGTTTCTGGTATTCTAACAAGAATACCATTCTCTATTTTCTCGGTTACTGTACATTCTATAATTTTATCCATATCATAGTTTTTTGAAATAAATTCAAAAGGATTTTCCTTAGTTAATCTATAAGAAACAGATACTCTCTGAGCATCTCTATCAATAGAAAGTATTTGTACTTTAATCGTTTGACCTAATTTAAAATAATTTTTAGGGAAAGGATTTTTTTCTGTCCATGAAATTTCAGATTGATGAAGCAAAGCTATAAGAGAGTCCTCTAGTTCACAAAATACTCCATAAGCTAATACTTTTTTTACCACAACATCATAGTTTTCTCCAACTTTGTAATTTTCTATATTATCAAAAGGATTCTTTAAAAGAGCTTTAATAGATACACCAATCTGCATTTTTTTCTCATCGATACTGATTACCTCAACTGGAATTTTTTGACCTATTTCAAATATATCGTTTAAATTTTCTACTCTCTGATAACTACAACATGAAGAATGGCAAAGCGCATCTATCTCCCCGTTAATCTCAAAAAATAAACCCCAGTCAGTAATACTTTTAATTACAGCATCATCAACTCTTGTGCCGATTTTATATTTTTCAAATATTTTAAGTTTGTCACCCTTTTTATTTTCACTTATAAGCTCTCTCCTAGAGCAACATAAGTTTGCTCTTTTTCTATCTGCCTGAATTATTTTTACCTCCATCTCAGAGTTAATGACATTATTTCCATCCTTTACAGGACGAGTTGCTAATTGTGATGCTGGCATAAATAATAAGTGTTTTGTCTCAACTTCTTCACATACAAATCCACCTTTAATTTTATTTTTTATTTTAATTTTAATTATTTCGTTATTCTCATATTTTTTTATTAAAGTTTCATAACCAGCAATTTTTTTTGCTTTTGACGCCGAAACAATTATCTCTCCATTTTTTGACTCTAGGTTTTCGACAACTATTTTTAGTTTTGAGCCTTCTTTTATTTTATCCATCATATCAATTTCTCTTATCTCGTTAATATCTATGGCAGGCTCGCTCTTTAATCCATCAAGATAAACCCAACAATATTTAGATGATATTTTGGTTATTGTAGCTTCAAAAATTTTACCCTCTTCAATTTTATTATTAGTCTGTGAGTTAAGTAAATTTGCAAACTCTTGATTTTTAGTTGAGTCTAAATCTTTATAAATTTCCATATATTAATTTTTTTTCCTGGGATTTTTTATTTAAAAAAAAAGTAAGAATCAAGTTAGAAATTAAGTAAAATATACCTTCTTATCTCTATTTTTTTAAAAAAAACCTCAATTATCAAAATTATTTTATTTTAGCACCTAATTTTTTTAGAATTTCAATAAAGTTTGGAAAAGAGGTTTTGATTGAGTCCTTATCATTTATTTTAAAATTTCCACCAAAAGTAAGTGCTGCAATACAAGCCATCATAAATACTCTATGATCTTTTAAAAAATTTTTTACGTGAAAACTCTTATTTAACTTTAAATTTGGGTTGCCAAAAATTTCTAACGAACCTGATTTTTGATTAACTTTCACTCCAATCATTTTTAAAAAATTTGCTGATTGTTTTAATCTATCGCTCTCTTTATTCCTGAGTTCCTCTAAATTTTTGAACCTAGAAACTCCGGAAGCTTTTGCACATGCTAAAAAAATTATTAAAAACTCGTCAATTGCTTTGGTATTCAAATGGCTTGGACAGTTAATAGGTTTTAAGTTACTCGTACTCTTTACTCTAATATCAGCAATACTTTCACCTTTATAAAATTTTTTATTTAAAATTTTGATATCTGCATTCATTTTTTTTAAAATTTCTAATAACCCTGATCGTGTTTTATTTATATTTATATTTCTAATCAATAATTTTGAGTTCTTAGAAAGTATAGTTAAAACTATCATGAAACCTGCTGAGCTAATATCTCCAGGAACTTTATAATTAAATCCTTTATAATTATTTAAACCTTCTACTTTTATTAAATCAAATTTTTTACCTTTTTTTATAAAAATTGGAATTTTAAGACAGTGTCTAAACATCTGTTCTGTGTGATCTCTTGATGGGACACATTTTATGGTAGTTGTTCCAGGAGTATTTAGTGAAGCAAGCATAATTGCACTCTTAACTTGAGCGCTTCCTTTTGTTTCTTTATAATTAATTGGTTTTAAATATTTTGATCCAATAATATTTAATGGCAATTTACTTTTTTTACTTTTGAAAAAGACGCCAAATAAAGTAAGTGGATTAATTATTCTTGAAAAGTCACGTTTTGATAAACTTTTATCACCAAGTATCTGAATTTGATTTTCGTTCTTAACAATCAATCCACAGAATAATCTTGCAAAAGTCCCAGAATTACCAGCATAAATTTTTTGCTTATTCTTAACGTAAAATCCATTTAAACCTACCCCTTCAATTTCATAAAAATTTTTCTTTTTTTTTATTTGTACCCCTATTTTTTTCATAGAGTTGATAGTATTTTTAATATCATCTGACTCTAACAAATTATATGCTCTGGATGATCCTATAGCTTGAGAGGCTAATAAAATGCATCTTATAGATATTGATTTATCACCAGGTATATTTATTACTGAATTAAAATTGTTTAATTCAGAATTAATCCTTATAAAATTCCTCATTAAAATTAATTAATATTAAAGGTGTTTCCAAAATACAAGTTTTTAGCTTCTTCATTTCGTATTAACTCTTTAGGTTGCCCATGAGCAATAATTTTTTTATTAGCTAAAATAATTGCTCTATCTGAAATGTTTAGAAGGTCTCTAGCAGCATGATCTGAGATTACACAACATCTACTGTTATCCTCAGTTTGTAAATTCACAATAGTTTCTTGCAAAGATCTTGTAGAAATTAAATCTAGTCCTTGAAAGGGTTCATCCATAAGTATTATTTTTGGATTAGATAATAATGCCATGGAAATGCTCAAACGCTTTCTTTGACCGCCTGAAAGGTATTTTGCTTTAATAAGTTTAACAGCGTCTAATTCAAATTTAGATATCATATATTCTATTTTGAAAAGTCTTTCCTTTTTTTCATCTATAACTAAATCTGCAATTGCATTTAGATTTTGGTAAGTTGTCAGGTCTGAAAAAACACCTCCATTTTGAGGGACTATACTTACTTTAAACTCAGATGATCTTTTATAAATTGGAATATTATTTACTTTTTTTTTATCTATAAATACTGACCCGTAATCTGGTTTTAATAGTCCTATTATTAGATTAAAAATAGTTGATTTACCAACCCCATTTGGTCCTAGAAGTCCACAAATCTCCCCCTCTCTAATTGTACATGTTATGTTATCTAAAATTTGCCTTTTATTGAATGATAAAGATATGTTTTTTAACTCTATTTTTGGTCTTTCTTTCTTAAATTTTGTTATATAAAACTTTTTTATAATACCCATTTTATTTGTATAAAATTTTTATTCTTTGATTATCTTTATACATATTTACACTGACATTTTTAGTCAAGATGTCAAAAGTTATTTTATCTGCTAAAAGTGTACTTTGTTTATAATTAGCTGATTTAATATTATATAAGTCGACTCTATTTTCCTTATATAGTAAATCTAAATTATCAGATGAAACTTGTATTGTATCGTGTAAAATTTCAACATTATCGTAAAATTTAGTATTAAAAGTTAATTTATTATGCAACGCGAAATCCGATTTTATCATTATAGGCTTTTTTTTTGGTGAGTATATTATTGCAGAAACCTTAAAAAGCTTTACACTATTACTATCATTCATTTGACTTTCTGCTTTTGAGGATTTTATTACATATTCATTACCATATGCATCAATAGACTTATATTCTAGTTTTTCTATAATATTATCTGTATCTATTACTTTACTCTGAATACTTTGAGAGTTTTGAGGCTGAATTTCATTTGGCTGACTATCTATTATTTTGACTGATTTATTTTCACTAAAAAAATATTGGTAAACGATAAAAGATGATAAAATAACTATTAAAAATAGTATTAACTGTATAAAAGACTTAGACTTCATCTATTGAATATTTGCATTAAGTATGTGATGGATATGTAATATTCCAATTGTTTTGTTTCTACTCCGATTTTTATGAACACATAAACTTGTTATCTTTTTATCTGACATTATAGCTAAAGATTTTGCTGCCAAAACATCTTTATCAATTGAAATAGGATTTTTTGTCATGACCTTTTTAACTTTTAATTCTCTCAAATTTCCTTTTTTTAAATTTGATCTTCTAATTTGACCATCAGTTATTATTCCAGTTGTATTCTTCTTGCCATCTCTTACGATAAGGACTCCTAGTTTTTTCCTTGTTATAATGTCTAATGCTTTTTTCATACTAGAATTTTCGTTTATAAAAGGAATACCATTTTTTGATATCATTAAATCCTCAGCAGTTTTGAGCTGATTACCTAGACTTCCATGTGGATGAAATAATTTAAATTTCTTTTTATTAAATTTTTTTAGGTTTAATGCTGCTACAGCCAAACAATCACCCATAGCAATTTGCTCTGTTGTACTACTTGTTGGTACAATATTTAAAGCTGCCTCTTTTACCTCTGGTATTAACAGTTTCACATCTGCTGCCTTATACAAGATTGAATTTTTTTTAGAGGTAATACCAATTAATTTTATTTTGTATCTATTTGCATATTGTATTACAGGTTTTAACTCTTCTGTATTTCCCGAATTACTAATAATTATTAAAAGATCTTTCTTTGAAATACTTCCTAAGTCACCATGAGAACATTCATTAGCATTTATTGCAAAAGAAGGGCAACCCACTGACGACATAGTGCTACTTACTTTGGATGCAATCAAATAGCTTTTGCCAACACCACATATTATTACTTTTGATTTACATCGTGCAATTAAATCTACTGCGCTTGCAAAAGTAAAATTTATAGAACTTCGTAATTTCTTAAGTGCTATAATTTCTAAATCTAATACTTTTTTTGCTATTTGCTGTAAATTTTTATTCTTATTCATCTAATGTTCAAATATTGTTGTTTTGAAACCTGATATTTCCATATCTACCAATGTTGGTACTACATTCATACATTTTTCAAATATTTCAAACCTTTTTTCTCTTTCAAGCATTTCAATCAATTTATTTTTAATTTCAAAAAGATATTGTGTATCTTGTGCAGCATAATTTATTTGTTTTTCTGTTAGATTTGGATTTCCCCAATCGCTTTGTTGTTCTTTTTTTGAAATATCTTTACCACAGATCTCTTTTACTAATTCTTTATATCCGTGGTACTGCGAAGCTGTTCTAGCAATCTTTGAGGCAATTTTAGTACAAAAGATTTTTTTTGGTTTTACTTTTAAATGGTATTGCAACCATAGTAAGTCTTGTCTTGCATAATGCATTATAAATTCTGTCTTAGGATTAGAAAGAAATTTTTTTAGATTGGGAGCATCATAATTGCTTCTATTTAATTTGATCAAATAAAAGTTTTTTGACTTTAAACCTATTTGTACTAGTGTTAATGGATCTCTACCTAAAACTAATCCAAGTGCCTCGTTATCTAATGCGACTTCTTTCTCATCAGATAAATCAAGATCTGCTGGTAAATCATAATTAAAAATTTTGATATTCATTTTAGATTTATATATATAAGACAAAATAAAATTGTCTATTTTAAGATAAATGATAAAAAAAAATGTGTTAATATTTGGTTCTACTGGTCAAATTGGCCGACATTTAATTAGAAAACTCACTAAGAACAATTATAAGGTAATTTGTCAAACAAGGAATTCTCACAAGGCAATATTTCTTAAATCAAGCGGTTCAATAGGTTATATTGAAATTAAAGAAGCAAATATTTTCGACATTACTAAATTGGAAGAACTTATTGATAATTCAGATATTTGTGTAAATTTAATAGGAATATTATACCAGGATAAAAAAAATACTTTTAAAAGAATTCACTCAGACTTTCCAGAAATATTAGCTAAAATTTGTGGAAAAAAAAATAAAAAATTAATTCATGTATCTGCACTAGGGTTAAAAAATATTGAAGATTCTGATTATGCGAAGTCTAAAATTTTAGGCGAAAAAAAAATAAGGCAATTTTTGAAATCTGCAACAATTATTAAACCATCTGTTGTTTTCTCAGTAGACGACTCATTTACAACAAAATTTATGAGTATGCTAAGTCTTTTTCCAATATTCCCTCTTTACTATAAAGGTTCAACATTATTTACACCTATTCATGCAACTGATATTGCAGAACTAATATATTTTGTAATTAACAATGATTTATATGAAAAAGATATTGAAGCTATAGGTACTAAACAAATTAGTTTTAAGCAAATTTTGCAAATTTTATCAAAAAGCATTAACAAAAATAGATTATTTGTTCCATTACCGTATCCTCTTGCGAGACTCTCTGCTTCTTTTTTACAATTATTTCCAAAACCATTACTTACAATTGACCAACTTAAATTACTTAAGTATAATAATATTAAATCAGAAAATGGAATAACAAATTTTGATATTGGTTGTCCAAGTAAAATTGATTTTGAAGAAGGAGTTCAAAAGTACTCTTATAATTGGACAGAAGGAGGACAGTATTCTAGAAATTCTGGTCAATAAATATGTTAACTAATATTATTTTTATTTTAATCGCTTTAATATTATTATTCGTTCTTTATTTAGCTGTTAAGGCTATTACTAGAGGTGTTGAAGCTAAAAATGATCTTAATTCTGAGATCGAAACTTATGAAGATAATTCCTCAAATTTGTCAAATGAAATTATTAAAATTAAAAAACTTCATGATGATGGTGTTTTAAATGATGAGGAGTACAAAAAAGCTAAGGATAAAATTCTAAAAAATAATTAAGCAGATTTAATTTTTTTCTCTATAAATTGTGGCACCTCGTCTTTTTCAATAATATCCTCTTTCTTTCCTTTAGGTTGAAAAATCATCATCAAATGCAATGGACAGTAAGAAAACTTACCAACTGTCTTTCTTCCACAAAAAGAAAAATCAGGTTTATCCGGGTCTGATTCCGCATATTTGCAATTTTCATCTGTTAGTTCCTCTAGTGAAAGATTTTTTGCTGGCTCAAAGTTTTTGTCTAACAGTAACGATTGAAAACGTTGTTTTCTAGTCTTCTTTCCTTTTGTTAACTCACTTAAATTTTCTTTTCCTGTATTATTTTTAAATGATATTGAAGATCTTTTTTTAATTTTAGCTGATAGATTTAAACGATGAGCTTTACCTATTACTGCATTACGAGTGACACCACCAATTTTTTCTGCAAGAGCTGATGCTGTCATTTTTCCCCAGTTCTCACGAAGAATTTCTATTTTATTATCATCCCAAGCAGACATATTTTAAATATTTAATTATTACTATTACTATATATAGTTAAACTTCATTGCTTTCAACAACATGTAGTTGTTCATAATATAGCTATTAATACAAGTCTTTTTTTTGATTTATTAACATTAGATCTGTTTTAAAAGATATTTATGTCTGAATTAGAAAACAAATATCAAATTGGTGTAAGAAGATTTAATATAAATTGGATAGGTATTGGTTCATTAATTTTAAAAGAAAATCTTAGATACTTAACTGTAGCAGGACAAACTATTATTGGTCCAATAATAACCTCAATTCTATTTTTGGTAGTAATAAATATGGCTGTAGGAGATGATAGAGCTAATGTATTAGGAGTTGAATTCATATCATTTTTAGCACCAGGATTAATCGCTATGCAGATTATTTCCCAAGCTTTTGCACATTCTTCATCATCTATACTAATGGGCAAAATAATGGGTAACATTTTTGATTTAATAGGAGCACCTTTATCTCCGGCAGAGGTGACTTTATCAATTATATCGGCTTCTATTTCAAGAGGAATAATAATTTGTTTTCTGTCAATTGTAACTTTTTCTTTATTTTTAGAAATAGAGGTAAAAAATTTTTATTTATTGGTCACGTATTTATTTCTCTCTACATTTATCTTGGGTGCTGTAGGTTTTATTGCTGGGTTATGGGCTGAAAAGTTTGATAATATGGCTACAGTAACAAATTTTATAGTGATGCCTTTATCTTTTTTATCAGGAACTTTTTATTCTGTTGATAGACTTCCAGAATTTTTAAAAGTTTTAAGTTTTTATAATCCTTTTTTTCATATGATAGATGGATTTAGATATGCGTTTATATCAGATATGGATGGATCAACTAAATTTGGTATCATTTATTTATCTTTTATCGCAATTATAGTTTGGTTTATTTCTTATATTTTATATAAAAAAGGCTATAAAATAAAATCTTAAATTATGAGTTTTTTAGCAAAAAATTACAATAGAAAAAATATTTCGTTCAAATATGGAAAAGGTAGTTATCTTTTTTCAACAAATGGAAAAAAATATTTAGATTTTGTTCAAGGAATAGCTGTTAACTCTTTAGGTCATGCACATCCAAAATTAGTTAAAACAATAAGAGATCAATCAAAAAAACTTTGGCATGTTTCTAATGCATTTCAAATTCCAGAGGGAGAAAAATTAGCGAAAAAGTTATGTCAAAAAACATTTGCTGATTATGTTATGTTTCAAAATTCAGGAGCAGAAGCCACTGAAGCAGCAATAAAAGCTGCTAGAAGGTATTTTTATTCTATTGGAAAACCAAAAAAAAATAGAATTTTATGTATAAGAAACTCTTTTCATGGAAGAACTTTAGCAGCGATTTTTGCAAGTGGATCAAAAAAGATGACACAAGGTTTTGGACCCAAAGTTCCAGGTTTTGACCATTTTGTTTTTGGAAATCATATATCTTTAAAAAAAAAAATAACAAAGAATACCGCAGCAATTATGGTTGAACCAATCATGGGGGAAGGTGGAATTCGTGTAATACCTGATTTTTGCCTGAGAGAGTTAAGAAAATTATGTAACCAAAAAAAAATATTACTTATTTTGGATGAAGTGCAATGTGGAATTTCGCGTTCAGGTGAATTTTTTGCTTTTGAAAAATCTAAAATATTTGCAGACATAGTCCCAATTGCAAAGGGTCTTGCTGGCGGATTCCCTATTGGCGCAGTTCTTATGAATAAAAAAGTTGCTGCTGGCATGACACCAGGTACGCATGGCTCAACTTTTGGTGGTAATCCTTTAGCTATGGCTGTTGGCAATACAGTCATGGATATTGTTTCTAATAAAAAATTTCTCAACAATGTTAAAAAATCTTCAAAATATTTTTTTTCAAAATTGAATAAGTTAAAGGAAAAATATCCAAGTATTATTAAGGAGATAAGAGGAAGAGGTTTATTAATTGGAATTCAACTTCAAACAGATCAAACAAAGTTTATTAAAAAATTAATGGACAATAAATTATTAACTATCCGTGCTGCTGAAAATGTTGTTCGTATTTTACCTCCTCTAAATGTCAAAATAAAAGAAATAGATTCAGCGTTAAAAATAATTGATAAAGTTTGCTCAGAGATAAAATAATCATGAAACATTTCATAAATCTAAAAGATATACCTGCAAAAAATCTGAGAAAGATTATTACTGACGCCAAGAAAAGAAAAAGTTTAAGAAAAAAACTAGGTACATTAGAGCTTGATAAGCATGCACCCTTAAAAGGAAAATTATTAATTCAAATGTTTGAAAAATCAAGCCTTAGAACAAGATTGAGTTTTTATTTAGCCATAAAGCAGCTCGGTGGAACTGCATTGACTTTAAGACCTGACGAACTTCATATTGGAAAAAGAAGCGAACCTATTTCTGATACTGCCAAAATATTAGGAACGTATGCTGATTTATTTATGTTAAGAACTGATAGTGAAAAAAAATTAGAACTTTTTAAAAAAAATTTAGACATTCCTTTAATAAATGGATTAAGTCCAAATTCACATCCTGCACAAATATTATCAGATATTTTTACAATTGAAGAGATTAAAAAAAAATCTATATCAAAATTAAATATAAGCTGGATAGGAGACTCAAACAATGTTTTGAATAGCTTAATTGAAGCATCAGTTAAGTTTTCTTTTAACTTAAAAATTGCTTGTCCAAAAGAATTTATGCCAAAAAAAAAATTAATTGAATGGGTTAGAAAAAACGATGGTAAAGTTTACATATTCAACAACCCTCTAGATGCTATAAAAAATTCAGATGTTTTACTAACTGATAAAGTCATTTCTATGAATGATAAAGTAAACAAATCATATAAAATTAAAAAATTTAAAAATTTTAAAATTAATGATCAAATTTTAAAAAACGCAAAAAAAGATTTAATAATCTTGCACTGTTTACCAAGAGGTGATGAGATAACAGATAAAGTTTTCAACAGTGTCAGATCTAAAGTTTGGATCCAAGCGTTGAATAGAGTTCATGTTCAAAAATCAATTTTACTTTATTGTTTAGATAAATTAAGGTAAAGGCAATTGAACGTCAGAACTGTCATTTAAATACAAAATTACACTTGCTCTATCTTTATCGTCTTTTAAACCAGCAAATCCCATTTTATTTCCTTTTATCCAAGTAGCTGGTTTCAATAAGAATCCGTTTAATTCCTCAAAATTCCATTGTTTTTCATAATCTAATAAGGCTTTAGAATATTTATAATCACTAAGTTCACCTGACTTACGTTGCATAACAGACCATAGAGCTGGTCCTATTTTATTTTTCCCACCTTTATTTATGCTGTGACATGCAGCACATTTCTTGAAAACTTTTTTTCCATGTTCCACATCCCCTAAAGACAAGAAAGATGCCATATCAAGAGATACAGTTTCAGCAGAGGAAACCTCTTTAGTTTGTACTTCGACTTTATAAGCAACAACATTTTTCTCTGTTTTAAATACAATATCGCTAATCTTTCCAATACCTAAAACCACAATAATAACTATAACAATTGAAGTGATAATTTTTTGAAATTCGTATAACATTGTTAAACATGCGTATAGCATTAATTTTAAAAAAAAACTTAAATTTATTACAATTTTTTTGCGTCTGAAAGACGCATAATGTTATCAATAATGTCTAAAATTTTAGTATTAATACCCTCAAGACTTTCAGCTACTAGGCTAAAGAGAAAACCACTTTTAAAGATAGATAATTTGTCTCTTATAAATCATGTTTATAGAAATGCAGTTAAGGCAAAAATTGGTGATGTGTATGTTGTAACTGGGGATAAAGAAATTTACTTAGATGTAAAAAGAAACGGTGGGAAATGTGTTCTTACGAAACAAAAACATAGATCTGGAACTGATAGGATATTTGAAGGTTTAAAAAATTTAAAAAAAAAAAAAATTAAATATGTTTTAAATTTACAGGGAGATGAACCTTTAATTAATATCTCTGATATACGATGTTTAAGTTCTCAAATTATTAAAAAAAAACAAAACATTGGAACACTGGCATGTAAAATTGAAAATAAATCTGATTTTAAAAACAGAAATATGGTAAAAGTTATCAGTGAAAAAAAATTAATCAATAACTCAATTACTAGTGCTTTAAAATTTTATAGAATAAATAATAAAAAAATTAAAAATACTTATCACCATATAGGTTGTTATATATATAGAGTTTCTATGTTAAAAAAAATTGTTTCACTAAAACAAACAAATAACGAAAAAAAACTAAGATTAGAACAATATCGATGGATGGATAATCAAATACCAATTAGTCTAGTATTAGCTAAAAAAAAGCCAATAGGAGTTGATACATTAAAAGATTTTAAATTAGTTAAGAAAATAATGGAAAATAAATTTTAATATCATATAAACCATCTATGAAATTTGCATATCAAGGTATTCCAGGCTCATACAGTGAAAACTGTATAAAAGTAAATTATCCAGACGCAGAAGCTATATCTTGTCGGACTTTTCAAGATGCTTTTGAGCTTGCAAAAAAGGATAAAAATATAAAAGCTTTAGTTCCAGAGCAAAATCAACTTATAGGGTCAATTAATATTGAGACACTAATTCTAAAATATAGATTAAATGTTTCAGCTGAACATTTTTTTCCAATCAATCACAGTCTTCTAGTGCTGCCCGGAGCAAAATTGAGTGATATAACCGATGTGTATTCTCATACAGCAGCTTTAAGTCAGTCACATAGTTTTATTAATAAATATAAATTTAAGGAAAATGTAATGGCGGATACAGCCGGAAGCGCGTTATATATATCTAAGCAAAAAGACAAGACAAAAGCAGCAATTGCCTCAAAAGAAAGTGCAGAAATATATAATCTCGAAGTGGCAAATCAAAAAATACAGGATGAAGAGGAAAACTTTACTCGTTTCTTAATTTTTCAAAAAGAGATTTCTCACCCTAAGTTTTCCGAAAATGAAAAATACATAACTTCGTTCATATTTAAATTAAAAAATAAACCTTCCGCGCTTTTTCAGTCACTAACTGGTTTAAGTATTCGGCAAGTTGATATGACTAAACTTCAATCATTTCCTGAAAAGGGAACTTTTTCTTCATACTATTTTTTTTGTGAAGTGCAAGGACATATTGAGGAGAAAAAAGTTTCAGGAGCAATTAAAGATTTAGAATTACATTGTTCAGAGTTTCAATTGTTGGGTGTGTTTAAACAATCAAAATTTAGGAATAGATAATTTTACTAAATTCATTATATTTAGATTAAATTATTGATATACTGTGTTTGGGTCAATCAGGTGAACTTACAGAAAATCCTGTCAGGTTCGAAAGAAAGCAGCAGTGTCTAGTAACATTCAGGTTGATTGGCCCTAAAAAATTAAAATAATGAAAGACAAAAAAGTTTTAGCTATTAAATATAGACCGGTAGTATTAGAAGATCTTTTAGGACAAGATTTAGTTTCAAAAACTATTTTTAATTCTTTGAAATCAAAAAAAGTACCTAATGCTTTTCTATTTCATGGAATAAGAGGTACGGGCAAAACATCAATTGCCAGAATCATAGCAAAAGGTTTAAATTGCGAAAACGGAATCGAAAACTTGTGCAAAAAAAATTTTTGCAATAATTGCGAAGCAATATCTAATTCAAATCATTTAGATGTAATTGAGCAAGATTGTGCAACGGCTACTGGAATTGATTCTGTTAGAGATCTAATAGAGTTTTGTAAATATCCACCTTCTTCAGCAAAATTTAAAGTATTAATACTTGACGAAATCCAAGCTATGTCCAAAGCAGGAGCACAGTCTTTATTAAAAATATTGGAAGAGCCACCTAATTATGTAAAATTTATTTTTTGCACTACAGAGATTAAAAAAATTTTAGTTACAATGTTATCTAGATGTACTAGGTTTGATCTTTCTAGAGTAAAGTTTGAAGATCTATTTATTTACTTAAAGAAAATTATTAAATTAGAAAATGGAAAAATTAATGATGAAGCGCTCAAACTAATTTGCAAGTGTTCTGAGGGCAGTGTAAGAGACTCACTTTCTTTATTAGACAGGGCTTTGTTAATTGACGACAATACAGAACTAAATCTAGAAACTGCCCAGAAAATTTTTGGACATTTTGATAAATCTTTGCTTATAAAACTATTAGAGAATATTTTTAATGGAAATGAAAAAGAAGTAGTAAACATATACCAATCGATATATACGGCTGGAGTTGATCCCTCGACTTTCCTTAATGACTTTTTAGAAATTCTTTATTACTTAAAAAATATAGATTCAATACAATTGAATGGTTTTAATTTTGATTTAAACGATAGTGATTACAAAAGTATTAAAAATTTAAAGGATAAAGTAGATAATAAAACTATAATTCTATTTTGGCATTTTACAATTAAAATGCTAGATGAAATAAAAGTTGTTTCAAATCAAAATGTATCTGTTGAAATGTTTTTAATTAGATTGTTGTATGTTAAAAATTTTAACCCTAAAAGTACTTCTGATGAAAACATCTTACCTGATGCAAAATTTGAAAAAAATTTAAGTTCAAACCAAATAAATAATAAAAATTTTGCCAGCACTATAGATCAAATTAAAAATATTACGCAAACAGATGAGCTTAAATTTGAAAAAAAACAGGATACTTTTAATCATAAGATCAAATCAATTAATGATCTAATTGATTTATGTAATGAAAAAAAGGAAATGAGTTTAAAATATGAATTAGAAACAAATGTCAAACTCGTAAGTTTTGATAATAAATTAATTGAAATTTCATTTAATGATAATTTAAACAAAAATTTTATAAAAGATTTAACATCAAAACTCTTTGAATGGACTTCTGAAAGATGGATAATTACTCTTACAAAAGAGTTAGGCAGCTCCCCAATAAAACAAAAAATTAAAAATGAGAAAGAAAAAATTCACTCATCTTTTAAAAAAACAGATGAATATAAAAAGTTAAAAAAAATGATTGATGATATTGAGTTAATAGATATCACAGAACAATAAAATGACGGATTTTCAAAAAATATTGGATAAAGCAAAAGAGCTAGAAACAACCATGAAAGAGAAACAAGAAAAAATCAAAAAAATAGAGGCTGAGGGTATCTCTGGAGGGAATAAGATAAAAATAACTCTCAATGGAGAAGGTGAAATAAAAAAAATTGAAATGTCTGATGACTTGTTTAAGGAAGACAAAAGTGTCATTGAAGATTTAATAATAGCCGCTCATAATAATGCGAAAGCAAATCTTAAAGTAAAAACAAATGAGGAAATATCTAAAATTTCGAGCGATATAGGTATTCCAGGATTTAAATGGCCTTTATAATATTATGCAGAGTATTGATGAAATTGAGGAACTTGTAAAAATAATATCAAAGCTCCCAGGTTTGGGACCTAAATCAGCAAGAAGAATAATTTTAAAATTAATTAATAATAAAGAAAAAATTCATAAACCTTTAATAAATTCTTTAGCTGATGTTTTTAAAAATATTCAAAGATGTAATGGGTGTGGTGCGTTATCATCCAGCAAATCCCATTGCAGTAATTGCAAAATCGAAAAAAAAAAAAATAATAAAATATGTGTTGTGGAGACAATTTCTGATCAATGGTCAATTGAGACATCTAATGTTTTTAATGGTTATTTCCACATTTTAGGCGGAACAATATCTTTAAATAAATCTGAGAATAAAGACAGTTTATTAATAAATAGTTTAGTTGAAAAAGTAAGAAATAATAGTATTGATGAAGTTATATTAGCAACAAGCTCTACTGTTGAGGGTCAAACTACAGCTTTTTATATTCAGGATGCATTAAAGGATAGTAACATTAAAATTTCTAGACTTGCTCAAGGTATTCCTGTTGGTGGTGAAATTGAAAATTTAGATGATGGTACCTTAATATCAGCATTCAAGAATAGAATAGAAATCAATGATTAAAAGCTAATTTTTTTTTATGATCCTGTTAAGATGTAATAAAGGTTCCGTGTATCCCGAGGGTTGATCCTTACCTTGAAAAACTAGTTCACAAGCAGTTTTAAAAGCTAGCGATTTGTCAAATCTTGGATACATATTTTCATAATTGCTCCCGTCTTTATTTTGATTATCAACTATTTTGGCCATTTTTTTCATAATTTCTAAAACTTGTCTTTTACTGCAAATACCATGGTACATCCAATTTGCTAAAAGTTGAGATGAAATTCTCAATGTAGCCCTGTCTTCCATTAGGTTTGTTCCTTCAATGTTAGGAACTTTTGAACACCCTATGCCTTGATCTATCCAACGGACAACATAACCTAGTATACTCTGTGCCGAATTAGCTATTTCATCTCTGATTTCATTTTTTGTCCAATTTGGTTTTGATATGATTGGAATATCTAATAAGTCGTCGATATTTACTTTTTTACTTTTTTTGATTTTTTTTTGTTTTTCGAAGATATTAACCTCATGGTAATGTAAAGAATGAAGAGCAGCAGCAGTTGGGGATGGTACCCATGCGCAGTTTGACCCCGCCTCAAGATGAGAAATTTTTTCTTTTAACATTTTTGCCATATTATCTGGTTCCGCATACATTCCCTTTCCAATTTGGGCAATACCACTAAAACCACATTCTAAACCTACTTGCACATTATTATTTTCATAAGCAGAAATCCAGTTAGCGGTTTTCATATCTCCTTTTTTTAACATTGGACCAGACTCCATTGATGTATGAATTTCATCCCCCGTCCTATCTAAAAAACCAGTGTTGATAAAAAATACTCTGTGCTTCAATTTTCTAATGCATTCTTTTAAGTTTATGGAAGTTCTTCTTTCTTCATCCATTATTCCACATTTAATAGTATATTTTTGCAAATTGAGGACTTCTTCCACTTTTCCAAAAATTAAATCTGTAAATTCACACTCATCTGGACCATGTTGCTTTGGTTTAACAATCATTATTGAACCAGTAATTGAATTTTTCCGAGACTTTAGGTCATGCATGCTACACAATGATGTAATGAATGCATCCATAATTCCCTCCGGTATCTCCGAGCCGTCATCTAATAATATTGATGGATTGGTCATTAAGTGACCAGTATTTCTATTAAGCAGTAAAGCTCTACCTTTTAGTTTTGATTTACTGCCATCTTTTGCAATAAAGCTTCTATCTGGATTAAGCTTTCTAACAAAATTTTTACCTTTTTTAACAAAATTAGATTTTAATTCACCTTTCATTAAACCTAGCCAATTCCTGTAGCCCGTAACTTTATCGCTGGCATCAACACTTGCTACAGAGTCTTCGTGGTCACATATAGTCGTAACAGCTGCTTCAACTATTATATCTGCTATTCCAGCCGGATCGCTTTTTGCGCTGAAAGCTTGTCGATTTATAATTATTTCAATGTGAAGATTATTATTTTTAAGTATTATAGCAGATGGATTGTCATTTGATCCTCTAAAACCGATAAATTTTTTATCATTTTTTAGAAATAATTTTTTATTATAAGAAAAAAGAACTAGCTTTTTATTTGCTATTTGAATTTTATTTATATTGCTCCAGCTTTTTTCATTTAAAGTGAAATGCTTATCTAAAAATTTTTTTGAAAATTTTATTACCTCAAGCCCCCTTTCAGGATCATACCTTTCACTTGCGGATTCCTCAGATTGAATTACGTCTGTACCATATAAGCTATCGTATAAAGAAACGTATCTCGCGTTAACAGCATTTAAAGCGTACCTCGCATTATTAATTGGCACGACCAATTGTGGTCCTGGAATTTTAGAAATTTCATCATCTAAATTTTTTGTTTTAATTTGAAAATTAGGACCCTCTTTTTTTATATAACCAATCTTCTCTAAAAATTTTTTATAATCTTTTTTTTTAAATAACTTATTTTTATTTATTAAATGGTATCTATCTATTTCTAGTTGTAGTTTCCTTCTTACATTAAGTAATTCTTTGTTTTTTGATGCTAGTTCATGCGCGGCTTTGTCGAAATTTTTCCAAAAATGATCTTTTTTAATGTGTAAGTCTGGCAAAGCTTCATTATTGATAAAATTAAAAATTTTGTCTGATACAGATAAATTATTTATTTTTACGTAGTTTTCAGACATTATACCTCTAGCAATAATTATTTATTTGATGTAATTTTTAAATACATTTTATTGCCTTTTTTTAATATAATAAACCTTTAAATGAAAAATTATCTCAATTTCGAGTCAGAACTAAAAAACTTGGAAGATGAATTAGATAAACTAAAAGATCCTTATAACCAAGATGGATTATCTGAGGTTAATACAGTAAAAATTGGTAAAGTTGAGGAAGAAATTAATCAGAAATTAAAAAAAATTTACTTGTCGCTTGATCCTTGGCAAACTACTTTGGTTGCTAGGCATGAAGACCGGCCAAGAGCAAAATTCTTTATAGAAAACTTAATAGAAGATTTTGTTCAATTATCTGGGGACAGGTATTTTGGCGAAGACAAGTCTTTAATTGGTGGATTTGGAAAATTTAACAATCAATCCGTATTAGTACTTGGTCAAGAAAAAGGTGAAGACCTTGATAGTAGAATTGAAAGAAATTTTGGAATGATGAGACCAGAAGGTTATAGAAAAGGAGTACGATTATTGTCACTCGCAGAAAAATTTAAAATACCAGTTATAACTTTTATTGATACCCCTGGGGCTTACCCAGGAGTTGGTGCAGAGGAAAGGGGTCAGGCCGAAGCAATTGCTCAGTCAATTGAACAATGTATGAAACTAGAGGTTCCTAATATTTCAATAATAATTGGCGAAGGTGGGTCAGGTGGAGCTATAGCATTGGCTTCATCAAACAAAGTTATAATGTTAGAACATGCTATATATTCAGTTATATCTCCTGAAGGTTGTGCAGCAATACTTTGGAGAGACCCAACTAAAACTTTAGAAGCATCAAAGGCCATGAAATTGACATCAAAAGATTTACTAGAATTAAATATAATTGACGAGATAATATACGAACCCATTGGTGGGGCCCACAGAAATAAAGATGAAATTTTGAAAAATGTAGAAATAAGTTTAAAAAAAAATTTAGATTATTTTAAAACAATGTCTTCAACTGAAATTTTAGATCACAGAAAAAATAAATTTCTGTCGATAGGTAGAGAAAAAGGATTTGAAATAGATGAAAAAAATCCTTTAGGATCAATTAGAAGTAATAAATTGGAAATTGTAAAATTATTAAAAAAAAACAAATATATTGGAATTGCGACAGCAATAATTTTAGTTATCGGGCTTTATTTATTATTACTATAACGAGCCACAACAGTGCTTATATTTTTTTTTAGAACCACAAAAGCATAATTCATTTCTTCCAATTTTTTTTCCAACAAGCCTAGGATCTATTTTTTTTCTTAAACTTTCATTGTTATTTTTTTTCTCAACTCTTTGAACACTTAAATTTAATAAAATTGTTATTAAATCATTTTTTAATTTATTTAATAAATTTTCAAAAAGCGAGAATGCCTCCTTTTTGTATTCTATCAAGGGATCTCTGTTTCCATATGACCTAAGTCCTATAACTTGTCTAAGTTGTTCGAGGTACTGGATATGCCCTTTCCAATTTTGATCAATAATTTGTAAAAATATTCTTTTTTCTAGCTCAAAATTTTGCTTCTCTCCTAGGTATTTAATTCTTTCTAATTTTTTTATATTAAATTTGGATTTTATAGAGCTTTTAAAATCATCATCACTCATATTAATTATTTTACTTAACTCATCTTCATCAAATGATTTACCGAATATTTGTTTGAAACTATTTAAAAAATTACTACCTTTTGGATCTGATTTAAATTTATTTTTGCTAAGAATTAAATTAATTAATATTTCCTCTAGAAAATCGTCAACATAATTGTTCTCTTCATTGTTTAAAATATTATTCCTTTGTGTAAATATAACTTGTCTTTGGTCATTAAGAACATTGTCAAATTTAAGAAGAGTTTTTCTTATATCAAAGTTTCTAGCCTCGACCTTTTGTTGTGCTCTTTCTAGCGCTTTATTGATCCATGGATGATCTATACTTTCACCATCTTTGAGACCAAGCTTTTTCAAAATTCCATCGAGAGAGTCTGATCCAAAAATTCGCATAAGGTCGTCTTCTAAACTTACAAAGAATATAGAAGATCCTTCATCCCCTTGTCGACCTGATCTTCCTCTTGCTTGATTATCTACTCTTCTACTTTCTAGTCTTTCTGTCCCAATAACATATAATCCACCTAATTCCTTAATTACTTTTTTTTCCTCATTTAATTCGTTTTTTCCACCTAGCTTAATATCTACCCCTCTACCCGATATACTGGTGGTAATAATTACTGATCCCTTTTTTCCAGCATTTGCAATTATTTCAGCCTCTCGCTCGTGATTTTTTGCGTTGAGAACTAAATGTTTGATACCTTTTTTATCTAGTAACTCAGAATAGTGTTCGGATTTATTTATACTAGATGTGAAAACTAATGTTGGCTGACCATTTCTATGTGTTTTATTAATTTTGTCTATTATCGATTGATCTTTTTCTTTTTGAGTACGAAAAATTAAATCATTGTAATCAATTCTTATCATCTTTTTATTTGTAGGTATTGAAACTACAGATAATTTATAGATTTCAAAAAACTCCTCCGCTTCAGTTTGGGCTGTACCGGTGCAACCACATATTTTATCATATAGTTTAAAATAATTTTGGTAAGTTATAGATGCAAGTGTCTGGTTTTCCGCTTGTATCTCTAAATTTTCTTTTGCCTCAAGACTTTGATGGAGGCCATCACCGTATCGTCTACCTGGTAGCTGCCTTCCTGTTTGCTCATCTATAATTATTATTTGATTATCTTTTACAATATAATCTTTACCATTTTGAAATAAATAATTTGCTCTAAGAGCTTGATTAACAAAATGGACTAAAGAAATATTTTCTGGATCATAAAAATTATTATTTTTTAGTATTCCCGCATTAGAAAATATTTTTTCAACGTTATCAATTCCAGCGTTTGTCAATAAAATATTCTTATCTTTTTCATCAATTTCAAAATCAGTTGTTTTTAAAGATTTTATAAGTTTGTTAATTGCAACATACTGATTAGTTTTATCCTCTGATTGTCCGCTTATAACTAGAGGAGTTCTTGCCTCATCTATTAAACAGGAGTCTATTTCATCAACTATTGCATAATTATGTCCTCTTTGAACCATAGATTGTAAATCATATTTCATATTATCTCTTAAGTAATCAAAACCTAACTCACTATTGGTTGCATAAGTAATATCACAACTATAGTTCTTTTTTCTTTCTTCATCTGATTGTCCAGCATTTATAAACCCACAAGTTAGACCAAGAAAATTATAAATTACTCCCATGTTCTCGCAGTCTCTTTTTGCAAGATAATCATTAACGGTAACAACGTGTACACCTTTACCTTTTAATGCATTTAAATATGCTGCTAAAACAATTGTGAGAGTTTTGCCTTCTCCAGTTTTCATCTCTGCAATTTTTCCATCACACAAAACGTGCCCACCAATTAATTGAACGTCAAAATGTCTTTCCTTATTACATCTTTTCGAGGCTTCTCTTACCATTGCGAAACCAAGCGGCAGAATATTATCAAGACTTTCTCCATTAATAATTTTTTCCTTAAACAATTTTGTATTTTTTGGAAAATCACTTTTTTCAAAATTAGATACTTTATTTTCTAATTCATTTATCTTCAAAACCGTTTTTTGTATTTTTTCTAATTCTCTTTGATTGCCAGATTTTATAAATTTTGTGATAAAGTTTAATGGATTAATCATTTATTTTTTTTGTATAATTTGTTGCTATAATTTATATAGTTATTAAAAATAAAATTTAAACAATATGAGTATAAACATAAATAATTTTTTCAATTTTCAAAATAAAAACTCTAAAATTGGGGATTTTCAGGATCTAGAACATTTAGATGGTGTCTCAGTTTCAACAATTTCTGCAGGATTGTATAATCTTAAGAGAGATGATCTGGTTATGTTTTATTTTAGAGATGGCGCTAATCATGCAAGTGTTTTTACACAATCTAAAATTGTTTCCGAAAACATAAAATGGAACTTAAGTATTAAATCAAAAAAAATTAGAGCCTTATTAATTAACACAAGAAATGCAAATTCATTTACGGGCAAAGAGGGTTATAAGGGGCTTAAAATAATTGCTGATAAATTAAGTGCTGAGCTAACATTAAAACAAAAGTCTGATGAAGAAAAACCAAACATAATTAAAAGTAATGAAATTTTGTTTGCTTGCACTGGAACTATAGGTGAAAAATTCCCTGCTGAAAAAATTACTTCAAATATTAACAGGTTAATACAAAATATTAAATATACACAAAACAAATATATCTGGATTAAAGCAGCGATGGGTATATTAACAACCGATTTAAAGCCTAAAATGACAATGGAGGTATGCAAAATAGGTAGCACTAACGTAAAAATTTTTGGTATTGCTAAGGGATCTGGAATGATACAACCCAATCTTGCTACTACTTTAGGATTTGTTTTTACAGATGCAAAATTATCTTCAGGTCTATTAAAAAAACTTTTAAAAAAAAATATTATAAACACATTCAATGCTATTTCATGCGATAGCGATACCAGCACTAATGATATGGTATCTATTTTTTCAACATCAAAAGCTAACAATTCAGAAATTAAAAATATTAACGATCCCAAGCTTTCAGAATTTCAAGAAAAATTAAATTTGGTCTTACTTAACCTAGCAAAGAGAGTTGTTGCTGATGGTGAAGGGGCTTCAAAATTTATTACTATAAAAGTTTTAAATTGCAGAAAAGATGAAGACGCAAAAAAAATTGCTTTTTCAATTGCTAATTCTCCGCTTGTAAAAACAGCTATTACTGGTGAAGATCCAAATTGGGGAAGAATTATAATGGCTATAGGCAAAGCGAATATTAAACTTAACACAAAGTTATTAAATCTTGAAATTGGAAACTTTAAGATAATTGAAAAAGGCGAACTAATTAAAAACTTTGATGAAAACATTATAAAAGAATATATGAAACAAGATAAAATTGATATTCAAGTCGATCTAAGTGTAGGAAATAAAAACTTTACAGCTTTCACAATGGACTTGACAAAAAAGTATATAGATATTAACTCAGATTACAGATCGTAATATTAATAGTAAATAAATTTAAAAGTTTATGATAAAGTATAAAATACAATGCGGTGATTGCGAATTTATTTTTAATAGTTGGTTTGCTTCTTCAGAGGACTTTGAAAAGATAAAGAAATCTAATTTACTTAATTGTAGTATGTGCAATTCATTAAATGTAGATAAATCTTTAATGGCTCCAAACTTAAGTAAAACAAAAAAAAATCAAGCTGATACTAAAATGCAACAAATAAATGAAATTAGAAAAAATTTGAAAAAGTATCAAAAGTTTATTGAAAAAAATTATAGCTATGTGGGAAATGATTTTGCTTATGAGGCTAGAACAATTCATTATAACAATAAAAAAAATAACAAACTTAAAAAAGGTATATTTGGAAACGCATCAAAAAAAGAAATTGAAGAACTTAAAGATGAAGGAATTGAAACAGAAACCATTCCATGGATAACTAATAAAGAAAATTAGTTTTTATAAAACTCTGCGATATAATTTACAGATTTGTCATTACTTAATAGAAATTTATTTTTTAATGGATTAAATTTTACTCCCTCAATTTTATTAAGATATAAGGAATTTTTTTTTCCTATATTTATAAGTTTATCAGGCTCAACAAATTGATTCCAGTCGTGAGTTCCAATTGGTAACCATCTCAATATATATTCAGCTCCTACAATAGCCATAACATAAGATTTAAGTGTTTTGTTAATTGTTGCAATAAACATAATACCATCATTTTTAAGTAATTTTGCAGTCTTTGATATAAATAAATCTATATCATTAACGTGCTCAACTACTTCCATATTAAGAATTACATCAAATTTTTTTTTTGTTTTAAAACTTTCCGGTGATGAATGAAAATAATTTATTTTAAGTTTAGTTTTCAACAACCTAGCTTTAGCTACTTTGATATTTTTATCAGAGGCATCTATCCCAGTAACCTCAGCTCCCAACCTTGACATGGGCTCACTTAATAATCCACCCCCACAACCAATATCTAAAATATTAAGTTTTTTTAGTGGCTTATTGATATCATTAACCCCAAATTTTTTTGATATACTATCTCTTATATATTTAATTCTTACAGGATTAAATTTATGCAAAGGCTTGAATTTACCATCTGGTTTCCACCATTCTTCAGCAATTTTTGAGAATTTTTCTATTTCCTCGTTTTTAATTGTTGTTCTTTTCATTGACAACTGACATTATTATTTAGATATATTTTATCAATATTTAAATTTAAATAAAATTTAATCAATGAAAATTGTGGTTTTAAAATTTGGGGGAACATCTGTAGGTACCATAAGTAGAATTAAAAAAGTAAGTAAAATTATACTAAGCTTTAAAAAAAAAAAGTATAAAGTAATTGTTGTCACATCTGCCATGAGTGGTATGACAAATAACTTAATAAAAAAAAGTTTAAAAATATCAAAAAGTTTTGACCCTATAGAATATGATGTCCTTGTTTCCTCAGGCGAGCAAATTTCATGTGCATTAATTTCTGGTCAACTCAAAAGTTTAGGTCATAAATCGCGTTCATTTTTAGGTTGGCAGGTACCTATTATTACAGATAATAACCATACCAATGCAAAAATAGACTTTGTAAATGTCCGAAATATTAAAAAAATATTATCTAAAGGAATTATTCCAATAGTTGCTGGCTTTCAGGGAATAACAAAGAACGGTGAGGTTAGCACTTTAGGAAGAGGTGCATCGGATTACACTGCAATTACATTAGCAAAATATTTCAATGCTGAAAAATGTGTAATTTTTACGGATGTTGATGGAGTGATGACCACAGATCCAAGAAATTATAAAAAAGCAAAAAAAATTAAAACAATTTCATATGAGGAAATGTTAGAGATGTCATCCCTAGGATCAAAGGTAATGCAGTCAAATTCAGTCCAAGAGGCAAGACTAAATAGAACTGATGTTTTAGTTAAATCCTCTTTTAAAGAAAGCGAAGGAACGTTAATAACAAAAAGAAAAAAAATTAAAAATCACAAGATTATTACTGGAATTTCCTCTACAAAAAATGATGCAAAAATTACATTAGTTGGCGTTAAAGATAAACCAGGTGTAGCAGCGGCAATATTTAAACCTTTATCAAAAAATAATATAAATGTTGATATGGTTGTTCAAAATATTTCTGCAGACAAAAAAGAAACTGATGTAACATTTACTATTAAAAATGAGAATACTATAAAGACGGTTAATTTAATAAAAAATAACAAAGAATTCAAATATGATAAAATTCTAATTGATAAGAACGTATCAAAACTATCAATAATAGGAGTTGGCATGATTACTACTCCTGGTGTAACATATAGAATGTTTCAAGCTTTAAGTAAAAATAAAATAAACATACTTGTTATTTCAACTTCTGAAATAAAAATTTCTGTTCTTATAAAGCAATCAAATTTAAAAAAAGGTATTGAAGCGTTACACAAAGAGTTTAATTTAGATAACTAAAATGAGTATTAGACCTTTTAGAGATATTAACAGAAATCAAACTAAAGAAATCAAAGTTGGAGACGTATTAATTGGGGATAAGAATCCTATTTCTGTTCAATCCATGACTAACACTCTTACAACTGATGTAAAAGCAACTATTAAACAAATTGATCAAATAATTGAAAAAGGAGGAGATCTAGTTCGAGTTTCTGTTCCTGACAAAGATAGTAGCAAAGCTCTAAAAGAAATAACGAGACATTCTTCTATTCCTATTATTGCGGATGTACACTATCATTACAAGAGAGCCTTAGAGGCAGCTGATAATGGAGCAAAATGTTTAAGAATAAACCCTGGGAATATAGGAGACAAAAATAAGATTAAGGAAATAATTAAAGCAGCAAAAAATAATGATTGTGCAATAAGAGTTGGTGTTAATGCGGGATCACTAGAGAGTGAATTGCTAGAGAAATATAAAGAGCCTTGCCCCGAAGCCCTTGTTGATAGTGCTTTAAGAAATATAAAAATTCTTGAAGATGAGGATTTTTTTAATTTAAAAGTAAGTGTCAAATCATCAGATGTATTTCTTTCAGTGAATGCGTACCGACAATTATCGAAAAAAACAAATTATCCTTTACATTTAGGAATTACCGAGTCCGGTAGTTTCATCCCTGGTAGTATTAAATCTTCTATTGGGCTAGGTATTCTTTTAATGGAGGGAATTGGTGACACTATAAGAATATCATTATCTGATGAACCTTATAAAGAAATTGAAATTGGAAACGAGATTTTAAAATCCTTAAATTTAAGAAATAGGGGAGTAAAAATTATCTCCTGCCCCTCGTGCGCAAGACAAGGTTTCGAGGTTATTAATACTGTTAAAATTCTTGAAAAAAAACTATCTCATATTAAAACACCAATAACATTGTCTATAATAGGCTGTGTTGTAAATGGTCCTGGGGAAGCCTCTCAAACAGATATTGGATTAACCGGCGGTGGCAAAGACAGTAGCATGCTTTATCTGAATGGAATTCAACAAAACAAAATCTCAAATAAAGAGATTATATCAAAAATTGTAGAATTAGTTGAAAAAAAAGCAGCAGAATTAGAAAATCAAACATGATCCCTTTGAGTAAAGTTGAAGAATTAATTTTAAAACATGCTAGTTTAGAAAGAGAATTATCATCTAATACAGTTGAAAAAAATAAATTTGCACAAAAATCAAAAGAGTATGCTGATCTTAATGAAATTATTGAGATAGCAAATTTATATAAAAACTTCGAAAAAAACAAAAATGAACTAGAAAATATAATCAATGAAACTAAAAGTGAGACAGAAATGAAAGATCTAGCTAAATTAGAGCTGAGCAACTTGATCAATGAAAATAAGAATCATGAAAAAAAACTTAAAATATTTTTATTACCCAAGGATGAAGCAGATAGTAAAAATGCAATAATGGAAATTAGAGCAGGTACAGGAGGATTAGAAGCAAGTTTATTTGCTGGTGATTTATATAAAATGTATGAAAAAATATGTAATAAAAAAAAATGGTCTGTTGAATTAATAAGCATTTCTAAAAGTGAAGCAGGCGGACTTAAAGAGGTAATTTCTTTAATTAAAGGAAAAAATATCTATTCATCTTTAAAGTATGAAAGTGGAGTGCATAGAGTTCAAAGAGTTCCAGATACAGAGACGCAGGGTCGAGTACACACTTCTGCTGCAACTGTAGCAGTATTACCTGAAGCCGAAGATGTTGATGTAAAAATAGATGAAAAAGATCTTAGAATTGATGTTTTTAGAAGTAGTGGCCCGGGAGGACAGAGTGTAAACACTACTGATAGCGCCGTAAGAATTACTCATTTACCTACAGGTATAGTTGTAAGTCAACAAGATGAAAAATCACAAATTCGAAATAAAGAGAAAGGACTTAAAATTTTGAGATCAAGAATATATGAATATGAAAGAAAAAAATTAGATGATGAGCGTTCCAAATATAGAAAAAGTAAAATTGGAACAGGGGATAGATCTGAGAGAATAAGAACCTATAATTATCCACAAGGAAGAATTACTGACCATAGAATAAATTTAACACTACACAAATTAGATGAATTTATGGAGGGAGAAATATTTGATGAGTTGGTAGAAAATCTCGTACTCAGATCACAAGAGGAAGAAATCAATCAACTTGTATAAATGAAATATATTGAAATTCTTAAAAAAGCTCAACAAGATTTAATTAAAAATTCAATTATAAATCCTTCTTTAGATGCTGAGCTGATTTTATCTAATATTTTAAAAATTAAACGAGATAATCTATTATTAAATTTACAAAATAATGTAAGCAATAAACAATTAAAATTATTCAATTTTCAGATTGAGCAAAGGAAAAAAAACCTACCGGTTGCTTATATTTTAAAGTATAAGCATTTTTGGAAAAGCAAATTTTATGTAAATGAATCTGTTTTAATTCCAAGACCAGCTACAGAACTAATAGTCGAAAATGTGCTAAAAAAAGTACCAAAAAATCAAAGTTTAAAATTTTTAGACATTGGAACTGGATCTGGATGTATATTAATATCCATTTTATTGGAGAGACCTAAAAGTACAGGAATAGGTATTGATATATCTCAATCCGCAATTAAAGTAGCTAAATATAATGCAAAAATGCAACAATTAAAAAATAGAATTAAATTTATTAATTCTGATGTTGACAAATTTTTTTCTTATAAATATGATATTATTGTATCAAATCCACCTTATATAAATAAATTCAATTACAGAAATTTACAAAAGGATGTTAAGGATTATGAGCCAAAAGTTGCTCTTTATGGTGGTTTATATGGTATTTCAATGATTAGAAAAGTAATAAAAAAAAGCTCAAAACTTTTAAAAAGAAATGGTAGCTTAGTCCTTGAGATAGATAATCAAATTTTAAGAGAAACTAACGAATTACTTAAAAAATATAATTTTTATATTAATGATATTTCAAAAGACTTGATGAATAAATATAGATGTATATTTAGCACCAAATACTAGTTATATGAGAAACTTTAAAAATAATTATAAAAAAAATAGATTTAGAAATAATTCAGAAAGAATTTTTAAACGTAACGGAAGTAATAAATCATTTCAATCAAATTATAACGAGTTAATAGACAACAAAAGAAAAAAAATTAACAAAAACTTCAATCCTCTAAAACTTATAGAAAAATATACTGAATTAGCGAAAGAAGCTTTATCTAATGGAGATAAAATTTTGTCAGAAAATTACCTTCAACATGCCGACCATTTTGTAAGAATCTGCGATAAACAAAATTCAGATAAGATAAATAATGAAATGCATGCATCTCAATCTAATTTAAATAAAGTTAGTGAAGAAACTGAAAAGCAAGAAATAGATTTAAATTAAATCTTTAGCTATTGTAAATAAGATCTGACTTGAGTATTTCTATCTTCATTTTTTCAACTTCAAATTTTTTTCTTTCCTCACCCAAAAGTGTTTTTCCTGAAGGTAATTTTAATGTTTGCGAATTAATTTTTTTTCCATTTTCGATTACTTCATAATGAAGATGGGGGCCAGTAGACATACCAGTTGATCCAACGTATCCAATAATTTGACCTTGTTTTACTCTTACACCTTTTTTTATACCTCTACCAAATTTAGAAAGGTGAGCATACACAGTAGTATAAGTAGAGTTATGTTTTATTTTAATACAATTTCCCCCTCCACCACACCAAGAGGATTTTATTACTTTCCCGTCACCTGATGCCATAATAGGTGTTCCCATTGGTGCTGCAAAGTCAGTGCCCTTATGCATTTTATTAAAACCTAGAATTGGATGTTTCCTCATTCCAAAACTTGAGGATAACCTTGCACCATTGATTGGAGTCTTCATTAAAGTTTTTTTTACACTCTGACCTCGTTCATCAAAGTAGTCTGTCATATCTTTAGATTTAAATTTATATAAAGGATATTCTTTTCCTTGAAGATTCAGTTTCGCAAATATTATTTCGCCATTTTTGATAAATGTATTCTTACTATCATGATACTGTTCATAAACAATTTGAAAGCTATCATTTTTCCAAATATCTCTTTGAAAATCAAATTGAAATCCATAAAGTCTTGCAAATTCAATTATTATTTCTATAGGTATTTCAGTTTCTATACCTGATGCATATAAACTTTTTGTAATTATAGACTCCTTATAAAATAATTTTTTTTTAAGATTTCTCTCAATCTCTTTAAAACTAAAGTTATTTTCTGATAAATTTCTTGCAATTACAAGATTCTTACTTTTCGTTAATTCTATAGATATTTTTTTAGTTGTTACTGGTCTTTTTCTGTCAATGCTAAACTCTATTACTTGATTTTCGTATACCCTTAATTTTTTTTTGTTTAATTTAAAGCTCTTTATTATCAATTCTATTTCATTTGTAGGCAAATCTAAATTTTTCAAAATTTTTTCAAAATTATCTCCTGGTTTGACCACATATTTAATATTTTCTTGTCTAGGATTAAAACTATTTAGAGTTGCAATTGCAGTTTTCTTTAAATAAATATTAGAAATTAGTTTTTGAAACGCATCATTTTCTTTTTTTTTATAAGCGCTGTAAAAGCTATTAAATATAATTCCTGTTGATATGATTGAAACGAGGAATATTAAGTTTGTATATTTTCTAAAAAGGCTAGAAATTTTTTTTTTGTTCATTCTAAAAGTATCGATTTTACTGACTTTTTAACACATTTTTTAAAATCTAATAGCTTGATTATTTATAGTTTTAGCATATAAGCGTCACACTCAGTAAAAAACTGTTTATTATCAGGCTTTTTAACCTGATTAGCTATTTGAAAAGTAAAAATTTGAAAAGAGAAGTGTGGACGGTTAAGGTTACCAAAATTTGTCGTACACACTTCAATCATGCATAAATATTATTCTTAGTATTTATGCTGAAGCTAGTGTGCGCCGTTTTTAAACTTGAGAGTTTGATCATGGCTCAGAACGTACGCTGGCGGCACGCCTAATACATGCAAGTCGAACGAAGTAGCAATACTTAGTGGCAGACGGGTGAGTAACATGTAGGTATCTACCCTATGGTGAGGAATAACACGAGGAAACTTGTGCTAATACCTCATAAGTCTTTACGGAGAAAGCTTTATGCGCCATTGGATGAGCCTGCACTTGATTAGTTTGTTGGTGGGGTAATGGCCTACCAAGACTGTGATCAATAGCTGATTTGAGAGGATGATCAGCCACATTGGGACTGAGACACGGCCCAAACTCCTACGGGAGGCAGCAGTAGGGAATCTTGCACAATGGGGGAAACCCTGATGCAGCGATGCCGCGTGAGTGAAGAAGGCCCTTGGGTTGTAAAGCTCTTTCGTCGGGGAAGAAAATGACTGTACCCGAATAAGAAGGTCCGGCTAACTTCGTGCCAGCAGCCGCGGTAATACGAAGGGACCTAGCGTAGTTCGGAATTACTGGGCTTAAAGAGTTCGTAGGTTGTTAAAAAAGTTGGTGGTGAAATCCCAGAGCTTAACTCTGGAACTGCCATCAAAACTTTTTAGCTAGAGTATGATAGAGGAAAGCAGAATTTCTAGTGTAGAGGTGAAATTCGTAGATATTAGAAAGAATACCAATTGCGAAGGCAGCTTTCTGGATCATTACTGACACTGAGGAACGAAAGCATGGGTAGCGAAGAGGATTAGATACCCTCGTAGTCCATGCCGTAAACGATGTGTGTTAGACGTTGGAAATTTATTTTCAGTGTCGCAGCGAAAGCATTAAACACACCGCCTGGGGAGTACGACCGCAAGGTTAAAACTCAAATGAATTGACGGGGACCCGCACAAGTAGTGGAGCATGTGGTTTAATTCGAAGATACGCGCAGAACCTTACCAACACTTGACATGTTCGTCGCGACTCTAAGAGATTAGAGTTTTCGGTTCGGCCGGACGAAACACAGGTGCTGCATGGCTGTCGTCAGCTCGTGTCGTGAGATGTTGGGTTAAGTCCCGCAACGAGCGCAACCCTCACTTTTAGTTGCCATCATTTAGTTGGGCACTCTGAAAGAACTGCCAGTGATAAGCTGGAGGAAGGTGGGGATGACGTCAAGTCCTCATGGCCCTTACGTGTTGGGCTACACACGTGCTACAATGGCATTTACAATAGGAAGCAAG
>CACEOC010000003.1:57500-96198 GCA_902561075.1 uncultured Pelagibacteraceae bacterium
AGGTGAAATAAAGAAAATAAAAATGATCAAAAAATTGTTAAACCCAAATATAAAGATTTTATTTATAGGGCCAGTGCCAAATATTAAAAAAGAAATAAACCCTTTAAAGTGTTTTATCAAAAATATTGAATGTAGTTACCTCAAATCTGAAGATTATGTTAAAAGAAATCTAAAATCGTACTACAATGATATTGATAAAATATTTTCAGAAAATAAAAATATGTTATTCTATGATCCATATAATATAATTTGTTCAACTGAAAATTGTAAAGTGTATAGTCCAAACCAAAAAATTCTGACACACAGAGACAATAGTCATTTAACAATAGAAGGATCTTTGATGCTTCAAAAAGATTTTGAAAAATTTTACAAGAAAAGATTTTAATAACTTTTAAGACAATTAATGTATTCATTTAGAAAAAAACTAGATTCTAAGTTAATCAGAGCTTTCCAAAAATTAAATACTTTTAAAGTTAAAAATAAAAATAGTGTTAAAAAAATACTTTTAGTTGATAGAAATCTTCCAGAGGCAAATATTGTATCCTCTTATTTTGCATACTTGGCAAATAAAAAGTTTAAATATGATATCTATTTATTAAATAATCAGTCACCTAATAATGAATTAAATAAAATTTATGAATCTTTTAATTTAAGAGAGAGCTTTAATATAAATATTAAACAAAAAATATTTTTTAAATTAGATTTAATTTTTAAAGCTTTAATTTATTTTGTACCAAATTTTTTTTTCATACTTTCAAATTCTAGAAAATGGATTATTGAAAATTTTAAAATTCACAACATTTATTTAGGCGATGTTGTTTATGATACCTATATAAGGCAAGACAATAATTATGATAAAGAAAACTTATTAAATTTTAAATTTCTAAAAATTATTTTTATTACATTATTTAAATTTTTTTACATTGATAGGTTATTGGATAATAAAAAATTTAACTTCATAATCTCCAATACACATACGTATGCTTCAAATTCGACATTAGCAATGAGAATAGGGCTAAAAAAAAAGATAAAAATTATAAATTTACTTAGTAGTAGAATAAGGTTTTATGAAAAATTAGAACAAAGTTATAGATCTGAGCTTTGTTTAGATTTAAAAAATATTAAGAAAAAAAAATTAACAGACAAAAACTGGAAAAAGAAAATTGATATTTATTTAAACAAAAGATTTAAAGGACAAATTAAACAACAAACCACCATTGACGCTTTTTCAAAAAAACAAAGAGTTGATTTAAATAAATTATTTCTTAAAAAGAAATATAAGAAAACTATTTTATTTGCACCACATGCCTTTTCTGATGCAAATCATGGAAGAGGCAAAATGATTTTTGACAGCTATTACCATCAGTTTTTAGAGACATTAAAAATTGCAAAAAAAAATAAAGAGTTTTTATGGATAATTAAAAATCATCCTAGTAATTACAAATATAAATCAAAAAAATATATATACGGCGAAGAAGAAATTGTTAAAAACATTATAGGTGACCTTAAACAAACAAACATTAAATACTGTCCGAAATATATTTCAACATATTCATTAATAAAGTTTTCTGATTTAATAATTACTGGGCGCGGAAGTATAGGAATGGAAACAGCAGTTTTAGGAAAAAAATCTTTATTATGTGGGGAAAGTTTTTACTCTAACCTTGGCATTACAATAGATCCTAAAAATAAAAAAGAATATGAAAGAATAATAATGAGTATTAAAAAAGATCGTAAATTAAGTAAGTCAAAAATATTATTAGCAAAGAAAATATTTTATATGTTTGCGTTTAAAAACTCTCATATAAAAGAAGATATGATAGAAAGAAATAACTATATCGAGATTAATTTAAAATATAAAAAAATCAATCAGAAGTTTTTTTCAATAGAAGAGTATCTCAAAAAATTTTTGGTTTCCTTAAAGATATATAAGAATACTATAATTTATGATAATATATTTAAACATTATGTTAGTGAATTTAAAAATTATATAAAGTTAAATGATAAAAATATTAAAAAAAATTAAGCAATACAGAATATATAAATATTCTTTTTTGTTGGTATTTTCCTCATTCTATGAATTTTTTTGGCAATATATAATTAATTTTAAGTCTAAAATTTTATATTTTTATTTTAAAACAACTAATTTGAAACAAAATTATTTTAATTTATCAAATAAACCTACTTTTATAGTTTCTGATGATAGTGATTATAAAAAAATTGCATTTGAAATCAATAATGAATTGACAACTGAAAAAATTGAAAAAGCTAAAAATGAATTTAAATTAAAATTTGATAGCAGCAAAGATATTAAAGATTATAGTATTAATTTAACTAATTATATTTCTGATGATTTGATGAAAAAAATAATTAATTTTTCTACAAACGTAAAGAATATAAAAACTGCCAGTGAATATCTTAAAGTTCTTCCGTATTTAGCGAAGGTAAAATTATACATGAATATACCTCTTAAAAATAAGACACCCAAAGCTTCAATGCTTTGGCATAGAGATGATTTTGGTTATAAAAGTTTAGACCTTTTCTTGGCAATTAGAAAAGTTGATAACCTAAACGGGCCACTTCATTATGTTAATAAAAATTCATTAAACAAGATATTCTTACAAGTACCAGATGAAAAAAAAGAAAAAATTATAGGTGAAAGAAATAAACATAGTCTTGAACATTTTGATAAATTTATAAAAAAAGAAAATACCACAACTTTTGTTGGAAACCCAGGAGATGGGTTATGGATTGATAGTTTTAGAGTTTATCATAGAGGTGGTCATTGTACTGAAAATGAGAGGTACATGTTGAGATTGTCATACCAAACTTCAGACAACACAAGATCTAACAGTTTAGATGATAACTGTTATTACTATGATAAAAGTATAAAAAAGGTGAATATAAAGAAAATACTTGAAAAGCACTATTTTTTTGGTCATAAATCCTCTTTTATAAGTAAGCTTAATTTGGCAAACAACTTGATTTTTTTATACAGATTAGTTGCTATTAAAATTAGAAAATTTAAATTAAGTTAGAATATAGTTTTATGAAAATTTTAGGCATTTCAGCAAGTTTAAGAAATAGAAGATTTGCTTACAAAAATGAGTTAATCGAACAAATTAAAAGCATTCAAAATTTAAATGGAATTAAATCTTTTGTCGAAGAACAAGTAAAGATCACTTTTGATGAAATTGAAAATTTGAATAAAGATTTATCTTTTGAAGAAAAATATAAACAACTCAAAAAACATAAAGGAAACAGAGGACTTAGTAATTCAGAAGCATCCTTAGTTTATGCTTTATGGCAATCTTACAGAAACGATGTTGATATTGATTATTTGAGTTTATCAAACATTTTTGAAAATGAGAATAAAAATAAATTAAATTTTTTCAAAAAAAAATTCTTGTCCTCTGACGCCATACTTATATCAGGACCAGTTTATTTTGGTGATAGAGGAAGCTTAACTCAAAGAATGATTGAATTTATTAATTCTGACAAACAATGCATTAGACATGTAAAAAAAATATTTTATGCAGGTTTAGCAGTTGGAGCAAAAAGAAATGGTGGGCAAGAAACTACTTTAATTTTTCAAATGACAGATTTCCTAAATATGGGTGCAAAAGTTGTAGGCAATGGTCATGATACAACATCCCAATATGGAGGCACTTTAGTAGCAGGGGATATTGGAAAAGTACAAGGTGATGAATATGGCATTAGAACAGCTTTAAGCACTGGTGAAAATCTAGCAAAAAGCTTAAAAGATTTTAATCAAACTCATAATAAAAATAAACAAGAAGATCGAAGATCGATTAAAAAACCAAAAATTTGTAATGTTTTTGTCATGCAGGATAACGAGGAAGAAGAGTGCACTAAAGTTATAAACTCATTTGTGAAAAATAATAGAAATAATAACGTAAAATTTAATATTTTTAAAGTTTACAAAGAAAAAGTTTACAGATGTATAGCTTGTGATCTTTGCCCAACCTCATATGGTGATAAAAATAATTATAGATGTATTATTAATAACAAGGATGACTTTTTTAAATTGTACCATCAAGAGATAATAAATTGTGATAGTTTCATATTTGCTGCTTATAGTGGAGAAAATTTCTATAATATCAATTCAAATTATCAGCAATTTATTGAGCGAACAAGATACTTGAGAAGAGACGATTATACGATGGGAAGCAAATTAGTAACATCATTTATTGTAAGTGAGGTAAACTCAAATAGAAATTTACATATCAGAACATTAACATCTTTAATTAGACATAAAAATATATTGTCCAAACCTCTTTTGGTTTTTAAGAATAATAATACCTATATAAATATAGATAGTGTCAAAAAAAATTTTAAGAACTTTGTAAAAGATATCGAAAATATTAAGTCACAAAAAGAGGAAAATACTTATGTGCCAATAGGTTACGAAATTAGCTATAAAGGTTTTCTTAATCGGTAATTTTCTTTATTAAAAGAATTAAATTCCCAATTGACTTAAAATCCTCCACACTAACTTTGTTAGTTGGAATAATAACTTTATGTTTTTTTTCTAAAAAAGAAACAATTTCAATTAAAAAAAGTGAGTCAACAATTTCCTCTCTAATTAAATTTGTAGCTAAATTTATTTTTTTTTTGGATTTTTTGTTAATAACTTTAATTAAATCGTTCTCAATTTTTTTAAGTTTATTTACCTTAATCATTATTTTTAATTTTTATTCTATCAATTTTGTTATTTCTAAGTCTTGGTAATTTCTTATACCATTTAAACTTTTTTGGAATATGAAAATTGTCTAGCTTATTTTTAATTAATGATTTTAATTTATCTATATTAATTTCCTTGGAGGATTCATAAGCACAAAATGGAACATTTCCATAATTTTTCAATTTACCTTTATAGACAAATACATCATCAAAGAGATTAGACTCTATGAGGGTATTCTTAATTTTTTGAGTAAAAATTTTTATACCAGAAGATTTAAAAACATCATCCTTTCTTCCGTGTAGAATTATATTACCATTTTTATCAATATTTCCCTGATCACCGGTAATATAAATATTTTTATTAGGTATCTCAAAGTTTTTCTTAAAATAATAACCGTAAAATAAATAATTTGATTTAATATAGATATCATTATTTCTTGTCATTAATTTATATATAGGAAGTGGTTTCCCAACAGAATTACAACGGCTTGAGTTTTTTAAATTATTTATACAAACTCTCCCTGAGGCTTCAGTAATTCCATACATATAATAGAATTCAAAATTTTTTTTAGATTTGTATTTTTTAATAGTTTTATTTTCTAAAAAATCACCAGATGAAAAAATTTTTTCAAGTTTAGTCAAATTTTTCTCAGAATCGATTACCCACTTATTGTGAATTGGCGGTCCACCAAAATAATTTACATTAAATTTTTCTAAAGAATTTATCAAATCTAATGGAAATATTTTCTCCTCAATAAAAATAAATTTTGATCCACTAACTAGAGCTGTAAAAAAATGTAAAATTGAACTATAAAAATATCCTGGAATAGCAATTAAGTAATTCTTTTTTTTTTTAAGTTTACAAAAATTTTTTACTTTTATTACATTTGTCATAATTTTATCAAAATTGAGTAAAATAAGTTTTGGTTTACCAGTTGAGCCAGATGTTGCAGATATAAAATTAAATTTTAATATATTTTTATTTTTAACAATTTTTTTTAAGTTTTTAATACTAATTTTTTTTTTATCTAAAATTATTATTGTTTTATAATAATTCTTTAATTCGTTAATTTTATAAGATGAATCAATTGGAAAACAAGTATAACCTTCGTTTACACACGATAATATATTCATCCAAAAATAAATACCGTTGCCATTTTTAATAAGCACTAAAGTTTTTTTTTTTTCATATTTTTTTAATAATTTAGAAATTGAATGCATATATTTTTGTATTTGAGTTTTGTTGAAGTTATTTTTTGAGTCAGCTAACTCAAAATTATCGTGAATGTTAAGTAAATTCTTTTTATTCATAATTTACTAGTCATCTATATAATTTTTTTGATCTACCTTTTCATTTTTAAGCCAGATTTTAGGATTATCATTTAATATATTAATTAATTCATTAACTAGTAAGTTATAATCAGCACAATAAAGTTCTCCTTTATTTAGCTTTATTATTTTAAAGATTTTTTTTTTTTTTAATTTCATAACAATTTTTTTGTTGTCATCTTTTGCTAATTTATTTGAATTAAATCTTACTCCTAATATGCAATACTGTTTTTTAATTTTATTTTTAATTTGTACTTTAATTCTAAATTCTTTGTTAAACCTATAGGGAACACCAACAATATGTTCTGCATAGTGCAACATACCCATAGATTTATGAGGTTTTCCCATAGATATAAATAAAGTATTTCTTTTGAGCAATCTTTCGAACACTGAATTCTTACCATAGGCAGAATAAGAGGTACCTTTTAGAACTTTTTTTACGTTTTTACCCAAGCCAGCAAATGACCATAATGGGTGATTGGATCTAAAGCTTAACCTTTTTTTTCTAATAAATTCAGAAAAAATTCCCATCATGTAAGATTTTGAATTTTTATTTGAAAATTTTCCTCTATTTTCTGTTAAATTGAGTGTAGCTGTAGGAACATATAAATCTTTATTTTTACCAATTTTTTTTTGAAACTTATCCAGAAAAATTTGAGGAAACAATTCTGTATCTTTAATAGAAAATCCAAAATTATAAATATTTCCAGCTATATAAAATGAATTATATTTTCTAGTATTAATTTGATTTATAGCGTTATGAATTTTAGATAACATAGAACTAAAATATCTACACATAAAACTTTTATTTTACAAGATAAATGGTAGGTTTTACTTCTAAGTTTTTTTATAAATCATTTATGAAAGTTTCTATTATAGTTACAAATTTTAATTATGGAAAATATATTGATCGTTGTATTAGAAGTTGTCTAAATCAAAATTATAGTGTTGGTTTAAAAAATTTAAAAAAAGACTTTGAGGTAATAGTTGTTGATGATTGTTCGAAAGATAACTCAAGAGAAAAAATAAGAAGATTTAATAAAGTAAAGAATTTTAGATACATATTTAATAAAAAAAATATAGGTGTTGCTGCAAGCGCAAATAAAGCAATACGTGAATCTAAGGGCAAGTATTTTGTTCGTGTAGACTCTGATGATTTTATATCGTCTTATCTAATAAATATTCTTTCATACTTCCTAGACGAAAACCCGAATTTTTTTGGTGTTGCATGCGATTATTATCACGTAGATAAATTTGAAAATAAAACAAAAAAAATTCAATCTGAAAAATTCCCAATCTCATGTGGAATTATGTACAATAAAAAAAAATTTATTAAATATGGTATGTACAAGAAAGAATTTAGACACAGAGAAGAAGAAGAACTTAAAATTAGATTAGGTGAAAAATATAAAATATTTAATCTACCGCTTCCGCTTTATAGATATAGGATGCATACTAATAATAAAACAAAATCAAATGGTTATCTTAAAGATTTTAAGAATAAAATTTTAGATTTATCTTTTGATAAATTAAAAAAAAGTAAAAATAAGTTGTTAAATAATATTATATTAATAATACCTGCAAGAGGAAATTCAAAAAGATTTAAGAGTAAAAATATATTTAAATTAAAGAATAAGCCCATGATATATTATGCAATACAAGCTGCGAAGAATTCAAGATTTCTGAAACAAATTTATGTTAGTTCTGAGAGTAAAAGAATTATGAATATTGCATCGAAGTACAAAGTCAAAATAATCAAAAGACCTAATTATTTATCTAAAGATAAAGTATTTAAAATAGAAGTTATTAGACATGCTGTCAGAGAAATTGAAAAAAATAAAAAAAAATTATGTAGTTTGGTAGTTAGTTTACAACCAAACTCTCCAGAAGTTAAATCTTTTCAAATCGATAGTGCAATTAAAAAACTTATAGAAAATAACCTCCAAGAAGTAATAACCGTTGACGCTAATCTAAACTCAAATGCAGCTATAAGAGTAATGAAAAGAAATGCTTTATTTCAAGAGAGTTTAAGTACATATTTAGGTTGTATAAAAACAGATATTAATGATATTCATTACAAAAAAGATTTAAAAAAAATTGATTTACTTAAGTTTTAATGAAAACAAATCTTAGCCAAAGAAAAGTAAAGATCATCTCTGAAATTCATCCTCAACATCTTGGTTCAATGGATGAGTCAAAAAGAATGATATTGCAATCAAAAATTGCTGGAGCTGATTTCGTAAAAGTTCAATTATACGATTCAAAATTATTATTTAACAACAATGATAGAAATTATATTCAACTGACCAAAAAAGAATTCTTTGAATTAAATGATTATGCCAAACAAATAGGAATTAATTTTTTTGCATCTATTTTCGATAAATCTAAGATTGATTGGTGTGAAGAAGCAGGGATTGATTTTTATAAAATAGCAAGTAGATCAATTAAAGATAAAAGTTTATGTAAAGAAATAATCGGATTAAATAAGAAAGTTTTTATATCTTTGGGAATGCACAAAAATTTAAAATCTTTACCTTATAAGGAAAAAAATATTATATATTTTTATTGTGTTTCAAAGTACCCAACGCAACTAACTGATATTAAGATGCCAGATTTTACAAAATCTCAAATTAAAGGTTATAGCGATCATACAATTGGAACTGCAGCCTGCATATATGCTGCTTCGAAAGGTGTAGAATATATTGAAAAACATTTTACTTGTAATAAATCACTTAATGTAAATACCCAATTAGCTCATACTTGTAGTATGGATTATGAAGATTTGTCTCAGATTAGAAGGACAGTTGACTCTATAACACTTTTAAAAAGTAGTGAATAGTTAATAGATGAAATATAGGTGTATTTGCTGTGGTCTTCGTAATCACAAAGTAATTTGGAATGATAAAATAAGAGTAGGAAAAAATATTTTTTCTAAAAACAAGCAAAAACTTATAGCTTGCAATAGTTGTGGTCTAGTTAGTTTAAAAAAAAAAACTAAAATATTGGAAGATTCATCAATAGCACGTAATTTATACAATAATAATAATTCAATTAAAGAATTTATAAAATTTCATTATCCACGCGAAATTAAAAAAATTAGATTTATTGAAAAATACATAAACTTTAAAAATAAAAAGGTTTTAGAATCAAATTGTGGGTCAGGAATACTTATAAATTATCTAAAAAAAAAATCATCTTACACAGCTGGTCTTGATAATAAATTATATGAAAACTTTATAAAAAAAAATGGACATTCTTTTTATTCATCAATAAATGATATACTTACAAAAAAAACAAAATTTGATGCAATTCTATCTCTTTCCGAGTTAGAGCATAAAATTAACCCCATTTTATTCTTGAAGAATTTAAAGAAAATATTAAGTAGCAATGGTAAATTAATTCTGAGAATCCCTAATTATAATAATATTTACAAATTTTTATTAGGATATGATTTTTTAAAATATGATTTTAGAAATAGCCACAACTACTATTTTTCAGAAAAAAATTTAGACATTATTTTTTCAAAACTTAATTTTAAAATAATAAAAAAAGTTGGAATGAATGAGTACAGTTTTAATCATTTATTAAATTATGTAAAAACTAAAAAAAGAGTAGATAATAAAGACGTTTTAAATTTTCTAAATAAAAAAAGAGATTATAATTTAGTATCTAATATTGAAAAAAACATGATTTCAACAAGTTTACTTTATATTCTTAAAAAATAATGAAATTTAAAACTTTATCTAATATAAATGAATATATTAATCTTGGAAAAAATATATTTCCAATTTGTAGAAGCTTAACAGGTAATGGAAATAGAAAAACTTTAAATATTTTAAAAAGTAAGATTCCAAATTTACATATATTAGAAATACCGTCTGGCAAAAGGGTCTTTGACTGGATAATTCCACCTGAGTGGAATATTAAAGATGCTTACATAAAAGATGAATTTGGAAATAAGATAATCGACTTTAAAAAAAATAATCTTCACGTAATAAATTATTCAGCTCCTGTTTCTAAAAAAATTAGGTTCAAGGATTTAAAAAAAAATCTACATACATTGAGAAAACAGCCTAATCATATTCCTTACATTACCTCTTACTATAAGAGATTATGGGGTTTTTGCTTGAGTCATAAATACCTTTTAAAACTGGAGAAAAAATACAAACTCAGTTCAGTATTTGAGGTAAAGATAGCATCAAGCTTCAAAAAAAAGGGGAGCCTTTCAATTGGTGAAGCTGTAATTAAAGGTAAATCAAAAAAAGAAATACTTATATCAACCTATATTTGTCATCCGTCGACGTGCAATGATAATTTGTCTGGAATTTTATTAACAACGATGCTCTATGAACATTTTAAAAAATTTTCATCATATTACACCCTAAGATTTGTTTTTTTACCAGAAATTATTGGATCAATTAGTTATATCAATAAAAGATTTAAAGAATTAAAAAATAATGTAATAGCCGGATATAATCTTACTTGCGTTGGAGATGATAGAAATTTTTCTTTTATACCATCAAAAAAAAGTGATTCTTTGACGAATAATATTGCTATTCAAGTTTTCAAAGAGAATAAAATAAAATTTAAAAAGTATAGTTTTCTAGACTTTAGGTCTGATGAAGGCAATTTTAATTCACATGGAGTTGATTTAGATGTAGCAACTTTTTGTAGAACAAAATACGCTGAATTTAAGGAATATCATACATCTGCTGACGATTTCAAAGTTTTAACTCAAAAAGGTTTAAAAAAAAGTTATATAATTATGGTTAAGATAATTAACAAAATTTCATCAACGATTTTGCCTGAATGTAAGGTTTATTGTGAGCCACAATTAGGAAGAAGGGGACTTCATCCATTACTAGGTACTAAAGAAAGGAAAACACAAGTTAAAAAATTAATTAACTTTCTACAATACTCGAATGGAAAAAATGACTTAAAACGAATTACTAAATTAATAAATATAGAATATAAAGAATGTGAACAAATTTATAAAATTTTAAAAAAAAACAGATTAGTTTAATATCCAGAATAATTTATGAAATATTTCCAAAAATATAATTATTGTATATATTGCGGTTCATCAAAATTAAAAAAAGAAAAAAATCAAATTCATCCTAAAAATTTTTATGTTGATGCAATTAAATCTGATTTAAATTTATCACAGAAACAATTAAACAATATAACTGTTCACCGCTGTTTAAACTGCAACATATTACAAAATAATCCATGGTTTAAAAAAGAAATTTCAAGAAGAATTTATTCAAATATATATGGACAACATAACAGAAGTTGGACTAATTTAATAAATTTCGTTAAAAATAATAAACTTCCAAATCATGGTGATTTATATAAAATTTTAAGTAAAAATATAAAGATTAAAAATTACGCAGAATATAATAGCCCATTTATGGGATTATTTTTAAATTTTTTTAAAGAAGAATATAAAAATAATAAACTTTTTTATAAAAATTTATCCAATAAAGTTTTTGATTATTTTAATTTCAGACAGGTTGCAGGTAAATCAAAAATATTGCAAAAAAAATATTTTAAAAAATCAATTAAATCTTACTCTGATATTTTAATTTTAAAGAAAAAGAATCTAAAGAAAAAAAATTTAAAAAAAAAATACCTTTTTATCGATAATTCAAATTTATTTTGGGGACAAAACGATAATTATAAATCCGTTAATAGCAAAAGTTTTGCTGAAGAATTTTTAGATCTTCAAATTTCGAATCATTATAAAAATATCAAAGCTAAATCCTTTGATCTATTTGGAATTTTTCATACTTTAGACCATACATTTGAACCTAAGAAAATTTTAGATTTTGCATTAAACTCAAGTAAAGTTGTAATTATATATTGTCATGCTGATAAAACAGTAAACAAACAACATTTATTTACATTTACAAGTGATTTTGTAAAATATTTGAATAAAAATAAAATAAATACTTTTGATTTGACAAATAAAATAAAAAAGAATTTTAAATCAAAAGAATTATATTTTATATGTTCTAGACAAAAAACTTATTTAAATAAATTTAAAAAATCATTTGAAAAAAAAATTGAAAAATAAAAAATTAAAAAAAGACGTCACATTTTTTTACTCAGATCATATTGAAAAAAATACTTGGGTAAACCTAAAAAAAAGGCTAAAAAATAAAGGTTATAAAACAAGATTTTCAAATAAATTAAGAGGAAAAGCTGAGATCGGTTTTTATAACCATGATCTAAATATTAATAATAATTCAAAATTTTCAATAATCTCTTTACATGGTATGGATCAGGGAAGAACAAGTTGGCCAAATGCTTGGAAAAAAACTAGGTGGGACCTATATGATATTGGACTTTTGCCTGGAAAAAAGTGGGTTAATTTATGGAAAACTTCTTGTAAAGATCCAAAAGCAAATCCGAGAAATGGCGTATACGAGATTGGTTGGCCTAAATCAGATGATATAAATTCTACTTCTTTTAAGCAAAAAGTTAAAAAGATTAAAAAAAAAATTAACCCAAACAAAAAAACGATCTTGTACGCACCTTCATTTGAAACAGATAATAAACAATTAGACATTCTTAATTTAGCCAAAAAAAAGGGGTTAAATTTGATTGTTAAACATTGGCCGTCAAAAGATGATAAAAAATATTCTGATATATATAAGAATACGATAAAAATGAATAATATCTCCAAACAAAATTACAAAGATGTTTATATATATCCACCAAAAACAAATATTTTTCTCTATTTAGCTGTAGCTGATATTTTAATAACAGATGAGTCCAGTGTTATGTATGAAGCGATGTTATTTAACGTACCAACTATAATACCAAATGATTGGAGCATGAGAATAAACAATTCAAACAAACCAAGAAAGATAATGCCTTCTAGCGATGCTTATCTTAACTGCCAACTAAACGATTTATCTAAAAATATTTCTTTAACTTTAAATAATCTTTCAGAAGTAAAAAAAATAATAAAAAAACAAAAAAAATTGCATTTTTCATACATTGAAAATTCTTCAGAAAAAATTTTTAATTTAATAGAAAAAATAATTAACAATGATTTAAGTTATAAAAGTATAAATGTAAGGAAGCCTTTAAAACGGAGTATTTTTGAAAGAATTAAAAAATATTTTTTAAAATGATATGTTTAAGAAGATACTAAAAATTCTAGATAATAATCAAAGAAATAGATTAATTTTATTAATCTTAAGTTCGTTTCCGCTCATTTTACTTGAAACTATTTCCATTGGATCTCTTCCTATTTACTTAGTTACAATTATAAATCCATCTAAAATTTTCGAATATTTAGACAACCAGACTTTAGAGAATTTAATATTAAATATGCCAATTTCTGAAAGATCATTATATGGATTAATAATTATTTTTATCATTTTCTTTATTAAAGCAATTTATAATTTATTATTTAATTATTTTGAATTAAATATGATAAAAAAGATTAATTTAGAACATTCAAGAAAAATTTATTCTTTTTATCTTAATGAAAGTTTTTTATTTCATACTCAGAATAACCCTTCAAAATTAATACAAAATATAGATGATGTAAAAAGGTCTACTTCTGTTATTTTTAGTATTTTAAAAATCATCAAAGAATTAATTTTAATTTTCTTTATTATTTTTATCTTAGTTTTAAGTAATCCATTAGTATTATTAATAACATTATGTATTTTTAGTTTTCCGGTTATTTTTTTCCTAACTATTTTTAAAAAAAATTTAAAGCAAAGAGGTGAAATTGCAAAGAAATCAAGAATTTTAATTCTTAAAAACATGCAAGAAAGCTTCTCATTAATTAAATTTATTAAAATGATTGGAAATCAAGAATTTATAGAAAAAAACTTCAATTTACAAAATTATAGATCATTACACCAAGAGACCAATGTTGCTTTATTGGCAACAACACCAAAAATTATCCTTGAACTTTTTACTGTGTTGGCTATATCCTTGATAATCTTATTCCTCTTTAATAATAACCAATCATTTGAATCAATGTTGCCATTACTCACTTTACTTGTTGTATCATTAGTAAGATTTATACCTTCTGTGGGTATTATTTTAGTTGGAATAAATCAATATAAATTTCATTACGTATCATTATTAAATATTTATGAGATATTTATTTTATACAAGAAAAATCAATTAGAGACTAAAAAAGAAATTAATGAAAAAAAATTAGATTTTAAAAAAAATATCAAATTTTCAGGAGTTGAGTTTTCTTATCCAAATTCAACTAAATCTTCTATTAAAAATTTGAATTTTCAAATTAAAAAAAATAGTAGCATTGGAATTCAAGGACCAACAGGGTCAGGAAAATCAACTTTAATAGCTTTGTTAATGGGTTTATTAAAACCAAACCAAGGAGAAATTGTATTTGATGGAATTAGTATTTATCAAAATCTAAAAGGTTGGCAAAAAAATATCGGGTATGTGCCTCAAACTATCCAATTACTAGATGACACAATTAAGAATAATATTTGTTTTGGGATTAATGAAAAACAAATAGATTTTGATAGACTAAACAAAGTAGTAGATATATCAGGGATCCGTAATTTTATAGATAGTCTTGAAAAAAAAATAGATACTATGGTTGGTCATTCTGGTGCTAGAATTTCAGGAGGTCAATTACAGAGAATTGGTATTGCAAGAGCATTATATCTTAATCCAAAAATATTAATCTTGGATGAGCCAACAAGCTCATTAGATCCAAATACTGAGGAAAAAATAATAGAAAAAATATTATCCTTAAATGAATTAACTGTAGTCTTAATTTCTCACAATCCAAAAGTCATAGAAAAATGTGATAATGTTTTAATTTTGAAAAATCAAACAGTTTTTGAATTAAATAATAAAAATAAAATTTAAAAAATGAAAAAAAATTTTTATGTAGAGTTTATTGGAATGCCAGCTAGCGGTAAATCTTATTATTGTAAAAAGATAAAAAAGATATTTCAAAAAGAAAAGATCGCAACTAATGATTACAATATCTTAAGCAAACCAAAAAAAATTTTTTTTTTAATTTTTTTTTTTATAAAATATACAACTTATTCAATAAGAATTTTTAACACATTTTTGAATTTAAATTTTTCTCGATGGGAAGTGAGGAAACATTTTTATTACTTTATCAATGAGGCTTCATTGCGTATTTATCATGAACTAAATAAAAATTTAGTAATAAACTCAGAAGGTTTTAGATATAGATCACTATTTTATATAATTTGTAACTCCAACAAAAAAAAAATGAGATATATAAGTAAACTTATAAATTCACAACCAAAAGTTCATTTGCTTATAATTATAAAATCAAAAAAAAAAATTAATTTAGAAAGAAGTAAAAATAGAAAAAAGGGCTATAAATACACAAATCAAGAAAAAAAAATGTATGAAAAAAATGAAAAAATTATTATGCAAATTTGTCAAGAAAGTAGTAAAAAATCTTCTGTTATAAATATTACAAAAAAAAATGAAAAAAAAGATTTAAAAAAAATCGTAAATGAAATTAAAAAGTTTTATAAATAAATTAAATAAATGAAAAAACAAAAAAAAATATTAGTGGATATGTCGGCATCAATTATTCATCATGGTCATATAAGATTATTAAAAAAAGCTAGTAAATACGGAAGAGTTATTATTGCTTTAACTACTGATAAAGATTTAAAAAAGTTCAAAAATTTTAGTCCAGAAATTAAATTTAAAAATAGAGCTGAGATACTAGAATCTATTAAATATGTATATAAAGTTATACCTTCAAACTATATTGTTGACGATAAATTTGTTACAAAGAATAAAATAAATTTAGTAATAAATGGAGCAGATTATAAAAATAGAAAATTTAAAGTTAGATCAATTTATTTTGAAAGAACAAAAAATATTAGTAGTTCAATAATAAGAAAAAGGGCAGCAAAAAATTATGAAAAAACAAAAAAATAAAAAAGTTTATATTGGTTTATCGATTGATATTTTGCATCATGGGCATATAAATTTGATCAACAAAGCAAAAAAATATGGGGATTTAATTGTTGGTCTTTATACAGATAAAGCAATAACGACTCATAAACAGCTTCCTCTTATTTCATATGAAAATAGAAAAAAAATTTTAAAAAATATAAGCGGCATAAAAAGAATTATTCCCCAAAATGAATGGGAATACTGTAATAATTTGAAAAAAATTAAACCAGATTTTATGGTGCATGGAGATGATTGGAAGTTTAATGAAACAAAATTAAGAACAAAAACTCTAGGCACACTAAAAAAAATTGGAACAAAATTAATTGAAATTCCATATACAAAAAATATTTCTAGTTCAGGTTTAAATGAAAGAATGTTTCAACAAAATATGCTTCCAAATAATAGAATGTCATCATTAAAGAGAATGATAGAGAGTGGAAAGTTTTGTAGAATAATTGAGGCACACAGCCCTTTATCAGCATTAATTTCAGAAAAGATTTTCTATGAAAAAAAAAATGGAGAAAAAATAAGTTTTGATGGTTTTTGGTCAAGTTCATTAACTGACTCGGCATTAAGAGGTAAACCCGACATAGAAGTAATTGAAATAAACCAAAGGTTATCAAATATTAATGAGATTTTTGATGTCACATCTAAACCATTAATAATTGATGTTGATACAGGTGGTAAGCCAGAACATTTTGAAATTAACGTTAAAACAATTCAGAGATATGGTGTTTCAGCTCTTATTGTTGAAGATAAAAAGGGATTAAAAAAGAATTCGCTATTTGGAACTGAAGTAAAGCAAGAACAAGAAAGTATAAAGGCTTTTTCAAAAAAAATTAAAGTTGGAAAAAATGTAAGTGATAGTGATTTTATGATTATTTCAAGAATAGAAAGCCTGATATTAAATAAACCTATTTCTGATGCATATAAAAGAGCATGTGAATATTTAAATGCAGGGGCGGATGCCATCATGATTCATAGTAAACATAAATCCCCTAAAGAGGTGTTAAAATTTGCAGACATTTTTAAAAGAAAATATCCAAATGTTCCTTTAGTAGCAGTTCCTTCTAGCTATAACAAAATTAGAGAAACAGACCTCATAAATAGCGGGTTCAATATTGTGATTTATGCAAACCAACTGCTTAGGGCCTCTTATCCAGCAATGTATAAAACTGCTTTAGGTATTTTAAGAAATGGTCGATCATTTGAAATTGAAAAATCTTTGTTGAGTATAAAAGAAATATTAGAATTAATCCCAGGAACAAAATAATTAATGATAAATATTAATGATTTTGTGAAAGAACTTACTAAAAATGGATTAACATTTAGTGTTGGAGTCCCTGATTCTTTATTTAAAAATCTTTGTTTTAGTTTTGAATATTCATTTAAAAAAAATCATTCGGTGTCTGCAAATGAGGGATCTGCAATTGGTCTTGGCATTGGTTATCATCTATCTACAAACAAAATTCCAATTATTTATATGCAAAATTCAGGTCTTGGAAATTCAATCAACCCTTTAATATCTCTAGCTGATAACAAAGTTTATAGTATACCATTATTTTTAATAATTGGCTGGAGAGGTGAAAAAAATAAAAAATTTATTGACGAACCCCAACACAGAACTCAAGGTAAAGTGACTCAACAATTTTTAAAAAATTTGGGTATTAAATACAAAGTACTAAATAGCTTAAGTAAATATAAAAAAGATATAAAATTCTTAAAAAATTATGCAAAAAAAAACAAAAAACCTGTAGCCTTACTTATAAAAAAAAATACTTTTGAAGATATAAAATTGAAAAAAGTTAAAAAAAAAGTTTATCCTCTTAGAGAAAAATTGTTAAAAATTATACTTAAAAAACTACCCAATAAATCTAATATAGTTTCTACAACTGGAATTATTTCACGAGAAATTTATGAAAATAAAACCAAAAAAAACAATATTAATCATTTTATGTGTGTTGGTGGAATGGGACACGCAATATCTGTTGCTCAAGGAATAGCGAAAACTTCAAAAAAAAAAATATTTTGTTTTGATGGAGATGGCGCTTTAACAATGCATATGGGATCTCTCTCTACAAGTAAAAATTTAAATAATTTAGTACATATTGTTTTTAACAATTTTAGTCATGAGTCGGTTGGTGGCCATGATAATGCCGCTAAACATGTGAAATTTTATGAACTAGCAAAAATTCTTGGATATAAAAACTCTGTAGTTTGCAAAAATGAGAAAGAAGTATTATTAAGTTTAAAAAAATCACTAAAATCCAATAGAAATTATTTCATTGAAATTTTATGTGCTAAAGGTCATAGAAAAAATATTTCTAGACCAAAGGAAAATATGATCTATTTAAAAAATACTTTTATGAAAAAATTTAGATAAATGAAAAAAACAATTCTTAATTTTGTTAAACAACAGAACTTTAAAAAAAAACTTTTTACCCCAGGTCCTGCAAGTTTGTTGTCTGAAAATATTTCTTCTTTAGAACCATGTTTTGGGAGAGGTGATCAAAAGTACGAGAAAATTGAAAAAGAGGTTTTAAAAAAAATACTCAGCATTAGTGGACAAAAAAAAATAGCAAGACTTCAGGGTTCTGCTAGCTTTGCTTTAGAAGTTATGATTTCCAATTTTTTATATGGAAAAGTTCTAATTATTAAAACAGGTGTCTATTCTGATAGATTACGTTATATGTGCGAAACTAGTAAACTGCACTTTAGATATATTAAAGAGATAAAGTATATCGAGTTCGAGCACTTAGAAAATATTACTGAAAAATTTGATTGGATAATTGGCTGTCCCGTTGAAACAAGTATTGGTTTTCGAATACCAATAAAAGATTTATATAAACTTAAAAAAAGACTTAAAGCTAGACTGGCTCTAGATGCGACAGCATCTATAGGGCTAGAGTTAGATCATAATCTTGCAGATGTAATGGGTTTTAGTTCTTGTAAAGGTTTATTTGGATTAACTGGTGGAGCGTTTATTTGTTTTAATATTAAAAAAAATAATGAGATAAAACCTTTTAATTTCAATTTAACAAATCATTTAGAAAAAAAAATGACTGGTCCTTATCATTCTATATGTTCACTTTACGAGATTTTAAAAAATTATAATGACTTTAGTTATGCTGTTAAAATCAATAAAAAAATTTTTTTAAAAAAAATGAAAAATTTTTTAAGTTATACTAATTATCATCAGCCAAATTTGTGTACTTTAATTAATAAAAAAATTAAAGCAAAAAAGAATAATATTATTTTATATCAATCAAGAGCTGATATTAATGGATCAGTTGTTTGTCATCTTGGTGAAGTGCATTTAAAAAGAAAGGCTAAAGGAAAAATTTTTGATAATTTGATATTAGATTAGCCTTTATGTATGATAAGCACTTTTTATTTAAAATTTTTGTTTTATTGAATTTTTTATTTCTTTTTTTTTAATTTTATACATTAAATTTTAATATATTAGTTTAGAAAATTCTTTTAATTTTTTTTTTTATGATTAAAAGGTATTAAATGATTAAATTACCTAAATTAAATGTGCAAGCCATGTTCGATTTTGAAACAAATTATCATTTAACAATGAATGAAGAACGTTTAGGTAAATTTTTAGCACATTATGAATCCATTAAAATTGCGCAGAGCATACCAGGAGAAATTGTTGAGTGTGGGGTATTTAAAGGAACATCTCTTATGAGATTTGCATTGTTGAGAAATCTATTTGGTGGTGAAAAATCTACAAGAATACTGGGATTTGATACTTTTAGTAATTCTTATCCTAATACAAATTTTAAAGAGGATAAAATTCAAAGATCGCATTGGATAAAAACAGCTGGCTCCTCGTCTATTGGTAAATCTCAATTAATTTCACTATTTAAAAAAAAAAATATTAAAAATTATTCTTTAATAAAAGGAGATGTAAAAAGATCAATTCCAAAATTTATAAAATCAAACCCTGGATTAAAAATTTCATTATTGAATATTGATATAGATTTCGTTGAGCCAACCTTAACAGTTTTAAATAATTTTTATTCTAATGTTTCAAAAGGTGGAGTTATATTATTTGATAATTATGCCGGGAGAGGAAACTCTGGTAAGTATTTGCATGGAGATACTAAAGCAATAGATATTTTTTTTAAAAATAAAAAACAGAAAATTTTAAGATTTAATTTTTCACCAAGACCTTGTTATATTATAAAAAAATAATTTACAAAATTTTATTTAATTTTATAATAAGTTCTTTTGAAATTTTTTGTAATGGAGTTTTAAAATCATTTTTGACTTTAATATTAATATTTTTGGGTAAATATGATTTAATATGGACCCCCACAACATCTTTTTTTAATTTGTAAATTTTTTTTTTTTTACCAAAATTTATGATATTTTTTATTTTAGCATCTATATACACATTGATTAAATTTTTAATATTGCTTTGCCACACTTGATGAGCAAATTTATTAAGACCTATATTATTATAAATAACATTTATATTTTGATCTAAGATGATGTTTAAAATTTTATAGACAGAAATAGCACTTTTTGATCTATCTTTTAGTGTATATCCATATTTTTTATCAAAAGCATATAAAAGTTCTCTAAAATCGTCTCCATTAATTAGAAGGGTTTTGCCAATCTTTTTTTCAACGTGAGGATGAATGAATTTTGATAAACTTGTTTTGCCCGCACCAGAGTATCCAAAAATAATAATACATATGCCTTTTTTATTTTTTTTCATATTTTAAAAAGACGTTAAACCTAAATTTGCTGTTAACTTTTTTAATAAGTTTTTGATCAGATATTTTTACCTCAAAATTTCTTTGTTTAAAAAAATCTTTGAACATTTTCTTTTGATAAAATTGGTGTTTTAATTTAGAGTAATTAGAATCAAAGTGTTTTTCACTATATTTATTTATAATATTATTTTTCCAATTATTATATTTGTTTTTGTCAGGTATATCTAATAGAAATATTTTTGTATTTTTATTTGATATTGAGATAATATTTTTTAATACTTTTTTTGAATAATTTAAGTTTTTAAAGTATTGAAAAACTGAATTTACAAATATGATATCAAAATTTTTCCCGTTTAACTTTGAAAGATTAGATGCTTCCGATACAATAAATTTTCCTTTAGGCATATTAATTCTGCAATACTTTATTAATTCTTTTGAATAATCTATACCAAAACAATTAGAAGTTTTTTTATAAAAGGGAATTAAAAAGGCTCCCGAACCACATCCAATGTCAAGAATATTTGTAGATTTACCTATTTTATATTTTTTAATAAAATATTGAGTATATTTTTTCCATTCTTTAGAATTAACAGATGATGTAGTGCTTTCATAACCATTTAGTTTTAGTAATGATTTTAAATTGTTAGGATTTTTAATTTTATGCTTTCTATTCCAAATTACTTTCCAGTTCATAATATTTATTTTACATCCAAATGATTTTAATTTTTTTATTAATGACTTTTATATTATATAACTCTATTACTTTAAAATATGAAAAAAAAGAGGCTAAATAGGAGCAAAGGAATATTATTTTTTATTACAGGATTGTCTGGAGCTGGAAAAACTACATTTGCGAGACAAATTAAAAGTAAGATTAAAAAAAGGTATGGTGAAACAATATACTTGGATGGTGATAATTTAAGAAAAATATTTAATTTTAAAGAATATGATAAAAAACAAAGATTTAATAATGTTTTAAAATATTTAACTCTTGCTAAATTTTTAATCAATAATCGTGTGAATGTAATTTTGAGTGTAATTGGCTTATCTTATAATATTCATAAAATAATAAGAAAATTCGATAATCACATAATAATCTTGATAAAAGGAGATGACAAACTGATTAACCAAAAACGTAAATTATTGATAAAAAATATTGTAGGAAAAGATATAAAAGAAGAATTTCCTAAAAATCCTGAATTAGAAATTTTTAATAAATATAATAAACACAAAAAAATTTTGAAAATCAAAACTATCTTCGATAAAATAATCAAAATTATTTAACAAACTTTTTAAGTTTTTTATTAATTTCCAGTGTCATTTTTTCTAACATTTGTTTTTTACTCAATTTATCACTTCTTATAAGGATAGCATCTTTAACTCTTTTTAATGGACTATGAACCCTAGTTTTATCAAGTTTAGTTCTCAACCTAAGAGTTTTTTTAACTTCTTTAAGAGGAACTTTTTTTTTTAGATCTAGCCACCTTCTATAACCTGCTACATTATTATTACATTTAAAGTAGAAAGCTATATCGTATCTAGGTTTATTATTTAAAATTTTACTTGCAATATCTCTACCTTCAACGCATATCTTTTTATTCTTTTTTATAATTTTTCTTTGCAAACCATTAATAATTAATCTGACTGCCTTTTTTTTTGCTAAAAGTCCAACATATTTACTGATCTCTTGTGTATGTAAATTTTGAGAGGAAATATTTTCATATTTTATTTTTTTTAATTCTTTTCTTAAAAAAGGAACAATTTTTTTTGGTTTGTTTTCAATAATTATTTTACTAGCGTATCTGTAAAATAAACCTGAATTGATTAATAAAAGTTTATACTTTTTAGAAATTAATTTTGCACCTGTGCTTTTACCACTTGCAGCCTCACCATCGCATGCAATAATTAGAGAATTTTTCATAAATTATTCACTATAAATTTTTCGTTTTAAAAGTTTTACTTTAGTACCGGTTGCACAATTAATAGATAATCTTACAGCATTCACACTATCAATTTCGTTTGTAAGATATTTTTTGCATAAATTTGGTACTTTGATTAAATTAAATATTTTATACTTGTTATTATTTCTATTTAAAGTTATTTTCTCACCATGATCAGCTTGAAAAACAACTATTGCATCTGGGTCATGTAAATCAATAAACTCAATAAATTCCTTAATCTTTTTAAGAGCACATTTATAATTTTTACTATAATTCTTTAAGTATATATTCATATCACCATCATCCTTAACATGATTCTTTTTATTACAATCTTCATCAAATATAAAAGGGTCGCTCGGCAAAATGTTATGAATAAAATAAAAATAGTTTATATTGTTTTTTTGGTATTTATTAACATTCAATATAAATTCACTTAACACTTCATTTCTAGAATTTAAATCGTTTTTTTCGTTTAATTTTATTTTTTCTCTGTCAGGCAGTGTAATATCTATTTTTAATTTATTTCTGAAAAAACCATATAATTCTAATGTAGGTGTATTTATTAAAAATGATTTTAAAATATAAAAATTTATAATTGATTTATTTTTATAAGATTTTTTATTTTCATAATCATAGCATAAGTTAGGATTTACAAACTTACAATTTAGTTTATATCCTAGCCATTTAAAATCATAATCTATTTTGTATAAATCTTCTATTAAATTTGGAAAATTATTTATCTCAAATTTATTTTTTGTTAGAACAGCCGGATAAAGTAAATTTTGATACTTTAAACTTTTTTTATTAAGCTTATTTAATTCTAGTGGTTTAAGATTCATGATAGATCCTAGTGTATGATGAGTATCATTAAATGTTGAATAGCTATCCTCTATATATGTAAAATTTTTTTTTAAAAAAAATTGCCTATTATCTTTTATATATTTTTGAGTTTTATCTGAAAAAAAATTAGCTTCTCTCAATAAAAATTCATACTGTTCTAATGAAGCCATACCATCCATAATTATGAAATAAATATTTTTGTTATCTTTATTAGTTCTGATTTTTTCTATTTCTTTATTAGAAAAAAGAGAAGTTGGAGTTAAAGTATTTTTATTTATCAATTCTTTATCAAAAAAATTATTTTTTATTAAAAAAAATAAATTAAACATTAATACTAATAGTTGTATTAAAATAAAATAACTAAAAAAGCTAAAAAAAATTTTTGAATATCTATTTTTTTTAATTAATAGAAAAAAAATTATGATTGTTACGATTAAAAAAAATAATGCTAAAAATAATTGTAAAATTGAGCTTTTAATAAATAGATCCGTTATTGAAGAAGTAAATAATCTAATTGGCTCAAACTTGAAAAAAATCCAAAATGAAAAAGATATTGTTAAAAAAAAACAAATAGTTTTTTCAATATTTTTTGAAAAAATATAAAAAAAATAAAAACTTAAGTAAAACAAAATAAATGTTACAAGCATGTAAATTGAAAGCTGTTTGTAAACTATTGAGTCAATTTTATAAAAATTTACATTTATAAATTCAAAAAATGGAATAATTAAAATTAAAAATGATAAACTTATCTTTTTGAGTAAATTATTTTTTATTAATTTCATCATTTAATTAGATTGATTATGATCAATAACTCAACTTAAATTATGTTTACAATTAAAAAAAATTGACATAAATAATATATCATATCCTGTGTATGAAAAAACTCTACTTAACTATATTCTTTTTCTTTATTTCGAGCGGAAACGCTTATGCGTATTTAGATCCAGGAACCGGGAGTATCATATTATCAGCCATTATTGCTGGACTTGTGACTATAAAGACATACTGGAATATACTCACAGAAAAGATTAAAAAAATTTTTAACAAAAAAAAAAAAGAAAATTGATTTTTGTTAATTTCATTAAAGATTTGATTAGTTTTTATTATTACAAAAAAACTGAGAGAAAATTTAATATTGGTTTTTTTTGTGAAAGTGAATTTATATTTAATTACATACAACCATATTTAGAAAAAAAAATTCTTAAAACTAATGTAGTTTTAATTTCATTTGAAAATATTTTATATAAAAATGAAAATAATTTAAACATTTTTATATTCCGCACTAATTTTTTTAGAGAGCTATTTTTTTTGACATTAAAGCTCAATTTTCTATATTCTTCAACACCTGATTTAGATAATACAATATTTAAAAAAAGTAAGTTTTTTAGATGTAAATATATTTATTTACAACATTCACCGGTAAGTCTTAGCTTAATTTATAATGAAAACGCTTTTGACTCATTTGATGCGGTCCAAACTATAAATAGGTTTCAATATAACGAAATGAAAGAAATTAAAAAGTTAAAAAATTTAAATCTAAAAATTTTTAAATCAAAATATTTGTTTATTGAAAAACAAAAATTAATCAAATCTAATCATGAAAAAACCCAAGTTTTAATAGCTCCATCATGGAATACTGAATTTTATAGTATTAATTGTCATTTAAATTTAAGAAAATTTTTATTAGAAAATTCAATTTCTTTTAAGTTTAGGCCTCACCCAATGTCTTTTAAAAAAAAAGAAATAGATAAAGACGTTTTTGATAAGCTTAAAATACGTCTTGATAATTCAAAATTTGTAAATTTTTTTGATTATGATTATTTAATTTCTGATTGGTCTGGAATTTTTATAGAATACTCTCTAATAACTAATAGAAAAGCATTTCTTTTGAATACTCCTAAAAAAATTTCAAATAAAAAATTTGAAAATTTTAAAAATGAACCTTTAGAAATATCATTAAGGCATAAACTTGCTAATACTTTTGAAGTTGATAAAATTGAAGAATTAGTAAAAAAAATTAATGAAAACAAAGAAGACGTTTCAGAAAAAAACGAAATTAAAAAGATTATTCAGGAAAATTTTTATTGATTAAGATTTTATCAAAGAATTTTTACTTAAATTCTTTGATATATTTTTTGACATTAAATAATTTGGTATTTTCTTACCACTTTTAATTAATTTTCTAATTAGAGTTCCACTTATTTTTATTTTACAATTATTATTACAAGAACAACTATTTAAAATTTTAGATTTATTTTTACAAAAATAAGGCTCGCGTTCAGCAATGATTTTTATATTAATTTTTTTTTCAATTTTTTTACAAAATTTTTGAGACTCATAAATATCATAAAAATTCTTTATACCAGCATGGTCTCTTCCTATCCAAAAATATTTACAACCATAGTTTCGTCTTACTAAGGCATGTAATGCTGCTTCTCTTGGTCCCCCATATCTGGGATATGAAAAAAAAGGTAATACGAGAACATTTTTATTATTGTATTCACCTTTTACCAGTTGATTAAGTTTTAATATAGTTGAGTCTTTATATTCACCAGATTTATACTGGCCTATCATTGGCTGTATTAGCAGGCCATCATATTTATTAAATAAATATTTATGTATCCATTGATGAGCCAAATGAGGTACATTTCTTGTATGAAAGGCTGCAAATCTTAATTTTTTTATTTTCTTTAAAACTTTTGATGGTTTAACAAATCTCTCATCTTCATATTTAGTTTTAAATACTTTTAAAATCCTAAAACTAGAAAATTTATAATTTTCTTTATCAAATTTTTTAAAAAAAGGATGAGTATGATATTTTTTTCCATAAATTTTTTTTCCAAATTTTTTTTTATTTATTGAAAAAAAAATAATCCTATCAATAGTTGCTATCTTTTTGTCTTTATAAATAAGATCCAGAGTGTTAAAATTTTTAATTTCATGATATTTTTCTCTATTTATTCCAAAAAAGATTGGAAAAGGAAAAAATTTTTTTTCGTATTCCATTTTATTGATAATTGATAAAAATTGACTTTTATTTATAAACTTTTTTAGAGGATAAAAAACTTTATGAGTCAAATTTAATAAATCTGAAAATTGATTTTGATTGATGTGAAGTTTTGGCATTTAAAAAAATTTTTTAATCTAAAATTAAATATATTGATAATTTATAACTAGATGTTATATCACCAATTAATGCTTACAAATATAACTATTATAGGATTTGGAGTAATAGGTACAGAAATATTATCAGTTCTTGGCAGCAGATATAAACAAAACAAAAAATTAAATATTATAATAGTAGAAAAAAATCTTAAAAATATACCTGGTGGCGAGGCTTATAGTGAACACCAATCAAGATTTGGTTTTTTTAACAATCCTTTAAGAATTTCCAATCCTGAATTTGTAAAATGGTTAAAAAAAAAAGAAAATAGTAAAAAACTATGTAAATTATCAACTGATAAAAAATATAATTTAAAAGATTGGTTGAAAATAAACACTTTTTTTTGTGAGCATAAATTAAATAAATTTGACGAATTATATGTCCCACGTTTTTTTTATTCATTTTTTCTAAAAGAAAAAATTTTCAATATTTTTAAAAAACATAAAAAAAAAATAAAAATTACTATTATAAAAGGGGAGCTGGATTCAATTAAAAGTAAAAATGCAAATTTTTGTAATTTAAAAAAATACTCAAGTAAGTATTTACTTTCATTCAAAAAAGATAAAATTTTTTTTAAAAAAACAAATTTTAAAACTAAGTTTTTTAAAACTGAAAATGTTGTAATAGGAACAGGTATTATCCCTCCAGAAAAAATATATTCAAAGAATAAGATTACAAATAAAAATTATATTAATGATTTCTATGGTTCAAGGGGAACATATAACTTGATTCATAAAATTAAAACTAAACTAAAGATAAAAAATATTGTTAAAATAATTTTTATTGGTAACAAAGCGGGATTATTAGAGGCTATGCCTGAGCTCCAAAAAATGAATAATAAATTTAAAAAAAGAATAAAGATTATATGTATTTCTCCAAGCTCTGTTTCATTAGAAAAAGCTGAATTATCGAAAAACTATAAAAAACTTCAACTCAAAATTTATGAAAATCTTAAGGAAAAAAAAATTAAAAAAGCTATTTATTTATATGATTATGTAATTAAAGAATTTGAAAATGGGAAAAAAGGTGGATTTAGCAAATATGATATCTGGACCACTATTTTAAAAAAAAAAATATTAAATAAACTTTATAAATCTTTGTCTTACGAAGAAAAAAACAATTATAATGAACATGTTTTCACTAAGATAAGAAATATTACAAGATATACATATCCAGCTACAGTGGTCGCAAAAGAACAGTTGGAAAAAAATAAAACTTTAAAATTTGTGACTGACAGAGTTTATAAATTAGATGAAATTAACAAAAAACTGATTGTAATCAGTAAAAAAAACAAAAGAATTGTAGGTGATATTGTAATAAACGTATCTGGACCGTCTAATTTACTGTCTAAAAACAACCATTTAAAATACCTAGAGTCTCTTAAGAAAATAAGCAAAAAATTTACTAATCGTGGTTTTATGACAAATAGTTCTTTCTTATTAAGAAACAATATTTACATTCCAGGAAGTTTATCTATTAATTTTAACCCAAATAGACTTACAATAATTAGAGCAATTACTAAAAATGCTCATAAAGTTGCAACTAAAATTTCAAATATATATAACAAAAAAAGAATATGATAAAAGATCAATTGTCTTGGGAAGAATTTTTAAAGAAAAGTTTAAAAAATAAAAAAATTTACAAAGTAGAACCCTTTAATAGATTAATCGCTCACTCAAAAAATTTATTTGTAATCTCAGGTTATGGTGCATTCACTAAAGGTTATTTAATAATAATTACAAAAGATTATCTTCCATCCTTTGGCCTTATAGAAGATGATCAAATAGAGGAGTTAAACTTTATGATAAAAATTTGTAAAAAATCTATTCAAGAAGAATACAAAAAAAAAACTGTTATATTTGAACATGGTATGTGCGCATGTGTTGGGGGACTAGATAGAGCTCACCTACATATGATGAGTATAAATAAAAGATCAAACAATGACACATTAAAAATATCTATTAATAAAAGCTTGTTTATGAGAAAAGCTGGAATAAAATCAATAACATTTAACGGACATAAATTGCAAAATATACATGATATAAATCAATTATATGATGAGGCGTTAAAAGATAATAGAACTTATCATATTGAAGGTAAACTTCTTAAGATTAATGATATTAAAAATCTTGATCATACTAGTTGGCCAAAAATAACCTTTGATCATATTTCAAAAGGTGGTCATTATGTATATTTTAAAAGTGATTATGATGATGCTTCATTCATAACAACAAATAATTTTCAAACCCAATTAGGAAGAGAAATCGTTTTCCATAATGAAATATTTATAGACACCGATTTTGCAAAAAATATGGATAATTTAAATCAAAACAAATTTTTAAATACATGGCAATGGCAAAATTTTATGTTTGAAAAAAATATCATTGAATCAATAGAAAAAGGAAAAAAAAATTTTAATATTTACAAAGATATCTATCAAGAAGATTATAAAAAATTTAAAATAGAAGTATTATAACTTTTTTAAAAAATATCTTAAAATATAACCTGGATTATTTTTGTAAAGATTTATATAATTCAAAATATTTATCTGATATTTTATTTATATCAAATCTATCTTTTACATTTTCTCTAACATTTGCAGAATTAAATTCTTCTAAAATCCACTTAATCCCTCTAGCATAATCTTTAACATCTAAGTTTTTTGCAACATAACCATTTTTTTTATGTTCAATTATTTCAGATATTCCATTATTTTCAAAAATAACTGAAGGTGTTTCGCAAGCTGCTGCCTCCAAAGCTACTAAACCAAAAGCCTCTAACACACTGGGTGCAGCCAAAACATCTGCAGCACTGTAAAGTAATCTTCTTGTAATAATATCAGACGGCTTATCAAAAAATATGGTATTTTCATAAGATAAATTTTTAGGAATTTGATCACCTGATATTACAAGTTGGAATTTTTCATCTAAATAGCTTAATGACTCATTGAGTAAGTCAAAACCTTTTCTTGGGCTTTTTCCGCTAATAGAAGAAAATAATATAATTTTGATGTTTTCTTCTAAGCCGAGCAAGTTTCTTGCTGTTTTCTTATCTTCTGGGTACCATACATTAAAATTTATTCCACAAGGTATCTTAATTATTTTGTTTTTATCGTATAGATTCGATTCTAATATTGCATTATTCATCCAACTTGATGTTGGAACAAAATTAATTTTTTTTTTATTTAATTTTTTTTTTCTGTTTAAAAAATAACTTTCAAAATAACCAATGCTTTTATTATTATCTTTGTAATGTTCTACAGGTAGAAATGTCCACATATCGTGCAAAGTCCATACAATTGGTTTATTAAAATTTAAAATTTCGTTAATTGATAAAAATTCATTTCCAATCCAATGAATATTTATTAAATCAGGCTTTTCTTTTTTGATTATTTTTCGAATTTCATAGGAGTTAAAAAAAGCCAATGTTACTGTTTGATTACTCTTTATTATAAACTTATTTATTATTTTTATTAATATCACTTTAATCATATTGTGAAATTTAAAAAAAATACTATTGGGATGTATTAATTTTGGTATATTTCTTTTTTTTGGAATATATAAAATAGATTCTACTTTCTTTTCCAAGAGAGACTTATGTAAATCTATGACAAAATTTGCTGCTCCACCATATGCAGTTCCATTAATATGAAGTATCTTCATTTATTTCAATCAATTTTGATTTTTAAAAATATTTCCAACATAAACACTTTATACTTAACAATAAACTATTAATTAAACAATATTTTAGTGAAATCTTTAAAGTGGTAAAGATAAGTAAATTTTCTTGTTTCTTTTTTTGTTAAAATTTTTTTTTTAAACTTATCAATATCACTTTCATTCATAAATTTTTCAAATTTAGCTAAGAAATCCTTAGCGTTATTATTTTTAAATAAGTATCCGCCCTTTCCATCGTTCAAAAATTCTCTAGGACCATTTTTACAATCAGAAGATATAATGTTAATATTGCAAGATGCAGCCTCTACAATTACAAAACCAATTTCCTCCCATAAAGAACTTAAAATAAAAACTTTTGAGTTTTTTAAATATTTATAAACATTAGATTGAAACCCCTCCAATTTAACTTCACTATTTAAATTTAAATTATTTATTTGGTTTTCAATATCTTTTCTTAGTTCTCCTTCTCCGACAATGACCAGTTTTAAATCTCTAAATTTTTTTTTTAAAATACTAAAATTGTCTATTAAAAATGAAAAATTTTTTTGTTTTGTTAATCGACCGATACATAGAATATAATCTTTATCAATTACATTTTTAGAGATAATATTATCCTTTTTGGATTTTATCACTTCTTTGTAACTAATAATGGGATCGTATAAAACGCTCATTTTTTTTTCATCAAAAATTTTTAAACGTTTAAAATCTATATATAAATCATTCGATGGAAATGTAATTTTGTGAATTTTGTCAGACACTAGCTTCCAAAAAAGTCTCCTAAAAAAGTGCATTTTAGGATAACCAGAAATTCTTAAAATTAATTTAGTTTCTAAATTAAATAGTAACTTTAAAAATAGTGGTAGTGATGTTATTAATTGAACTACTAAATAATCTGGTCTCTCTTTTTTTAATAATCTTTTGAGAGGCAAGAAAGAAAATAGAAAAATAATTATATAAGTTATTCTGCTTTTAATGAAACCACCTTGGGGTAAGAATTTATAAATTTTAAATTTACTCAAATTTAAAAATCTTTCACTACCGCTTAGATTATCCCATTCTCCAACAGAATTTATTATTTTAGTTTCAATTTTATTTTTTGAATAATGATCTAGGATGTGCGCAGAATTTAACACAGCTTTTATAGTACCAATTTTGCCAATCCAAGGAGCCCAATAGAAAACTTTCATAAATACAATAATTATTTATTAAACTTATTTATTATTCAATTTTTTAATTGTATATAATTATATATAGAGTTACCAAAATACTAAAGTTTTACTAACAATATTAATGTTAAAAAAAAAATATAATTCATCAAAAACATTAATTATATATGCCCCATTTATTGAGATAGGAGGAATAGAAAAAAATTTAGTTATACTAGTAAATTACTTAACTAAAAATATTAGTAAATTGATACTTGTTACATGGAAAAAAAAAGATAAAAAATTATTTAATAAAAAAGTCAAAATTGTAAATCCAGATATTTTTTTTTCTAAAATTAATAATAGATATATTAAAAATTTCATAGGTATTTTAATATTAATTAAATTAATTGTAAGAAATAAAAATTGTATAATATTTTCACTTCAGTCAAATCTATATGTAACATTAATCGCAAAAATATTTAATATTAAAAATATTATTAGAATAGCTTCTTATGGCTGGATGTTAAGTAGAATAAAAAAAGTTATATTTTATTTCATTTTAAAGTTACCAACCGAAATTATCGTTAATAGTCTTGAAATGAAAAAAATTTTAAAAAAACAAATAAATATTAATTCTATATGTATTTATAACCCATTAAATAAATTGCAAATTTTAAATGAAAAAAAGACAAACAAAAAATTTTTCTCAGATCAAAAAAATATGAAGATTTTGTTTTTAGGTAGGTTTGTAGATGTAAAAGATCCAATAACATTTTTGAAAGGTTTAAAAGAATTAGACAGAAAAATAGATTATGAAGCATTAATGGTTGGAAATGGAGGCATGAAAAAAACTATTTCAAGATATATAGACAATTTCGATTTAGGTCGGAAAGTTAAAATTATAAGTGAAAAAAAAAACGCAATGCAGATTTTGGATCAATGCGATTTGCTAATACTCACATCTAAGTTTGAAGGACTTCCAAATGTTTTGATAGAAGCTCAATATTTAAAAAAATATATTATTTCTACAAATTGCAAAACTGGACCAAAAGAAATCTTAGCGAGTGGAAAGTATGGAACATTAATTAATATTGGAGATTACCATAATTTAAAAAATAAAATTGAATACTTTTATCGTAATCGAAATAAAAAAAAAATTAAAAAAAAAATAAGAGATGGATTTAATGATTTATATAGATTTGATTACATAAAAAATTGCCAAAAATTCGAAAATATTATTTTTAAATATTTATAATTAAAATGAAAAAAAAAAATTTAGTTTTTTTCTTACCAGACTTCTCACCTGGAGGTGCAGGTAAATCAATATTAAATATTTGTAAATATCTAAATAAAAGAAAATATAATATTTTAATTATATCGATTGGTAAAAACTATTATAGAAAAATTTTAAATGAATATTGTACAAAAATAATTGAAATTGAAAAATCAGGTACATTAATATCTTTAAGTAAAATAAAAAAACACTTAAATATTTTAAAAAAGGAGAATACTATTTTAATTTCAAATATAAATTATGCTAACGCTTTATTTGTTTTATATTTTAAAATACTTTACAATTTTAAATTAATATTAGTTGAGCGTACTCCTCTGCAAGAGTTATTTATTTATTTTGGTTTAAAAGACTTTATTAAAAAACTAATTATAAAAATCATTGTAAAATATTTTTATAGATATGCCGATGAAATTATTGCAAATTCAAAAAAAACAGCAAAAGACTTTTCATTTTTCACAAAAAAGAGATGTTCATATATATACCCACTAACGATTGACAAATTAATTGTTTCAAAAAAAAAAATCTTAAAAAAAAATAAGCTAAACATTCTTACTATCAGCAGATTATCTAAAGAAAAAAACGTTTTGGAGCAGCTAAAAGCTTTAGATATATTAAAAGATAAAAATTTTTTTCTTTATATTCTTGGGGATGGTTTAGAAAAAAAAGGAATAAATACTTTTATCAAGAGAAATAAATTAAACGCTAAGATAATAAGATATTCTGACAAAATTAAGCATAAATTACTTAAAAATTGTAATTTGTATATTTGTAGTTCATTATTTGAGGGTTTTCCGAACGCAGTAGTAGATGCTTTAAATTATAATATGCCAGTAATTTCATCTAAAAATCATGGAGGAATTAATGAAATAATTTTAAATAAAAGAGGTGGAGAACTATATGATGTCGGAAATCAAAACCAATTAGCAAAAAAAATATTTTATATCTCAAAAAATTACAATTCTTCTATAAAAAAAACTTTTATAGCAAAAAAATTTTTAAAAAGATTTACAAAAAGTAATATAGAAAAGTACGAAAATTTATTCGATAAGATTTAATTTTTGAAATTTTATTTTAAGTAAATTTTTTTATTTTTAAAAAACCAATCGTGCGTTTTTTTTAATGCTGAGTATATATTTGTAAATTTATAAATTTTTAAAGTTTTTAATAACTTTTTATTATTACCGTGGGTTTTATAAACATCCGCTTTTTGAAAACCTCTTTTATTAATTCTGATTTTTGGTGATAATTTTTCAAAAAATTTAATAATTTTAATTAAACCTATAGGATTATTTGAGCAAATGTTATAAATTTCATTTTTTGAGATTTTTTTACTTCTTAATTTTATAAGAATATTTGTTACATCATCAACATATGTAAAATCTCTAATATGTTTACCAAAGTTATTTAGGTAAAATTTTTTTGAATTATAAACTGCATTTAAATATTTAATCATAAACATATCAGGCCGGCCCCACTCACCAAATACAGTAAAAAATCTTAGTCCTACACTTTTAAATTTGTAGTTCTCATAATACATTTGAGCAACATCCTCGTTCATTTTTTTTGTAATACCATAAAAATTTTTTGGATTTAATATTTCTTTTTCTTTTAAAGGAAAGTTATTATTATCGCCGTAGACGGAACTAGAGGATGCATAAAAAAATTTTTTAATTTTATTTTTCTTGCTGAGTGAAATTAAATTAATAAAACCTTCAACATTTGATTTAATATACGCGTTTGGATTTTTTTCTGAATATCTTACACCTGCTTGCGCTGCAAAATTATAAACTTCTTCAAATTTATAACTTTTAAAAAGTTTTTTGAGATTTTCAAAATTGCTTAAATCAATTTTTAAAAATTTGAAATTTTTAAATTTTCTGAATCTTTTAATTCTAGCTTTCTTTATGTTAACAGAGTAATAATTATTAATATTATCTATACATATAATTTTAGTTTTTAGCTTCTTCTTCGCTAATTTTTCACAAAAATTATGTCCAATAAAACCAGCTGCACCCGTTATTAAAATTGCCATTGTTTAATTTAATCATTAGTATAAATTATTTATTTGTCTATCAAATAAATTATTAATATGACTAATAAAATTTTTCCGTGTATTTTGGGACTTGGTTACGTAGGCCTCCCGGTATTTACCAGACTTAATAAAAAATATAAAACTATTGGTTTTGATACAAACCGACTCAGAATAAATTCATTGAAAAAAAAACTGGATATAAATAAGGAGGTCCAGAATTCTGATTTAAAATTGCTTAATGACTCAAATATTACCTCAAATGAAACAAATATAAAAAATTGTAATTTTTATATAATTACTGTTCCTACACCTTTAAAGAATAAAAAAATTCCTGACCTTAGTCAATTAGAGAAAGCCTATCAAATAATATCAAAGTATTTAAAAAAAAATGACATCATAGTTGTAGAGTCAACAGTTTATCCTGGTGCAACTAAGGAATTAGCGACTAAAATATTTGAAAAAAAAAAAAAACTAAAGTCTAATAAAGATTTTTATCTAGCATATAGCCCTGAGAGAATAAATCCAGGCGATAAAAAACATCAGATTCATAATACACAAAAAATTTTAGCTGTTGAAACTAAAAATAAATTAATAAAAAAAAAAATTTTAGACGTATATAAGATTATAACAAAAAAAATAAAAATTTCAGACTCAATAGCTGAGGCTGAAACTGCGAAGGTCATAGAAAATATACAAAGGGATTTAAACATTGCCTTGATGAATGACATATTTATTTTTTGCAAAAAAATGAATTTAGATTTTAAAAAAATTTTAAACTTAGCTTCTACTAAGTGGAATTTTTTAAAATTTGATGCAGGTTTAGTAGGAGGGCACTGTTTGCCAGTAGATCCATATTATTTAAGTTTTATTGCAAAAAAAAATAGAATAACATTAGATACTGTACTTGCTGGAAGAATAGTTAATAACAAGCTTAAGAACTTTATTTATAATGAAATAAAAAAAATAATTATTAGTTATGAAAAGAAATATAAGAAAAATTATAGAGTTTTGATTTCAGGTATAACTTATAAAAAAAATGTTGCAGATATTAGAAACTCTTATGCATTAGAAATATATATGAAATTAAAAAAAGATTTTAAATCAGTTTTTGCTTATGACAAGTATTGTAATAAATACAATCAAAAAAAATATAAAGTAATGAACAAATTAAAATCTATGTCAAAATATGATCTAATTGTTTTTTTAGTAGATCATAATTACAACAAAAAATTATTTAATTCTATTAAGACTAAAAAAATAAAATACTACGATCCATTCAGATATTATTTATAATAATGATTTTAATTAACGGTAGAAGAAAAAAAGTTTTTTTTTCAATTATAACTGTAACTAAAAATAGTCATTTAACATTAGAAAAATGCATCAATAGTGTTTTCAAACAAACTTTCACAAATTTTGAGCATATAATAATTGATGGAGGATCAAATAGTAAAACAATTAATATTATAAAAAAAAATTCAAAAAAAATTAGTTATGCAATATCTGAGAAAGATAAAAATCTTTGGCATGCCATTAATAAAGGAATAAAAGCCTCAAGAGGTAAAGTTATTTGTATTCTAAATTCTGATGATATTTTTTTTAAAAATGCCCTTAAAATTGCTTATAATTACTTTAAATCTGACAAAATTGATTATCTTTTTGGATCAGTTAAAAAAAATAAAGTTTATGGTAGTTTTTATCCTGAAAAAATTAATTATAAATTTAATATTTTTCCATCACATTCAATAAGTTTTTTTGTAAAAAAAAAATTACATAAGAAAATTGGTCTTTATAACGATGATCTAGATTATTGTGCCGATTACGATTTTATTTTTAAATTAGTAAAAAATAAAATACCATATGCTTGTTCTAAACCAAACGAAGTCTTTGGTAAATTTGCTAAAGGTGGCATCTCAACTAGAATAAGTATATTTGAAAAAATTTATTATGAGTCAAAAGTTAGAATTAATAATGAACAAAATTTTGTAGTTGTTATTTTATTAGGGTTACTTCACTTTTTAAATTTTCTTAGAAATAGACTATTACTTTTATTAGGAATTAAAAAATCTTTAAATTGGTGATTTATTGCATGAAGACAAAATATAAAATAGTATTTGCAAAAATTTTATATTTGCTAATTAAAATCTTTATTTCTAAAGATAATGTTATAGTTAAAAGAAATGGTATAAATTGGCATTTAGAATTAAATGAAGGAATTGATTTAAGTATATTTATTTTTGGAAATTTCGAGAAATCAATTTTAAAAACATCAAAAAAATTAATTGGAAGTAAACCAATCGACATAATTGATATTGGATCGAATATGGGGGTGCATTCGCTTAATTTTGCAATTAATTTCAAAGCTTCTAAAGTTTACTCAATTGAACCAACTAATTTTGCATTTAATAAATTATTGAAAAATTTATCATTAAATCCTTTAATTAAAAATGTTTTAACTAATCAATATTTTATATCAAATATGGAAATTAAACCTCACGAAATTTATTCCTCATGGAACTTAAAATCCTCAGATCCTAAACATCTAAAACATTATGGTATAAAAAAATCTGCTAGTTCTGCTAAAACTATTTCTTTAGACAATTTCGTATTAAAAAATAATATAAATAGAAAAACTCTAATTAAATGCGATGTAGATGGACACGAATTAAGTGTTTTTAAAAGTGGAAGAAAATATTTGAGCAATTACAAACCGATTATAATTATGGAATTAGCTCCATATTTATATAAAGAACATGGTTATACTGCAGATGAATTTTTGGAATATATAAAAATATTCAAATATACGTACTTTGAGTTTAGCTCTTTAAAAAAAATAAATAACATTTTCGAATTCGCTAAAAAAATCGAAGATGGTTCAAGCAAAAATATAATTTTGAAATAAAATGAAAAGTAGAAAAAAAGAAGATTTAGTAAGTATTATAATTCCTTATTATGAAAATAAAAAATTTATTAAAAAATCTTTAATGTCTGCAATAAATCAAACATATAAAAATATACAGATTATAATAATTTATGATGAAAATTCCTTAAAAAACTTAAATTTTATAAAAAAAATTTGTAAAATTGACAAGAGGATTAAACTTATCATAAATAAAAAAAATATTGGTGCAGGCTATTCTAGGAATATTGGTATTAAACATTCTAGAGGAAAATATATTGCTTTTCTTGACAGTGATGATTTTTGGAACAGAAAAAAATTAGATATTCAAATAAATTATATGAAAAAAAATAATTTCTCTGCTTCTCATACTTCCTACAAAATTGTTGATATAAATAAAAACTATCTTTCAACTAGATATGCGTTTAATTTAAACTATAAAAAATTATTAAGATCCTGTGATATTGGTCTGTCAACCGTTGTTATAAAAAAAAAATTATTAGAAACATTTAAAAAACCTTTTCCAAAACTTAGAACAAAAGAGGATTTTGTGCTTTGGCTTAATATTACAAAATCAGGTGCAAACTTTTATGGATTAAACAAAACCCTCACTATTTGGACCGATAATCCAGGATCTCTATCAAAATCTGCCTACCAAAAAATAAAAGATGCTTTCAGAGTATATTTTTATTACCAAAAGTTAAGTTTTATAAAATCAATTTATTTTATATTTTTATTATCAATCAATTACCTAATTAAAAAATACAAATGATTTACTTTCAATCAATTCTTTTTATTTTAACTTGCTTGGGTCTATTATCTTTCTTTAATAGAATAAATATATATGATAATGAAAAATTTCCTCATCAAAATTTTACCTCAAAAAATTATGTACTACCAATAGGTGGATATTTTATAGTTATATTTTTTATTATATTTGGTTTTAAAATAATAGATTATAGTTTTATTTATATTTTATTGT
>CACEOC010000004.1 GCA_902561075.1 uncultured Pelagibacteraceae bacterium
GGTGGAGATCTTTTAACCATGGCTCCAGATGGTAAATTCATTTTAAAAATGAAAATTTGACCACCATTATCCGCGCCAACTTTCTTTAAAAACCCACCACTTTCACCTTTGTGCTGAACTACACCTAAAAATATACTATCTGATAAAGATACTGATTGATTAATTTTTTCATAATTAACACCAGTTAGATCATCCATTGAATAGAATTTACCATTTTCATCTTTAGTCACTAAGGCTGTAATGTTCCATGATCCTGAAAACTCTGAACTTGTTGCTTTCGAAAATGATCCTGGGTAAACAGCAGTTTCTGCTTTGGCTCTTGGATTATTTTTACCTCCAGCCATTGCTAGAAAATAACCTTCATTTGGGTTCATTAAATTCATATTGTTTGAGTCAATTACAAGTGAATATTTTCTTTCACCTTCCTTATTACCAGAATCTTCATCTACAATAAGAACGTCTCCATCAGATGTTTTAGACCAATATAATCCATCTGGTGCAACCATTTTAGCTTCACCATTTTCCCATGTTGAGTGATCACCACCACTGTGTTTAAGACCTTTGTCAGCGGTAACTAGTTTTAATGATCCATCATACGCACCGACAACTTTAGTAACTTTAGCTGAAACATATTTAGGTAGATCTGCACTTCCCCAGAATGTTTTTTGAATTTCATTAACAAAGTTTGTCAATTCAATGCCAATTAATCCACCTTCTTGAGTCATATTTTGAAGATATCTTTGATTGTTAAAGTCAGGATCAACTGCAGGATGTTCTGTTTTAGAGTCGCCTACTAAAAAAGTATATCCTTTAGGTTGTTCTGATTGATTTCCCCAAAGAAAAACTTCTGTGTCTTTTACAGCTGGTGTTGTATTCCAACCTTTCCACTGGTAACTTGTTGGGTAAAATCTTACATCAAAATTATTTATAGAATCTGGATTTTTAAGATACTCATCAAGCATTTTCGCTGATAAATCAATTTTATCTATCCCTAATTTTGCAAAGTCCTCGTTAGCTAAAGCCATTCCGTATATTTTTCCATAAAGAAGACCATTTCTGCTTAAAAATTTATCTCTTTCAGTTGCATTATCAGCTAACGTTTTGCCATTAATACCAACATTTTTCTTACCTACATAAATTTTTAATGGAGCAGGCTCAACACCATGATTGTAACCAGCAAGAACCATTACAACAAAATCTTTATGTTTAGAATTTATTGGCATAATTTTTTCATAACCAGATTGACCTAATGCTGGCACAGTGTATGCAGTTCTATTTTTGATATCTACAGCAATTGAAGCCAAACCTAATGTATCATCTGATGTATAATTAGTGTTTTCAAACATTCGTTTAATGTTCCATTCTTCTGCTGTTAGCCAAATATCATCATTAAATCCAATTCCTTGACCATATTTATTTGCTTGTTCATACCAAGCGCCACAAAATGATTGGAAAAAAAAATCAGCTTTAGTTAATTTATATTTGTCATTAAAGTTAATTAACTGTCTATTTGGTAGAGTTTGATTACCCCAAAGCCCACCATCAGCTTTGGCTTTTACAACTTCACCAAATTGATTATAAATTGTATCAAACAATTTTCCTGAATTAATTACCATTCCACTGGCAGTATCGTTATTATTTAAGAAGTTTGCAAATTTTGTTCGATCATAATCAATTGTATGAATATGGGAGCCAGTAAAAGTTGCACCAGAATTCATTTCCCATGGATAAGTTTCACTACTCATAGTTGCATAAGACTCACTTTGGTAAACAACTCTTATAGTATTATTGTCATGTAACCATGCAGCATTACCATCTGGATATCCAGTTAACGCTTCATCATTTCTAAACTTATTAACTTCTCCAACAGTTGCTATTGCCTTTATTTTATCAATAAAAGGGAAGTCTAAATCACCACTTCCACCGTCAACTAATTGAATTTGATTATTTGCTGTACTAGCTTCTGGAATTAGAGATTTTATTTCTCCAATTTTTAAGTTTTCTGCATTTGCAAAAGTTCCTGAAGCTGAAAGAACTATTAATGCAGTTATTATTTTTTTCATTTTTTTATCCTTTGTTGAGAAAAAAGTCATAATATAAATATGTTAAAGATTTGTTTTAGATAAGTTAAAATTATTTAAAGATACAAACAAAAACTGAACTCAACAAATTATTACCTCCCTTGCAATATTTACATAACTACAAGGGAGACTTTAAATAGAAGGAAAAATAAATTATGTTAAATACCTCTAGATCTTTAGAGAAATTTTATTAACTATTTCTTAAACTCATATGAATAAATTATTAAAATTCATCCTTATTATATTAAAAGAAACCAAACTTTAACGAGAATTAAATTTAATGACTAATACTACAATAGTATTGTTCTAGGATATTATAGGACAATACTTAGGATCAATTGGAGAATGCATGAAATGAAACTGAAATAATTTTTTAATATAATTTTAATATGAATCAGTTAATTCGAAATAGTGATTAAACATGCATTATTAAATTATAAAAAACAATCAAAAAAAGTTTATTTAAACACAAAAAACTTCTTTAAGCCTGAAATTTTTGTTAAATTAGCTGACAGTAATTCCGAAATTAAACAAGCTCAGAAACTACGTTATCAAGTTTTTTTTTCTGATAGAAATAAAAAAAAAATTCTTAATATTAGTAATTTTAGAAAAGACTCTGATAAATATGACAGTTATTGTGATCATATTATAGTAAATTACAAACATTCTAAATTTTCTAAAAACAAAGTTATTGGCACATACAGATTGCTTCAACAAAAGATTGCTGAAAAAAAAATTGGTTTTTATACTTCTGAAGAATTTTGCCTAGATAAACTAATTCAATCTTATGAATATACTAACATGCTTGAATTAAGCAGGTCTTGCATTTCTCAGAAATTTAGAAACAGAAATGTATTAAAATTAATGTGGAGAGAAATTTATAATTATATAAATACAAATAAAATTGATGGGATGTTCGGAACAGCTAGTTTTTTAGAGATTGATATTCAAAAAATTAATAATCAGTTATTATTTCTCCAACAAAATTATAAAATGCCTGAAAATATTAGAGTAAAAGCAAGAAAAAATTGTAGAGCAAAAATAGATTATTCAAAAAATATTGAACTAAATCTGAAACTAGTAAAATCATTACCAACTCTTATAAAAGGTTATATAAAACTTAATGCCTATATCGGTGATGGTGCTGTTATTGATTACAAATTTAAAACTACTGATGTTTTTGTTTTCTTACCTTCAAACAAAATAAATAAAGAATACGTAGAAAAAATTGTTTGATCAATGTTTAGTTATTTTGTTAAAAAAATTTCTAAAATTGATCATATTAAAGATCTATATAAAAAAAATTATGATGAATTAAAAAGAACTGATAACTTTTGGACTAAGATAATTGAGTATTTAAATATTAAATACACTGTTAACTCATTAGAAAATATACCAAGCAAAGGTCCAGTAATAGTTGTATGCAACCATCCATTCGGTCTTTTGGACGGTTTAATAGTTGCAGCAATAATTGCAAACATTAGAAAAGATTATAAAATTTTGATAAATGAGGAAATTACACAGATTGATCTGATTGAAAAATATCTTATACCAATTAAATTCTCTGAAATAATTGATGATATAAAAAAAAATATTAAAAGTAAAAAAAGTGCAATTAATTTTATTAATAATGGAGGTTCGCTAATATTATTTCCATCAGGAGAAGTTGCAACTTCGAGTTTTATTTTTGATAAACCAAAAGAAAGGAAATGGAAACCATTAGTTGGTTCCATAATAAAAAAAACAGAATGTAAAATTGTACCTATTTATTTTAAAGGTAAAAATTCTGTATTATTTCAAACTGTAGGTTTTTTTAGTGATCAACTTAGAAGATCGCTATTTATAAGAGAATTGTTTAATAAAAAAAATAATAATTATTTTTTAAAAATTGGAAACAGTATAAATTCTAATAAATTTAAAAATTGGAACAGTAATGCCATTGCAGATTATTTAAAAGATCAAGTCTTAAAACTTAATTAGTCATAAGTTTAAATAGGATTTTATAGGATAACTCGGAACAAACTCGGAAACAGAGAGATAAAATAAAAAAAATTTACTTATTCATCTTGTTCAATTATAAATATTAGCATAAACACTGATGAAAATAACAGATGCCCTCGTGGTGAAATTGGTAGACACAAAGGACTTAAAAGACGAGGGATTCACAGACGAGTCAGTCCATAGAAGTCCAAGATAGTCTAAACATCCTATAAAATCTCATAACTTTAATTTAGCTTTCAATTAAGATTGGAAAATAAAGCTTAATTAATTTGCTCAAACAAGAGCAAGACAAGAGCATGAATAGATAGTATTATTTCAAGGTTATGATGACAATCTTACTGACTTTTGTTCCACCAATATTTTTATTACTATATTTTACGTTATCAGATAGATTTAAAGAACCAAGAGGTACAATCATATTAATTTTTTTTCTTGGTTTTTTAATATGTCTACCTGCAGGAATTTTAAATAGTTTAAGCCATGATTTTTTTTATGATGGATCAAAATATTCAGAAAATCTAACTAGTAGTTTTTTAGGTCCAGCATGGGCAGAAGAATTATTAAAATTTTCAATTCTGTATTTAATTGTTTTAAAAAGAAATGAATTTAATGAACCTATGGATGGCTTAGTTTATGGAGTTGTTGTTTCATTAGGTTTTGCGACATATGAAAATTATACTTATGTATATGAATGGGCAGAAGTAATAGCAAAAGAAGAGAATGTTGATTATGCTGAGTTGTCATATTTAATAGCATTAGGAAGATCTTATTCTGCTATACCTATGCATGGTCTTAATGGTGCAGTCATGGGTTACTATTTTGGAATGTACGCTTTTACAGGTAATAAAAAATTCTTAGTTCTTTCTTTAGCTTTACCATATTTATTTCATGGTTTTTATAATTTCTTAGTATGGCCAAATCCAATGATAATTATTGGAATTTTAGTTATTGTTTCCTTTTATTTACACAGTGAACTTAAGAAGAAACAAAAATTAAAAAAAAAAGAAAATGAAATTAAAAAAATTTAAGCAATGAGATATTTAAAATTTACATTTATTTTATCAATGTTTGTTTTGTTATTTAGTAATCAAAGTAATTCCATGGATAATAGATGCTATGAATTTATAGATGGTCTTAAAAATTTAGATTATGATAAAACAACAAAAAATGTTGAAACATCAATTTTCACAGATTTAGGTTTTGAATTTCTATATGATTCTACTCCGGACGCCAGTTTTTTAGATACTAATTTTAATGCCAAGATAAGAAGAAATGAAAATAATTATCCAATAATTGGAATTTTAACTTTTACGGAAGTTTTAGATAAATTAAAAAATAATGATGTTTTAATATCAATAAATGATATCGATTTGAGTAAATTAAAAGATGAAGAAATTGAAGATCTTATATATCCCTCAGATCCAGGAAATAATTATGATTTAGTATTAGTTAGGGAAGGACAGAAAGTTAAAACTCAAATACAATCTTATGAATATACAAAAGAGTATAGACTTTTTGAATTCGCTTTAAACAGTATTAATGAGATAAATCTTAAAAACTCTACAGTAAAATTTTCAGGATTTTTAAGTTCAGAAAGAGAATATTCTGAATATTTAAAATGGCCCATTACTAAACATGCCAGAAATACTATTACATACTTTGATGAAGAGGATGGAGAAAATAAGTCTACCAACTGCTCATCAATTCCTTATGATTATGCTAAGGAGAATAGATTGCCTATCTCTGGTGAAACATTTGCCTTTAAAGATTTAATATCTGAGGATAGTGACAAAGTTTACGAAGATGTTACGGTGAATACTTATTTAGATGAGTCTACAGACGCAAAAGAAGATGTATTATTAAGTATTACTTATAATGCGGAGGGAGAATGGGAAATTAAAAATAAATTTAATTTGGTTTCTTTTCCTTTTGATAAACAAAAAATAATTATATCAATGGTAGATTTAGATGATTTTGAAAGCACTGTGTTAGGTGCCTTCGATACAAATTATTTATTACTTAATCATACAAAAGAAAATTTAGAAATACCTGGATGGAATGTCACTGATATTAAATTCAATACTGGTAATAATTTCGATTTAAATGGTTTAGTTTTTAGCGAAGCTTCGATTATAGTAGATATAGAAAGACAATCTTTTTATTATATTTTTAAAATTATATTACCAATAGTTCTTATTTTAATTATTTGTTGGAGCTCAGTGTGGCTAAACCCTAGAGAGGTTGAATCAAAACTCACAATTACAATTGTGTGTTTGTTGTCACTTATAGCTTATAATTTTGTAATTGATAATGAATTACCAAAACTTGAATATTTAACTATAATGGATTGGATCATTTTAGCCTCATATTTATTTGCGGCTGCACCAAATATCTTGGCAATAATTTCATTTCAATTATCTGAAAAAATAAAATATAAAAAACTAAGTCAAAAGGTTGATTTTTTTAGTAAAAGATTTGGAATTACTTCTTATATATTTTTAATTTTGATTATAATAATAATTAACGTAAGCTCAGTTCCAGGGAATACAATCAATGCATTAAGTTGGGCAATGATGAGATAGTTATGACTTTTAGTGAATCTGTATCTACATGTTTAAAAAAGTATTTTGTCTTTCAAGGTAGAGCTAGCAGATCAGAATATTGGTGGTTTCAATTAGTTGTTTCACCTTCATACTACATTTCTACATATCTAAAAAATGAGCTTTCATATTTTTTCCTCGGAATAACTTTATTTACTTTAATACCTGCTATTTCAGCAGGGGTAAGAAGATTACATGACACGAATCGATCTGGATTTTTTTTATTAATTAGCTTTATTCCATTTATTGGAGGGATTATACTAATATTTTTTTTTATTGCAGAAGGAACGAAAGGGAAAAATAGATTTGGGCCTAATCCACTAAAAAATATAACTAAAAAAAGGAGTAAAAAAAAATGAAATCACGAAGAACATTTATAAAATCATCCTTATTAGGGTTAACGGCCTTAACTTTTCCCAACATAATCAAAGTCAATGCTAATCAAGATTATGACATAGTAGTGATTGGTGCAGGGGCTGCAGGACTTGCCGCTACACAAGAATTAATTAAATCTGGAAAAAAAGTTATTTGTTTGGAGGCATCGAATAGAATTGGGGGCAGAGCTCTTACTGATAATCAAATCTTTGGTGAACCTTATGATCTTGGTGCATTATGGTTAGAAAATGGAGATACAAATCCTTTTAAATTATTTGGTGAAAAAAATTCGAATTTTAATTTGTATAAGGAAAGTTCAGAGGAAATGTATGATCTGTATAGTGGTTCAAAAAAAGTATTGGATGAAGATGATATATGGAAAGTTTATGATGGTTTAGATGCCGCAATTGTAAAAACTAGAAAAGATATTTCACCTTTAGAGGTGGTTCCTTATAAAGATCATCCTTGGTTTGATACTATGCATATGTTGTTTGGAGCTTGGGAAATGGGTAAAGATTTCTCAAATTTCTCGTGTAAAGATTACAATTATGATTATGAAATTTTAGAGTCCGCATCCTGGCATTGTAAAGAGGGTGTTGGTTCTTTGTTAGTTGATATGTTTAAGAAGATTCCTGTTCAATTAAATACTAAGGTTAGTAAAATTGATTGGAGTGGAAGTGGGGTAAAGATTATAACAAATAAAGGTGAAATTAAAGCAAACAAATGTATTTTAACCGTTTCAACTGGAGTTTTAGCATCAGGCCAAATAAAATTTACCCCTAATTTAGCTAATGAAAAACAAGAGTCATTCTCTAAAATTTCTATGGGTCATTATAATAGAATTACTTTTAAATTTAAAAAATTATTTAAGGAAAAAGTCAAAGATACATATTTATATTACAAGATCGATAGTCAAAATGCTAATTCACCAGAGGGTGTAGGTATTACTATAAATCCATCTGACTCAAAATTATGTATATGCGATCCAGGAGGAAATTTTGGAAAAGAATTACTAAAATCAGGTGAGAAAGCATCTATTGATTTTGGAATGAGTGAATTGAAGAAAATTTTCGGTAACAAGATTGATAAAGATTTAATTAAATCTCACGCAGTTGATTGGTCGTCAAATCCGCTATTTATGGGAGCATGGGCATCTGCTGAGCCTGGTGCATTTAAATATAGAGAAATCTTAAGAAGTTCAGTTGCAGATAGAATTTATTTTGCTGGTGAAGCAACGGCTAAAGATTGGGGTACTGTTGCTGGTGCTTACGATAGTGGATTAATTCAAGCGAAAAATGCGTTAACTTAATACAATGAGAAATATTGAGTTAAAATCGTACGCATTAATTTTTTTAATAAGTTTTATTTTTTTATTTTTTTGTAATAATAGTTTCGCTCAAAACTTATATAAATATCCAAAGAAAACTATTACCAAAGAAGATTGTGATAATATTTTAAATGATATGAACTATCCAAACCCAGCATATGAGTCAGAGGAAGCTACACCAGTTAAAATAGATTTATTAATAGAAAAGATATTTGGTATTGAAGGAAAAAAAATGGAATTCGAGGCATTTTTTTCTTTGTGGCTAGATTGGAATGAGCCAAGATTAGCTGAAACACTTAAAAAATTTAATCTTTTTAATGATAAAGGAAAAAGAACATATCTATGTTCTTATAATCCTTTAGAGTTATGGGGCCAAGCTAATAGATTATTTTACCCCACAATTGAATTTTATAATAAAAAAACAAAAACTAACGTTAACTTGGGTGGGGACGCTGATTGGGTGGATATTTATAGTGACGGAAATGTTGGTACAAGATTGAGAGATAGTGCATTTTTTGCTGCTAATTTTGATTTTAGTAGATTTCCTTTTGATGATCAAGTTTTGCAATTCGAATTATGGTCCGAGTGGCCATCTACATTAGTTGAGTTAGTGCCTGATCCGATAGCAATGCCAGTCTATAAAGAGACTTTGTATACAGATGACGGATCTTCAATCCAAGTTCCAGGATGGAAAATAAAAGAAGTTGACTACTATAATTATGATTATGTAGATAATGACAAACTCCCATATCAAGGTTTTTATTTAGATATATTTATAGAGAGACAATCATCTTATTATTTATTCAAGATAATCTTACCAATAATATTTATACTTGCTATATCATGGTCTGTTTTTTGGGTTAGAGGGTCTCAACTTGAAGCTAAAGTCAATGTAACAATAGTATGTTTGTTATCTTTAATTGCTTATAACTTTATTATTGATGACGAACTGCCTAAATTATCTTATTTAACTTTTTTAGACTGTTTTATATTAATTTCATATTTTTACACAGGTATAGCAACAATTCTATGTGTTTATTCATTTCTTAGAAAATTAAGATCAGGGAGAGATCTTAGTGTAGTTGATAGGTATGCTCAGTTTATGGGTCCAATAAGTTATTTTGCTATATTGTTTATTTTATTAATATATTTTTATAATTTAGATGCTGCTAAAGGTTTATTTTTAGGCAGTAAATTTTTAAGTTGATTTTATAATTCCCTTTTTTTTTGACTTTTATAGTCTGTTTTTTCACCTAAATTTAATTTTAGTTTAAGCTCTGCAATTTTTTTTTCTAATTCTATAACCTCTATTGAAATCTGTTCTTTTTCTTTTTCGTCTACTTTATCGTCATCAAGAGCTTTTCTGGTTTCTTCCATTACATCTCCTATTGACTCACCTAATCTTAGCAAATTATTGATTATTTCATCACTGCTGTCGTGATCTTTTCTGTTTTCAATTTCTTTTCTTAGTAAAGTTTCATAGGCAGTTAAAAAAGGGGTGCCTTTACCAATCTTTTTGCAATGGATATCTAATTCTAATCCATCTTGTATATGAAGCTGTCGATCTTTAAAATTAGGATTACTAATATGCTCTATAGCTTTTCTCTTCTTTTCAATAACTGTCTCAATATTTTCATAACCAATATCGTCAACTAAATCTTTCAAAACTCTTTCAAAAGAATAGGGCTTCCTTGGGTAACCTTTTTTCTTATTCATAAATTAAGACTATTAGAAATTTATCCGTAGGCAAAGTCAAAAGTTAACCTACGGGTAATTCGTTTAATTCTAATTATATTAACCATGTGTTTATTAAATTAAACACACAAAGATTAAGAGGAAATGAGCAAGTTGATCTTTCTAGGTTCATCATAGCCTTACTTTCTACAACTTGTGAATTCCTCTTAATCCTAAACACTAACAAAGAGGAGAAAATGAAAAAAACAAAAGTAGAAGAAAACACTAATGATAATGGAATATTTCAAATTATTGGAATACTTCTAATAGGATTTGCAGTTGTTGATTTTGCAATGTCTTGGACTGGCACAAATTTGACAGCATTCTTAGGTCCTTTATCGCAGTTCACCCCACTTGCTGCAGGTTTAATTGGAGCAATGTTTTTAAACTTAGGGAATAAAAGAAAATAAATCATCAACAATATCCCCTGTAAAGCAACAGGGGATTTAATTAAAAAAAAAGGAGACCCAATGAAAGAATTATGGATATGTCTTGCAATCGTAATATTGATGCACGTATTAAGAAATTCTAATTTTTATTTTGGGTAATATAGAAGACATATGACTGACTTTACAAAATATAAAAATGTTTCATTAACAAAAGAAATAGCTAGAAAAATTGATAAACTTTCTAATGAATTAGTACCACATGTTCGATTAAGCAGATCTAAAGTTATTGAAATAATAGTTAACGAAAAATTATCTAATTTCTATAAATCAAAGGAGATATAAATGAATCAACTAAAAATAACATGTCCCAACTGTAATGAAGCATTTTCAGCAGATGATGCTTTACAAAATCATTTAAAAGAAAAATACCAAAAGGAATTCAAAGTCAAAGAAAAACTATTAGAGGAAAAATACAAACTTTTTCAAAAGTTGAGAAAAAAGTTTGTTATATGAAAATATGATATTTAGATATTACAACCATCAATATATGTTATATGCGGTAAAAATATATAAAATGTAATGTAACACTACTCAAGTAGTGTTACTTGACATAGGCAATAAAATATCATATGTTAATTAAAAATAAAAAGGAGAAATATGAGTAAAAATGATAAATCTGCTAATTTTAGAAAGTTAGCTAAAAGTAGAGTCAATAGAGCAATCAATATGATTAGATTGATTGCAAATTTAGGTAATAAAGCACATTACGATTATACACCTGAACAGGCTAGAAAAATTGTTACTGCATTATCAGCAGAAGTTAACAATGTTAAGACTAAATTTAATTCTAAAAGAAGAGGCACAGAGGAATTTACTATATGAGTATAGATCGTGAATTAATAAGAAGAGGGGTAATAGTTCCTACTTTTAAACCAAAACAAAATAATATTCTTACCCATATATTTAAAGGTAGGTATTATTTAAATTATTCTAAAGCAAGAGCTAAAGCTAGATCTTTAAATTTACAAAGTGCATCTGAGTGGAAAAAGTATTGTTATTTAAATGATACTCTTCCTCATGGAGTACCTGAAAGTCCAGAAATAGTTTACAGAAATAAAGGATGGGTAAATTTTAATGATTGGCTAGGTATCAAAATCATTAAAAAAAAGGTAAATAAAAGAAAAAAAAATAGATCAAAAACTAAAATAGTTAAATTAAAACCTTTAAATTCAGTCAAAAATTATAAGTTTTCTAAATTGGCATCTAAAAGATTACCAAATGCTTTAAATGCTGTTAAGCTAGTTGGTAATTTAAGTAGAAGAAGCAGCTATGAGTATTCAGATGCAGATGCACAATCAATTATCAAAAGCTTATCAAAAGCAATGAGGGATCTGAGAAAGAAATTTAAATAATGAATAGTTCAGAAGCTAAGAATTTATGTGAACAGCTATTAAGAATTACTAAAGGTTCTGAAGTAAAAGAATTACTTATTAAAAATAAATTATGGGATAAAAAAGAAGCTTGGAGAGAATATGGTGATGACTCTATGAGTTGGTCCATAGTTGGAGGACAAGGGGATGCAGACTTCTCATTAAATGAAAAAATTGTAAATGGTTTAGATGCAGTTTTGATGAATAAATGTTGGGAAAGTGGGATAAATCCAAAAACAGATCAAAATAAAACACCTAAAAATATCAAAGAAGCTAGAGAATTATATTTTAAAGATAAAGGAATAAGAGAAATTGCCTCTGAAAGTGTCTGGGTTTCATTAGGAGGGTCTAGATCACCGAAACATCCATGTGTTTGTATAGCTGATCTTGGTGAGGGACAAATCCCAGAAAAAATGCCTAAAACAATTTTATCTTTAGCAAAAGGAAACAAAGAAGGAATTAATTTTGTTCAAGGAAATTGGAATACAGGGGGGTCTGGAGCAATTAGACATTGTGGCAAAGATACAATGTCCGAAGAAGATAATGAACCAATAGAATTATCAATGATTTTATCTAAAAGAAATCCTAAAATAATTGAAAAATTTCCAGACCAAAAAACTGAACATAGTCATAAATGGAGTTTTACTGTAATTAAAAGAGATTACAGACCAGCTAGTGGAAAAAGTCACATCATGTGTTTAGCTCCATTGTATTGCGATATACATCCTAACAAAGGTGAACTTCTAAGATTTGAAAATGATCAGATGCCATTATTGCCAGAAAAGACAAATCAATGCGCTAAGAATGCAAAACATGGAACATTAGTAAAATTATTTGAATATGGAACAGAAAAGGGAGTGGCATTAATGAAAGGAAAAAGTTTATATACTGAGCTTCAAGTATTGTTACCAGATGCCTTCATACCTTATATGTTTCATGAGTGTAGAAAGGAAAAAAGCCATAATACCTACGTAGAAGGTTTTTCAAAATATTTAAAAAGATTACATGAAAAAGATAAAAATAAATATTTAGAATGCGACCCAATTAAGAGTTTTATAACAGTAGACTCAAAAACAGTAGAATTTGAAGTATTTATTTTTAAAAAAGATGTATCGGTAGCACAATATAAATCAAGATGGGGTTTAGCATGGACTGTAAATGGCCATACCCACGCTTTAATGCAAGATAAAATTTTTAAGGCTGATTTTGGTGCTGACATGGCAGAGTCTATGTTTGTTCATTTAAATTGTGATGGAATTGAGGGTAAGGCACGAGAAAATCTTTTTACTCCTGCAAGAGATAAAGTTAAATCAGATAGTAAATTAGCTCATAAAATTAAAGAAGAACTTAGAAGACAACTAAAAGAAAATTCACAAATTGAGGAGATTGAAAGAAGAAGAAATGATGAAGAGGCTGCAAGAGAACCAGATATTCCAGAAAAACTTAAAAAAGAGATGCAAAAAATTTTGGCTGATAATGAAATGATTGATTTATTACAGCTAGGAGAATTTTTTAAACAAAAATCACAAACAAAAAAAAGAAAAGAAGCTACACCAAAAGAAAATTTAAAGGAATTTCCATCTTTTTTTTATTTTGAAAGAAATATTCCAAAGATGGAGTTGAAGGATCAACATGTAAATATTAACGGTAATTATTCATACACCTTATTGACGGATGCTGTTAACGATTATTTTACTAGAGACGAAAACAGAGGATTTCATAAATTTGTTTGGCTATCTAAAGATGAAAAAAATGAGGAAAAAGTGGACCTATCTGGAGGTCCAGATTTACATTATGGTAAATGTAAATTTAGAGTCAAAGTACCTGAAAAATTTAAAGCAGGTGAAAAAAGAATACTACAAGTAATATTTGGAAAAAAACAAAATCAAAAGGACTTTGTATTAAAAGTTCATATGACGATTTTAGATAAACAAAAAAATAAAACTAAACAAAGAACATTACCCTCTAAACCTTCACAAAAAGCAATAGAAGATAAATTGAGAGATGATATTAAAACAAACCCTGATGGAAACGTCGAAGATCAAAATATTTCAAGTGATCTTGTCTTACCTCATTGGTCTAATAGAGAAGATTGGGAGAAAAATACAAAACACTCCTTTAATGAGTACGAAGTATTAAGAATTGAGAAAAGAAGAGATCCAAGAGATACATCAGGAAAATCTTATAAATATACTGCCTACTTAAATGAGGAAAATATCTTTCTTTTGAAGGAAAAGAAAAATGAAAAAGCAAATTATACTTGGAATATGATTAAAAATAGATGGTGGATATATTTTGTGTGGTTAATTAACGGAGGCTTGGTTCAACATAGAATTGATAAATCAAAAAATAGATTATTATCAGTTGAAGACCTTCAGAGTGACGATATACAAAAAATTAAGCCTGATGACACTGAAGTTTTAGAGCTAGCAGCAAGAAGTGTCGCAATGTGTGTTTTTTTACAACAAAAAAACCTATTACAAAATACTTCACCAAAAACATCAAGAGATGATAATTTAGTAAATTTTGATCAAGACTCTACATTTTAAATGAAGTTAAGATTCAAAAAAATAATCACAGCTGCGAATGATCAAAGTAGAGTAAGAGGTTATACTCATAGATTTTATACTTACCCAGCAGGTTTTTCACCAGTATTTGTAGAAGCAGCAATTAAGTCTTTGACAAAAACTAATGATTTAGTTTTAGACCCATTTATGGGTGGTGGAACAACTTTAATTGAGGCTTTGAGAGCTGAAAGAAAAGTTGTTGGTATTGACTTAAATCCAATAGCTACTTTTGTAACAAAAGTAAAATCCACTAAAATTTCTAAAAAAAATCATGACAATATTGAAGAATGGGCAGGCAAGATGTCAAAAGATATTAATTTCAAAATAAAAGATAATAAATTTGTAAAAAAAGCTTTTGGAGTCATTAATTATAAAGGCTTAGGAAAAAAAGAAATTTCTAATTTAAAAAAAATAATTAAAGGTTCAGCTTTTTATCTTAAGAGTTTGAACAATATTAAAAATAATAAAGAAAATGATTTCTTGAGACTGTTGTTGTTAAGATGTTTGCATTCAACTTTACATGATAAAAGACCAATTGCAGATTTTCATGTATTTAAATCTAAAATAAGATCAAATAGTCTTGATATGCTTGAGGGAATGAGGTCTTTAGATCCTTATCTGAAAAACTTTAGAAACAAACTAAAAATTTATAATAAATCTTCATCTCTGTCACATAAGATTAAAGAACTAAAAAGTAAAAAAGTTAGTTTAATTCTGACATCTCCACCTTATCCTGGTATTAATATTCCTTATTCAAGATGGCAAATACATGGAAGAAGAAATACAACTCTACCATATCTTATACTTGATTTAGAAAGACCTAAAATACAGTCTATCTATAATTTTCAAAATCCAACAAATATTAAATTTGATATTTATTTTAATACTATGAAAAATATTTTTTCTTCATTAAGAAAAATATCATCCAAAAAAACAAAAATTCTTCAACTTGTGGCCTTTAATAATAAAGACGGGGTATTTAAGAAATATTTAAGAACTATGGAAGAGTGTGGGTTTAAAGAGATAAAAATTAAATCAAATGGATACGTATGGAGAAAGGTACCTAATAGATCTTGGCAAGCAAGATTAAAAGGTAATATTCCTGCATCAAATGAAGTATTGTTATTACATAAAATAAAATGAGAGATGATATAAAAGATTTAGTCGCTGAAGCCTTAAGATTAAACAGTTCAATGAAAAAAGATAGGGCTAGATTAGCTGAGTTGAAAAGTATTATTCTTGCAGAGTCACAAGGTAGAAATGCATCTTTTAAAATATATACAGACGTAGGTGAGGCAAGATTTAATAAAAGAAAAGAAAAACTTACATACACTTTTGATGAAAGATATTTCCTAAATTTAGATGAGGAAACTCAAAAAAAAATGATTGATGATAAAATTGTAGATAAAGAAATATCCTATCATCTTAATTTTGAAAAATATGAAATATTAAAAAAATATCCAGATAATGATATAATTAAATCTTTAGTTAAAGAACATTTTAAAGATTCATATTTTTCTTTAGCTTTCTATCCAATAAAAAATCAAAGTAATAAATTTAACACAAATCAAGAGAAAAATACAAAGAAAGAAAAATCATTGGTCAATAAATTTAAAGATTTATTTAAATAAGAAAAAAATTTACTTATTCATCTTGTTCAATTATAAATATTGGCATAAACACTCATGAAAATAACTCATGCCCTCGTGGTGAAATTGGTAGACACAAAGGACTTAAAATCCTTGCCCTTTTGGGAGTGCCAGTTCGAGTCTGGCCGAGGGCACCACACTAAATGACAAAAACTCTAATTATTTCGGATAGCAATAAAAAATCACAAAAAATAAAATCAAAGATAATAAAGAAATTAAAGAATCATAATCCTAATAAAAAAAACCTTGTTATAGTTATTGGTGGTGATGGATTTATGCTTAAAACATTAAAAAAAAACATAAGTAATACAAAATTATTTTACGGTATAAATTCAGGTAATTATGGTTTTTTAATGAATAAATTTTCAGAAAAAAACTTTTTACATAATCTAGATAAATCAAAATTAATATCCATTTTTCCTCTTGAGATGCAGGTTAAATCAAAAAATAAAGGTTTTAAAAAAACAATAGCTATAAATGAGATATCTGTATTAAGACAAAGCAGACAAGCTGCATCGCTTAGAATTAAATCTGGTAAAAAAATTGTTATCAAAAATTTAATGTCTGATGGTGTTCTCGTATCAACCCCTGCCGGAAGCACTGCATATAATTTATCTGTAAATGGTCCAATTTTGAGTTTGAATTCAAAAAAATTAACTATATCTCCGATTAGCGCATTTAGACCAAGACGGTGGAAAGGAAAAATAATTAGTGATAAAGCAGTAATTACTATTCAAAACCTTAATCCCATCAAAAGACCAATTAGTTCTGTAGCAGATAATGTAGAATTTAGAAACTCAACTAATATAAAGATTAAAACAAATAAAAAAATTAAGTTTAATTTACTTTATGACCCTAATAGAAGTTTGCAAAAAAAAATCAAACTTGAGCAATTAAGGGGTGAGGTTAAATAATGGTGCCCCCGCACGGACTCGAACCGCGGACCTATTGATTACAAATCAATTGCTCTACCAGCTGAGCTACAAGGGCACAACTGTTTTTTAATACTTATCTTAAGATTATCAAGTTATTTTTTTGAATTAGTTATATAGTGAAATGCAATCGCTGCACTATTAGATATATTTAAACTGTCTATATTATTATTAGTCTCAATTTTCACGAAAAAATCAACGTACTTTTCAGTATGTTTTTTTAAACCGTATCCTTCAGAACCAAAAAGTATAATATTATTTCCTTTCCAATTAATTTTTGTAAGTTCTTTATTACTATTTGTATCAAACCCATAAACCCAAAAATTTTTCTCTCTTAAAAATTTAATTGTTGTTTTTATATTAGATACAGAAAAAATATTCACATGTTCAAATCCACCGGAAGCAGCTTTATACATCTGCTTACTATCCTTAGGATAATTTCTATCTTTTACAATCAAACCATCAATATCAAATAAAGAGGCACTTCTAATTATAGATCCTATATTTCGTGGATCAGTAACTCCATCTAAACAAGCAAATGTAATATTACTTTTATTGTGTATATATGATTTTAAATCTATTTGATTTAAATGCTCAACTTCTGCAACAAATCCTTGGTGAAGAATTTGATCTTTTCCAGTGTATTTGTCTAACTCTTTTTTTGTTTTAAAATAAACTTTTTGATCTTTTAAAAGATTTTTGTGAGGACTAGTTCTATGAATTGTTTTTTTACTTTCTTCAGTTAGGAAAACCCTCAAAACTTTCCTGTCTGGATTTTTTAATGCCTCAATTACTGGATGTTTGCCAACGATAAAAAATGAGGACTTATTTTGCAAATTTTCGCGTTTTTTCATGTATTTTTTCTAATTTTATCTTTATTTCTCGTATTGCATTTATACAATAAAAATATATAAAACCCATGTTGTTTAGGCTTTTTTAACAAGGGAGCTCTTCCCTGATAAAAGGGAGGGGTACCAAAGCGGTCAAATGGGGCGGGCTGTAAACCCGTTGACTTCGGTCTTCGAAGGTTCGAATCCTTCCCCCTCCACCAAAAAAAATCTTAACAACGGAGTGATTAACTTGGTTAAGCGGGTGTAGTTCAATGGTAGAACGCTAGCCTTCCAAGCTGGATGTAAGGGTTCGATTCCCTTTACCCGCTCCAAATATTAAAAAAAAAAAATGAGGTATATAAAGTAATGTCAAAAGAAAAATTTAACAGAAGTAAACCGCATTGTAACATCGGTACAATAGGCCATGTTGACCATGGTAAAACTACTTTAACAGCGGCAATAACAAAAATTCTTGCTGAAGCTGGAGGAGCTCAATTTGTTGCTTATGATCAAATAGATAAAGCACCTGAGGAAAAAGAAAGAGGAATTACGATTTCAACAGCGCATGTTGAATACGAAACTGAAAAAAGACATTACGCTCACGTTGACTGTCCTGGCCACGCTGACTATGTAAAAAATATGATCACTGGAGCTGCACAAATGGATGGAGCAATTCTTGTTGTTAATGCTGCAGATGGTCCTATGCCTCAGACAAGAGAACATATTCTTCTAGCACGTCAAGTTGGTGTACCTGCTATCGTAGTATTTTTAAATAAAGTTGATCAAGTTGATGATAAAGAAATGATAGACCTTGTTGAAGAAGAAATAAGAGATTTATTAAATTCATATAAGTTTCCTGGTGATAAAACTCCAATTATCAAAGGATCTGCATTAGCAGCAGTCGAGGGAAAAGATGAAGCTGTAGGAAAAAATGCAATTTTAGAACTAATGAAAGCTGTTGATGAACATATACCACAACCAGATAGACCAAAAGATAAACCTTTTTTAATGCCAGTTGAAGATGTTTTCTCAATATCTGGAAGGGGAACTGTTGTAACTGGAAGAGTAGAACAGGGAGTTGTAAAAACAGGTGAGGAAATAGAAATCGTTGGTATTAGAGATACTAAAAAATCTGTTTGTACAGGTGTAGAGATGTTTAGAAAGATACTAGACACCGGAGAAGCTGGAGACAACATTGGTGCATTACTAAGAGGTGTTGAAAGAACTGATGTTGAGAGGGGACAAGTTTTAGCTAAACCTGGATCTGTTACTCCTCATACAAAATTTGAGGCTCAAGCATATGTTTTAAAAAAAGAGGAAGGTGGAAGACATACTCCTTTTTTCACAAAGTATAGACCTCAATTCTATTTTAGAACTACAGATGTGACCGGTGAAGTTGAATTACCATCAGGAACAGAAATGGTTATGCCGGGTGATGATGCAAAATTTACTGTAAAATTAATTACACCTATCGCGATGAGTGAGAAATTAAATTTTGCAATTCGTGAAGGTGGTAGAACAGTAGGAGCAGGAGTTGTAACTAAAATAATAGAGTAAACTCCTTATAGGAGTGTAGCTCAATTGGTAGAGCGCCGGTCTCCAAAACCGGAGGTTGGGGGTTCGATTCCCTCCGCTCCTGCCATATTAAAAAGAGAACAATATGAAAAACCCTTTAAAATTTTTTCAAGAGGTAAAACAAGAGGCTTTTAAAGTTACCTGGCCTACAAGCAAAGAAACAATCCAGGGTTCTCTTATGGTAGTTGCTATGGCAATAATAGCATCAATTTTCTTTTTATTAATTGATCAAATTTTTAAGTTTTTTCTAGATATTATTTTAAAGGTAAGTTTTTAATGAAAAATTGGTACATAGTTCAGTCTTACTCTAGTTTTGAGAATAAAGTAGCTCAACTAATAAAGGAGGAAGCAGAAAAAGCTAAAATCACTGAAAAATTTGAGGAAATTATTGTTCCTACTCATGATGTTACAGAAGTTAAAAGAGGTAAAAGAGTTCAGAGAAAAAAAAAGTATTTTCCTGGCTATGTGTTAATTAAAAGTGAAATGGATGATAACATATATCATATGATTAAAAACATTAAAAAGGTGAGTGGTTTTCTTGGTTCAAGGGGTACACCTGTACCTGTTTCTGATAAAGAAATTGAAAAAATTTTAGGTCAAATTAAGGATGGAGTAGCGCAACCAAAATCAAGTGTTGATTATAATGTTGGAGAAAAAGTTCAAGTCATAGATGGTCCTTTTGCATCTTTTACAGGTTTGGTAGAAGACATTGACGAGGTTAAGTCAAGACTAAAAGTTTCAGTGTTAATATTTGGAAGACCGACACCTGTAGATTTAGATTATAATCAAGTGGAGAAATTAAGTTAATGGCAAAAAAAGAAATATCAGGATATGTAAAGCTTCAAATAAATGGCGGTCAAGCAAATCCAGCACCCCCAGTTGGACCTGCTCTAGGACAAAGAGGTATAAATATTATGGAATTTTGTAAAGCTTTTAATGAAAAGACAAAATCGTTTATGGGTAAACCTGTACCTGTAATTATAACAGTTTATAAAGATAAAAAATTTGATTTTGTAATTAAATCACCTCCAGCAAGTCATTTTATAAAAGAGGCAGTTAAACTTAAAAGTGGATCTAGCGAGCCAGGTAGAAATATTGTTGCCTCAATATCTAAAAAACAAATTGAAGAAATAGCAAAAAAGAAAATGTCAGATTTGAATGCCCACGACATTGAGGAGGCATCTAAAATTATAGCAGGATCTGCAAGATCAATGGGTATAGAGGTAAAAGAGTAATGAGTTCAAAAAGATATAATAAAATGATAGCTGATAAAAACCAATATCCTGAGACATTTTCTAAATTAATTTCAGAAATCAAAAAAAATTGTACTGCAAAATTTGATGAGTCAATAGATTTAAGTTTTCAAATTGTAAACAAACAAAAGAAAAATGAAATAAATATTAGGACATCTGTAAATCTACCAAGTGGAACGGGTAAAAATATTAAAATTGCAGTGGTATGCGATGAAGATAAACAAAAATCTGCTAAAGATGCTGGTGCAGAGATTGTTGGTGGTGATGACTTAATAGAAAAAATTAAATCTGGAGAATTAAATTTTGAAAAACTTATCTGCACTACATCTATGATGTCGAAATTGTCAAAATTAGGTAAAGTTTTAGGTCCAAAAGGTTTAATGCCAAATCCCAAATTAGGAACTGTCAGTGATGATGTAGCAACTGCAGTTAAAAATGCGAAGTCTGGTCAAGCAGAAATTAGAAATGATAAAGATGGAAATATAGGTGTAAGTATTGGAAAAAAATCTTTTAGTGATGATAAACTTTTAAAAAACTTTAATGCAATACTGGATACATTAGAAAAAGAAAAATCAAATTATAATGTTAAAGGAAATCTTATAAAAAGTAGCTTCATTACTTCATCCATGGGAAAGTCTTTTAAAATTAAACTTGATAAGAGTATATAAATTTATGATGAGCAAAGAAAAAAAACAAGTTTATATAAACGAAATGAAAACTACTTTTGATAAATCAGAAGCGGTGATTGTTGCTCACTACCAAGGTTTAACAGTTTCGCAATTAGACGAATTAAGAGCTAAAATGAGAGAACATGGAATTCAATTTAAAATTACAAAAAATAGAATAACCAAACTTGCTCTTGAACAAACTAGGTGTAAAGATTTATCTAACTTATTTAAAGGACCAACAGCGGTTGCACTTTCTCAGGATGCAATAACCTCGGCAAAGATACTTACAAAATTCTCTAAAGATAATGAAAAACTAAAAATTTTAGGTGGAATCATGGGTAATGACATTTTGGATGTTGCAGGAGTCCAAAATGTGGCTACATTACCTACTTTAGATGAAGCAAGAGCCAAAATAGTAGGAATTTTGCGATCTCCAGCACAAAAAATAGCAAGTATTTTACTTGCACCAGCCTCAAAAATCGCTATTTTAGCGCTCGAAAAATCAAAAAAATAACCTAGGGCAAATTTAAATGGCAGACTTAAATAAAATTATAGATGAACTATCAAGTTTAACAGTTGTAGAAGCAGCTGAGTTATCAAAACAATTAGAGGAAAAATGGGGCGTTACTGCAGCAGCAGCTGTGGCAGCTGCACCAGCAGGAGCAGCAGCAGCACCAGCAGAAGAAAAAGATGAATTTACAATTGTTCTTGCAGCAGCAGGCGATAAAAAAATAAATGTTATTAAAGAAGTAAGAGCAGTCACTTCGTTAGGTCTAAAAGAAGCAAAAGATTTAGTAGAGGGCGCACCTAAAGAAGTAAAATCAGGCGTTAAAAAGCAAGAAGCTGAGGAAATTAAGAAAAAATTAGAAGCAGCTGGCGCTAAAGTTGAACTTAAATAAATAAAAAAAAAAAATTGGTTTATTTTTTTAATAAACCTTTAGACTAGATGCAATTATCTTTTACTGAAAAAAAAAATATAAGAAAAAACTTTGGCAAACTAAAGGAAAGCCTTTCAATTCCGAATTTGATTGAGGTTCAAAAGAACTCTTATAAAGAATTAACAGATAACAATCAACAAACAGAAGCCCATTTAATAAAAGGGTTTGATAGAGTTTTCAAAAGTATTTTTCCTATAGATGATTTAAATGACAAGGCATCATTAGAGTATGTTTCTTATAGGTTAGAAAAACCAAAATTTGATGTTGAAGAATGTATTGCAAGAGGATTAACTTATTCTGCTGCACTTAAATGTACTTTAAGATTGGTTGTATTTGATATAGATCAAGAAAATAATACAAAAGATATCCTTTCAGCTAAAGAGCAAGAAGTTTACATGGGTGAAGTCCCAATGATGACTAATAGTGGAACTTTTATAACAAATGGTGTTCAAAGAGTTGTGGTTAATCAGATGCATAGATCACCGGGAGTTTTTTTTGATCATGACAACGGAAAATCTCACGCGAGTGGAAAATTATTATTTAATTGTAGAGTTATACCAAATAGAGGTTCTTGGCTAGATTTTGAATTTGACGTTAAAGATTTATTATATTTCAGAATTGATAGAAAAAAAAAATTACTTGTAACAACTTTGTTGCAAGCTTTAGGTTATTCAAAAGACGAAATTGTAAATGAATTTTATGATAAAGAGATATGTTCATTCAATAAATCTAATAATAAGTGGAAAACAAAATTTGATCCAGAAAACTATAAGTCTAAAAATTTTTCTGAAGAAGTAATAGATGCGAAATCAAATAAGGTTGTTTTTAAAAGTGGAGAAAAAATAAATTATTTACAAGCAAAAAAATCCTATAATGACGGTTTAAAAGAAATATATGTTTCAAATGATTATTTAAAAGGAAAATATTTACATAAAGAAATAAAAGTTGGGGAAGATGTTTTTAAAATAGGCACTGAAATAAATGAGACTATAATTGAAAAATTAATTGAGAGTAAAATTGAAACAATAACAATTTCAAAAACAAATAATATAAATAAAGGTCCATATATATTACAAACTATTTTTAATGATAAAAATGAAAATAAAAATGATTCAATAAGTGAAATTTATAAAGTTTTAAGACCTGGAGAACCACCAACAATAGAGGTTGCAAACCAAATATTTACCAATCTTTTTTTTAGTTCAGAAAGATATGATCTATCCGACGTTGGTAGAGTTAAAATGAATTCAAGACTAGAATTGAATTGTTCAGATAAAATAACTATTTTAAGAAATGATGACATATTATCAATAATTAAAAAAATGCTCGACTTAAGAGACGGCAAAGATGAAGTCGATGATATTGACCATTTAGGTAACAGAAGAGTTAGATCTGTTGGAGAACTTGTTGAAAACCAGGCTCGAATAGGCGTGTATCGTATGGAAAGAGCTATTAAAGAAAAAATGACTACTTTAGATGTAGAGTCTGCAATGCCTCAGGATTTAATTAATGCAAAACCTTTAACGATTTCTCTAAAAGATTTTTTTGCTACGTCTCAATTATCGCAATTTATGGATCAAACTAATCCACTTTCTGAAATTACTCATAAAAGAAGAGTATCAGCATTGGGTCCTGGGGGGCTAACTAGAGAAAGAGCTGGATTTGAAGTTCGTGACGTCCATCCAACTCACTATGGAAGAATTTGTCCAATAGAGACTCCTGAAGGTCCAAATATTGGCTTAATAAATAGTTTATCGACTTATTCTAAAATAAACAAATATGGTTTCATCGAAAGTCCATATAAAAAAGTTAACAATGGAGTGGTACAAGATAAAATAGAGTATTTATCCGCAATGGATGAAACGAAGTTCACTATCGCTCAAGCAAACTCATTAATAGATAAAAATGGTAAGTTTGTTGAGGAACTAGTCTCTTGTAGAGAAAATTTAGATTTTATTTTAGCCAAGCCAGAAAATATTGATTATATAGATGTTTCACCAAAACAGCTAGTTTCAGTTGCAGCATCATTAATCCCTTTTTTAGAAAATGATGATGCTAACCGAGCTTTAATGGGGTCAAATATGATGAGACAAGCAGTGCCACTTTTAAAACCAGAGGCTCCTCTAGTTGGCACCGGAATAGAAAGCGATGTTGCATTAGATTCTGGAGTAACTATAGTAGCTAAAAGATCTGGTATAGTCGATAAAATTGATGGCAAAAGAATTGTTATTAAAGCCTCAGATGACAAAGATTATTCAAAATCAGGTGTTGATATTTATAATTTGCAAAAATTTAAAAGATCAAATCAAAATACATGTATTAACCAAAAACCTTTAGTAAGAGTAGGCGATAAAGTAAAACCAGGTGATATAATTGCAGATGGTCCTTCAACAAAGATAGGTGAACTAGCATTAGGCAAAAATGTTACAGTAGCCTTTATGCCTTGGCAAGGATACAACTTTGAAGACTCTATTCTGATATCAGAGAGATGTGTTACTGATGATGTATTTACGTCAATTCATATTGAAGAATATGAAGTGATGGCAAGAGATACAAAACTAGGTGAAGAAGATATAACAAGAGATATTCCAAATGTTAATGAGGAAGCGTTAAAAAATTTAGATGAATCAGGCATAGTATATATTGGAGCAGAAGTAAAACCAGGTGATATATTGGTTGGAAAAGTTACTCCTAAAGGTGATTCAGCATCTGGCGCGGAGGAAAAACTATTAAGATCAATTTTTGGAGAAAAAGCCATTGATGTAACCGACACATCTTTAAAGATGCCAAGTGGAAGTGGCGGTATTGTGGTTGATGTCAGAGTTTTTAATAGGCATGGTATTGAAAAAGATGAAAGATCTATAACAATTGAAAGATCAGAAATTGATAGTGTTCAACAAGATAAAATTGTTGAAGAGGAAATCCTTCAAAGGAGTATAAAACAAAGAGCTGCCGAGATACTAAGGGATCAAAAAGTATCAAAAAAAATTAAAGATTTAAACCCAGGTGATACTTTAAAAAATGAAAATGTGCAGAATTTACCAATTGGTGATATTTTTAAAATTGTTGTAGATGATGTTTCCAAACTTGATGCTATTTCAAAATTAAAAGAGCAATATGATTTGGCAAAAAAAGACATTCAAGAAAGATTTGAAGACAAGGTGCTCAAGATAAGACAAGGTGATGACTTGCTACCTAGTGTTATGAAAATGGTTAAAGTTTTTGTGGCCATTAAGAGAAGACTTAGACCAGGAGATAAAATGTCCGGAAGACATGGAAATAAGGGTGTAGTTAGTAAAATTGTTCCAGTAGAGGATATGCCATACCAAGAAAATGGTAAACCCGTTGATATAGTCTTAAATCCACTTGGGGTTCCGAGTAGAATGAATGTTGGTCAAATATTGGAAACTCATCTTGGATGGGCTTGCACCGAGCTTGGTGAGAATATTAAAAAAATTATTAATGAAAATAACAAACAGATAGAGAAATCTGAACGTATTACAAATGTTCTCAAGTCCGTATACGGTGCGGAGGTTTTTAAAGAAAAAATTGATATTCTTTCAAATGATGAATTTAAAGATCTTTGTAATAATATTCAAAATGGAATACCGATATCTACGCCAGTTTTTGATGGAGCAAAAGAACAAGATGTAACCAAAATGTTAGAATTATCTAAACTGCCTAAATCTGGACAAACATATTTATGGGATGGGAGAACAGGTGAGAAGTTTGATAGACCTGTTACTGTTGGAACAATTTACATGCTAAAACTCCACCATTTAGTAGAGGATAAAATTCACGCTAGATCCACAGGTCCATACAGCTTAGTTACTCAACAACCATTAGGTGGTAAAGCGCAACTTGGTGGTCAAAGATTTGGTGAAATGGAGGTATGGGCTCTCGAAGCATATGGAGCATCTTATACATTGCAAGAAATTTTAACCGTTAAGTCTGACGATGTAGCTGGAAGAGTAAAAGTTTATGAGACTATTGTTAAAGGTGAAGAAAATTTTGAGTCTGGTATCCCAGAGTCGTTTAATGTTTTAGTGAAAGAGATAAAATCTCTGGCACTTAACGTGGAGTTAAATTAATATGAGTAATGAAATTAGAGACCTATTTAAAAGTTCTGAAATATCGGAAGCTCAAAATTTTAATAGTATAAAAATAACTTTAGCTAGCCCAGAAAAAATTAAGTCTTGGACTTATGGTGAAATAAAAAAACCTGAAACAATAAACTATAGGACATTTAGACCGGAAAAAGATGGTTTATTTTGTGCAAGAATATTTGGACCAATAAAAGACTATGAATGTTTATGTGGAAAATACAAAAGGATGAAATTTAGGGGAATAATATGTGAAAAATGTGGTGTCGAGGTAACAAAAGCAAACGTAAGACGTGAAAGAATGGGACATATAAATCTTGCGACACCTGTTGCGCATATTTGGTTTCTAAAATCATTACCTAGCAGAATATCCTTAGCTATTGATATGAAATTAAAAGAGGTAGAGAGAGTGCTTTATTTTGAAAATTTCATTGTAGTTGAGCCAGGCTTAACAAATTTGAAAAAAAATCAATTATTGTCTGAAGAAGAATTAATAAAATATCAGGATCAATATGGTGAGGAAGCTTTTACAGCTGGGATTGGTGCTGAAGCAATACTTGAGATACTAAAATCGATAAATCTTGAGGAAGAAAAAACAAATTTAATGAAAGCAATTAATGAGACAAAATCTAAAGTTGCTGAAGAGAGAGCTATTAAAAGATTAAAACTCATAGAGTCCTTTATTGAAACTGGAAATAAGCCTGAATGGATGATTTTAACTACAGTCCCAGTAATTCCACCAGAGCTGAGACCTTTAGTTCCTCTAGATGGTGGAAGGTTTGCCACATCAGATTTAAATGATTTATACAGAAGAGTGATTAATAGAAACAATAGACTGAAAAGATTGATGGACCTTAAGGCTCCAGATATAATTGTAAGGAATGAAAAAAGAATGCTTCAAGAGTCCGTTGATGCTCTTTTTGATAATGGCAGAAGAGGAAGAGTAATTACAGGAACAGGAAAAAGACCATTAAAATCTTTAGCTGAGATGCTAAAAGGAAAACAAGGTAGGTTTAGACAAAATTTACTTGGAAAAAGAGTTGATTATTCAGGAAGATCGGTAATTGTAGTCGGACCTGACCTCAAATTGCATGAATGTGGACTGCCTAAAAAAATGGCTTTAGAATTGTTTAAACCATTTCTTTATGCAAGGTTAAATAAATTAGGTTTGGCCTCGACAATTAAACAAGCAAAAAAATTCGTCGAAAAAGAGAGACCTGAAGTATGGGATGCTTTAGAGTTAATTGTAAGAGAACATCCAATATTATTAAATAGGGCTCCAACTCTTCATAGGTTAGGGGTACAAGCATTTGAACCAAAACTTATTGAAGGAGATGCAATTGAACTTCACCCTTTAACATGCGCAGCGTTTAATGCAGACTTTGATGGTGATCAAATGGCTGTTCATATTCCTCTAAGTTTAGAAGCTCAATTAGAGGCTAGAGTTTTAATGATGTCTACAAACAATATTCTTAGCCCATCAAATGGTAAACCTATTATTGTTCCAAGTCAGGATATGATACTAGGAATCTATTATTTGTCACAACCTCCAGTGCAAACAGAAAAAGTCGAAGGTTATTTTGTAAATACGTCAGAAATAGAACATGCACTTGAGACAGGTCAAATTAAAGTACATTCTCGTATAGTTTCAAGGTTTGAAACAGTTGATAAAGAAGGTAATAAAAAAATTGAAAAATATACGAGTACAGCAGGAAGATTTTTGTTAGCTAATTTACTTCCAAAAAATTTAAATAATAAATTTTCATTAATTGATAGGCTCTTACCAAAAAAAATTGTTTCAGAGATAATTGATCATGTTTTCAGGTTTTCTGGTCAAAAAAATACAGTTATTTTTTGTGACAAATTAAAAGATCTAGGTTTTAAACATGCTTTTAAAGCAGGAATTTCCTTTGGTAAGGATGATCTAGTTATACCAGAAAATAAAGAACAGTTAATAGATGAAACTAAAAAACTTATTAAAGATTACGAAAACCAATATTCTGAAGGTTTAATTACAAGAGGTGAAAGATACAACAAAGTTGTAGATGCTTGGTCTAAGTGTACTGACAAAGTTGCTTCAGAAATGATGAAAAGAATATCTGCAACCGAAGTAACTGATGAAGGATTAAAAGTAAATTCAGTCTTCATGATGGCCGATAGTGGAGCTAGAGGCTCAGCGGCCCAAATGAAACAGTTAGCTGGTATGAGAGGTTTGATTGCTAAACCTTCAGGTGAAATCATAGAGTCACCAATAACGTCAAATTTCAAAGAGGGATTAACAGCGTTAGAATATTTTAACTCTACTCATGGTGCCAGAAAAGGACTAGCTGACACAGCTTTAAAAACTGCAAATTCAGGCTATTTAACAAGAAGATTATGCGATGTGGCTCAAGACTTGACCATAACAAAAAAAGCCTGTGATTGCGGTAAAGCTGGAAGTATAGCTTTATCAGAAATTATTGAGGGAGGAAATGTGGTTGTGGCTTTATCAGAGAGAGCTTTAGGAAGAATTGCAGCCAGCGATATCAAAAATCCAATTTCTGGAGAAACTATAATAAAAAAAGATCAGATGATTGATGAGGCGGGATGTGAGAAAATTGATGCAGCGGGCGTGAAGTTAATAAGGGTTTATTCAGTCATAACATGTCAATCTAAAGAAGGTGTTTGTGCGATGTCATATGGCAGAGATTTATCTAGAGGGAAAATGGTACATGTTGGTGAAGCAATTGGAATGATTTCCGCACAGTCCATTGGTGAACCAGGTACACAGCTTACAATGAGAACATTTCATGTTGGTGGTACAGCATCAATTAAACAAGACTCCCAAATAATAAGTAAAAGCGAAGGAAATTTAAAAATAATTAATACAAATTTAATTGAAGATTCAAAGAAAAATTCAATTGTAATGGGTAGAAATACACAGTTATCATTAGAGGACGACAATGGACTTCAAATAGCTATCTATAAAGTTCCATATGGATCAAAATTATTTTTTAAAAATGGTGATAAGATAAAGAAAAATACAAAAATATGCGAGTGGGATCCTTATACAACACCTGTAATTGCTGAAACAAGTGGAATAGTAAATTTTGTTGACTTAATTGATGGAATATCTATTGCAGAAACAACTGATGATGCTACAGGAATTTCTACTAAAACTGTAGTAGATTGGAAAACTCAATCCAAAAATACAGACTTAAAACCAAGAATTACTCTAAGAGACGAAAAAGGAAATGTAATAAAAAAAGCTGATGACAATGAAGCTAGGTATTATTTAGTGCCAGATTCAATCTTATCTGTAAAAGATGGGCAAAAAATATTTGCAGGAGATGTAATTGCAAGATTGCCAAAAGAAACGTCCAAAACAAAAGACATAACGGGAGGTTTACCAAGAGTTGCAGAATTATTTGAAGCTAGAAAGGCCAAAGATAGCGCTATAATAGCCGAGAATGATGGAAAAGTTCTATTTGGAAAAGAAGTTAGAGGTAAACAAAGAGTTACTATAGAATCTGAAAAAGGCGAGACATCCTCATATTTAATTCCTAAAGGAAAGCATATTAATTTTAATCAAGGTGAAAAAATTAAAAAGGGCGAGTACCTTTTAGATGGACAACCATTACCGCACGATATTTTGAGAATTTTAGGAATTGAGGAATTAACTGAATATTTTGTAAATCAAGTTCAAGAAGTCTATAGATTACAAGGTGTAATAATTAATGATAAACACATAGAAGTAATTTTAAGACAAATGTTAAAAAAAATGGAGATTAAAGAGTCAGGTGATACAAGTTTATTACCAGGAGAAATAATAGATAGAATAAAATTAATTGAATTAAACGAAAAAATCAAAAGTGAAGGTAAAAAACCCGCAAAAGGTGATAGAGTTTTAATGGGTATTACAAAAGCATCTTTACAAACTGAATCATTTATTTCAGCTGCCTCTTTCCAGGAAACTACTAGGGTTTTAACCGATGCAGCAATTAAAGGTAAGGTTGATAAGCTGTCTGGATTAAAAGAGAATGTAATTGTAGGAAGATTGGTTCCTGCTGGAACGGGGTCAATTAAAGGTAATTGGAATAAAAAAGCATTAAAAGATGATGAGGAATTTTTATCTAAACAAGAAAAAATTGAGGAACCAGCCGATCAATTAAACCAATAAAATCAACACTTTTTTCCACCTCAATTAAATTGACAAAAATTTTTTCTATAGTATTTTGACGATATTTTTGGTTGGAATGTAGTACTCTTTTGTACTAAACGCTGCCACTATTCTGGAAGTTAATTTCATCAAATAAATTATTATTATGCCAACAATAAACCAGTTATTGAGAAAAAAAAGAGTAAGACCGTTGACCAGGAACAAAGTTCCAGCTCTAGAAAAACAACCTTTAAAGAGAGGTGTATGCGTAAAAGTTTATACAACAACACCTAAAAAACCTAATTCTGCATTAAGAAAAGTTGCAAGAGTTAGATTGTCCAACGGTTTCGAGGTTACTGCATATATTCCTGGCGAAGGACATAATCTTCAAGAGCACTCTGTAGTTTTAATTCGTGGAGGAAGGGTTAAGGATTTACCAGGTGTTAGATACCATATTCTTAGAGGAAATTTAGATACCCAGGGTGTCGCCAACAGAAAACAACGAAGATCTTTATACGGAACCAAAAAAGGTAAATAATAAATGTCCAGAAAAAGGAAAGCTCCAAAAAAAATACCATTAATTGATCCAAAGTATAAGTCATCAATAATTCCGAAATTAATTAATTCTATTATGTATGATGGAAAAAAAACAATTGCAGAAAGAATTGTTTATGAGGCAATTGATAAAATTAAATCGAAGTCTAAGGACGAGCCCATAAATGTTTTCAATGAAGCAATTAATAATATAAAACCTACTGTAGAAGTTAGATCTAGAAGGGTTGGAGGTGCAACTTACCAAGTCCCAGTTGAAGTAAAATCAAAAAGATCGCAAGCTTTAGCATTAAGATGGCTCATTGACGCCTCAAGAAAAAGAAAAGATAAAAAAATGTCAGACAAAATATTTAATGAAATCTTTGATGCTTATCAGAACAGAGGTTCAGCAATCAAAAAAAAGGAAGACACTCATAAAATGGCAGAGTCCAATAAGGCTTTTGCTCATTTCAGATGGTAATTATTATGGCAAGAACTCATCAATTAGATAAATACAGAAATATAGGAATTATGGCACATATTGATGCTGGAAAAACCACTACTACAGAAAGAATTTTATATTACACAGGTAAAAGTCATAAAATTGGTGAGGTGCATGATGGTGCAGCCACAATGGATTGGATGGAACAAGAGCAAGAAAGAGGAATAACTATTACATCAGCAGCCACAACATGTTTTTGGAAAGATCATAGAATAAATATAATCGATACTCCAGGTCATGTTGATTTTACAATCGAAGTAGAGAGATCGTTAAAAGTTCTTGATGGAGCTGTTGCGGTATTTGATGGTGTAGCTGGCGTAGAGCCACAATCAGAAACAGTTTGGAGACAAGCTGATAAGTATAAAGTTCCTAGAATATGTTTTGTTAACAAATTAGATAGAACAGGTGCCGATTTCTTTAGATGCGTGGATATGATTAAAGATAGGTTAGGTGCCAAACCTTTAGTCATGCAAATACCAGTCGGAATTGAAGCTTCTTTAAAAGGTGTTGTAGATTTAATTAAAATGAAAGCTATTGTGTGGAAAAATGAGGATTTAGGAGCAGAGTGGGAAGAAACAGATATACCAGATGATTTAAAAGATATTTCAAATAAATATAGACAAGAGCTTGTTGAGACTGCAGTTGAACAAGATGAAAAACTGATGGAAAGCTATTTAAATGGTGAAGAAATAAATTCTGAAGACCTTGAAAAATGTATTAGAAAGGGCTGTTTAAATTTTGAATTTGTGCCTGTACTAACTGGTTCAGCATTTAAAAATAAGGGAGTTCAACCTTTACTAGATGCAGTTGTAAATTATCTTCCAAGCCCTAAAGACATAGGGTCGATAAAAGGCACAAAACCCGGTTCTGAAGATGAAATAGAGATGAAATTTGAGGACACAGAGCCATTTTCTGCATTAGCATTCAAAGTTGCAAACGATCCTTTTGTTGGTTCACTAACATTTATAAGAATTTATTCAGGCACAATAAAATCTGGAACGGGTATTTATAACACTTCAAAAGAAAAAGAGGAACGTGTTGGTAGAATGTTATTAATGCATGCTAACTCAAGGGAAGATATTAAAGAAGCTAATTCAGGAGACATTGTGGCACTTGCTGGTCTTAAAAATACAATAACAGGTCACACACTTTCTGATGAGGATAATCCGGTTTTATTAGAGCCTATGGAATTTCCTGATCCAGTTATAGAAATAGCTGTTGAACCAAAAACCAAAGGTGATCAAGAAAAAATGGGTGAAGCATTAGGAAGATTGGCTAAAGAGGATCCATCTTTTAGAGTTTCATCAGATGAGGAGTCAGGACAAACTATAATTAAAGGAATGGGTGAACTTCATTTAGATATTATTGTAGATAGAATGAAAAGAGAATTTAAAGTTGAGGCAAACGTCGGGGCACCGCAAGTAGCTTACAGGGAAACTATACAAAACGCAGCTGAATTTGATTATACTCACAAAAAACAAAGTGGTGGCGCAGGACAATTTGCAAGAGTTAAGCTTTCTATAGAACCACTTGATCCTGGAAAAGGAAGAGAGATCGAAAGTAAAATTAAAGGTGGAGCTATTCCAAAAGAGTTTATTCCTGGTGTAGAAAAAGGCGTTGAAACTATTGCTGATTCAGGAATATTAGCAGGTTTTCCAATTATTGATTATAAGGTAACGATTTTAGATGGATTACATCATGATGTTGACTCAAGTGTATTAGCTTTTGAACTTGCTTCAAGACAATGTTTTAAGGAAGCATGTGCGAAAGGTAATTTAAAATTGTTAGAGCCAATTATGAGAGTTGAGGTAGTTACCCCAGAAGATTATATGGGTGATGTTATAGGAGATTTGAATAGTAGAAGAGGCCAAATAAATACGCAAGAGCAAAGAGGAAATGCTACAGTCATAACCGCTATGGTTCCATTAGCTAATATGTTTGGTTATATAAATAGTTTAAGATCAATGTCACAAGGAAGAGCCCAATATTCAATGTTTTTTGATCATTATGATAAAGTTCCTCAAAATGTTCAAGATGAAGTGGTAAAAAAAACAGGTTAAAATGGAAAAACAGAATATTAGAATTAAACTTAGAGCATACGACAATAAAGTATTAGATCAATCAACTGAGGAAATAGTAAATACAGTTAAGAGAACTGGCGCTAATATTAAAGGCCCAATTCCTTTGCCAACAAAAATAGAGAGGTATACAGTTTTAAGATCTCCACATATTGACAAAAAAAGTAGGGAACAATTTGAAACGAGAACACATAATAGATTAATTGATATAATTGAACCTACACCACAAACTGTAGAAGCATTGATGAAACTGGATCTTGCTTCAGGTGTAGATGTGGAAATTAAGATTTAAATTATGACTGAAATTGCACTTATAGGTAAAAAAATGGGGATGACGAGAGAGTTTTTAAAGACTGGTCAATCAATACCTGTCACAGTTGTTAAAATGGAGAAAGGTAGAGTAATTCAGTTAATAAACGAGGACAAGCGTGGATATAATGCTATTCAAGTTGGATATGGAAAAATAAAGAACTCAAAATTGAATAAATCAATGAAAGGTTTTTTTGCAAAAAAAAATACTGAACCAAAAAAAGTTCTTAAGGAATACAGAGTGAAAAATTTAGAAAACTACAAAGAGGGAAATGAACTAGGATTAGAAATATTTAGTGAGATAAAGTTTGTTGATGTTAAATCAAGAACAATCGGAAAGGGTTTTGCAGGAGCCATGAAAAGACATAATTTTTCAGGATTAAGAGCTTCTCATGGAGTTTCGGTTTCACATAGATCACATGGTTCAACAGGGCAAAGACAAGATCCAGGCAAAGTGTTTAAAGGAAAAAAAATGGCAGGACATATGGGAGACAAAATAAGGACTATACAAAATATAGAAATTATTAAGTCAGATTTAGAAAATAACTTGTTATACCTAAAAGGTTCAATACCTGGATCAAAAAATTCTGAAGTAACTGTTAGCAAAGCAATAAAAAATTTAAATAAATTAACAACAAAAGAGAAGATTGAAAATTTTGAAAAATCAAGAAAAGTTCAAGAAAAGAAAAAATAAATGAAATTAGAAATAACTAGTATTGATGGAAAAAAAAGTGAGATTGAAGCGCTAGACTCAATATTTAGCATTAAAACAAATAGTACTGTAGTTAGTTCAGTATTATATAAAACCAATGCAAATTATAAAGGACGAAAGGCTAAGACCAAACAAAAAAATGAAATTAAAGGCTCAACATCAAAGATTTATGCACAAAAAGGTACTGGAAATGCTAGACATGCAAGTAGAAAAGCTCCGATATTTGTAGGTGGAGGTGTAGCACACGGTCCAAAAGGACAAAATAATTATAAAATTAGAAAGTTAAACAAAAGTGAAAAGATTGCCAGCATTAAATCATTGCTATCAGAAAAGAATAAAATGAAAAATTTAATTGTGATGAATAATTTTGATAAACAAATAAGCAAAACAAAAGAAATGTTTAAAATAATTAAATCCCTTAAGCTGGAAAACTCTCTAATGATTTTTGATAAAAATTCCAAAGAAAATATTTATAAATCATCAAGGAATATACCAAATTTAAAACTTACAGATGTAAATCATTTCAGTGCTTATGATATAGTTAAATTCCAAAAAATAGTTCTAACTGAGGGTTCTTTAAAGGAAATTGAAAAAAGGTATTCTAAATGAATAAATTAAATTTATACGATAAAATTTTATCTCCAGTGGTCACAGAAAAATCTACAAATCTATCTGAACAAAATAAAGTGATTTTTAAAGTTCCTTTTTCATCAGATAAAAAAAGTTTAAAAAAAAATGTTGAAAAAATATTTAAAGTGAACGTTATTAAAATTAATATAATTAATAAAAGAACTAGAGTTAAGTCGATAAGAGGTAAAAACGTAAGCAAAAAGGGATACAAAAAAGCAATTATAACTCTAAAAAAAGGTCAAAGCATAGATCTTACAACAGGAATATAATAAATTATGAGTCTAAAAAATTTCAAACCTTATACAAAAACAACCAGAGGCACTGTTTTGGTTGATAAATCTAGTTTATGGAAAGGCAAACCCTATAAGCCACTTACTTCAATAAATTATTCCTCTAAAGGACGAAATAATTTAGGAAGAATTACCTCTAGAAATCATGGAGGTGGGCATAAGCACAAATATAGAATTATTGATTTTCACAGAAAAAAAATTGGAATTAAAGGCACTATAGAAAGAGTTGAATATGATCCAAATAGATCATGTCATATAATGTTAGTAAAATTTCAAGATAATGAATTTAAGTACTATCTTGCACCAAAAGATATAAGAGTAGGGGATGAAATTTATAACGGTCCTGAAGCTGAAATTAAGATTGGAAATTCATTACCTTTAAAAGATATTCCAAGCGGAATTGATATACATAATGTAGAAATTCAACCTGGTGCTGGAGGCAAAATTGCGAGAGCTGCAGGATCATCTGTAACAATTTCAGGAATTGACGGAAATTATTCGATTATAAAAATGTCATCTGGAGAAATTAGAAAAATTGATTCAAGGTCAATGGCTACAATAGGTGTGCTATCAAATCCTGACCAAAAGAACATTAAAATTGGTAAAGCAGGAAGATCGAGATGGTTAGGAAGAAGACCACATACAAGAGGTGTAGTTAAAAATCCCGTTGACCACCCTCATGGTGGTGGAGAAGGTAAATCTGCAGGTGGAAGACACCCAGTATCACCAACAGGTCAATCAGCTAAAGGCCTTAAAACCAGAGACAATAAGAGAACAGATAAGTTTATAATTAGAAGAAGAAAGAAGAAAAGAGGTAAGTAGATGTCAAGAGCAGTGTGGAAAGGACCATTTGTTGAAGAAAGTTTAATGAAAAAAGTTGAAAAAATAAAAAATGATCCAAACAAAAAACCAATTAAAACATGGTCGAGAAAATCTACAATCATTCCTGATTTTGTTGGAATTAGTTTTTTAATTTATAATGGAAAAAAATTTATACCTATCACCATATCAGAGGACATGGTCGGACACAAACTAGGCGAATTTGCGCCTACTAGACAGTTTTCTGGACATACTCCAGCGGATAAAAAAGCAAAAGCAGAGGAAGGCAAGGCACCTGTTAAAAAATAAAAATTATGAAAAAAGATAATATAAATAATTTAAAATTAGTAAAATCGATTAACAAAAATGTTAGATCAAGCACTAGAAAATTAAAACCGATTTTGAAATCAATTGTTGGAAAAAGAGTTAACTTGGCGATAAGAGATCTTACTTTTTCAGACAAGAGAATATCTAATGATGTAAAAAAAACAATTTCTTCTGCAATAGCAAATGCTGAAAACAATTATCAATATGATATAGACAAATTAATTGTTAAAGAGGCATATTGCGGAAAACAAATTGTCATGAAAAGATTTAGAGCTAGAGCCAAAGGAAGAGCTGCTCCGATTTTAAAACCATATTCAAACGTAACAATAATATTACAAGAATATAAAAAAATAGAGGAAAAACATGGGACAAAAAGTTAATCCGGTCGGTTTAAGATTAGGTATAAATAGAGGATGGGACTCTGTTTGGTATGCTAGAAAAAAGGACTTTGGAAATTATTTAATTGAAGACTATAAAATTAGAGAGTTTATTAAAAAAAATGTCATAAATTCTGGGGTATCCAAAGTTATGATAGAAAGAACTTCAAAAAAATGTTTTGTAACCATATATACTTCAAGACCAGGTTTTGTAATTGGAAAAAAAGGAAGTGATATTGAAAAAATTAAAAATAATATTTCAAAATTCACCTCTAATGAAGTTGTTTTAAATATTAAAGAAGTAAAAAAACCTGAGACTAACAGTTACTTAGTTGCAGAAAATATTGCACAACAACTAGTTAAAAGAGTTTCTTATAGAAGAGCCATGAAGAGAGCTATGCAATCAGCTTTAAGGCTAGGTGCAAAAGGAATTAAAGTTTCAATAAGCGGCAGACTAGGAGGAAATGAAATAGCACGAACTGAATGGTTAAGAGAGGGCAGTATTCCTTCACATACATTACGTGCAGATATAGACTACGCGGAAGCTGAAGCTCTAACAACATATGGAATACTTGGAATTAAAGTATGGATATATAAAGGTGAAATTTTCAGAAAGGAATTTAGTCAAGAGACTAATAAAAAATAATTATGTTGCAACCAACTAGAACAAAATTTAGAAAAGCACACAAAGGAAGAATTCATGGTAAAGCTTCCAGATGTAACATAATGAATTATGGTGCATACGGTCTTAAGGCAATACAGCCTGAAAGAGTAATTTCACAACAAATAGAGGCTGCAAGAGTTGCTTTAACTAGACATATGAAAAGACAAGGTAGAGTGTGGACAAGAGTTTTTCCTAATATTCCTGTCTCAAAAAAACCAACAGAAGTTAGAATGGGTAAAGGTAAAGGTTCTCCAGAATTTTGGGCATGTAGAGTTAAACCAGGTAGAATATTATTTGAAGTAGATGGTGTGGCAGAGGAAATAGCAAGAGAGGCTTTATATAAAGCTTCAGCTAAGCTACCTATAAAATGTAAATTTATTAAAAGGATATAATTAATGAAAAAAAAAGAAGTAAAAAAACTTACAAAAGATCAGGCATTAAAAAATATAGATAAGCTAAAAAAAGATTTATTTAATTTTAGATTTCAAAAAATTAATGGACAACTTAAAAATCCAGCAAAAATAAATCAAACAAAAAAAACAATTGCAAGATTAAAAACTTATTTGGGGAATAATGCCTAAGAAAATATTGTCAGGAATTGTTGTAAGTAATAAGCCAAATAAATCTATAACAGTTTTGGTTGAAAGAAAATATCAACACCCATTATTAAAAAAAGTTATAAAATCTAAAAAGAAATATAACGTTCATGATGAATTAAATAAATATAAAAATGGTGATCATGTTAAAATAATAGAGTGTAGACCTCATTCGAAAACAAAAAAATTTGAAGTTTATGGAGAAACTAATGATACAAATACAAACTGAACTTTTAGTCGCTGATAACACTGGTGCAAAGAGAATTGAGTGTATAAAAGTTTTAGGTGGATCAAAAAGGCGTTATGCAAGTATAGGTGATACCATTGTTGTTGCAATAAAGGAAGCTATACCAAAAGGAAAAGTAAAAAAAGGTTCTGTACACAAAGCAGTTGTTGTTAGAGTAAAAAAGGGCATTCATAGGAAAGATGGATCTAAAGTTAGATTTGATAATAATGCTGCAGTATTAACAGATGATAAAGGCGAACCAATAGGAACTAGAATATTTGGGCCTGTAACAAGAGAGCTAAGAAACAAAGGTCAAATGAAGATTATTTCTTTAGCACCGGAGGTTTTATAATGATTTTAAAAGGATCAAATGTCAAAATTTTATCTGGTAAAGACAAAAATAAAAATGGCGAGGTTATTGAAATAGATAGAAAAAAAAACAGGGCAAAAGTAAAGGGATTAAATATAATAAAAAAACACATTAAATCTACTAAAGAAAAAAAAGGTGGAATTTTTGACAAAGAAAATTTTATAAATTTATCTAACATGAAGCTTATTTTAGATAAAAAAGTGAAAAAAACAGAGGTTAAAAAATAATGATACCAAGACTAAAAGAGTTATTTATTAAAGAAATTAAACCACAACTAAAAACAAAGTTTGGATATAAAAATGAGTATATGGTCCCAGAAATAAAAAAAATTATCTTAAACATGGGGCTTGGATTAGATGGAAATGATAACAAAATTATTAAAGTTTGTGAGGAGGATCTCTCTAAAATAGCAGGACAAAAACCTGTGATTACTAAATTTAAGAAATCTATTTCGAATTTTAAAACTAGAAAAAATACTAACGCAGGAATTAAAGTAACATTAAGAAAAAACAAAATGTACGAATTTATTGACAGACTTGTCAACATAGCCTTGCCTAGAATTAAAGACTTCAGAGGTTTATCTTTGAAAGGATTTGATAATTTTGGAAATTATACTCTTGGTGTCAAGGAGCATATAATATTTCCAGAAGTTAACTTTGAGAAAGTCGATAAAATAAGAGGTTTGGATATTACTATAGTTATAGACTCAAAAAATTCAGATCAAAGCTTGGAATTATTAAAAAGTTTTAATTTTCCATTTAATATAAAGAGGGAACAATAATGGCAAAACTTAGTGCGATTAACAAAAACAATAAACGAATAAAACTATCTGACAAATTTTATGAAAAAAGAAAAAAACTTAAGCAAACAATTATGAACAAGAAATTATCTTTTGAGGAAAGATTTAAGGCTCAACAAAAATTATCAAAATTACCAAGAAATTCAGCTAAGACAAGAGTCATGAATAGATGTCAAATTACAGGAAGACCTCATGGCGTATACAGAAAATTAAAAATTTCAAGAATAGCTTTAAGAAGACTAGGTCTTGAAGGAAAAATTCCTGGAATGGTAAAATCAAGTTGGTAGAAAGGAAAATATGAGTTTAAGTGACCCAATCGGTGATATGATAGCTAGAATTAAAAATTCACAAGCTAGAAAACATAAAAGTGTAAAACTTCCATCATCAAAATTTAAAATTAAAATTGCAGAAGTTTTAAAAGATGAGGGTTTTATTATAGATTTCAAAACCGATGATGAAGGTAGTAAAACATACTTAGATATAATTTTGAAATACAGTTATGGAAATCCAGTTATAAATTCAATTGAAAGAGTTTCAAAACCTGGAAGGAGGATCTTTTCAAGCGCGGAAAGTCTTCCTAAGATTAATAATGGTCTTGGTATCGCTATAGTTTCTACACCTAAGGGTGTTATGACCGATGTTGATGCAAGAAAAAATAAACTTGGTGGTGAAATTATTTGTAAGGTATTTTAATGTCTAAAATTGGAAAAATTAATATAAATATTCCTGATAAAGTAAAAGTAGCTTTAAACGGTAACAATGTGAATATTGAAGGCCCATTGGGAAAAAAAACACTTAATATTGACCTTAATATTTTTGATTTAAACATATCTGAAGGAAAAGAAATTTCAATAAAACCAAAACATGTTAACGATAACACAAAAAGATTGTGGGGTATGCATAGAAGTTTGCTTAATAATGCTATTATAGGCGCTAGCAATGGTTATGAGAAAGTTTTAGAACTTTCAGGGGTCGGATATAGAGCTTCCCTTAAAGATAAAAACTTAACCCTGCAATTAGGTTTCAGCCATGATGTTAATTTTCCAATTCCTGAAGGTATAAATATTACTGTAAACAAACAAACATCTATAGTTGTAAAAGGTTCAGATAAACAACTTGTAGGGATGGTTGTTTCTAAAATAAAATCATTAAGACCACCAGAACCTTACAAAGGTAAAGGCATCAAGGAGAAAGGTCAATATATCCTAAGAAAAGAGGGGAAAAAGAAATAATGAAACTTTCAACAAAAAATAGAAAAAAGTTCAGAGTAAGAAATAAGTTAAAAAAAGTATCAAGCTCTTCAAGATACAGATTAACAATTTTTCGATCATTAAATAATATTAGTGCACAAATAATAGATGATAACTTAAGTAAAACTTTAGTTTCAGCTACTTCCAATACAAAATCTATAAGAGATCAAAAAAAGAAAAAATCTGAACTATCAGAATTAATAGCAGAAAAGATTGCAAATGATGCAAAAAAGAAAAATATAAATAAAATTTATTTTGACAGGGGTATATATAAATATCATGGTAGAATTAAAATCTTTGCTGAAACACTTAGAAAAAATGGAATGGAATTTTAAATGAATAAAGATATAGAATTTACAGAAAAATTAGTTCATATCAATAGAATAACAAAAGTTGTTAAAGGTGGTAGAAGATTTGGATTTTCTGCATTAGTTGTAGTTGGAAATCAGAATGGAAAAATTGGGGTAGCTCATGCAAAGGCTAAACAAGTTCCTGATGCAATTAAAAAAGCTAATGAATTAGCAAGAAGAAATTTAATAAAAATTCCGTTACGAGATGGTAGAACTATACATCATGATATTTTTGGAAAAGATGGTGCTGGAAAAATTAAATTGAGATCTGCACCCAAAGGAACAGGCATAATTGCAGGTGGACCTATAAGAGCTGTTTGTGAAGTTTTAGGTATAAAAGATATAGTGGCAAAATCTATTGGAACTTCAAATCCCCACAATGTTATACGGGCATGTCTTAAAGCTTTATCTAGGCAAAATTCACCAAAAAATATTTCTAATATAAGAAATAAAAAAATATCTGAAATAATCGAGAAACGAGGATAAATGACAACTTTGCAATCTATAAAAAAAATTAAAACAAATAAAATGAGAGTAGGAAGAGGCATAGGTTCAGGTAAAGGAAAAACTTCCGGTAGGGGTGTAAAAGGGCAAAAATCAAGATCTGGTGTTGCAATTAAAAGCTTTGAGGGTGGGCAAATGCCTCTTTTTAGACGTTTGCCTAAAAGGGGTTTTAAATCTTTTAAAGATAACAAAATAGCTAAAATAAATCTGGATCAAATACAATTAATGATAACAAATAAAAAAATTGATCCAACAAAAAAAATAAATTTAGACCTTCTACAAAAACATAAAATAGTTTCCAAAAATTCTAAAAAATTAAAAATTTTGGGTTCTGGTGAATTAAAAGATAAATTAGATTTTGAAATTGACTATATTTCCGAAAATGCAAAAATAAAAATTGAAAAGATCGGATGTGGAATAATTGTTAAGCAAGAAAATTAATTTATGAGTACCACTTCATCAGGAGATCTTAAAAATAGAGTTCTATTTACGATATTTGTACTAGCTGTATATAGATTGGGTACATTTGTACCTCTACCAGGTATAGATCCTGAGCAGCTTAAAATAATGATGGAAGGAAATCAAAAAGGTCTTCTTGGTATGTTTAATGTTTTTGCAGGAGGGGCCGTAAGTAGAATGGCGATTTTTGCATTAGGAATTATGCCATACATATCATCATCAATTATAGTTCAACTATTAACTGGTGTATCTGATTATTTCAAAAATTTGAAGGCACAAGGAGAGCAAGGAAGACAAAAAATTACGCAAATTACAAGATACGGTACTGTGCTATTGGCGACAGTTCAAGGTTTTGGATTAGCCGTAGGTTTAGAGTCCTCAGATAATTTAGTAATTAATCCTGGTCTATTTTTTAAAATTTCAACAGTGACAACAATTGTTGCTGGTACAATTTTCTTAATGTGGCTTGGTGAACAAATTACACAAAGAGGAATTGGTAATGGTATTTCATTAATTATATTTTCAGGAATTGTAGCAGAAATTCCTAGGGCACTTGTAACAACTTTTGAACTGGGAAGAACTGGAGCTATATCAACTACAATGATTATCGGAATATTTATATTACTAGTACTAACGATTATGTTCATAGTTTTTATGGAAAGAGCACTGAGAAAAATTCTTATAAATTATCCAAAAAGACAAATGGGAAACAAAATGTATGGTGGTGAGTCTTCACATTTACCATTAAAAATTAATTCTGCTGGTGTTATACCAGCAATTTTTGCGTCAGCTCTACTATTGTTACCGGTTACTTTTTCTAATTTTAATATTTCTGAAAATGAAACTTTTCTAAATATAACTTCATTTTTTTCACAAGGCCAACCCCTTTACATGCTTTTATATGCTTCAGGAATTATATTTTTTACTTTTTTTTATACCTCAATAACATTTAATCCGAATGAAACTGCCGAAAATTTAAGAAAATATGGAGGCTTTATACCTGGTATTAGACCTGGAGAAAGTACCGCCTTGTATATTGATAACATTTTAACGAAATTGACAACTATAGGCGCTTTGTATTTGACATTGGTTTGTTTAATGCCTGAATTTTTAATTGCTAACTACCCAATACCATTTTATTTAGGCGGTACCTCTATTTTGATTGTAGTAGTTGTAGCTATTGACACAGTTACACAAATACAAACAAGACTTATGAGTTCACAGTACGAACAACTGATCAAAAAAACTAAATTTGGTAAATAAGTGAATATTATAATATTTGGTCCACCAGGAGCAGGAAAGGGAACACAGGCAAAATTTTTAATAGATAAATTAAAGAGTTATCAAATTTCAACTGGAGATATGTTAAGAGAAGAAATCAAAAAAGAAACCGAAATTGGAAAAAAAATAATAAATAATATGAATGATGGTAAATTCGTTGATGATCATATAGTAAACAGTCTTCTTGAAAAAATAGTTTTTGATAAAAAAAAAAACAATAGATTAATTTTTGATGGCTATCCAAGAACTTTAAGCCAGGCAAAAAACCTAGAAAATCTTTTGAATAAATCAAATCAAAAACTAGACTTTATTTTTTTTCTTAATGTAAATAAAGACTCTATCCTAAAACGAATTGAAAAGAGAAAAATTTTAGAAAAAAGATCCGATGATGATGCTATCACAATATTAAATAGATATGATACATATATGAAAATCACTAAACCTGTATTAGATTATTATTCAAAAAACAAAAATTTTCATGAAATCGATGGTTCGATGGAAATTAAGAAGATTTCCCAAAAAATACAGCAAATACTTAATCTTTAAGACATTGACATTAAAACATCTTCTTATATAAAAGGCTAAATTTTAATCACATTATATGGCTCGTATTGCAGGTGTAAACATTCCACAAAATAAACTTGTCAAAGTTGGACTTACTTATATCTATGGTATTGGAGATAAATTCTCAAATGATATATGTAAATCATTATCAATCCCAAATAATAAACGAGTTAATGAGTTAACCGATGATGAAGTTTTAAAAATAAGAGAATTTATAGATAAACACTTTACTGTAGAGGGCGATTTAAGACGTGAAAACTCTTTTAGTATAAAAAGATTAATTGATTTAGCTTCATACAGAGGCTCAAGACATAAAAAAAAATTACCAGTTAGAGGCCAAAGAACGAGATGCAATGCAAGAACCCGAAAAGGTAAAGCTGTTGCAATTGCTGGTAAAAAACTTACTCCATTGAAAAAATAAATATGTCAAAAGATATTAAAGATACCTCAAGTGAAAATAAAAAGGTTCAATCCTCAAAAAAAAGTTCATACTCAAAAAAAAAAAAATCAAAAAAAATAATTACAAGTGGAATAGCATATGTTCAATCTACTTTTAACAATACAATAGTTTCTATTGCCGATACAGATGGAAATGTAATTTCTTGGGCTTCATCAGGTCAAAAAGGCTTTAAAGGTTCTCGAAAATCCACCCCATACGCAGCGCAAGTTGCAGCTGACTCCGCAGCAATTAAGGCATTGGAAATGGGTATGAAAACTTTAACTGTCGAAATAAAAGGCCCAGGCTCAGGTAGAGAAACAGCATTAAGGGCATTACAGGCCAGAGGTTTTAAAATTATTTCAATAAAAGATACTACCCCAATGCCACACAATGGCACAAGACCACCAAAAAAAAGGAGAGTGTAATGGAAAATACAGATGTAAATATTAAAAATTGGAAAACTCTTATTAAACCTGCAAAGTTAGATATAAAATTAAGTGATGATAAATCTTATGCAAAAATTATTGCTGAGCCGTTGGAGAAGGGTTACGGATTAACTTTAGGAAATTCTTTAAGAAGAATTTTATTATCATCAATAAGAGGCACAGCAGTGACAGCTATACAAATTGATGGTGTTTTGCATGAATTCACTTCAATTAAAGGTGTTAGAGAAGATGTTACAGATATAGTGCTTAACGTAAAATCATTAGCACTGAAAAGTAATAGTGAAGGATCCAAAAAACTCATTTTAGATGCTAAAGGACCAGGCGAAATAAAAGCGTCAAATATTACTCCAGTTTCAGATATTGAAATATTAAATCCCGATTTGGTAATTTGTAATTTAGATGAAAATACTAATTTTCACATGGAAATGACCGTTGGTAATGGTAAAGGATATGTGTCTGCAGATTTAAATAAACCTGAGGAGCCTCCTTTAGGATTGATACCTATAGATTCTTTGTTTAGTCCAGTTAAAAAAGTTTCTTATAATATTAGTACAGCTAGAGAGGGAAAAGCGCTTGATTACGATAAGTTAACAATGGAAGTTGAGACGAATGGTTCAATTTCGGCCGAAGATGCAGTAGCCTACTCTGCTAGAATTTTTCAAGACCAACTTGGAATGTTCGTAAACTTCGATGAACCTCAAGAAGTTATAATAAGAGATAAACCTAGCGAGCCTGAATTTAACAAAAATTTATTAAGAAAAGTTGATGAGCTTGAACTATCTGTAAGATCAATGAATTGTTTGAAAAATGATAATATAATTTACATTGGTGACCTTGTTCAGAAATCAGAAGGTGAAATGTTAAGAACACCAAACTTTGGTAGAAAATCATTAAATGAAATTAAAGAAGTTTTAACAGGTATGTCTTTATATTTAGGTATGGAAATACCAAATTGGCCTCCTGATAATATAGCCGAATTATCTAAAAAATTAGAAGAGACAATATAATGAGGCATAAATTAGGTTATAAAAAGCTAAATAGAACCTCAGAGCACAGAAAAGCAATGATAAAAAATATGCTTAACTCATTAATTAAGTATGAGCAAATAACCACAACTCTACCTAAGGCAAAAGTCCTAAAACCAGTTGCAGATAAAATAATTACTTTAGGAAAGAAAAATACTTTACAAAACACAAGATCCTTAGTTTCAAAATTACAAGATATCAAATCTGCAAATAAAGTAACAAAAACATTATCTAAAAGATATATGAGTAGAAAAGGTGGTTACACAAGAATAATAAAAGCTGGATTTAGATATGGAGATAAGGCTCCTATAGCGATAATTGAGTTTGTAGATAGAGATGTTAATGCAAAAAAAGTAGATATAAAAAAGTCACCAAAAGAAAATAAAGAACAAGAAAAAGTATCTCAAACTAAGTAGTTTCTTAAAAATAACAATGCAAAAAACATATAATGTTATTGCTGATCATGACGCAATGAGACTTGATCGATGGTTACGTAAAAATATTGATAATTTACCACAAGGATTAATTGAAAAATTTTTAAGAAATGGAAATATTAAAGTAAATAAAAGAAAAATTAAAAGTTCATATAAAGTTCGAGAAGACGATAAAATTAGTTTATTTAATGTTAGGATTAAAAAACAAAATCATAAAAATACAAATTATACACCGTCAAAAAAAATATTAACTGAAATAGAAAATGAAATAATCTTTGACAATGAGGATTATATTGTAATAAATAAAATATCTGGCTTACCAACACAAAAAGGGACAAAGTCAAATAAAAACGTCATCGATATATTCAGAAAAAGTATATTTTTTTCTAATTCTGAACCATACACAGTTCATAGATTAGATAAAGATACGTCTGGGATTTTAATCATTGGAAAAAATAGAAAGACTGCTCAATTATTTACATCATTATTTAGATTAAGAAAAATTTATAAAACATATATTGCTGTTTGTGAGGGCGAATTTACAAATAACAAAGGTATTCTAGAACATAATTTAATTAGATACGATGGTAATAAAAAAATATCTGAAAAAGCAATCACTTACTACAGAGTAATAAGTAAAAATTCCAAATATTCATTTGTAGAGTTTAAACCTATAACTGGTAGAAAACATCAACTTAGAAAACAAGCTAGCCTAATTAGCCACTCTATTATTGGTGATAAAAAATACTCTTTAAAAGCAAATAAATTTAAAAACCTATTTTTACACGCTTATAGTTTGAAATTCATGATCAATAACAAAAAATATAATTATCACGCACATTTACCTGATTATTTTCAAAAATTTTTAAAATCAAATAGGTTTAATTATTCAAATTATAAATAAAATTTTTAATAAGTTTATTTCTTAAATTATTAAAATTAGTTTTATTAATATCAATTATATTTATTATTTTTTTATTTTTAATCCCACATGGAATTATTTTTTTGAACTTTTCAATGTTAACCGAATAATTTAATGCAAACCCATGATAAGCAATCCATTTTTTTATTTTAATTCCAATTGATGCAATTTTACTTTCTTTATTATTTAATTTAACCCAAATGCCTATATCTTTTTTATCTCCTTTAGATTTTATATTAAAATCAGATAATGTTTGAATAATAGTTTTTTCTATTACTTTAATAAACCACCTAATATCTTTCTTTCTCTTGTTTAAATTTATAACGAAATAAAAAATTATTTGTCCAGGGCCGTGGAATGTTATTTTTCCCCCTCTATTAGTCTTCTTTACTTTTATAGATTTATCTAAAATATCATCTTCTTTAAATGATGTTCCTGCAGTGTATATATCAGTATGTTGTAGTATCCATATTAAATCTCTAGCGTTTTTAAATAAAATATCATTTAATCTTTTTTCCATATATTTTATGGCTTTTTCGTAGTTGACTGGTTTTTTTGATATTTTTATCTCTATATTCATTAAAGGTTTGTATTCTAAAAATTATAGATTAAAAGGTCCATTATAAAATGAAAGTTTTTTATGACTTTAGTAAGAAAAATTAAAGATAAGAATGTAAATTTTGAATTTAATAAAGAATATATAAAAGTAGTAACTGATAAAATATCTAGCAATGATACTAATTTTATAAGTAATTCCTTCAAAGAAATGCATCCTGCTGATGCTGCTGATATTATTGAACACTTAAATGAAAGTGATCGTGAAAAGCTTATAAAATTAAATAACTTTAAAATCGATCCTGAAGTTTTTGTTGAATTAAATGAGTCTATCCAAACAGAAATAATAAATTATCTATCTAAAGACTCTATTGTATTTATACTTAAGAATCTAGAGTCGGATGATGCAATTAAAATCATAGAAAATCTTGATGAAAAAAATAAAAATAATATTTTAAGCTCACTACCACCCAAAGATAGATTTGCTTTGTTAGAAAGTTTAAGTTATCCAGAGGACTCTGCAGCACGAATAATGCAAAGAGAGTTCACTGCTATACCAAGTAATTGGTCGGTTGGTCAAACTATTGATTATTTAAGGGAGAATAAAGATTTACCTGAGGAATTTCTTGAAATATTTATTGTAGATAGTGATTTTAAACCAATTGGATCAGTGCCATCTTCAAAAGTGTTAAGAACATCTAGGGATACTAAGATGCAGTCAATAATGAAAGAGTCACAATTATCTATACCGGTTGACATGGACAGAGAGGAAGTAGCAAACATTTTCGAAAACTATAATCTTAACTCTGCATGTGTAATTGATAAAAATAATAAATTAGTTGGAATGATTACAAGTGATGATGTTTTAACTGTTTTAAAAGAGGAAGCTGAAGAAGATGCTTTAAGATTAGCAGGTGTTGGAGATGAAGAAATTACAGATGGTGTAATTAAAAAGACTAAAAGAAGATTTAATTGGCTACTATTAAATTTACTAACTGCTATTGTAGCTTCAGTAGTAATTGGTTTTTTCAAGGAGGATATAGAAAAAGTGGTAGCATTAGCAGTACTTATGCCAATTGTTGCTTCAATGGGTGGTAACGCTGGTATGCAAACTTTAGCAGTCACTATTAGAACGATAGCAACAAATCAACTAACAAAAAATAATTTCACACAAAATGTATTAAAAGAATTCAAAATTGGAATTTTAAATGGAGTAATATTTGCAATAATAAGTGCTATCGTGGTTCAGTTTTGGTTTCAAGATTACACACTTTCGTTAATAATTTCGATCTCTATGGTTCTAAACATGATAGTTGCTGGTCTATTTGGGATTTTAATTCCTATATCTTTAAAAAGATTTAATATAGACCCAGCTATTGCTTCAAGTGTTTTTGTAACAACAATTACAGATGTAATTGGTTTTCTCTCATTTTTAGGTATTGGAGCTTATTTTTTACTTTAGTTTAAAAATTATCTATAAACCTTATTTTTTTAAAATAATAAGCTACGAATATCTTAAAATTCTTTTTACTTATTTTTTTTGAAAAATTAATTTTATTTCTTATTTCTAAATATTCTAAATTTACACCAGTTCTTTCTAGTAAATTTTTAATATGATTTAATTTTTTAATATTTTTCTTTTCTTTTTTAAGTGAAGAATAAAATTTTTTAATAATCACTGATACGGATTTTAGAATATGTAGATCTTTATTGTTTAATAATTTATTTCTTGAAGATAAAGCAAATAAATTGTTATGCCTTATTGTTTTGCACAAATATGATTTGGTAATAAATTTATCTTTTATAAAATTTGATATTAAATAATACTGCTGATAGTCCTTTTCTCCTAAAAAAATAAATTTTGGCTGAATAAGGTTTAAATATTGGTTAATAACATGTAATACACCTTCGAAATGGCCAGGTCTATATTTAGCACATAAAATCCTATCTTTATTTTTAAGTCTTATTTTTTTTTTTAATTTTACTCGAAATAATTCATCGTATTTAGGTAAAAGTAAATAATCGACTCTAAATTTTTTTAGTAATTTAATGTCTTTATTTAAATTTCTAGGATAATTTTTAAAATCTAATTTATTATTAAATTGTTTTGGGTTTATAAATATACTTACAACAGTTTTCTCACATTTTTTTTTTGACTGATTAATTAAGGACAAATGTCCCTCATGGATGGCACCCATCGTTGGAACAAATCCTATATTTTTACTAAAATTTACCTTTTTTTTTAAATTATTAATGCTTTTAAAAATTATCATTTATGATAGTTGATATTCTTATAAATTTAATGATTAGACAAGCTATAATACCTCTTGCAGGTCTTGGTACAAGATTATTACCTTTATCAAGCGTTTTTGCTAAAGAATTGCTACCGATTAATGGCAGACCTGGAATTGAATATATTCTCGATGAATGTGATGATGCCGGTATAAAAGAAATAATTTTTATCATTTCAAAAAAAAAAGAAGTAATAAAAAAATATTTTTTTAACGATCAATATTATAAAAAAATTATAAAAAAGAAAAAAGATAAAAGAATAGAAAAAATTTATAAAAATATTCTGAAATACAAAAAAAAAATTAAGTTTGTTTATCAGAATTATCCAAAAGGAACAGGAGATGCTGTATTAAAAACCTCAAAATATATAAAAGATAAATATTTTTTAATGTTATTACCTGATGATTTAATTATGAAGAGAAATTGTTCCAAAGAAATGATTAAGATTCATAAAAAGTATAGATCGTCTGTCATGGCAAGTATGAAGGTTAAAAAAGACAGTGTTTCCAGGTGGGGAATATATAAAATTAAAAAAAAAATAGACAATAGTAATTTTATTATTGATGACGTTGTAGAAAAACCAAATAAAAAAGATGCACCGTCAAATAATGCTGTCATTGGTAGATATATACTGCCAAAGAAAGTATTTAGCTTGTTGAGAAAACAAAAAAAAGGTCAAGGTGGTGAAGTTCACATCACCGATACCCTAAGAAAACTTATTTTTTTAAATGAAGTATTTATTGGTCATATCTTTAAAGGCAAATATTTGGATTGTGGAAGTATGGATGGATATATTAAGTCAGGACTAGAAATATCAAAGTTATGAAATTATGTATGATAGGAACTGGTTATGTTGGCCTTGTTAGCGGTGTATGTTTTGCTGATTTGGGAAATGATGTAATTTGTGTAGACAAAGATTTATCAAAAATTAATAGTCTTCAAAAATCTATTATTCCTATTTATGAACCAGGTTTAGAAGAACTTGTAAGAAAAAATTCAAAATCGGGTAGATTAAAATTCTCAACAGATTTGTCTACTTCAATACAAAAATCCGATATAATATTTATTTGCGTAGGTACTCCTACAAAAAAAAATAAATATGAGGCTGATTTATCTCAAGTTTATTCTGTTGCAAATATAATAAGTAAGAATATAAAATCTTTTAAAATTATAATTAATAAGTCAACAGTTCCTGTTATGACAGGTGATAAGTTGGAAAAAATTATATCTAAAAAAACAAAAAAAAATCTTTTCAGTGTGGTTTCTAATCCCGAATTCCTAAGAGAGGGCGAAGCTATAAGGGACTTCATATATCCTGACCGTGTTGTGATTGGTACAACTGACAAAAGGTCTAATAGAATTTTAAAAAATCTTTATAGTCCTTTAATATCTAAGGGCGCAAAATACTTGAATACTTCACGTAGAGCCGCTGAATTAATTAAATATGCATCTAATGCATTTTTAGCGACAAAAATAACATTTATAAATGAATTGGCTAATTTGAGTGAAAAATTGGACATAAATATTGAGGATGTTTCTATAGGAATTGGTTCGGATAAAAGAATAGGGAGTAGATTTTTAAGAGCTGGACCTGCTTATGGTGGCTCATGCTTTCCTAAAGATACTAGAGCTTTGGTTTATACTTCAAAAGCATCTAAAACTAACTTATCTGTAATTGAAACAGTTATTAAATCAAACAATAAAAGATCAGATCTATTATTAAAAAGAATTAATAGTATTTTAAATAAAAAAATTAAAAATAAAAAAATTACTTTTTTAGGTGTTACATTTAAAGCTAACACAGATGACATGCGGGAGTCTTCAAGCTTGAAGATGATACCATATCTAAATAAGAGAGGTGCTAAAATACGTTATTATGATCCTACAGGTAAAAAAAGTGAATTTGATAAATTTAAAAATGTTAATTATAAACCAAATATCAAAGAAGCTTGTGTTAATTCAGATTTAATTATTATTCATACTGAGTGGAATGAATTTAAGCTAATAGATTTAAAAAGAATTGTTAAAAAAAGAAATTTTATTGTTTATGACATGCGTAATATTTATTCACCAAAAAAAATGAGAAAAAAAAATATTAAATATTTTGGTGTTGGAAGATAAATTAACTTATTTCAAAAATAGCATCAACCTCAACTGCAACGCCTAAAGGTAAACTATTTGTACTTACAGCTGCTCTAGTATGAATTCCTATATCACCGAAAATTTTTACTATTGTATCAGATGCACCATTTATTACTTTAGGTTGTTCTGTAAAATTATCTGTTGAATTTACATAACCAGTAAGTTTAATGCATGATTTAATTTTAGAAATGTCATTCCCAAGATATTTTTTTGCTTGCGAAACTATACTTAATGCACATCTAACTGCAGCATTATACCCGTCCTCAGTCGATAAATCTTTACCAATTTTCCCTTTTATCAATTTTCCATCTTGATCAATAGAAATTTGACCTGAAATATAAAGTAGTTTGCCGACTTTTTTACTTGCCACATAAGAACCAACAGGATCAGCTGCTGTTGGAAGATTAATATTATTTTTTTTTATATTATCTTCAAAATTCATCTTTTTTTTTGAACCAATCTGAAATTGTTTTCTTTTCTTTGATGTTAGAGATATCCAAAACAACATTAGTTTTATCTTTTGCTTTGCTTGTTAAACAAGATAGATACTCTTTAGAAAGTTTTTTTAAATTAGAGCAATCTGTACCACTATGAACATTTGCTTGGAATGATAAAAAAATTATAACTGTTAATATAAGCTTTTTCATTTTTTACTTTTTTTTTTATTTTTGTCGTACTCTTTTCTTTTTTCTATCAGAATTAGCGCCTCTTCCATAGTTAATTCAGTAGGATCTTTTTCTTCCGGTATTGTTGCATTCAATGATTTATATTTGATATATGGTCCATATTGACCTTTCATTACACGCACTGGTTTTTTATCTTCAGGGTGTTCACCTATATCCTTTATTAAAGATGATGAAATTCTTCCAGGTTTTGCTTCTGCTATAAGTGATACAGCTCTATTTAATCCAATTGTAAAAAGTTCATCTACATTTTCTAATCTAGCGGATTTATTCTCGCACTTTAAATATGGACCAAATCTACCGGAATTGACAGTGATATCTTTACCATTTTCAGGGTGTTGACCTAATATTTTTGGTAGAGAACATAAAAATAATGCTTTATCTAAATCAATATTATTTATTTCAATTCCTTTGGGAATTGAAACATTTTTAAAATTATCACCTTCACTTTTCTTTCTCTTTTTTGTTTTTTTTTTATTTTCGATTTCCTCTTCGATTTGCTCATATTGGAGATAGGGGCCAAACCTACCGTTTTTAAGATAAATATCTTTTCCATTATTATTTTTTCCAATCAACTTTGGTTCTGCTAAGGCTATTTGTTCATTTGCCTTTGATTTCGATAAAGGTCTAGTAAATTTACACTCTGGATAGTTAGAACATCCAATAAATGCACCACCTTTAAAGCTATTTTTTAAGCTTAATTCACCTGTTTCACACAGTTTACATTTTCTATTAATAGATCCATTTTCATCTGACTCGAATATTAGTGCTCCTAAACTTTCATTAAGAAGATCAAGTACTTCTCTAGTTCTTTTTTCCTTAACATTTAAGACGTTAGTATTGAAATCTCTCCAAAAATTGTCAAGAACCTTAATCCACTCTTCTTTACCTGAAGTAATGTCATCTAGCTGCTCTTCTAAACCAGCTGTAAAACCATAATCAACATATTTTGAGAACAACTTTTCTAAAAAAGCAGATAATAATTTACCTCTGTCAGTAGGAAAAAACCTTTTATTAATTATATCAGCATAACCTCTGTTTGAGATAACAGAAATAATACTTGCATAAGTCGATGGTCTACCAATACTAAGTTCTTCAAGTTTTTTAACTAAGCTTGCCTCTGAATATCTTGGGGGCGGCTGGGTAAAATGTTGTTCATCAGTAAAATTATAAGCTTCAACCAAACCTTTTTTAACATTAGGTAGAATTTTTTCCTCTTCGTTATTATCAATTTTTGTAAGCTTTAAATATCCATCAAATTTAATTGTAGATCCAGAACATCTTAATTCATTAAGTTTATCTTGGGATGAAATTGTTATTGTTTTTCTATCAAATTTGGCTGCTTCCATTTGAGATGATAAAGCTCTAGACCATATTAATTCATATAATTTAATCTGATCTGTACTTAAAAACTTTTTAATTTTATCAGGTGTTCTACTAATATTGGTTGGTCTAATGGCCTCATGTGCCTCTTGAGCATTTTTTGCTTTTTTACCAGAATAATTGTTAGGTGTAACAGGTAAGTAATCATTACCATAATTTTGTTTTATATAGTCTCTAAAATCGCCAATAGCATCTTTTGAAATATTGGTACCATCTGTTCTCATGTAAGTTATTAATCCTACTGTATCCCCATCTATATCAATACCCTGATACAATCTCTGGGCTATTTGCATAGTTCTGGATGCTCCAAAACCAAGTTTGCTAGATGCTGTTTGTTGTAACGTTGATGTTGTAAAAGGTCCGACAGGGTTTCTTGTGTAAATTTTGGAATCAATGTCTGTTATTTCATATTTTTTTGTTTTTATTTCATCTATTGCTTTATTTATTTCGTTCTTGTTTTTAAAATAGAATTTATCAATTTTATTATTATTAATCTTAATGACGTTTGAGTTTAAAATATCTCCCTCAACTGTTTTAAAATCAATCTGAAGTGTCCAAAATTCTTTTGGAATAAATTGTTCAATTTCATGTTCACGTTCAGTTAATAATCTCAAAGCAACTGATTGAACACGTCCAGCAGATTTTGAACCAGGTAATTTTGTCCAAAGTATTGGTGATATATTAAAACCTACTAAGTAATCTAAAGCCCTTCTTGCCATATAAGCATCGACAAGGTTAGACTCTATATTTCTCGGATTTTCAATACCATTTGTTACAGCTTTTTTTGTAATTTCATTAAATACTACTCTTTCAATTTTTTTATCTTTTAAGACTTTTTTCTCATCAAGATATTCTTTTACATGCCACGCTATAGCTTCACCCTCTCTGTCAGGGTCTGTTGCTAAAATAATTTTAGTAGATTTTTTTGCAACATCGGTTATTTCTTTAAGATATTTTTTTGAAAAACTATCAACCTCCCATATCATTTTAAATTTATCTTTTGGATCTACAGATCCATTTTTGGATGGGAGGTCTCTTATATGCCCATAGCTCGCTAAAACAGTATATTTATCTCCAAGATATTTGTTTATAGTTTTCGCTTTAGCTGGACTTTCAACAATTACAAGATTCATTAAAAAAGAACCTACACAAAATATATATGAATAGTCAAATTAATAAATTTTTGTTTTAGATTCCTCTTTATTTACAAGTCTTTTTATATTTTCTCTATGTGTATAAAATATTAATACAAACATTATTATATAAAAAGAAATTAATTCATTTTTTAAAATAAAATAATCAATAAATGGAATTGATAGTGAAGCTACCAATGAAGAAAGAGAAGAATATTTAAAAATTATTAAAGTAATTATCCAAAAAAAACCAAATCCAATACCCAAATATAAATTTATACAACATAGTATACCTACATATGTTGCAACACCCTTTCCGCCTTTAAATTTTAACCATATAGGAAAAACATGCCCCAAAAAAACACTTAATGATGCTATAAATAAGTATTCATTCATATAAATTTTTATAATTATTAACGGTAAAATTGCTTTAAAAACATCGAGTAATAAAGTTGAATATCCTATAATTCTATTTCCTGTCCTAAAAACATTGGTTGCCCCAATATTACCTGATCCGATTTTTCTAATATCTTTTTTTAAAAAAAATTTAGTAATTAAATACCCAAATGGTATAGATCCAAAAGCATACGAGATTGCTATAATTACAAATATTTCATTGAAGTTATTCAAGAAATTCATTTTAAATTAAATAACTCATTTCCATTAATATAAGTGCACAAAACTTTTCCTTGAAGTTTTTTGTTTTCTATACAAGTATTTTTAGATTTAGAAATCATTTTTTCCTTTTTGACAATCCAAGGTTTACTCACATCTACAATACAAAAATCTGCATCATTTCCAATTGATAAATTTCCTTTATTTATCTTTAAAATTTTTGCAGGATTACTAGTTAGTAATTCAATAATTCTATAAAGTTTTACAGAACCATTATGAAATAGCTCTAAGGATAACGGTAATAAAGTTTCTATTCCACTTGCGCCAGTTGCTGCCTGCGTAAAGGTTAGTCTTTTGGACTCTTCATCTTCAGGTTTATGATCTGAGACAATTACGTCTATTAAATTTTTATTAATTGCTTCTATTAAAGACAATCTGTCTTCTTCAGTTCTTAATGGAGGAGATAATTTTAAAAAAGTCCTAAAATCTCCAATATCATTTTCATTTAGTGAAAGATTATTTATTGATACACCAGTTGAAAAATCTACATCATTTTTTTTGTGTTTTATTACTTCTACTGATTTGGATGATGATATTTGCGCTATGTGATATCTACAATTAAAATCCTCCAACAAGGATAAATCTCTTTCAATTATGACTTTTTCCGCTAAGTCTGTTATACCTTGTAAGCCCAGCTTTGTGGCGATTATTCCGTCATTGACAGTCCCGTTCTCTGCTAAATGATAATCTTCAGCGTGTTGGATTATTAACGAACCCAAATCATATGCCGAGCGCATTATTCGAGACATTAGCCTAGAATTTTGGATTGTTTTTACACCATCAGTAAAACCAACAATGCCTTTACCTTGTAAAAGCCCAAACTCAGTCATATTTTTCCCTTCAAGGTTTTTTGTTAGAGTAGCCGTAGGATAAATATTAATTTTTGCTTTATCTCTTCCTCTTCTTTTTAGAAAGTCTACTATCGAAACATTATCTATAACTGGTTGTGTATTTGGCATTGTAATCGCAGATGTGACACCGCCAGACAATGCTGCGTTACTTAATGTTCTAAAATTTTCTTTGTATTCAAGGCCTGGTTCTCCAACAAATACTCTCATATCCACCAAGCCAGGAAAAATATGTTTACCTGATAAATCTATAAACTTTTCTCTTGAGGGAATATTATTTTTATTTACTTTTTTCCCAACAGCTTCAATTTTGCCATTTTCATTAATTATTAATCCGCCCAATTCATCAATAGAATTTTTAGGGTCAATTATATGAGCATTTAAAAAGTATTTTTTTTTCATTATTCACAAAAAAGTTTTAAACATGCCATCCTAACAGCAACTCCGAGTTCTACTTGTTCTTTAATTACACTTTTATTGATATCATCCGCTAATTTTGTATCAATTTCTATTCCTCTATTCATAGGTCCTGGATGCATTATTAAAGCATCCTCTTTAGCAAAACTTAATTTATCTGGTGTTAGACCGTAGTATTCATAATATTCTCTATTGGAAGATAAAAATGAACTTGTCATTCTCTCATTTTGCAATCTAAGCATCATAACTATATCACAATCCTTTACACCTTTTTTCATATCAGTAAATTTATTTACTCCAAGTTTATCTATATCTTTAGGCATTAAATTTGAAGGAGCTACGATATTTACCTCTGCACCTAACATGTTAAGTAAATATATATTAGATCTAGCTACCCTAGAGTGAAGAATGTCACCACAAATTGCAATTCTTAAACCTTGAATTTTTTTCTTTCTGTCTATTATAGTCAAAGCATCTAAAAGTGCTTGAGTAGGGTGTTCTCTACGTCCATCTCCGGCATTTAAAACAGCACAATTTACTTTTTGTGATAATAAATTACATGCACCAGAATCTTGATGTCTAATTACAATTATATCAGGATGCATTGCATTAAGAGTCATTGCTGTATCTATAAGTGTTTCACCTTTTTTAATTGCAGAATTTGTGATATTCATTGACATCACATCTGCACCTAGTCTTTTACCTGCTAATTCAAAAGAGCTTTGTGTTCTTGTAGAAGGTTCAAAAAATAAATTAATCTGGGTCTTTCCTCTCAAAATATCAATTTTTTTATTCTTACTTTTGTTAAGAGTTATAAATGTCTTTGACTCTTCTAATATTACATTGATATCATTGATCGATAAGTCTTGGATTCCTAATAAGTGTTTTTGAGAAATTTTAATAGCTTTTTTTGAAGATGCCATTAAAACAAACTCTATAGCTTCAATATGAATTAAGTGCAAGTGTTAATTATTTAAGAAATCGATAGCTCCTTGAAGTATAAATGCAGCTGCTTTTTCGTCTATATTTTTTTTTCTATGTGGAAATTTAATGTCCAAATTACTCGATAAATTAAAAGCACCTGAGGTTGATAGCCTTTCATCCCACATAGCAATCATTACATTAAGCTCTCTACCAATAATTTTGGCCTTATCATTGATAGATTGTGCACTTTTTCCAAATGAACCATCCATGTTTATTGGATTTCCAACTATAATAGCGAATATATCATTTTCTTTGATTATAACTTTTAATTCACTTAACAAATAATCCATATTTCTATACTCAATTGTTTTAAATGGAGTAGCAATTTTTCTTTCATCATCACAAATTGCAACACCTATACGTTTTGATCCTAAATCTAATCCTATTAATCTAGCCTTATCTGCTAATTTGTCTTTAAGTTCATCCAAAGTGACCATATTGTATTTTTTAGATTAAGTGATAGTTTTTAATATTCTTATCATATGACTATAGATCTTAAAACAGTAAAGCACATTTCAAAATTATCAAGAATCTCCATAGAAGAGGAAAAAGCAAAAAAACTAAGTAATGATCTTAACTCAATATTTGAATTTATAGAAAAATTAAATGAGTTAGATACAAGCAAAACTGAACCTTTAACGTCAATAGCTGAGACGACTTTAAAATTAAGAAAAGATAAAATTGAATCTAAAAATATTAGAGAAGATATTCTTAAAAACTCACCTGATAAAAATAAAGATTTTTTTGTAGTACCTAAGGTGGTTGAATAATGTCAGAAATAACAAATTTCAAATTGTGTGATTTAGTAGATAAAATAAAAAAAAAAGAATTATCTTCAAAAGAAATAACAGAGGCTTTTATAAATAGATCTAAAAAATCTACTAAATTAAATTCATATATTTCTGATAATTTTGATGATGCTATAAATCGTGCAATAGAGTTTGACTCAAAACCTAATCTTAATAAAAAAATCCCTGGTATTCCAATGGCTGTTAAAGACCTTTTTTGTACAAAAAATTTAAGAACCACCTGTGTCAGTTCCGATTGTAGCAGGAGTTAATTTGGCTGCAAGTGCAGATGATGATCCTCCAGATGACCCTCCAGGAACTAAATTTTCTGATATAGGGTTTTGAACA
>CACEOC010000005.1 GCA_902561075.1 uncultured Pelagibacteraceae bacterium
TTATTTTTTTTGACATATTAATATTTGCACTTTTATCTATATAGGTATGACATACTCCTTCTAAGTGCCCAATGACTGGTATATTTGAAAACATTTGAACTGTTTTAACAAGATTTTTTCCTCCCCTTGGGATTATAACATCAATAAAATTTTTCATTTTTGAAAGCATAAACTTCACAACACTTCTATTTCTGTTTTTAATAAATTGAACAAAATTTTTATTAATTTTGTATTTGTTAAGTGATTGTCTGAACAGATTAGATACAATTAAATTACTATAATAGGCCTCAGTTCCACCTTTTAAAATTACACTGTTCCCAGATTTAAAGCACAGGCAGGATATATCAGAGGTAACGTTTGGTCTGCTTTCATATATAACACCAATAACACCTATAGGAATTGTTACTCTTTTTATTTTTAATCCGTTTGGAACTTTCCACTGACTTAATATGTTGTTTACTGGATCTTTTAATTTAGAAATTTTATTAACAGATGAAATAATCTGCTTAATTTTATCTTCATTCAGTTCCAATCTTTTTATAATGTTTTCTCTCAACCCTTTTTTAACTGCCTTCGATATATCTTTTTTATTCTCAATTAGAATTTTTGATATATTTTTTTTGAGTAAATGTGAGAATTCAATTAAAACTTTATTCTTTGTTTTTTCGTCAATTGAGTCTTTAAATGCTTTTTGTGCATTTAAACCTAATTTTAATAATTCACTTTTCATCACACTTCCACCATGTCGTCTTTATGTATTACCTCTGACTTTGAGACATATCCTAAAGTGTCTTTAATTTTATTAGAATGCAAACCTTGTATTTTTCTAATTTCATCAGAGCTAAAAGAACTCAGTCCTCTAGCATACTCTTTTAAATCTTTATTTAAAACTTTTATATGATCACCCTTGTTAAAGTTACCATTTACTTTTTTGATACCAGCCGCAAGTAGGCTTTTACCTTTCTCTAGGGCTGTAACAGCACCATCATCAATAATTATTTCACCTTTTGGAGATACCGAGCTAATTATCCATTTTTTTCTTGCATGGAGTTTGGAAACTTTTGGAAGAAACCATGTACAATTATTATAAGTATTTATTCTTTTAATTGGTCGAAATTTTAAGCCATCTGCTATTGCCATTGTGCAACCGGAATTTTGACAAATTTTTGCTGCCTCTATTTTTGTTTCCATACCACCTGAACCGAGTTGACTAATCCCTTTTGTTGAAATTTTTTTAATAGTAGAATTAATATCATTTATTTCACTTATTAACTTTGCATCTTTAAAAATTTTTGGATTTTTTGAGTATAATCCAGATACATCTGATAATAAAATTAAACAGTCTGCTGAGGATATCTGCGCTACTCTTGAAGCTAACCTATCATTATCGCCGTATTTTATCTCTGTTGTAGCTGTGCTATCATTTTCATTTACAATAGGGACATAGCCTAATTTAAAAAGGTTATCAAAAGTTCTTTTAGCATTGATAGCACGTCCTCTTCTTTCTGTATCTTCTAATGTTAATAACATTTGTGATAAATTAATTTTATTTTTGTTGAATGTTTTTTTAAAGAGATTCATTAATTCTATCTGGCCTATAGAGGCAATTGCCTGACTTTTATCGAGCTTTAAATTTTTTTTATTTATATTAAGTTTTTTACATCCTAGAGCTATTGCACCTGAACTTACTACAATTACATTTTTTTTTTGGTTTAATAGTTCTTTTACGTCTTTTGAAAATTCTTCTAGCCATTTTTTTCTTATTACACTTTTGCCGTCTATCAATAATGATGACCCAATTTTAATAACAACCGTTTTTGAGTTTTTAAGATACATAATTTATTATTTTAGATTTAATACTTTTCACAAGTTTTTTATCAAGTGTTGATAAAAGAAAAATTTTTTTTTTTATTTTACTCATAAATTCTTTTTTTTTAATTTCGATTTCTCTTTTTTCTAATAAGTCTACTTTATTAAAAACTATAATTTCCCTTTTCTTTAATAAATTCTTGCTATATTTACCTAATTCATCTCTTACTTGTTTATAAGAGTTGATCAAGTTGTTTTCAGTAATATCAATCAAATGTAACAAGGTTTTGCATCTTTCAATATGTTTTAGAAATTTTGTCCCTAACCCAACTCCTTTGTGAGCATTTTCAATTAAACCAGGAATATCTGCTAGAGTTACCTCTTTATCATCATATCTCGCAACACCAAGATTTGGATTTAGTGTTGTGAATTTATAATTAGCTATTTTAGGTTTAGCGCTAGTAATAAATGCTAATAAGCTTGATTTTCCAGCGTTTGGTAATCCAATAATTCCTACATCAGCAATTGTTTTAAGTTGTAACCAAACCCAAAATTCTTCTCCTAACTTACCTTTTGTGAATTTCCTAGGAGCACGATTTGTAGATGATTTAAACCTAGTGTTACCAAATCCACCTTTCCCCCCAAGTGCAGCTACAAATTCATCTTTTTCATTTTTAAAATCAAATATAAGAGTTTTATTGTCCTCCTCATAAATTTGAGTACCCACAGGAACTTTAAGAATTAAATCTTCACCTCCTTTTCCTGTTTGTTTTTTACCTTTTCCATCTTCACCTCTTTCGGCCTTAAAGTGTTGTTGATATCTATAATCGATAAGCGTATTCAAATTTCGCTCTGAAGCTAATATTACTGATCCACCTTTGCCCCCATCGCCTCCATCTGGCCCTCCAAACTCTATAAATTTTTCTCTCCTAAAACTAGGTGATCCAGAACCACCATCTCCAGCTTTTATAAATATTTTTACTTGATCAAGAAATTTCATACAGGAATGTATTAAATTTAATTAATTGGGCTTTACTGAAACAAATGTTCTATCAGACTTGCTTTTTTTGAAGACAACTTTACCTTTTATAATTGAAAAAATTGAATGGTCCTTTCCCATTTTAACATTGTCACCAGGAAAAATTTTTGTTCCTCTTTGTCTAATAATTATATTACCTGGCAGAACAAATTGGCCACCATATTTTTTAACACCAAGTCGCCTTCCTGCGCTATCTCTTCCATTTCTCGACGATCCACCTGCTTTTTTTGTTGCCATAATTACTTAATATTATTTTTTTCTTCAGTTATTTTGTCTTTAACTTTCTTTGGTTTTATTTGTTTTTCTGCCTCAGACAAAACTTCCCCACTTTTGGAAATTATTTTGTTTATCCTGATCATAGAAAATTTTTGTCTATGACCATTTTTTCTTCTTGAATTTTTTCTTCTTCTTTTTTTAAAAATAAGTACAGTTTTATTTTTTGAGTTTTTTATTAGATCAGCCTCGACTTTTGCTCCGTCCAAAATTGGACTTCCGATTTCAATAGATTTGTTATCACCATATGCAAGTATTTCTTTAAACTCTAACTTGGTTCCAGCTTTAGCATTTTCAAGAAGCTCTACTTTCAAAATTTCTCCAGCTTTAACTTTATATTGTTTCCCACCTGTTTTTATAACTGCAAATGACATTTGAATTTTTAAATTTATAGACAGCAATATAGTCTTAGCTAATCTTTAGTCAAGATTAATAACCTAAAAATTGTCCTTTAATTCTCTTAATTTTGAGAAAGAATTCAAATCTTTACATCTTAAAAAAATGTTACAGTCTAATTCATCCTTAAGATTAGTCGGTGTCGTCGATAAATTATTTTTTAATTTTTCCAAGATTTTGGGAATTTTAACTTTTAGTTTTTTATTATTTGAGTCATGATAAATACAAAATTTTGAGTTCTGAAAAGTATATTCATGACCAAAATATATCAAAGTATCTTGAGAAAAATTTTTTATTAATCTAAGAGATTCAAACATTTGATTATACGATCCTTCAAAAATTCTTCCACAACCCAAAGAAAAAAGTGTGTCACCAGTGAACAATAAATTTTGATTATGAAAATGAAATATTACATGCCCCAATGTATGACCTGGCGTATGATAAGTTGTAAACTCAAAACCTTTGTTTTGAAATTGCTCTTTATCTTTTAAAAAAATATCGATACCTGGAATATTATTCTTATCGTTAATAAATCCTAAAACTTTACAATCAAACATTTTTTTTAATTCCAAATTTCCTCCGACGTGATCATGATGATGGTGTGTATTGAGTATGTATTTTAAATTGATTTTTTCTTGCTTAACTATATTAATTATTGGTTTTGCTTCACTAGGGTCAATTACACAAGCATAATTATTTTCTTCATTTAAAACTATATAAGAAAAATTATCATTAAGACACTTTACTGTTATTACTTTCATTTTATTTTTCTATTTCAAATATACCTAGTTCTGCAGATAAGTTTTTAAAGTTTAAATTTCCTTTAGTAATGTAAGATACTTTTTTTCCACTTAAAGAAATCGAATTTGTTAATTTTAACTCTCTTTCATTACAAAATGTTACAAAATCTTTTATTGTACACATGTGTAAATTAGGCGTGTTATACCATTCATTAGGTAGATTTTCAGTTACAGGCATTGTACCTTTAAATAATAAATCCATTCTGACCTTCCAATGTCCGAAATTTGGAATAGTTACAATTGCTTTTTTTCCTACTCTGAGTAACTCATATAATACTTGTTCTGGATTTAAAAAAGCCTGAAGGGTTTGACTTAAGATTACATAATTGAAAGATTTATTTGGGAATTGACCGAGATCTAATTCTGCATTTCCCTCAATCACTGTTAAGCCTTTTTCAATACAAGCTTGAACATTTTTTTTTGATATTTCTAGACCTCTAATATTATTTGAAATACTATCTAAAATATATTTCATAAGTTCGCCATTTCCGCATCCTACATCTAAAATTTTTGAATTTTTTTCTATTAATGACGAAATTATCTTGAATTCCTGTTTCATAAATATTTTTTATACGAATTATTTAAAAAATTCTTAACTGCATTTAAAAAATCAGGAACGTCCAACAGAAAAGAGTCATGACCTTTATCAGATGTTATCTCAATAAATCCGACATCTGCACCTATAGCATTTAAAGCAATAACTATCTCTCTATTTTCTGTTGTTGGGTAGAGCCAATCTGAAGTGAAAGATACTACAAAAAATTTAGTTTTACTCTCTTTAAAAGCATCTGAAAGATTACCATTAAATTGCTTTGTTAAATCAAAGTAGTCCATTGCTCGTGTTATATATAAGTAGCTATTTGCATCGAACCTATCAACAAAAACTGATCCCTGATATCTTAAATAACTTTCGATTTGAAAATCAGCATCAAAACCAAATTTTATTTTATCTCTTTCTTGAAGTTTTCTACCAAATTTTTCTTCTAATCCTTTTTTTGATAAGTACGTTATGTGAGCTGCCATTCTTGCTACTGCTAGTCCTTTTGATGGAGATTTTTCAGTATCTAAATAATTACCTTTATTCCATTCACTATCTGCCATTATTGCTTGTCTTCCAAGTTCATTTAATGCAATGTTTTGAGCTGAGTGACTTGCCGTACAAGCAATGGGTATCGCTACCTCAGCTTTATTCGGAAAGTTAGAAATAAATTGAAGAACCTGCATACCACCCATTGAACCACCTATAACAGCAAATAGTTTTTTTATTTTAAAATAGTCTAATAAAAAATTTTGAGCATTTACCATGTCATTAATTGTAATGACTGGAAAATTAGATCCGTAAGGTTTATTTGTAGATGGATCAATACTAGAGGGCCCAAATGATCCCATGCATCCACCAATTACATTAGCACTAATTACGAAAAACTTATTTGTATCTATAGCTTTACTTGGTCCAAGAGCATAACTCCACCAACCCTCCTTATTTGTAATTGGGTTTTTTCCACATGGAAACTGGTCACCTGTCAAAGCATGAAATATTAAAATTCCGTTAGTTTTTTCATTATTCAATTTCCCATATGTTTCGTATGCTATTGGAAAATTTGAAATTTCCTTACCACAATCTAATTTTAATACATCTTTTACTATATACTTTTTTAAACTATCAATTTTATTCATAACTTTTAGTGAATTGAGAGGAAAAAAAACTTATTTAGCGGTTTTTTTATAGCGCTCGCAATTCAGTTAAATCAGCGCAAATAATGTTTACAATATAGATTTTTATATGTCAAATTTTTAAGAGAATATTACTTATTTAATTTAAATAAATTATAATTTAACTATATATATCAAAAATACTTAAAGTTATGAAATTAACCAAATTTAAAAAACTAAATTTTCAATCCTATAAGCCAGGGAAATATGAAATACCCTCGTTAAAAAAAACAAAAAAAATAATTAAACTTTCTGCAAATGAATCGGCATTGGGAGTCAGTTCAAAAGTAAAAAAAATTTTAAGAAATAAAATAAGTACCTCTAAATACCCAGACTATACGTCCAAGCTATTAAGAAAACAAATTTCAAATAAATTTAAATGCAATGCTAATAAAGTAATTTGTGGATCTGGATCAGATGAGATTATACAAATGTTGTGTCAGTTATTTCTAAATAAAGGTGATGAAGTTGTAGTGCCTGAATTTAGTTTTTTAATGTATAGAATTTATGCATCCATTTCAGGAGCAAAAGTTGTTTTTTCAAAAGAGAATAATTTTAAGATTTCAATAGATAACATTATAAAAAAGGTTAATAAAAAAACTAAAATTGTTTTTTTAGCAAACCCAAATAATCCGACAGGAACTTATTTAGACAGAAATGAATTAACTAGTCTTAGAAAAAGATTAAGAAAAGATATTTTGTTAGTAATAGACGATGCTTATTATGAGTATATGAGAGATAAGAAATACGCTTCTGGATTAAAGATTTTTAAAAATTATAAAAATGTCTTTATTTTAAGAACATTTTCAAAAATATATGGACTAGCAGCGTTAAGAATTGGATGGGGATATGGAGACAAAAAAATTATTGATGCTTTAAATTTAATTAAACCACCTTTTAATGTTAATGAAATTGCACAGATATGTGCCATAGAGGCGTTAAAAGATAATAAATTTATAAATAAATCCATAAAACACAATTTATATTGGAGTAAAAAAATAAAAAAAATGTTAGAAAGATTTAATATTTACACTAATAAAATTAGTGCTAATTTCCTTCTATTAAATTTTAATCGTTGCAAATTATCAGCAAACTTTACTGAAAAAAAATTAGAAAAAAAAGGTATTATACTTAGAGAAATGAGAACCTATGGAATTGATAATCACTTAAGATTGACAATTGGTAATACTGTCGAGAATAAATTATTTCTAGGGGCAATTGAAGGAATTTTTAAAAATGTTTAAGAATACTTTAATTATTGGATGTGGATTGATTGGATCTTCAATTTTAAGAAGTTCAATAAAAAACAAAATATCAAAAAATTTTTATGTTTTTGAGAAATCAAAAAAAAATAAACAAATTATAAAAAAAATAAATTCAAAAATTATATTTGTATCTAACCTAAACAAAGATATAGATAAAATGAATTTTATAATTATCTGCACTCCAATGAGTGAATATAAATTTATAATTCCAAAAATAAATAAATTAAAATCAGAAAATTATGTTGTCACAGAGGTAGGGTCTACCAAACGTAATTTAATTAATTTAATTAAAAATAAAAATTTTGTTTTAAGTCACCCTATTGCTGGATCTGAGGTAAGCGGTCCTAAGTTTAGCGATCAAGATTTATTTAACAATAAATGGTGTATAATTATCAACAAAGGCAAAAGAAATAAAATTAATTTAGTAAAGAAATTTTGGCGTAAAATTGGGTCTAAAGTAATTTTAATGGATGCAAAAAATCACGATAAAATATTTGCAATAACAAGCCATCTTCCACATTTAATAGCTTATAATTTAATTAAAACTGCTCAGGATTTCCAAAAAAATGAAAAAAAGAATTTAATTAAATATAGTGCTGGCGGCCTCAGGGATTTTTCAAGAACGGCTGCATCCAATGAAATTATGTGGAGAGATATATTCTTTAATAACAAGGATAACATGATTAAATCAATAGATAAGTTTATTAAAAATCTTAATTTGATGAAAAAAAATATCAAATTAGAAAAAGATAAAGAGCTAAAAAAAATTTTAATTAACTCTAAAAAAGTTCGTAAACAAATAATAACTTTAAAACAAGATGTTTCTAAACCAAACTTTGGAAGGAATATCTAAATTGGAAAAATTTTTTTTATTTTTAATCCTGCAGTATCTCTAATAATTTTTATAGTTTTATCTATTGGCATAATAACCACTTTTTTTGCGGGACCATAGGCATGTATAAGTTTCATATTATTTATACACAAAGCCACGTGCCCTTTCCAATAAATCAGATCTCCAGATTTATAATTAATTTTACTTGAAAGACCTTTTTTAAATTTGATTTGATCTACAGTATCTCTTGGATAAAATTTATTGTTGAATTTAAAATAAATTTGAATTAGTGCTGAACAATCAATCCCTCTAAATGTTTTACCACCCCATATATATTTACAGTTCTTAAACAAGCTGAATATTTTCAAATAGTTTTTTGTTTTTATTTTCTTTTTTACTACTGAGTTTTTTTTTATCCATTTATTTTTTTCAAATCTAAAAAAATTTTTTTTTGAACCAATAACATTTATCTCACTTGAAAAAGATAGAAATTGTTTTGTTTTTTCAGAATTTTTGGGTTTTTTATATATATTTGCTTTAAGTATTTTTACTTTGTAATTTGGCTTAAAATTTTTGGGAAAATTATTTATTTTAATATATCCTTTATAATTATCATATAATGTTCTTATTTTAAAATAACCATTATTTTTTGATAAAATTTTAAACTTTTCACCGTATAAAATTTGAGAGCTAATCTTAGAAATTTTTTTTGGTTTTTCTAAAATACTACAAAAAGGTTTATTAAAGTAATAACTATTTCTCACTGATCTTAATTTTTTTTCTTATATACCATAAGCAAATTAAAGATGGTAACACCATTAATGATGTTAATATAAAAAAAATACCCCAATTTCCATCTAACCAATCAACTAGCGCACCGGATGATGAGGCTAACATGGTTCTACCTGCAGTACCGATGGATGCTAATAAAGCATACTGTGTAGCAGTATATGTTCTATCAACTAATAAAGATATAAAAGCTACAAAAGCTACAGTTGCAAAAGCAGCAGTTAAATCGTCTGCAATAACAGCAATTGCAAAAAGTAATTCTGATTTACCAACCCAATAAAGTATTGAAAATAAAAAATTTGTTAAAGCCATCAAAATACCTGCAATAAACATAGTTTTTAAGGTACCCACTCTCATTGCAAGAATTCCACCAATTAAAGTAAAAATAACAGTTGTAATCCATCCCAAAGTTTTGGAATAAATTGCTATTTGGCTTTTTGAAAACCCTATTTCTTTATAAAAAACTATGGACATTCTACCCAGAAATGCCTCTCCTATTTTAAAAAGAAATACAAATCCTAAAATTCCAATAGCAATATTAAAACCATTTTTTTTAAAAAAACTAATAACTGGCCCACCTACAGTTTCCGAAATCCAAGCAATTACTTTTGCGTGCAAACCTGTTGAACCAATTTTATCCTGAATAGCCCTCTGACTTTTTTTTTGTTGATCTGCTCTTTTGAAATCTTCTTCCTCATTGATAAAAAGAAGTCCAATATTCATTAAAACTACTAATAAAATTAATAATAAAAATGTAATTTGCCAATAATTTTCAAAACCTAAATTTTGCAGGGTTTCAGCAGAAAATAAGGAGATTACCCCACCTAATTTATAACCACTCCACCAACCAACAACCGCCATTGCAGCACCCGCAGCCATGGATTTGGTCTCTTTTTCCCCAACCTGTTCAATTCTAAGTGCATCGACAGTTATATCTTGAGTAGATGATGCAATTGCTATGATTAATCCAACAAATATTACTAATGTTAAGTTTTTACTTGGCTCCATAAGACTCCATAATGCAAGTGATATTAATATTATTAATTGCATTAAAATAATCCAACTACGCCTATGTCCAAATTTTTTTGTTAATATTGGGATTCTTATTTTATCTATTAATGGTGCCCAAAGATAATTAAAGGCGTAGACTGCAAATATTAAACCGGCCCAACCAATCGTTGATCTGCTCAGCCCTTCCTCTTTTAACCAAAGTGACAAACTACTACCAATAATCACCCAAGGAAAACCACTAATAGCTCCTAATAGAAGTATCTTTAGCATTCTTATGTCATAGTAATAATTAAATATTCCCTCTGATTTTTTTTTAAAAAGCATTTAATATTTTCTCCAGAAAGAGGGCAAGAACAGCACTAAAATTGCGAATAATTCTAGTCTGCCTAAAATCATTGTCAAACTTAATATCCATTTAGAATAATCTGATAAACTTGAAAAATTACCATTAGGACCTATTAAATCCCCTAATCCAGGACCTACATTTGAAATAGAAGTTGCTGCGGCAGAAATTGATGTAACAAAATCAAGACCTGTTAATGATAATAAAGCAGTCGATATGAAAAAAATTAAGATATATAAATAAATAAATGTAATTACTGAAGACATAAATTTTTCATCAATATTTTGTTTTTCATATTTTGTATTGAAAATTCCATGAGGGAAAATAATCTTTTTAATCTGATTTGAAAAAAATTGATATAGTATTTGAACTCTAAAAATTTTTATTCCACAGGTTGTAGATCCTGCACAGCCTCCAATAAACATAAGAATTAGAAAAAAAAGTAAAGGGAAGTTTCCCCAGTTGCTAAAGTTTTCAGTCACATACCCAGTTCCTGTTAAAATTGAAATTACATTAAAAGAGACAGACATTAAGCTTATATCTGTAAAACTTCTATTAACTATCGCAAGGTAAAAGAATAAAATGGCAATTGAGAATAAAATTATTTTAAAAAAAGATTTTATTTGAGTATCAGAAAATAATATATTTCTATCTCCATTTATAAATTTCAAATACACTAAAAACGGTATGCTACCAGACAAAATAAAAATTATTGATGTTAGTTCAATATAAAAATTATTAAAATAACCGATTGACTCATTATAATTTGAAAATCCTCCAGTTGCTATTGTTGTCATGGCATGAGTAAAACTGTCAAAAAAACTCATTCCACATAATTTATAAATAATTGAGCAAGTGAATGTTAATGATAAATAAATATAAATTAATCTAATAGAAATTTCCTTTGTTTTGGGTAATATTTTTTCATTTTTATCATTAGATGATATTTTAAATAATTGCATACCTCCTACGTTCATTATCGGCATTAAAGTAATTGCCATAACAATTATTCCTATCCCTCCTAACCATTGAAGCATTGCTCTCCAAAACAAAATACCCTTTGGTGTATCGTTTAAATTATTAATTATCGTTGACCCTGTAGTAGTAATTCCCGACATACTTTCAAAAAAAGCATCGGTTACAGATAAATTAATGTCAGAAAAGATAAATGGCAACGAACCAAAAATTGCTATGCTCAACCATGATAAAGCAGTTAATACAAAAGCTTGCTGAATATTTATTTTTTTATCATGATCGAGATTTGAAAGGTAAAAGAGCATACCAAAAATTATTGATATAATGCCCGATCCAATAAAGCCTGAATCGGTCTCATCATATAATATTTGTATTAAAATAGGAATTATCATGGATAAACCCAAAATAATTTGAAGCAAACCCAGCGTAAAAAAAACTGTTTTATAATTGGACATTTTGAATGAACATTATTTTATGGTAAATAAATTTCAACTCTATTAGAAAAAAATATAATAGTGTTTACAAGGAAAATTAGATTAATTGTGCTAGAAAAAGAAACAATCGAGAAAACAAACGCTTGGCCATTCGTTGAGGCGAAAAAAATTTTAAGAGAGAGAAAAAAATTTATAGACAAAAAAGGTAAAATTATACTTCAAACAGGTTATGGACCAAGCGGACTTCCACATATAGGGACATTTGGAGAAGTGGCGAGAACTTCAATGATAGTTAACGCATTAAACCACTTAACAGAACTACCCAAAGAGATCATAACTTTTTCAGATGATATGGATGGTTTACGAAAGGTCCCTGAAAATGTACCCAATCAAGATATATTAATAAAAAATTTAAATAAGCCACTAACTCAAGTTCCTGATCCTTTTGGAAAGTTCAATAGTTTTGGGGAACATAATAATGAAATGCTAAAATCTTTCCTAAATAATTTTAAATTTAAGTATACTTTTAAAAGTTCTACAGAGCTTTATAGAAACGGATTTTTTAATGAAACGTTGAAAATTATTTTAGATAATTTTGACAAAATAATGGATATTATTTTACCAACATTAGGAAAGGAAAGACAAAAAACCTACTCTCCTTTTTTACCGATTTGTCCTGAAACAGGAAAAGTTTTAGAAATTCCTGTTAAAGAAATTAATAAGAAAAATAATAAAATTATTTTCGAAAATAACGGAAAAAATCTCGAGACGAATATTTTAGATGGTAATTGTAAATTGCAGTGGAAGGTAGATTGGGCAATGCGATGGTATGCACTAGATGTGGATTTTGAAATGTATGGAAAAGATCTAATTGAGAGTGCAATCTTATCTTCGAAAATTATAAAGACTTTAGGTAAAAATAATCCATCAGGTTTTGCTTATGAATTATTTTTAGATGAAAAAGGTGAAAAAATCTCAAAATCAAAAGGGAATGGTATTACAATTGACGAGTGGTTAAAATATGCTTCACCAGAAAGTTTATCTCTTTTTATGTACCAAAACCCGAAAAGGGCAAAAAAACTATATAACGAGATAGTATCAAAAGCTGTAGATGAATATCTAAGTTATACTGAAAAGGGAAAAACTCAAAATCAGTCGCAACTTTTGTTAAATCCATTATGGCATGTTCATAATGGTGAGATACCAAAAGAAGAAATTATAATGAGTTTTTCAATGTTATTAAATTTAGTTGAAACTAGTAATGCATCCTCGAAAGATGTCCTTTGGAAGTTTGTTAAGAAATATAAACCAAACATCAACCAAGATGATTTCCCAGAATTTGATAAGTTAGTTGGTTACGCGATTAAATATTTTGATGAGGTAGTAAAAAAAACTAAAAATTACAAAAAACCAAATGAGGAAGAAAAAAAAGCACTTTATGAGCTCATTAAAATTCTTGAAAAATGTGATGAGAAAATGAACCCAGAGGAAATTCAAACTTGCATTTATACTGCTGGAAAAGAAAATGGATATAAAGAAAATTTAAGAGACTGGTTTAAGTTAATTTATCAAGTAGTATTTGGTGATGAAAATGGTCCTAGAATGGGTTTCTTTATAAGCTTTTTTGGTTTAAAGGAAACAATTCAATTAATAAAAAATAAATTACAAAATGTTTAATATTCTAAGACCTTTAATATTTAAATTTAATCCAGAGATCGCACATTCTTTGGCAATAAAAGCCCTAAAAATTGGAAATATACATCCATTAAATAATAAAAAATATCCATTATTAGAACAATCCTTGTTTAATAAAAAAATTTACTCACCAATTGGTGTTGCGGCTGGTTTTGATAAGAATGCTGAAGTTTATAACTCCCTATTTAACTTAGGATTTGGATTTGTTGAGGTCGGCACAGTAACTCCAAAACCACAATATGGAAACCCAAAACCAAGAGTTTTTAGACTTGAGGAAGATGAAGCTCTAATAAATAGATTGGGTTTTAATAATAAGGGATCCGAAAATGTGAGTTCAAGGGTTAAAAAAAATAAACCAAGAGGACTGCTTGGGATAAATATAGGACCAAATAAAGATTCTATAAATAGAGTAGAGGATTATATAGTTTGTTTTAAAAAATTTTGTAATCTTGCAGATTATATAACAATCAATATTTCATCGCCAAATACTGATAATTTAAGAGATTTTCATGAAAAAGGAGAATTAGGTAATTTAATAAAGACTATTAATAAAGAAAAAAATAATAATAATAGCAATATACCAATTGCAGTTAAAATTTCTCCAGATCTGACATTTGGTCAAATTGAAAGTGTATCGGAAATTTTAATTGAAAATAATGTTGAAATAGCAATTATTTCTAATTCAACAGATAAAAACAGAGATACACTTAAAAATATTAACAAGCTTGAAAAAGGTGGTTTATCAGGCAAGCCAATTGAAAAAATTTCAAACAATATAATTAATAGATTTTATAAATTAATTGGAAAAAAAATAATTATAATTGGAGTTGGTGGAGTTGACTCTGCACATGGAGTCTATGAAAAAATGACGAGCGGGGCAACAATAGTCCAACTTTATACTGGGATGGTTTACAAAGGCCCTAAAATTGCTTCAATAATAAATGATGAATTAGTTAAAATTCTTGAAAAGGATGGAATTAAAAATATAAGAGAAATCATTGGATCAAAAAAATCATCTTGACGACGGGTCATCTAAATTCTATACAAGCAACTTATGTCGAAAAAATGCGAATTAACTGGAAAAATTCCTCTGAAGGGTCATAATGTTAGTCATGCTAACAATAAAACTAAAAGGAAGTTTGAACCGAATTTAAAAAAAGTAAAATTTAAGAGTGATATTTTAAAAAGAAATTTAAGATTAACAGTTTCCAACGCAGGCGTGAGATCAGTTGATAAAAAAGGTGGATTTGATGAATTTCTTAAATCTGCAAAATCGAAGTATTTATCTTTAAGATTGAAAAAATTAAAAAAATCTCTCACGAGTAAAACTCTATAGTGAACAAAGTATTTTTATCATTGTCAGTTTCAATGGGGCTTATTGTTTTAGCCTCAAATTTTTTAGTTCAGTTCCCAATAAAATATTATGGACTTGAAGAAATTCTTACATATGGAGCTTTTAGTTATCCTATAGCTTTTTTAATTACTGATTTGGCAAATAGATCATATGGCAAAATAGCTGCAAGAAAAATAGTTTATATAGGTTTTGCATTTGGAGTAGGATTTACTCTTTTATTTTCAACAAATTTTGCAGATTTAATTTCAGTTAGGATTGCTTTTGGTTCTGGTATAGCCTTTTTAGTTGCCCAACTTCTTGATGTCCAAGTTTTTGATAAGCTTAGAAAAAAAAGCTGGTTTATTGCTCCACTGGGGTCGTCTTTAGTTGGTTCAACTGTTGATACATTTTTATTCTTTTCAATTTCATTTTATGCGACTGGAGTTCCGTGGTTAACTTTATCTCTTGGTGATTTAGCGGTTAAAATTTTTGTTGCGCTTGTTATGTTGATACCTTTTAGACTTTTATTAGGTACCTTGAAACCAATATAAAACTAAACATTAGGCTCCTGTTGTGTCATGCAATGTATTGCACCGAAACCCCAAATTAATTTTCTACAGTCAATACCAATGATTTTTCTAGTTTTAAAGAATTTCTTAAAAATACCGATTACTTTATCATCATTAGCATCGTTAAATAATGGTAATAAAATAATTTTGTTACAAATAAGAAAATTCAAATAGCTAGCTGGAACTCTAACTTTTTCTATAAAAATTGGTCTAGGCATTGGAATTTTGATTATATTAAAATTTTTTCCATTTAAATTTTTTGCTTTTTTTAAAATGTTAAAATTTTGTTTTAAAATATTGTGATTTACATCTTTTTTATCATTTTCGATTGCAGTCATTATGGTATTTGAATCTACAAATCTGCTTATATCATCTATATGTCCATGAGTATCATCTCCTTTGATACCTTTTTTTAACCAAATATAATTTTTAACATTTAAATATTCTGATAAAATTTTCTCATACATTTCTCTATTGACTCCAATATTACGCTGCTGAATTTTACTTAATAAACATTCTTCTGTTAACATAATTGATCCCTTTCCATTCACATCGATGGCACCTCCCTCTAAAATAAATCTTATCTTTTTATTTCCGATTTTAATTTTAGGGTCGATTTTTTTAATTTTTGTAACTCGTGAAATTATATTGTTAACAGAATTATCTTTTTTAAAATTTTTGTATTTTGACCAACCATTAAATTTGAAATTAATTAAAACTTTTTTTTTTGCTTTTTTATTTATTAAATAAATTGGACCAAAATCTCTTATCCAAATTCTATTAGATGGTATTTTAAAGAATTTTATATTTTTAATATTAGCACTAAAACTTTCAAGATATTTTTTTAATTTTAAAACCTCTTCATCAATTTTTATAATTAAATTAACTTTTTGCTTTTCTGATATAGGGGCTATAATTTTTGCAACTGTTTGAGGTATGTATTCAAATAAACCTGGCCAATCTCTCTTATTATAGGGCCAAGTTATCCATATAGAGTCTTGCTTTTCCCATTCAGCTGGCATCCTGAAACCAAACTTAGATAAACCATTAATCATTTTTAGAGTTTCTGATCAAACTTTTGTATGCATCGATACGTCTATCCCTTAGGAATGGCCAATGTTGTCTTGCACTGTCTACTTTTTTAAAATCAATGTCACAAACCAATACACCTTCTTCTTTTGATTTTAATTTAGCTATAATTTTGCCATTTGGATCAATGACTAATGAATGGCCCCAAAATTCTATTTTTCTATTGCCTTTCTTTTCATATCCAACTCTATTAACTGCAACAACAAATATTCCATTCGCAATTGCATGAGATTTTTGAATTGTTATCCACGAGTCTAGTTGAGTTTTTCCGTATTTCTTTTTTTCTTTAGGATGCCATCCAATGGCTGTTGGAAAAAATATTATTTCAGATCCTTTTAATGCTGTAAGTCTTGCAGCCTCAGGAAACCATTGGTCCCAACATATCAATGTTCCAATTTCGCCGTATCTCGTTTTTGTATTTTTAAAACCAAGATCTCCTGGTGTAAAATAAAATTTTTCGTAATAACCTGGATCGTCAGGAATATGCATTTTTCTATATTTAGATATTATTTTACCCTTATCATTAATGATTATACATGTATTGTAATACTGGCCAGCAATTTTTTTTTCGAATAATGATATTATAAGTATTATATTTAATTCTTTTGTTAATTTACAAAAAAGGTTAGTTATTGCGCCTGGTATTTTTTCAGCATATTTAAAATTTGAGTGATTTTCAGTTTTACAAAAATATTCAAATAAAAATAATTCAGACGTGCATACAATTTTAGCACCTTTTTTAGCTGCATATCTTATTTTATTAACTGCTTTTTTAATATTTAAGTCTTTATTTTTATGAATTTTAAGCTGTAGAAGTCCAACTTTAGTTTTTAATTCCATTTTATAAAAATATTTTTGAGAATTTTTTTCTTGCTCTTTTTTTCCACTCCCCATTATGGTAAGCGTCGCTAGCAATTAATGGCAACACACTAGTTGCTTCTGCAAAGACCATTTGTTCTTTAATTGTATCTACTTTTCCCCATGAACTCGCTTCTTTCAAAGTAGAGCTGCTGCAAGCTCCATCTCTCGAGTCTGCTACTGTTATCTGTATTGCGTATTTATGCATCCCAACTTCTTTACCTAACAACTCAGCACATATAACAGTGTCCTGAACAAAATTTTTTGGTACACCACCACCAATCATTAGTAATCCAGATTCTTTTGAATTTATTTTAATTTCCGTAAGTTCTCGAAATTCTCTTATTGAGTCAATTGTTATATGTTTTTTTGGATTTTTTTCTTGGTGCATAACTAAACCAAATCCAGCGCTAGAATCAGTGAATGCAGGGCAAAATATTGGAACATTATTGTCGTATGCAGTTTCAATTAAAGAGTTTTTTTTCTTAGCGTTTAATTTTAAATATTTACCAATTTCATAAATAAATTCTCTTGATGTGTAGCTTCTCGGACTTAAATTGTCAGCAATTTCACAAATTTTTTTATCACAAAGTTGTAATTCATCTTCATCAATATAAGTATCATAAATTCTATCTATATAATTTTTTCTTAATTCGTTGTCATCTTGAAATTGTGATCCTTGATAATGTTTAAAACCTAAAGCCTCAAAAAAATCCATATCAATAATTGAGGCACCAGTAGCTACAATTGCATCAACCATGTTATATTTGACTAAATCTCTATAAATATTCATACATCCAGCAGCTGAAGTTGAACCTGCTAATGTTAAAAAAATGGTGCAATCTTTATCTCTCAACATTTCATTATAAATATCAGAGGCGTTTCCCGTTTCTCTCGAGGAAAAGGACATTTTTTTCATTGATGAAATAATTTCTCTAGCATCAAAGGAAGTGATATCAATATGTTCTACAGGATTTTTTAAAAAATCTTTTTTACTATTGTGACCTAAATTTTTTTTATCAGACATCTAAGCAACAAGAAATTCGCCTTTTTTTTCTTTGTCGTACATCGTCATTATAGGACTATCTTCAACTTCATATATTTGGTCTGAGTAAAAACCGTTAAATTCGGTTCTAAATGTAAGACCATAAGCACCTAGTTGACCTAATTCTATATAATCACCCTCTTTTACGTTGTTAGGTAACAAGAAAGGACCTTTCATATAATCTAAACTATCACAAGTTGGACCGTAAAAATCAAATGCTGTCATTTTTTTTGAGATAATTCTATTTTGAGTAATAAGTTTAGATGGATAAACAATATTTGGAACACCAGCATCAAAAAGAGTTCCATACGTACCATCGTTAATAAACAATTTTTGTTTTTTTCTTAATATAACCCTAACAATGGTTGATCCACTTTCGGCTACTATTGCTCTTCCAGGCTCACAAATTACTTCAGGCATTTTATCAAACTTTAATTTATTCAATCCTGATTTGATTTCATTAAAATAGTTTAACATTGGCTGAGAAATTAAGTCTGGATATATAGTAGGAAAACCACCTCCAACATTTATATAATCTGGTATGATTTTAGTTTTTTTAATTATTTTACCTATTTCCTCAATACCTTTTGTATAAGAAATCGGATGCATACATTGAGAGCCAACATGAAAACTAATTCCTATTTTTTTTGAATATTGCTTAGTTAGCCTCAATAAACCTGTAGCTTCAGAAGTAATTACACCAAATTTTTTTGACAAGTCTATTTCGGCATGTTCATTTGAAACTGAAACTCTTACAAATAACTCTAAATCTTTTGCATAGTTTGTTGTCTCAATTATCTTTATTAGTTCATCTTTTGAGTCAAGTGCAAATGTTTTAATGCCATATTTAAAATAAGCTTCTTTAATGTTCTCTCTGCTTTTGACTGTATGCATGTAAGAACATTTTGCGTATTTATTTAGTTTTTTAATTGTTTCAATTTCCTTTATTGATGCAACATCAAATTGATTTATCCCACTTTCAATTATAGTTTTTAGAACTTCTTCGTTTGGATTAGTTTTTACTGCGTAAAGAATTTTACCTGGGAATTTTTTTTGAAAGAACTTAGAAGCATTAAATATTGGTTGCTTCCTTATGCAATAAACTGGGTCATTTGGTTTCAGTTGATTTATTAAATCTTCAACTGATTTAAATTTTTTCATATTAGCTCCTAAAAAAAAATCTAATAAAAAAAATCTACATATCTACTATGCAAATTTATATAAATTGCTGAATTATGGGATATTTGTAGTAATGTAAAGCAAATAATGCCATTGAAATTATGTTTTTCATAACTATATAGATTCAATGAATACAACTGAGACCATAAAAAAAATTACTGATTTTAGCGATAAATCGTTACTTTTAGTAGATGATGATAATCCTTTTAGAGAAAGGCTTGCAAGAGCCATGGAAAAGAAGGGCTTTGAAGTAATACAAGCAGAGGGGGTAAAAAAAGGTATAGATGCTGTTAAATTAAAAAAACCAGCTTTTGCAGTAGTTGATTTAAGACTAAATGATGGAAATGGTTTAGAGGTGGTAAAAGAAATTCAAAATTCCAATGAGAATAGTCGAATAGTAATGTTGACTGGGTATGGTAATATTCCAACAGCTGTTTCTGCAATTAAACAGGGGGCAATTGATTACATGTCTAAACCTGCAGATGCCGATGATGTCGAAAAAGCACTTTTAGCAGATCCAAATAAGAAAGCTGATCCCCCTGAAAATCCAATGTCAGCTGATAGAGTAAAATGGGAACATATACATAGAGTTTTTGAGCTTTGTAATAGAAACGTATCAGAGACAGCTAGAAGACTTAAAATGCACCGAAGAACCTTACAAAGAATTCTTTCAAAGAGATCCCCTAGATAGTTCTTCTTAATTTAACAAGTTGTTTTGTAATAACCGTTAATAATAAAATTTTAGTAACTTCAGCTAGGAGAAATGGTTTAGCTCCAATATCAAATATTGGTTTGTCCCATCCTAAAAGAAAACCTAACCATGCCATTCCAAGAATATAAATTACTGATACAACTAAAATTAATTTTAAGAAAATAATTAAAATGTTTGATTTATAATTAATTTTACCCGCTAAAAATGATGCAAATATAAAACCTATTAAATAGCCCATTGTAGGTCCTGTAAAATAAATAATACCTGAACCTTTTTCTGGACTGTTTGAAAATACAGGTATACCCAATATTCCTTCAGCCAAATATAAAATTACTGACATTGTTCCAACTTTCGGTCCGAGAGAAATACCCAAAAGCAATACAACAAAAGTTTGCATTGTCATAGGAACAGGGTAAAATGGTATCTTTATTTTAGCTGAAATAGTTAAGAGTAAAGATCCTATCAAAACATATATAGTCTGCTTAATTAGTTTTTGTGATAACGTTTTTTTAACTATTTCCATATTTTCAACATAACAAAAAATTAGTTATTTGTTAACGATATAAATACATCCTCAAGATCTCCATCATCAGTTGATATATCAAGAATATTTATACTTTTACTTGTTAAAAACTCAATAATTTCATTCATAGTTAATTTATTTTTATCGTATGAAACTACTAATTCATTACTCTCACTTTTAAGAATAGACAAAGATTTTAAAGTAATTCTATCAAAAGAATTATTATTTGAAAGTTTGAATCTCACTTTTTTAATATTTATCTTATTTAGGAGATTTTGGGTGCTATCTAGGGCAACTAATTTACCCTTATTTAATATACCAATTCTATCACACATTTCTTCGGCTTCATTTAAGTAATGTGTGGTTAAAATTATTGTTACCCCATTTTTATTCAACAATTTGACATTTTCCCATAGTTGTTGTCTTAATTCTACATCAACACCTGCGGTTGGTTCATCTAAAATCACTATGGGTGGTTGGTGCACAAGTGCTTTAGCAATCATTAAACGTCTTTTCATTCCACCTGATAAACCTCTTGCGTAGCTATTAGACTGATTATCTAAAGAAACTATTTTTAATATTGTATCAGTTATCCTATCCTTTTTTTTAACACCATACATTCCAGCTTGTAACTCTAAAAGCTTTCTTGGGCTAAAGAATGGATCTAAATTTACTTCTTGTGGCACAATTCCAATAGAAGCTCTTACTTGTCTTGGATTTTTATCAATATCAAATCCCCAAACATTGATTTGCCCGGATGTTTTTAACACGGTTCCGGCCAAAATATTTATGAAAGTGCTTTTCCCAGCTCCATTGGGTCCTAATAATCCAAAAATCTCACCTTGTTTCACTTCTAAGTTTAAATTTTCGATAGCTTTAACTGTTTGTGAATTATTTTTTTTATAATTTTTCTTTAGATTTTTGACAGTTAATACATTTTTTTTATCCATAGAAATTACATTTATAAAATTGAGATAAATTAAGATAACATAAATCTAATGTCTAAAATAAAAAAAAATGACCACTATTATTTAATTGATGGATCTGGATATATCTTTAGGGCTTATTATGCTTTACCACCCCTATCTAGAAAAAGTGATGGATTACCCACTGGTGCGGTTAATGGGTTTTGTAACATGCTTTTTAAGTTATTAGAGGATTCAAAATCTGAGCATAATAATGAGAAACCTACGCATTTTGCAGTAATTTTTGACTCTGCAAGAAAAAATTTTAGAAATGAAATTTATTCAGATTACAAAGCAAACAGAGCAGATGCACCAGATGATTTAATACCTCAGTTTGATTACATTCGAAAATCTGTGTTAGCGTTTAATTTGCCCTCTATTGAATTACTAAATTATGAAGCAGATGATTTAATTGCAACCTACGTAGAATATATTTTAAAAGCTGGCGCAAAAGTTACAATAGTCTCATCCGATAAAGACCTCATGCAGCTTTATAAAAAAAATGTAAGAATTTATGATCCTATGAAAAGTAAATTTATCAATAATGATGATGTTATAAAAAAATTTGGAGTAAATCCAGACAAGGTTATAGATGTTCAAGCGCTTGCAGGAGATAGTAGTGATAATGTGCCTGGTGTTCCAGGAATTGGTGTAAAAACTGCTGCAGAATTAATTTCAAATTACGGCAGCATTGAAAACTTATTTAATAACTTAGAAAAAATTAAACAAAATAAAAGAAGAGAAACTCTTATAGAGAATAAGGATAAAGCTATCATTAGTAAAAAATTAGTAACGTTAAAAAAAGATGTTCCAATTAAAGTAGAGCCTTCTGACTTCTTAATTAAAAAAATTGATAAGGAAAAACTTTATACTTTCTTAAGAGATATGGAATTTAACAGATTATTAAGTTCAGTTATTTCTGCTTATGGTGAAATAGATTTCAATGAAAAAAATATCAAAAAAGAAAATACAGAAAAAAAAAATATTGATTTTAAAAAATATAAACTAATTAAAAATATAAATGACATTATAGAATACTTAAAAGAAGCAGAGGAAACAGGTGAAATATGTATTGATACTGAAACTAACTCATTAAATCCACATTTAGCAAAGCTAGTTGGCATATCGTTATCTACGAAGATTGGAAAAGCTTGCTATATACCTTTGAATCATAAAGATCACCAAAATTTAAATGAAAAAGAAATATTGAAAATTTTAAAACCTATTTTGGAAGATGTAAGCATAAAAAAAATTGGTCAAAACATTAAATTTGATTTTATAATTCTTTATCATAGAGGGATTAGTATGAACTCAATGGAGGACACTATGTTAATGTCATATGTGTTAGATGCTGGAAAAAATAGACATAATATGGATACACTTTCCCAAATTCACTTAGAGCACAAACCAATAAGTTATAAGGAAATTGTAGGCGTTGGCAAAAAGCAAATAAGTTTTGACGAGGTTGAAATAAACAAGGCTAAGGATTATGCAGCTGAAGACGCAGATATAACCTATCGATTATTCAAAAAATTTTTTAAAAATTTAAAAGCAGAAAAATTAACGAATATTTATGAAATTTTCGAAAAACCGTTAATTAAAATTTTGTCTTTGATGGAAATCGAGGGGATAAAAATTAATGAAGGTTTCTTAAAAAAGCTTTCCGAGAAATTTCAAAATAAAATCGATAAATTGGAAAAGGATATCTTTAAAATTTCTAAAAAAAATTTCAAAATTGGATCTACCAAACAACTTGGTGAAATAATGTATAACGAACTAAAGATTTCTACTCTTAAAAAAACTAAAAAAGGTAGTTTTGCAACTAGCGCTTCAGTTCTTGAAGACTTAGCTTTTAAAGGACATTTACTTCCAAAATATGTGCTTGAATGGAGACAATTATCAAAACTCAAGAACACTTATTCTGATACATTACCAGAACATATAAATCCTAAAACAAATAGAGTGCATACGTCATTTTTATTGGCTGCCACCTCTACAGGTAGGTTAGCTTCTAGTGATCCAAATTTACAAAACATTCCTATTAAAACTAGTGATGGAAATGATATTAGAAAAGCTTTTGTGGCTGAAAAAAATAAAAGTCTTATCTCAGCTGATTATAATCAAATTGAAATGAGAATACTTTCAGATTTAGCAGATGTAAAAGAATTAAAAAAAGCATTTAAAAATGATGAAGATATTCATTCATTAACAGCTAGTCAGGTGTTTAACACAGATATAAAAAAAGTAAATTCTGATATGCGCAGAAAAGCAAAAGCAATTAATTTTGGAATTATTTATGGGATTTCACAATATGGACTTGCAAAACAAATTGGAGTCTCGACAACAGAGGCTACTGAATTCTTAAACTCTTATTTTCTAAAATTTCCAGAAATAAAAGAATACATGTCATCAACCATAAAGTTTTGTCGTAAAAGTGGATATGTTAATAATATTTTTGGTAGAAGAACTCATATTACTGGTATAAATGACAAAAATTTTAACATTCGAAATTTTCAAGAAAGAGCAGCAATAAATGCACCAATTCAAGGATCAGCGTCTGAAATTATGAGAATGGCAATGATAAGAATTTCAGAAAAATTAAAAGATAATAAAATTTATGATACAAAAATGATTTTACAAATACATGATGAGTTAATATTTGAGGCACCAAGCAAAGATACTGCAAAAATAAGTAAAATAATAAAAAAAGAAATGACCAGTGTTCAAAATAGTGAGTTACATTCTTTTACTATACCATTATCAGTAGATATAAATGTAGGTGATAATTGGGGGGTATTACATTAGATATATAATAAAATATTTGTTAAGTATTGCCCTAATTAGAACAATTTAGTATTTTTAATTATCTTATGACGGGAACCATAGCATTAGTAGATGATGATAGAAATATATTAACTAGTATTAGTATCGCGCTTGAAAAAGAGGGCTTCAAAGTACAAACTTATCTTGATGGCGAAAGTGCACTCATCGGATTGTCTAGGACACCACCAGATTTAGCGATTATTGATATCAAAATGCCTAAAATGGATGGAGAAGAATTGCTTAAAAAATTAAGAAAAAAAACAACAATGCCAGTAATATTTTTGACCTCAAAGGACGATGAGGTTGACGAACTTTTGGGATTAAAATTAGGTGCTGATGACTTTGTAAAAAAATCTGGTGGCTTTTCAATTAAAGTCTTAATTGAAAGGATAAGAGTTCAGTTAAGAAAAAAGGACAATAATATAGAGGATACAAAAAATATTATTTCCCACGGAAAACTTAAATTAGATCCAGCCCAGCTAGAGTGTGAATGGAATGGAAAGCAGTTACCAGATAAACTTACGACTACTGAATTTCTAATAGTAAAGGAGTTAGCTAAAAGACCTGGCATAATTAAAGAAAGAGCACAATTAATGGATATAGCTTATAGAGAAGATACTGATATAGAGGATAGAACTATTGATAGCCACGTTAAAAGAATAAGAAAGAAGTTTAAAAAAGTTGATAATACTTTTTCGGCGATAGAAACAAGATATGGAAGTGGTTATCGTTGGAATGTAAATTAATGATTAATAAAATATTAAAAAATCTCTCCATTCTCAAAAAATTTTTATTCATTAATTTTCTTATTTTTTTAATAATTAGTATTCTCACTGTAATATATGTTCGTAGCATTCAACCTAGTCTTATTAAGAATAAATCCACAAATCATTTCAAAATTATTGATAACACCGTTGGTCATTTAAAAAGATTGAATATTGATTTCAATCGATCGGATATAAGAAATTTTTTTCTTTCAACAAAATTTTTATTTCAGACAATTGATAGAGCCATAATATTTGATAATAATTTTGATGTTGTTTCTGATACAAATAGTCTTGATCTAGATCCGAGATCATTTTCCAATACTATTGAGGTTATAGAAATGAATAATATAGATGATAAAAAAAATATTTTAGCTGACGGAGAATCTTCACAAGAGGTTATAAATAATAATTTTCTTTCAAAAGAACTAGAACAATATTCAAAATCAAAAAATCTAGGAAAACATTTTACTTTTACGAATGAAATTCTAGATGAATTTACAGTAATAAGTATAAAAAATATTTCTATTGGTAATAAAAACTTAGGTTTTATTGCAGTGCTAGAAAATGCTAACGATATTCAAATTGCAATCAAAGAGAGAAAAAACTTTGTTATCAGAACTGCATTAATAATTGTAGTAGTAATATTTATATTCTCTTATGTTCTAAATAGATATTTTTTAAAGCCAATTATGAATTTGGTTTATTACACTCAGTTAATTAAGGAAAAAAGTAATGAACAAACTAATATTGAATTATATAAAAATAGAAATGACGAGATTGGATATTTATCAAAATCTATGGAAGAAATGACAACACAACTTCAAAAAAGAATAAATACTGCCGAAAATTTTTCTAAAGATTTAGTTCATGAAATAAGAAATCCCTTAGCCTCTCTTAAAAGTGCGTCTGAAATTATTTCTGAGTCTGAAAATAAAGAACAAAGAAATAAATTAATAAAAATTGTTTCCCATGATGTTGAAAGAATAGAGAGATTAATTACAGATTATTCACAAATGTTAAAAGATGAAGTTGCAATTTCATCCGAAAAAATGATTAAAATTGATTTAGAAAATATTCTTAATTCTGTGGTCGATGATTTTAATAGTATTTACAATACCAAAAGAGGAATAAAAGTTAATTTGAGAACTAATGGATCAAAAAATTATGAAATCTATGGAATTGAAAACAGAATTGAGCAGATTGTTGCAAATTTATTGGATAATTCCGTTTCATTTAGTCAAGATAATCAAAAAATAAATATTTACTTGAGTAAAGACAAAAATAATAAGATTAAATTAAATGTTGTAGATAATGGAACGGGATTTAAAGAAAATGAAACAAACAAAATATTTAACAGGTTTTATAGTAACAGACCCGACAAGTTTGGCGAACATTCGGGTTTAGGACTGAATATTGTTAAGAATCTTGTGGAGTTACACAACGGAACAATTAGCGCACGAAATAATGAAAATAAAGGGGCTAATATAGAGATTATTTTCCCAGAAGCTAATTCTTAAGTTGATTATATTATGGAAAGTTGTTAAAAGCCTCGCTCATGGAAGATTTTAAAGTAAAAGACATTACTCAAGCTGATTTCGGTAGAAAAGAAATTTCACTAGCCGAAACCGAAATGCCTGGATTAATGGCATTAAGAAAAGAATATAAAGGAAAAAAACCTCTAAAAGGTGCAAGGATAGTTGGATGTCTTCATATGACAATACAGACTGCTGTACTAATAGAAACTTTAGTTGAATTAGGAGCTGAAGTTAGATGGTCGTCTTGCAATATATTTTCTACTCAGGATCACGCGGCTGCTGCAATAGCAAAAGTGGGTATTCCTGTATTTGCATGGAAAGGTGAGACTGAAGAGGAATATTGGTGGTGTGTAAGACAAACAATAGAGGGAAAAAAAGATTGGAAGCCCAATATGATCTTGGATGATGGTGGTGACCTTACAGCTTTAATGCATAAAGATTATAAAGAATTAATGAAAGATATAAAGGGTTTATCAGAAGAAACAACAACTGGTGTTTTAGCATTAAAAAAAATGGAACAAGATGGAACACTTTTAGTTCCAGCAATTAACGTGAATGATTCTGTTACGAAATCTAAATTTGATAATTTATATGGTTGCAGAGAAAGTTTAGTTGACGGAATTAAACGCGCAACTGATGTTATGATGTCTGGTAAAGTAGCTATAGTCGCAGGTTTCGGTGATGTAGGGAAAGGTAGTGCTGCATCTTTAAGGCAATCTGGTGCAAGAGTAATGGTTACGGAAACAGATCCTATTTGCGCGCTTCAAGCAGCTATGGAAGGTTATGAGGTTGTGACCATGGATGATATGATAAGTCAAGCTGATATCGTAGTAACTGCAACTGGAAATAAAGATATAGTCACTGCAGATCATATGAGAGAAATGAAAGATAGAGCCATATTATGTAATATTGGACATTTCGATAATGAGATACAAGTCGAAGCCCTTAAAAATTATAAATGGGATGAAATAAAACCTCAAGTCCATGAAATAACTTTACCAAGTGAGAAACGTATAATCCTTCTTGCTGAAGGAAGACTTGTTAATCTTGGTTGTGCAACAGGACATCCAAGTTTTGTGATGAGTGCATCATTTACAAACCAAGTCACAGCTCAAATAGAACTATGGAATAATTCAGAAAAGTATGAAAAAAAAGTTTATGTCTTACCAAAACACTTAGATGAAAAAGTAGCAATGCTTCATTTAGAAAAAGTAGGAGCTAAATTAACAAAACTTTCTAAGGATCAAGCTGACTACATAAGTGTAAAACAAGAGGGGCCTTATAAACCCGATGCATATCGGTACTAATTCAAAAAAATTAGATATTTCATCAGAAAAAAAAACACGCGCATTAGCAAAAAGGCTTAGCAATTTTTTTAAAAGAGGAGATCTTGTATTTTTATTTGGAGAAATAGGTACAGGAAAAACTACTTTTGTAAAAAATTTTATAAATAATTTACAAAAAAAAAACCAAGAAAATATTACGGAAGTTCCAAGTCCAACATTCAATATATTAAACGAATATAAAATAAAAAATTTGGATATTTATCACTATGATCTTTATAGGGTAAAAGATAAGCAGGAATTACAGAATTTAGGCCAAATAAATGAAAACAGTAATGCATTAGTATTTGTTGAATGGCCAGAATTATTAAAAAAAAATATTTTAAACTATATAGGTTTACATTTTGAGTACGAGGACAATTTAAATAAAAGATCACTAATAATTCACTCAAAAAATAAGAAATTAATTGATGGAATTTAAACAATTAGAAAAGTTATCTGGTGATGCTTCTTTCAGAAAGTTTTATAGGCATAAAAAAAATAAATCTATAATTGTTTACTGCAAAAAAGAAAAATTTAAAAATTTGATTATTTATGAAGCAGTAAATAGATTTCTTAAAAATAACAATATTAATACACCTAAGCTAATAAGCGAAAATTATAAAAAAAATTTTATAGAAATTGAAGATCTAGGTAATTTAACAGGATTAAAAAAATATAAAAGTTTTAAAATTAATAATTATAAAAAGTTATTTAAAATTTTGAAAAAAATTCAAAATATTAAATCAAAAAAAATAAAGACTTTTTTGAAAAAAATATACAAGATACCAATATATTCAGATAAATTATTATTAGATGAGGCAAAATTATTTTCTAGTTGGTATTTACCTACCAAAATAAAAAAAAATGAATCAAAAGTTTTAAATGAATTAAATAAAATTTTAAAAAAAGTAATTAGAAAATTAATGATTAAAAAAAGAGTATTAGTTCATAGAGATTTTCATATATCGAATATAATGCTTAATCATAAAAAAATATATCTAATTGATACCCAAGATCTAATTTATGGAAATCCAGCTTATGATGTTGCGTCTCTTATAGATGATGTAAGATTTAAAATAAGTTTAAAAAATAGAGAGATTCTTTATAAAAATTTTATTTTGAATGAGAAAAAAAATTTTTCAAGTAAACTTAGAAACGATTTTGAAATACTTTCTACCTTAAGAAATTTAAAAATTATAGGAATTTTTACAAGACTTTCAAAAAGAGATAAAAAATATTCATATGTGAAGATGATTCCTTATGCTTGGCAAATGATTGAAGAAAGGCTTACTCAGAATAGTAATCTTTATGAATTAAAATCTTTTTTTGACAGATATTTTCCTAAAAATTTAAGAATTTGAAAATGGAGATGAATACTGCTTTAATATTATGTGCTGGTTATGGTAAAAGATTAAGACCAATAACACTATCGAAACCGAAACCTTTAATTAATATTAAAAATAAAAGCTTACTACTTAGAGCTATTGAATTAGTTAATACTATAGGTATAAAAAAAGTAAAAATTAATACTTATTATAAGTCTGATATATTAGAGACTTTCGTTAAAAATTCTCAATACAGAGACATTATAGAAATCATAAATGATGGCAATGAAATTCTTGATACCGGTGGCGGTATTATGAATATGATTAAGGATTGTGATGATGAAAATTTTTTGATTATGAATCCTGATACGATTTGGGATAATAGCTATAAACAGATAATAAATGAAATGATTAATCATTATCAGGACTACAGATTAGATAATCTGCTTCTTGTTGTTAACAAAGTTCACAGTTTCGATAAAACTCTAAAAGGTGATTTTGCTTTAAAGAATTCTAAACTAACTAAAGAGAATAATAATCAGTATATATATACTGGGCTACAGATAATAAATAAAAATTTATTTAACGATATAAAAGAAAAAAAATTTTCAATGAATACTATTTGGGAAAATGAAATCAAAAAAAATAATTTAAATGGTTTTGAAAGCAAAAATCAATTTTTACATTTAACAGATCTCAGAATATATGAACAAATTATCAAAAAATTATGAGATTTTTTGATCTTTCTTTGTCTAAATAATTTGCAGATATAATTTTTCCATTTTCAAATTTTAAAATTAAAGGATTCCCAGTTGGAATTTCCAATTTTGAAATATCTTTATTGTCCAGATTAAATAGAAATTTACATAAAGCTCTTATAGAATTACCGTGCGCGGAAATAAGTACATTATTTTTTATATTCTCCTTAATATAAGTTTTGTAATATGGTATTACTCTATTATAGGTATCTTTAAGGGACTCAGTATCTGGAATTAAATTTTTTGGGATGTCCTTATAAATTATGTTGTTCAGAGGATGGTATGGGCTGTTCCTGTCTAACTTTTCGGGAGGGATGTCCCAAGATCTTCTCAATTGATGAACCTTTTCTTCGCTTAGTTTTTTTTTCATTTCATCCTTGTTTAGTCCAGTCAAATTACCGTAGTGCCTCTCATTAAGCTCCCAAGCTTTAACTACTTGATTATTCTCAACATTAATCTCTTTTAAAATTATATTTAAAGTCTCATTTGCTCTTTTTAAATATGAAGTATAAAACATACCAAAATCAATTTTCAAATTTTTGATTAATTTTCCAGCTTTAGATGCCTCTTCTCGTCCGTTTTTAGATAATTCAACATCTACCCAACCAGTAAACCTATTTTCTAGGTTCCACACACTTTGTCCATGTCTTACTAATATTAAATGACTCATGTTATATAGTAATTTATAAATAAAATATTTGCATGTTAAAGAATTTATTTCATATTTTTAACTTTATTTTAATAACTTTATATTTGTATCCAGGAAGTATATTTGGATATATTTTTTACAGGAATTTTGATAAACAACCACAACTTACACCAGATCTATTTAGTATTTCTTCAAACCATGTATACACATTTTTATTTTTATCAACAATAGGCTTACTAAGTTTTAAAAATTTAAGAAAAATAACAATATATTTAATTTCAATTTCAATTATTTTAGAACTATTTCATTTAATAATACCCAATAGATCATTTCAATTTGGTGATTTATTTGGTAATCTTATCGGAGTTATTTTACCTATAACATTTTTAGTAATTTATAACTATTGGAGAAAAAAATGAGTTCATTTGAAGATAGAAAAAAAAGTTTTGAAAAAAAATTTGCACATGACGAGGAACTTAAATTTAAAGTTGATTCAAAAAGAAATAAATATTTAGGTGAATGGGTTTCTCAAAAGCTTGGATACGATCAAGAAAAGACAAAGGAATATATTCAATCAGTTATAAAGGCTGATTTTCAAGAGGCAGGTGATGAGGATGTTTTTAGAAAAATAAAGGAAGACTTAAAAGATCATAACATCGATGATAATGATATAAGATTAAAAATGGAAGAGCTTAATGAAAAAGCTAAGTCAGATTTTATGTAGTATTTCGTTTTTTTTAGTCTTATTTGATACTCCAGTTTTTGGCCAGAATGAATTTATAGGTAATGTAAAAGTAATTGATGGAGATACAATTATTTTAAATAAAATTACAATTCGTTTCAGTGGAATTGATGCACCAGAAAGTTTTTTTAAAGGCAAATCTCAAGTTTGTAACTCATTAATTAATGACAAAAAATTTTTTTGTGGAAAGTTAGCAAAAAAAAAATTAAATGAAAAAGTGAAGAATAAAATTGTAACTTGTTTACCAGAATATTTGGATCGATATAAAAGAGTAATTGCTGAATGTTTTGTCAATGGTGAGAGTTTATCATCGTACATGGTCAAGAGTGGATTTGCATTCGATTACGTAAAATATTCTAAAGGAAAATTTGAAAATGATCAAAATTTTGCAAAAGAGAATAAGCTGGGACTTTGGAATTCTAAATTTGATTATCCATGGGTATGGAGAAAACTAAATAAATAAATTATAAGTGTGGAGTGATTCTTTCAAAAAAAATCATTATATTATTTTTATTAATACTTATTTCAGGGTGTTCATCTGTTCCTAAAAATACTGCAGATGGCTGTTCTATTTTTTCAGAAAGATACCTCTGGTATAAACATGCAAAAAAAACTGAGAAAAAATGGGGAACTCCAATTTATGTACAATTAGCGATCATAAAAATGGAATCAGACTTTGATTGGCTTGCTAAACCTGAAAGATATAAATTATTTAAGGTAATACCATATAAAAGACCATCTTCTTCATTTGGTTATTCTCAAGCTGTTAGAGGAACTTGGAAACAATATAAAGAAGAAACTGGAAATAAATATGCATTGAGATATAGATTTAAAGATAGCGTTGATTTTATTGGATGGTACACAGATAAAACTGAAAAATTATTAAAAATTTCTAAAAAAGATGCATTTAAGCAGTATATAGCTTATCACGAAGGTTGGGGTGCTTATAAAAATTATAAAAAAAAAGAAAAAGTTATTTTATATGCGAAAAAAGTACAACGACAGTCAAATAAATATAAAAAACAACTAGATGCATGTAAAAACTCTTTAACTACAAGAAAGTATATTATTTTTTAACGAAGTTGCTTTTTTAACTCATTATCAATAGCATCAATTCTTTTTGTATTCTTTGCTAATGCAAGATACATGCTAGGAGTTACATACAAAGTGAAAAAAGTGGATATAAGCATCCCCCCAAGTATAGTGCATCCTACAGCTAACCTCGATCCTTCTCCAGCTCCAGGCCCAATATTTCCAATAACCAATGGTATCATTGCTATCATGGTGCTTAGTGTAGTCATTAAAATTGGTCTAAATCTTAAGTAACACGCTTCTTTTAAGGCTGACTCTATATTTTTTCCTGTTACTCTCAATTGATTTGCATAGTCAACTATTAGGATGCTATTTTTCGTAGATATACCAATCAATATAATCAATGCTATTTGTGAGAAAACATTTATTGAACTGTTTAAAAATAGTATAAAAACTAGACCTCCAAATACTGCTAATGGAACAGTTAAAATAATAATAAATGGATGAATAAAAGAATTAAAAGTAGCAGCCATAACTAAATACGCAGTTAGTAGAGAAAGTACAAAAATAATATACAACTCGTTACTAGTTTCTTTTAATTCCTCAGATTTTCCTTTCCAAGTAATTTGTTTGTCAGGTGCGATATCGGACATAGTTTTTTCTAAAAATTTGATTGCCTGGTCCAGAGTATAATTTTCACTTAAATCTGCAGAGATTGTTACAGCTCTCTGTCTGTTATATCTTGATAATTTATTCGCAGAACCTTCTTCTTTGTATTCAACTAGATTAGCAATAGAAATTAGTTCACCAGAGTTTTCTGACCTTACAAATATTTTGCTCAGACTTTGTTGGTTTTTTCTGTCGTCTTTATATTGTTGCAAAATAATTGGATATTCTTTTCCTAATTTATTAAATTTGGTTACAACTTTACCTCCATAAAGAGTTTCTAATGTTTCACCAATTGTTTTTATTGAGATACCTAAATCTTTTGCTTTATTTTTATTTATTAATAGTTTTATCTCTGGCCTATTTCTAGAGTAGTCTGACTCTATTCTTGAAAAGTTTGGATTTTTCCTGATCGATCTTATAACTTTCTTTTGTGTTTCTTCTAGATCTTCATAGGTATTACCATAAATCACCATTTGAACAGGTTTATTATAATTAGATGTTCTGATTGATTGTGGAGAAATTGGAAAAGCTAATGTTTGAGGAACAGTAACGATTTTTCCAATTGCTTGTCTCATTACCGTTTGAGAGTTATCTTTTCTATTTTTCCAATTATCAAGTAAAGATATTATTAAAAAACTATTATCTGCTCCAAACCCAGGAACAATCATTAAAAATTTTTTGTATGGACTATTTTCAGAATTCAAAAGGGGAATTAATCTTTTTTCCACATCCTCTGCTCTTTTTTGAGTATAATCAAACGAACTACCTTCATCAGTAAAGCCAATCACAAGATATGCCCCTCTGTCTTCTAAAGGCAATAATTCTTTTTTTGTATAATTATACAAAATTGTAGATCCAATTATTATAAATACGATAAAGCCAATTATTATATTTTTACGGTACATCCAATATTGTAAAGTCTCTTTATAAAAATTTAAAAAACCTAAAAAAAATTTATTGAAATTTGTTACTAATGAATTTGTTTTCTTTTTATTATCTAAAAATTTACTACCTAACATTGGGGATAATGTTAATGCTACAAAAGACGATACTACAATCGCAAAAGTAAGTGCAATCGCTGTTTCTTTAAACAAAGTTCCAGCGATACCTTCTATAAATATTAGAGGTAAAAATACTGCAACTAGAATTAAAGTCGTAGCTATAATAGCAAAGGTTATTTGCTTTGATCCTTTGAATGCAGCCACCAAAGGTGTTTCGCCTTGTTCAATTCTTCTATAAATAGCATCGGTCATAATTACGGAGTCGTCAGTAATAATGCCAATTGCTAAAATGAAACTTAATAGAACAAAAATATTTATTGATAAATCAAATATATAAATTCCTAAAAAAGTTGCTATTAAACTTACAGGTAGAGCAATTGCAGGTACTATAACTGCTTTTAAGTTTCCTAAAAATAAATATATAATAACTACTACTAAAACGAATGCTATTAATAAGGTTTTATATACTTCGTTAATTGCAACACTTATGTATGTTGCTCTATTGAAAGCTACCTCTAATTTTAATCCATCTGGCAGATTAGGTTTTATTTGCTCAATTTTCCTCTTTATATCTTTTGATAGTTCCACAGTTGATGCTCCACTACGCGCATAAATTCCGATACCAACTGAGTTATAATTTAATGCATTTTTACTCTGAGATCTGAAAAATGCTTTTTCTGATACCGGTCCAAACTCAATCTCAGCAACATCAGATAACCTAATAACATTATTTTTTATTTTTTTTATAGGAAGTTGTTTAAGTTTATTTATGTCGTCATAAGATTTATCAATATTAAGAGTTAAGTCTTTATTATCTGCCTCAAGCGATCCTGCAGGTAATCTCACATTTTCTTTATTTAAAGCTAATTCTACTTCGTGTGTTGTTAGGTTAAAAGCGGCTAATCTGATTGGATCTATCCATACTCTAACACTTAACTCTCTCAAGCCTCCTGTTCTTATTCTTCCAACATTTTTAACACTTGAGAATTGGTCTATTAAATATCTCTCTACATAATCTCCCAACTCAAGGTCACTCCAAGTAGGGGAGGACAACGACAACCACATAGTTGTAGTAAAACCTGCTGCTTGTTTTAAAATTCTAGGTGGATCTGATTCAGAGGGTAGTCTTTCAATTACTCTAGCCACCCTTTCTCTAATATCATTTGCTGCATTATCTAAATCTATATTTGTATCAAATTCAATATTGATCTTACTTTTTCCATTTTCTGAAGATGAATCTATATTTTTAATTCCTTCAGCCCCACCAATTACCTCCTCAAGAACCTGAGTAACTTCCTCATCTATAATCTGAGATGAAGCAGAAGCATATTCGACGTTAACTTGAACGACTGGCGGTTGAAGACCTGAAGGAAGCTCTCTCACTGGCAATTTCCAAAAAACAAAGGAACCAAATAAAACTAAAATTAAAGACAAAACCCAAGAGAAAGCAGGACGTTTTATACTTAATTCTGTTAATATCATTATTTACTTAGAGGTTTAATTTTACTATTAGGTCTCACTTTTTTTAAACCCTCAGCAACAATTATATCGCCAGAATTTAATCCAGATATAACTTCAACATTTCCATCGTCTCTCAAACCTATTTTAATTTCCAATCTGCTAGCTATATTATCTTTTGAAACTTTGTATACATAAGCTTTATTTCCCTCTAGAATTATACTTGTATCAGGAATACTTAAAGAATTTCTTTTATTAAAACCAAGAGTTACCTCTAATAAAGATCCAGGTATTAGCTCGTAATTAGGGTTATCAATTTTTACTCGAGTGAGCACACTCCTTGTTTCTGCATTAACTCTACTAGCTACACCTTCAACTTCCCCAATGAAAATTTTATCTTTGATACCAGAAAATTTAGCTTTCACCACTAAACCCTTTTTTAAAACTGTTGCAAAGTTCTCAGGTATCTTTAAATCTGCGTAAATTTCTGAACTATCATCTAAAGTTAAAATAATAGAATTCTCAGATCCAAGCACATCCTCTGTAATTCCTCTAAAACCTAGTATACCGTCGAATGGAGCAATAATATTTCTGTCCTTCAATTTTACTATTATATCTCCTTTTTCGACAAAATCTTTAAGTTCTAAATCTGATAAAAGATTTTTTCTTTTAACTCTAAAAGTTTGGGTTCTTTTGGCAATCGCTGTTCCAAAACTTTCAATATTATCCGAAAACTCATTTTTAAAAACCTCAGAGACGATTATGGATGGGGGAGGTCTTTTGCTAAATTTTTTTTTAAAATGATTGCCTACTAAAGTTCTTCCAACAATTACCATAGTAATTATTAAAAAAAAAATTGTTATTATTAATGAAATTTTAGTTGTTTTTTTCATTTATTAATTCTTCCATATTCAGCCCACGAACCGTCGTATATTGTTGGCTTATAATTATTATTTATTAGAGAATATGCAAGCGCTAAAACACATGAAGTAACACCTGAACCACAAGAAAAAACTATATTATCTTTATCACTACCTTTTATAATTCCATCAAATATTACTTTTAGCTGTTCTAAACTTTTAAAAGTTTTATCCTTATTAATAACTTCTTTAAACGGTAGACATATAGAATTTTTTATGGACCCTGATCTAAGACCCTGCCTAGGTTCTGCAATCCTACCCTCAAACCGATCTATACTTCTCGCATCGACTAACTTAAATATTTTTTCTTCTATATTATCATTTATCTCATCTAAATTTTTTACCATTTCCTTATTTTCAATCGCACTATATTTTGTTTTAACTAAATCTGTTTTTATATTCGTTGTGACAAGTTTTTCTTTCTTCCACTTTTCTAGGCCACCATTCAATATATAAACTAATTCTTTGTTATGCCCAAAATATAAAAATGAATACCACAACCTACATGAACTAATTAAATCAGAATTATCATATATTATTATTTTATCATCGTTAGATATACCTAATGAAGAAACTGTCTCCTCCCATTGCTTTTTACTCGGAAGCATATGAGGTAAATCTGAATTTTGATCAGAATTTTTATCAATATCAAAATATATAGCATTCGGTATATGCTCTGAATTATATTCTTCTAGACTATTTCTTTTTTCATTTGGTAAATGCCAACTACAATCTACAATTTTGACATTCTCTCTATTATTAAATAACCACTTTGTTGAAACCAAAGACATTAGATTTATCTTTCTAAATATTTTTGATGATATTCCTCAGCTTTACAATAATTTTTATTTTTGGAAATATTTGTTACTATTTTTCCGTTATATTTAGCATTATTTTTGTTTAAAACTTTTTGAGCAATTTCTTTCTGATTTTCATCAGTATAAAAAATTTCACTTCTATATTGAGTTCCAATGTCATATCCTTGTTGATTTAAAGTTGTTGGATCGTGTATCTCAAAAAAAAAGTCTAAGATTTGTTCGTAGGTAATTACCTTGTTATCAAACTCTATCTTAACTACCTCAGCATGATTTGTTTTTCCAGTACATACTTCTTTATACGATGTTTTAGAATTGTCTCCACCACAGTATCCAACTTCGGTTTTTAAAACACCATTTAGTTTACTAAACTTAATTTCGGGACTCCAAAAACAACCTGCTGCTAATATTGCTATTTCCATTGATATAAAACCTTAATTAACTTAAATTAGTTATATGTTATCTAAAAATCAATTAGGCTTTTTGTACATGTTTTTATCAGTTTGTGCATTTTCTTTAATGGATTTGGTAGTTAAATGGTCAAATGGGTATCCTTTAGGACAAGTTTTGTTCTTCAGAGGTTTTGTTGGAGCATTAATATATTTCTTAATTATACCAAGAGAAAGAATATCAAATTTTTATTATACAAAAAGACCAGGATTACACTTTTTGAGATGTTTTTTTGGTTTAATAGCTTTACTTTCAATTTTTACAGCTTTAAGAAATTTACCTTTAGCTACAGTTGTGAGTATTTCATTTGCTGCCCCTATATTTACAACTATTTTTTCAATTTTTTTTTTAAGCGAAAAAGTTGGAATTTACAGATGGTTGGCTGTTTTAATCGGGTTTTTAGGAATAATTATAATAGCCGAACCAGGTTTAAAAGATCTAAATATATACTATATTTACCCAATTATATTCTGCCTAGGGATGGCTTATGTAGCTATTTCAATTAGACAATTATCCAAAACAGAGCCTGTGTGGTTAATTTCACTATATTTTTCAATTGCTATAACAATCATAAGTTTGACTACAATTCCAAGCGGGTGGGTTATGCCAAGCTTAGTGGATTTTATTATTTTATCTCTGTTAGGTATTTTTGGTGGAGTAGCAAACTTGTGGTTAAGTCAATCATATAAATTTTCTGAGGTATCTTTGGTAACACCATTAAAATATTTAGCTTTAGTATTTGCTATTATATTTGGGTATTTTATTTGGGACGAGATACCGACATTAAAGACTATTTCGGGTGCATTTTTGGTAATATTATCCTCTGTAATTATATTTAGAAGAGAGATTCAATTAAATAAACAGGTTTCGGTTCCTCGACATGACTAATACTCCAATTTATTGGAATAAAGCAAAAAATCATTTGTCAAAAAAAGATAAAGTGATGAAAATTTTAATTAAGAGATATAATGATACCACTCTTAGTACTCGTAAAGATATTTTTTATTCTTTATGTAAAAGTATAATTGGGCAACAAATTAGTGTTGCAGCCGCGGATTCAGTTTTTAAAAAATTTAGCAATTCTTGTAAAGGTAAAATTACACCTAAAAGTGTTAGAAAACTTGGATTGATTAAATTAAAAAAATGTGGGTTAAGTAGACAAAAAGCTAAAGGTATTAAAGAATTGTCAGAAAAATTTATTAGTAAATCATTTAATCCTAAATTAATAAAAAAAATGAATGATGAAGAAGCTATTCAGTATTTATCAACACTTAGACAAATCGGAAGATGGTCAGCTGAAATGATTTTATTATTCACATTTAATAGATCAAACATCTGGCCTGTGCAAGATATAGGTTTATTAAGAGCAATTTCAAATAATTATAAAAAAAAATACTTACCACCTCAAAGATTTGTTAGTCATCTAAAAAGTAAATTTACTCCGTATTGTTCGGTAGCAACGTGGTATTTATGGAGGTCTATAGATGACGAGCCAATACAATACTAAGGTCCCTCTACAATTTGAAAATCTCTAACAACTGTTCCTTTTAAAAAAGAGTGTGCTTTCTGATACTCCTTTGAATAATAATAATTCTTAGCTTCTTCGAAAGAGGGAAATTCTATTACAACTGTTCTTGGTGAATCATTACCCTCAATTGTTAATTTTTTTCCACCCCTAACAATTATTTTGCCCTTGTATTTTTCGATAGCTGGAATTGCACTTTCAGCATACTTTTTTAGTAATTTTTCGTCTCCTATACTTTTGTATATACAAACTACATAGCCTTTCATTTAATCAATCCAACTTTTAAAAATTTCTATATTATTCTGAATATATATAGGCAATTTATTTATTGCAAATTTTTCTAACTTTTTTCCTGTTCCAACTTTATTAACTGTTTTATCAACAGATAAATCGTATATGGCTTGTTTATTTTTAATTATATCTTCAATTTCTTTTACACTTAGGGATGCCAAATCGAATTCCCTATGATGAAGGTATGACCTTAGTTTATGTTCAATCTCTTTTGCTGATTTAATATTAGAAAAATGCCAGCCTCCATCTTGTATTAATTTTACACTGGAATATTTTGTATTTGAAAAAAAAATATCAATTCTAAAAAAAGGGTATCTTCTATCTTTAATATTCCTAAGCCATTGAGGTGATTTTAAATTTTTGAACTTGCACACTTTAGTGCCTGTCCATTTAAAGTTTGGAATAGTCAAATTAAATTTGTAATAAAACATATCTTGTTTAAATAAAATAATTTTTTCTTTTATACTTTTAAAATCTATTTGGTTTAATTTTGGTATTTCATCAACATCTGAAATCATTATTATATCGTCTTGATCTGCATTGGATAATCCCTTGTAAATAAAATTCCTTTGGCCATTTTCCCTAAACTGTGCATTATTAATATACTTAATACTTTTTATAGTTTCATTGTCATTGATTTTCACTTCTTGTATTTGTTCTGGCTCAATATCAAAAATAATATAAATAATTTTATGTTCAAATTTTTTAAATTTTTGTTTGTCAAATTTTAAAGCCCTTTTTTCACCTTTATGATTAAAGGTAGATTCTACTATTACAAAATAGTCAACGAAGTCATTGAGAACATTTAATCTTAAATCGAGAATTATCTCCTCGTCAAAATACATAAAACAATCAAAAATTTTCATAAATATATTTAAATACTTTAAATACTATATTAAAATCTTTTATGGAAAAAAAATTAATAATATCTTTTGACGAATATCTGGATACCGTTGAAAAATTATCAATAGAAATCAACAAAAAATACGAACCTACAGTTTTAGTTGGTATTATGAGAGGAGCTGCGCCAATAATCGATATCTTATCAAGAATTTTTAAATTGCCTACAGCATATGTTGTTATTCAGAGTTATTCTGGAGCAGGAGTAGAAAATCATCAAGGTGAATTAATTTTTTCAAGGGATATAAGTTCAATTGCAAATGAAAAAGATTTCAAGAAAATTCTCCTTGTTGATGATCTATCTGATACAGGATTAACATTAAATAAAAGTATTGAATGGCTAAAAAATTATAATCCTATAAAAAACTATATTAAGGAAATTAAAACTGCATGTTTATGGAAAAAAAAATCCTCAAAATTTATACCCGATTTTTGTCCAATTAAACTAAAAGATGACCCTTGGATTGTTCAACCCACTGAACATTACGAAGATATTAATATAAAAAAAATTATTGAGAAACAGAAAGGCTAGAAAAAATATCTAGCCTTCCTATTAAATAATTAACCGACCACGAAACTGACTACGCTAAGTGCTGCAACTATCCATATTGCAGGACTTGTTTCATTAAATTTTCCAGTAAAAATTTTTATAAGTGCGTAAGACACAAATGCAAGGGCAATACCATTTGAAATAGAATATGTAAAAGGCATTGCTATCATTGCAAGCACTGCTGGAGCACTTTCAGCAATATCATCCCACTCAATATCTGTAATGTTTCTTACAAATAAAGTTGCAATATAAATCAATGCTGCACCATCTATTTCTTTCGGTAAAGATGTTGCAAGAGGGCTGAAAAATAAACATGCAAGAAAGAGAACACCTATTACTAGTGATGTCATACCTGTCCTTCCACCTGCTTTTACTCCAGCAGCACTCTCAACGTAAGTCGTAACAGTTGAGGTGCCTAGCATTGATCCTGCAACTGTTGATACACTGTCCGACAACATTGCTTTTTCAATATCTTTTATTTTTCCATCCTTACCAATTTTGCCTGAAACATTAGCAACGCTAGTTAACGTTCCTGCGGTATCGAAAAAATCTATAAAAAATAGAGTAAAAATAACCGTCACCATTGATGCACTTAACGCAGCGCCTAAATCAAAAGTCATCAAGTGAGTCATAGGCGGTGGCGCGGATACTACACCATTAAATTTTCCAACTCCGGTCAGCCATGCAATAGCACTAAACGCAATGATACCAATTATAATGTTACCTTTAATTTTAAACTTCTCCATAACTATCATTGAAATGAATGCACCAGCCCCCAATAATAACAATGGATTTGATAAATCCCCAAGCTGGACTAATGTAACAGGATTGTCTGCTGTTAATCCCATAATTTCAAAACCGATAATAGCTAAAAACAATCCAATTCCAGCACCAATACCCAGTTTTAAACTTTTAGGAATAGAATTTATTAGCCAAGCTCTTATAGGTGTAAGAGATATGATTAAAAACACTACACCTGCAACTAACACTGCACCAAGTGCCTCTGCAGGAGTGTATTCCATTCCAAGACATACACCATATGCTACAAAAGCATTTATACCCATACCAGGGGCCAAACCTACAGGCCAAGTTTTTGCATAAAATGCAGCAATAAAACAGGCTATAGCAGTAGCTAATGCAGTGGCCGTAAACACGCCACCGAAATCAAAACCTCCATCAGCCAGTATCACTGGGTTTAGAAACATTATGTAAGCCATTGTTAAAAAAGTAGAAACACCAGCTACAACTTCTGTTCTAAAATCAGTTTTATATTTTTTATAATTAAAATAGTTTTCTAACATTGAACCTCCAAAAAAATCAAAATAAACGATTCTTTTTCAAAAATCTTATGTTTAATAAGGATATGTGTTATGAATGTTATTAAAGGAACTTTTTTTTCAACTAAAAAGTTAATTTAAAGCATTTAAGTGTTTAAATTTTTGACACAATTAAATGTTTTAAACATGTATGAAATTTAAAATAATAATTATAGGGATATTATCAATAATTTTTTTAAACAGTTGTCAGACTATAAAAAATAAATCTGATGAGGTTGCAGAGAGAGAAAATGAAAAATTTGGCCAGTTTGTTGGAAAACAAGTTTCTGAAATAAAATCTGAATTAGGGGTTCCTACAGACGATTATATTGATGAGCTGGGTAATGAAACTTTAGTTTTTAAAACTAAAAAATATGGGATACCTTGTGAAAGAAAGTTTACAATTAACACCAATGGAACAATAATTGGTTTTTCCTCAAGTGGATGTATTTAATACTTGTGGGGAATAGTCCCCACAAGCAAGTTTAATACTTATTTTATCTCAATAAGTTTTTTCTTCTTATGCTCAGGTACAATTCTTTCACAAGCAATTCTCAAAAGACCATCTTTTAATTCTGCCCCATTTACTTTTACATCATCTGCAATAGTAAATGATCTAGCAAATTGTCTTTGAGAAATACCTTTATGAATAATTTCACCATTTACATCTTTATTCTCAGATTTATCAACTTGTTTTGTTCTTACAGTTAACAAATTATCTTCGAATTCAACTTCAACATCATTTTTATTAAAACCAGCAAGAGCAACTTCTATTGAATAGTTATCCTTTCCAGTTTTTCTGATATTGTATGGTGGATAGTTTGATTGCATGCTCAAACCGCCATTACCCAGCATATTTTCAAATTGATCAAACATATCGTCAAAACCAATTGAAAAAGGTCTTAGTGAGTTAAATATAGATAGATCCTTACTTGTCATGTTATCCTCCTTTGTTAGCAAGGTTATTTATGAAGTCCCATTAGGCAACTTCCATATTTATTTAGGAATTAATTTCAATTTTTCAATAGACTAATTCTAAATTTTTTTTGACACTTTTAAAGCAAAAGCATAATCTAATGCTATTTCCTCTATAGCACCATCCCTTCCAGACTTTCCTCCATGTCCGGCATTCATCTCTGTTTTAAGTAGTAGTAAATTGTTGTCAGTTTTATATTCTCTAAGTTTTGCTGTGAATTTTAGAGGCTCGTCAAAAAGCACTCTATTATCACTCAGGCTGGTTGTTATGAACATATGAGGATAATCCATTTTTTTAATATTGTTGTACGGAGCATAAGAATAAATATATTCAAAATGCTCTTTATTATCCTTAGCATTACCAAATTCATCAAATTCACCTACAGTTAATGGTAACGAATGATCTAAATTAGTTGTAAGTGAGTCTACAAATGGGACTGCAAGTATCATCGCTAAAAATAACTCTGGTTTTTGATTTACAGCTGCTCCCATAAGCAATCCACCTGCAGAGCCTCCAAATCCAATGATTTTTTTTTTAGAGGTGTAGTTTTTGCTTATTAAGTATTCTGCAGAAGCTAAGTAATCTTCAAAGGTATTTTTTTTATTTAAAAGCTTTCCTTCTTTCCACCATTTCATTCCTTTTTCCATACCACCTCTTATATGTGCGGTAGCCCATATAATATCTCTATTTATTAAACTAAACTTAGTTGAAGAAAATGATGGTGACATTGAATTCCCATATGAACCGTAACCATATAATAACAAATTTGCCGTGCCATCGATTTTAGTTTTTTTATGTCTGGTAAGAGTTATCGGTACTACTCTTCCATCGTGAGACTTACACTCTAATCGTTCTACTATATAATCACCCGGTGTATGACCCGAGGGTATCTCTTGTTCTTTGACTAATTTTCTTTCTTTTGATTTGAGATTGTAAAGATATGTCCTTGATTGAGTTTTAGGAGATGAATAACTTAAATATATATTATCAGTATTCCTATCTTTTTGTATTAAAGAAATACCTGGGTCTATGACAATTTCGTCTGTAAATGTAATTTCCTCCTCTTTCCCATTAAGTTCATTTTTTACGAATACTTTCGCAAGTGCGTTTGAAACTTCAGACCTTAAAGTCCAATTTTTAAGAAAAGTAAGTCCCCCAATTAAAACTTCCTCTTGTGCAGCTATATATGGTTTCCAATTTTGAGTTATTAAATCATCACAATAATCTATTTTAAAATCTTCAGCATTTTCATTTGTATGTAAATAGAAATTATTGTTCCACGAATTTGTAGAATAAATTATTCCTCTTTCTCTCTTTTTTATAATTTTAGGTTTAGGAATTTCCTCATTAACTCCAAAGTAAAATTGTTCTGAGGTATTATGATCTGAAGTTGTAATTATAAAATACTTTTCATCAGAAGTTAAACCTATACCTACTGTGAACGCCTCACTTTGCTCTTCAAATATTAATATATCATTTGATATAGATGTACCTATTTTATGTCGGAATATTTTTCTAGGTCTATGAAATTTATCTAATTTAGAATAAAAAATATATTTGTCATCTAAACTAAATGTAATGTTTCCTGATGTATCTTCTATTTTTTCTGAGATGAGCTCATTAGTTTTTATATTTCTAAGATAAATTGAAAAATATTCGGATCCTTTAAGATCAAGAGAATATCCCAATATTTGATCATTGTAACTAACTTCTAAATCTCCAACACCAAAATATTCGGTATTTAATTTTTTTTTTTCTTTATCTCCATTCCAATATTCCTCAATTTCATTAGTTCCATTTTTTTTTCTTAGCTTAATAGAGTAATTTCCCTCCTCAGTAGTTTTAGTCCAATATTCATAGTTTGTATCCTTAAAGGGTATAGACTCGTCATTTAATTTGATTCTACCTTTTATTTCATCAAATAGTTCTTTTTGTATTTTTTTGGTATCTTTCAGATGATAATCTGTAAAAGCATTTTCTTCCTCTAAATACTTTTTGACCTCAGGATCAAGTTTTGAGCTATCTTTAAGCACATCTAAGATATTTGATTGGTGAACCCAACTATAATCATCTTGCCAATCTATGTTGTGACAAGTTTTAATTTCGGTTTTTTTTTTAAGTTGTGGTACTTTCATATAAAAAATCTATTATATGAATATTTTTATAATAACACTTGTTATTTTTGTCATAATTTACCTTTTTCTTAATTGGTTTGCGAAGAGTTCAACAAAAAAAGTTGCTAAAACAATTAGATCTGCTGTAATAGTTATATCAATTTTATTAGCTCTTCTTATGGCTTTTGCTGGAAGATATATTTTTTCATTGCCATTTTTAATGATGGTTTTGCCATTAATAAAAACAAAAGCAGGTTTAACATTATTACAACTACTTAGAATATGGGGTCTTTTAAGAGTTCTTAAAAATTACGGTAGGTTTAATTTTGGCAATATTAATCAAAATAATAACAGTCAGTCTATTTCATTGGAGGAGGCTTATAAGATCCTAAATTTAAACCCAAAAAAAAAATATTCTAAAGATGAAGTGTTGAAATCATACAAAAAAATAATGAAAAAAATTCATCCAGATGTAAGTCCAGAACTCTCAAGATTAGCATCAATTGTAAACGAAGCAAAAGAGACAGTAATCAAAAATATAGTTTAGTTTAAAAGTTCTATATATTTTTTAAAAACTTTTTCAGGATTAATTTTATTTTTACCTAATGTATTGTGAGACACAGTTTTGTATCCGTCTGGTATTATTGGGTGCATGTTAGGACTATAATCTCCATAGACTAAAGGGGTATCTGCCATCATAACAATAGTAGGAATTTCAAGCGCTGCAGATAAATGGCTAAAACTCGAGTCATTACAAATTGAAATATCACAATTTTTAATTATCGGCAAAATATCAACTATATTTAAATTATCTAATGGAATACATTTTTCTTTAAATTTAGAATTCATTATTTCTTTAAGAATAATTTGTTCGTCGATGTCTTTTCCGGTAGCTAAAAAAAATTTTGCTGCATTAGTATCACAAATTAATTCCATAAATTTAATTATTATATTTGGAGGAATTCTTTTTGTTGGACCAGATCCACCTATTCCAAGTAAAATATTTTTAAAATTATGATCAATATTATATTTTACCTTTGCGTTTGATATTGATTTGTTATCAATATTAATTATTGGTTTACTTTCAACATTAATTCCAAGTTCTTTATTTAAAAATCTTTGAGCAGTAATAATGATATGTTGTTTGTTTTTTTTAAAAAGTGGATATTGATAAATTTTTTTAATACCAGAAAGGTTCGAAATTAAATTGAACCTAAGTGAAGAATTAAATATAAATACTTTATCAAATTTATAATTTCTTAGACTGAAAATTAAATCAATCGATCCTTTAAATCCATCATGCTTACCTTTTTGTTTATCTCTTTCTAAAAAAATTATTTCTTTAATAAACTTATTATTTTTTAATATTTGATCTGCTTTAGTATTTTTTTTTAACAAACATGATACTGGTACTCCAAATTTTTTTGATATAGCCTCAACAAAAGGTAAAAAAATTATCATATCCCCAATGCCAATTCGATTTTGAATAATCAATATTTTCATATTTTTAATAAACTTTACTTAAATATTTTTTTATATAAATTTTATAAATGAACAAAATTCAAGGCATTTATGCGGCCTCATTATCAGTTTTTAATGAGGATTTATCCTTAAATTTAGATAAGACGTTAAAGCATGCTGATTTTTTAATAAATAATGGGTGTCATGGTGTAGTTTTATTAGGTAGCACTGGACAATCACAATTAGTTTCATTATCAGAAAAAATAAAGTTAATAAATTATTTACCAAAAAGCCGAAATCACAAAAAATTCATAATTGGAACAGGTGTAAACTCATTAGGCGACACAATAAATTTAATAAATATTTCAATGTCACTTAATTTTAATTATTTTTTAATTATGCCCCCTGCATATTATAAATATTCTGACAAGGATGTTATTAAATATTTTACTAAAATTATAGAGAATACAAAAGACTGTAAAATTATTCTTTACAATTATGAAAAACTTAGTGGATACAAATTTAGTTTAGATTGCATAAAATACCTTAAAAAAAATTTTCCACATCAAATTATAGGAATAAAAGATAGTACTTACAATATTTACAAAGACTATAAAGATAATAATTTGTCTATATTTTTAGGCTCAGAAGAAAAATTATATGAAGGCTTAAAAATTGGATGTAATGGTATAATAAGCGCAACTTGCAATGTAACATCAATACTTGCCAGAAAAGTATATGACGATTTCAAAAATAATATTGATCAGTCTAAAAATGAAAAACTATGTAATGTCAGAAAAGTATTTGAAAAATTTAATTTAATCTCAAGTTTACATTCATATATGTCTATATATGATCCTATTTTTAAAAATGTTCTACCTGTAATAGATTTATTATCAAAAAGTGAAGAAAAAAAATTATTTGAAGATTTAGAAAATTTGGATTTTAATATAAAATATTAAAATTTATGAGAGGATTAACCAAATTTTGTGAGGGACTCTTTAAAGATGATGGATTTATATTAGTTGATGCGAATAAAAAAGAATATGTAATTGGTAAGCCTATCAAAAATCCACCAATTAAACTAAAATTGTTAAACAAAAAACTTCATTATCAGTTACTTTTGTTACCGGACTTGTATCTTGGCGAAGCTTATGCAGATGGATCTGCTGTCATAGAAAATGGATCATTAACAGATTTTTTAGAAATTGCTATGAAAAATATAGGCAGAGGTCCAACTAGTAAATACGCAACCATTATAAAAAATATTTTAGGTGCTTACGAATATATTACAAATTTTAATTTTGCAAAAAAGTCTAAATCTAATGTTGCTCATCACTATGATATTTCAGAAAAACTGTATGATTTATTTTTGGACAAGAATAGACAGTATTCTTGTGCATATTTTAAAAATGATAATGAAACCCTTGAGGATGCTCAGAAAAACAAAATGAACCATATAATAAAAAAACTAAACTTAAAAAAAAATCAGAGAGTATTAGATATAGGATCAGGCTGGGGCACGTTGGCTCTCGAAATAGCAAAACAAAGTGAGTGTGAAGTACTTGGTATTACTTTGTCTGAAAATCAATTAGAATACAGCCAAAAAAAAGCTAAAGAACTAAATCTAGAAAATCAAGTTAGATTCCAATTGATTGATTATAGGCAATTAAATGAAAAATTTGATCGGGTAGTTAGCGTAGGTATGCTGGAGCATGTAGGTAAAAAATTTTATAATAGATATTTTAAATCTGTTTCCAAATTTTTAAATGAGGATGGAGTAGCTTTAATTCATACAATAGGATCTGTAATGACACCGAGAGATCCTCATCCATGGATATCGAAATATATATTTCCGGGTGGATATACACCTAGTTTAAGTGAGTTGGCAAGACCTATAGAAAATTCTAATTTGGTTATTGCTGATATGGAAGTATTAAGAATGCATTACTCACATACTTTAAGAAATTGGAAGGAAAGATTTTTGGGTAAGAAAGAAGAAGTATTAGAAATGTTTGATGAGAGGTTTTTTAGAATGTGGGAATTTTATCTAGCAGGATGTGAAATGGCATTCAAATGGGGAGATCAGGTTGTATTTCAATTCCAATTAAGTAAAAAATTATTATCAACACCAAATACAAGAGACTATATTTATTAATTAATTATCGATAAATCATAAAAAGCTGATGAAAAAAAAAAAAATTTTAAAGATAAAATCCAAAAAAAAAACTAAAAAAACGAATGTATACAATAAAATTAAAATTTTAAAAAAAACAAAAAAGAAAAAGAAAAAAATTAGAAAATTTAAAAAAACAAAAAGAGATAATAAAAAAATTAATTTAAATACAAATCGTTCGAAAACATCAAAAACTCTACTAAATTTAATTAGAATACAAAATAAAATAAAAGAAAATTTTTCATTTAGAATAACTTTTGATATTTTTAAATTAGATAAATTAATTCAATCTTTTTTTCAAAAAGTAGACGATAAAATTTCTGAATATAAATCAATCAAAGCTGACGAAGCTAGAAGAATTAAAATAGAAAATATTGAAAAAGAAAAAGAAAGAAAAGACAGAGAAGAGATTGAAAAAAAAGAATTCGAAGAAAAAATATTAAAGGAGAAATTAAAGCAAATAAAAGAAGAAGAAAAATTAGAAAGAGAAAGAAATAAAGATATCAAATTGTTTCTAAGAAAGGAACAAGCTCTTTTAAGAAAAGAACAAGCAGAAAGACAGAAGAGATTTTTACAGGAAATCAAATTAGAGCGACAGATTGAGAAGTTTAGAATTAGAGAAATTAAAGAATTAGAAAAACTAGAGAGAATATCATTAAAAGAACAAAGAGAAGATTATGAGGGATTACAAGACAGAATTGAGAAGTTAAAAGAGAAATACAGACAACTAAGAGATCAAAAAATCAGAAAAAGAGTAGAGGCTCTTGGTGTTAAAACATCAGAAACAGATGATCGAGAAACTCTTCTTAGAAAAGAAAGAGAATATTCTGAAGCTAGGCAGAAAATAGAATTATCGCTTGAAAGTTTTTATAGAAGTGCAACAAGCTTAGTTTTTCAATTAAACAAGAGACACGTCACAAGACATATGTCAATATTTAGATGTATTGACAGAAGATTTGAGACTGGAGAAATTTTCATTAAATGGGATGAGTCAAGTGATGAGGAGTGGTTAATATTAATTTATATTAAAGATAATGCTCCAGATAAAGGTATTGTAATTGAAGACAAAACAAATCCAGAAAAAAATTTGTCTCATGAATTTAAGTCAAACGAGATATTTAAGGCCTCCGATACTATGGTTGACTCACTTACTCAACTGTTATCGAGGGAGAGATCAAAAAAAAATAACTAATTTATTCAGTAACATAGACAGAAACACCGCGATTATTAATGTCTACATCAAATTTTTTATGCAATGGAGGAAAGGCCCTTTGAGAACAATCTAATCTGTCACAAGTTCTACAAGACACACCTATTGGTATTTCTGTTTTTTTATCGTTTAGATCTAAGTTTTCCGTATATACAAAGTCTTTAGCGTATTTAGCCTGACAACCTAATCCAATAGATAGAATACTTTTCTTTTTCCCATATCTTCCTACTCCTTTCTCAACTGTTCTTGCTATACAAACATATTTTTCACCATTACTCATTTTACTCACAGCAGCTTGTATAACTCCTGGTCTTGAAAAAGCAGAATAAACATTCCAACGCGGACATGCTCCGCCATATCTTGGGATTTCGATTCCTGATAAAGAAAAACGTTTAGATATATTTCCTGCAACATCCACTCTCAAAAAATGAAATGGTATTCCTGGAAGTTTCGGATCTTGTAAACAAGTAACTCTGTGAGCTATTTGTTCAAAAGTACACGCAAAAGTATTTTGTAATAACTCTAGATCATATTTTTGTTTTATACACTCTTTATGAAATAATTTATATGGCATCAAAATTGCAGCACCACAATAATTTAATAGAGCTACTTTTGTGAGTTTTTTTGATTCCTCAGATGGAAATTTAAATTGTGATAAATATTTTTCTATTATAGTCATAGCGCCTTCTTGTGCAATTTGTGCTGATGCGTATAATTTTTTTGTTTCTAACGCAACATAATCACTTAAATGTAATTCTTTTTGACTTTTAAGATATTTTTTTGAAAAAGGCTTGTCATCCTCAGGTAACAAATCTATTACTTTTACACCATACTCTGTTTTGAGAAAATCACATAAAGCCATATAGGTTGCTCTGTTATTAATTTGAATTCTGTTAAATATTTCTTCAGCAAACTTCTCTAAATTTGCAAAATAATTTTTATTTTCTTGTAGAAAATCTGATACAACTTCTCCTGGAAATGATGCTTTCCTTCCATCTATAATTTTGCCCGAAATATTTTCTACCTTGCTAACAATTTCTTGTCCTTTTTGTTTATAATTATCTCCTAATTTTATTAAAGCACGAGCAATTTTAGGATTAGTATTAACTAGGTCATTAACTTCTGGACCTAAAATATCTAAATCTTCAAATAGTTCATCTCCCAATAATTCAGATAGATTGCTAATAAGGCTTAATTCTGATTTATTTGTTAAATCTGACAATTCTATTTTTAACTCTTCACAAACTTTTAAAAGTAGATCGCCATCAATTTTTCTTTTTCCATTCTCAATTAGATTTAAATAACTAGGTGATATCCCTAATCGATCAGATAATTTATTTGCTTGAATGCCTAGCTGTCTCCTAAAAGCCTTTATTTTTGGACCAATTTTTAAATCAATTTGACTCATTATTTACTATTTGTAAATTTTGTAAATATAAATTTACAATTAATTTTATTATTTTACAAGGTTTTTAAATATTTTTATGGCTTTTGTAAATATTGTAAATTATAAAGTTTACATGAACAACGAAATCAGTAAAAAAACTCAAGAAAATCAGGCACAAAATAGCCACCAAGACACTAACGATAAAAGAAATAAGTCAGGAATTTATTTGAGGGACGATCACTGCGATTGGGGTTCTAGTGGTATGAATGAGTTTACTAACGAGTATAACTCTAACTAATCGAAACATATCACTTTCTAAATTAAACATTTAAATTGAGGGGTTTAAATGAGTTCTGAAAAAAAAGTTTCATATGATTTAAAAAGGTTTGCAGGTATTAAAAGAGATTATACACCGGAAGAAGTTGAACGATTGAGAGGTTCAATAAAAATTCAATATTCAATGTGTGAACAACAATCCAAAAAACTATGGAATTTGTTAAATACAGAGCCATATGTCAATACATTAGGTTCTTTATCCGGAAATCATTCTGTTCAACATGCTAAAGCTGGATTAAAAGCAATTTATGTAAGCGGATGGCAGGTAGCTGCAGATGCTAACACAGCTGGAGAAATGTACCCAGATCAATCTTTATATCCTTTTGATAGTGCACCAAAACTTGTTGATAGCATTAACAATGCGTTAGTAAGAGCTGATCAAATTCAACATATGGAAATAAAAGATGGAGATATGAACTCAAAAGATAGAACAGATTATATGCTACCAATAATTGCCGACGGAGAAGCTGGATTTGGTGGTCCTTTAAATGTGTTTGAGTTGACAAAAAAATTTATTAAAGCAGGAGCTGCAGGTGTGCATTTTGAAGATCAATTAGCTAGTGAAAAAAAATGCGGACATATGGGAGGAAAAGTTTTAGTACCAACAGGGACTGCAGTAAGAAATTTAAAAGCGGCAAGATTAGCTGCAGATATAGCTGATGTACCTCTTATAATATTAGCTAGAACCGATGCAAATGCTGCAAAATTAATTACAAATGATCATGACGAAAATGATAAACCTTTTTTAACAGGAGAAAGATCACCAGAGGGTTTTTATTATGTAAAAGCAGGAATAGATCAAGCTATTTCTAGAGGAATAGCTTACGCGCCTTATGCGGATTTAATTTGGTGTGAAACAGCAACTCCTAACTTAGAGGAGGCAAAAAAATTTGCAGATGCTGTGCATGCAAAATTTCCTGGTAAATTATTAGCTTACAATTGTTCACCCTCTTTTAATTGGAAAAAACATTTATCAGACGATGAAATTGCAACTTTTCAAAAAAAAATTGGAGAGATGGGATACAAATTTCAATTTATAACTTTAGCAGGATTTCACACTCAAAATATTGCAATATTTGAACTTGCGGAGAAATATAAAAAAGATGGTATGGCCGCATATTCTAAAATTCAACAACAAGAGTTTGATAGAGAAAAAGATGGATATACAAGTGTAAAACACCAAAGAGAAGTTGGAACTTCATACTTTGATGCTGTGTCAAACACTATAAGTGGTGGAAAAAGCTCAACTACAGCCATGGAAGGTTCTACAGAATCTGAGCAGTTTTAATTAGTCTTTAGCTTTTGAATTTGATCCCAAGCTGAATTTATTGATCTCATTGTTTTTTTACTTTCTTCAATTACCTCATTTGGAACTCCTTTGCTTAATAGCAAATCTGGATGATGTTCTTTAGACAATTTTAAATATCTCTTTCTTATAGTTTGTAAGTCATCATTAGGACTACTCTCCAGTACCATATAAGGGTTCTGTTTGTCAGAAGATTTTCTACTTTCTTTGATGCTTAGATATTGAGATTGAGTTAACCCAAAAATATAAGCTATATTTTCAATCATTTTCTCTTCCTCATCACTTACGTGTCCATCAGATTCTGCTATATAAAATAAAACATTAATTACCTCCTCTAAAACGTTGAGATTTCCTTTATAAAATTGCGCGATTTGCTGAGCATATGGCTCATAATCGGTGCTCTCTTGTTTGGCCTTATTAAATACCTTGCCCACTTCATCTAATTCATTCTCCGGTATTTTTAATTTATCTTTAACCGCAATTAATTCTTCGCGGCTTACTTGACCATCGGCTTTACTTAATTTTGCAGACAAAATAATTAATGATAATGCAAAAATCCTTTGACTCTGGCCTATATCTCTAAACCCACCTCTTGCTCTTGCCCTCGAAATTTTTCCACCTAAAATTGAACCTAAAAGCATTCCAATTGGTCCACCTAAAGAAAGACCTATCATACCACCGATTAAACTGCCCCAGATAGACATATTCTAAAATTTTAATATAATTTATATTTTATGACCACAACTATTTTGACTTTATTAATATTATACGGTGTATATAGATGGTCCATATCTTGGATAGAATATTATAGCAAATTAGACTCTAGACTGGGTTCTTCAGTATGGAGGTATAGTTACGATTATCATGTCCCTGGAGAGAGAGACACTACTTTAGATGATGATGAAAAATTAGTTATATTAAGGAGAAAAAGAAATAGAGCTGTAACATTTATGTATTTTATTTTTTTTTTAACTTTTATAATTTTTATGTCTTTTATTAATCAGCTTTTACTAAGAATTCTTAATATTCAATAATCGATTACATATTTTTTAATTATGTATTCCCACTGTCCTAATCTATTATAAGAAACTTTTAATATTAAATTTTCTTTTTTGCTGTACCAAATGTCAAAATTTAGTTTTTTTTCCTCTGGTGTATTTGGGTTTTTAGATAAAATTTTATAATGTTCCGACTTATATATTTTATTATTAATATTTATATTTTTCTCACCAATAAATTTAACGACCTGATCTTTAATGCTTCCCGATAAAGGACTAATTTGAGTGTCTGCCTCTAATATATCGTGGTTCCACCAGTTACCTACAATACTAGATATTTCTGCCTTTCCTTTATATGAAGATCCATTAATTTTAAATCCATCTTTTTTATCTGTGACTTCTAAATTAACATATTTTTTTTTGTCATTCTGTTGAGTTTCGGATTTGAAAGAAATTAGTTTATTTTTAAAATATTTTTCTACACCTTTGCTTTTAATTGAGAAAATTTTTACTCCCAATAGTTGGACATCAAATTTTGTCTCATTTTTTACCTCTAAAAATTGATTTTCATATTTGAAAAAATAATTACTAAATCCAATTGCTTTACCATCTCTAAATACATCCATTTCTATAACTTTATAATTTTTGTAATCTTGTGGGTGTGAATTCCCTCTTTCTGTATAAAAAAATAGAAATAAAATTATAAAGAAATATTTAATATATCTGATACTGTAAATTATATAATAATTCATAAATAAAATATTAAAAATATACAAATTAAAAATGTTTTTAACTATAAAAAATATTCCAAAAACTTCTTGGAGTTCAAAAGACCCTTTAAATTTAAAGCCTAGATTTAGTACTTTTTTCTTTTTATGTTTTGGATTAACACTTTTTGGAATTGGAGAGGGATTACTTCTAGTTTCTTATACAGGTGCATCACCCTGGAGTGTTCTGGCTCAAGGAATTTCGAATTATGTCGATTTTTCTATTGGCACGATTACTTTTTTTATAAGCGTTTTTGTAATTTTTTTGTGGATATTTTTAAATCAAAAACCAGGAATGGGAACTATTTTAAATGCAATTATTATTGCAGCAATGATCGATGTTTGCTTAAAATATGTTTCAACACCTGACAGTTTCGAATCAAAAATCATACTTGCAATATTTGCTGTTTTTATAACTGGATTAGGAAGTGGAATATATTTAATTGCAAATTTAGGGCCTGGACCAAGAGATGGATTAATGACAGGGCTTCAGAGAAAAACTAATCTTCCTATAGCATCTGTACGTGCTTTTTTGGAAATATCTGTAGTTTCAATTGGTTGGTATCTTGGTGGTACAGTTGGAATTGGAACTCTATTATTTGCTTTTGGAATTGGTCCTTGTGTGGCTTTTGGATTGTACATTGTTGAAAAAATTTCTAGTAAAAAGTGATAAATACAACTTTGTAAATTTGTTATATTTAGTTATGTGGTTTGTTAGAATTAGACTACATAAATTTGTTAGACTGACACTTCATCCACCATGAGGTGAGAGCCTTTTTTTTAATTTCTTAAACTTTCTTCAAACAAAATTTTAAAAATTTCACTACCCCCTCATTAAAAATAATTTTTGTCTAGAGAAAAAAAAAGGGCAGTAAAAACTGCCCTTTTTGAATTTTTTTAAGATTAATGGGGATTACATTCCCATGCCACCCATGCCACCCATGCCTCCCATTCCTCCTGGAGGCATTCCAGCAGGTCCAGCATCTTTTTCCTCTGGTTTGTCAGCTATCATTGCTTCAGTTGTTACTAATAGTCCGGAAATTGAAGCTGCATCTTGAAGTGCAGTTCTTACAACTTTAACAGGATCAATTATACCTTCTTTGAACATGTCGACATATTGCTCTGTCTGTGCATCGTAACCGTTTGAAGGTTTGTTAGTTTCCAAAAGTTTTCCAACAATTACAGAACCATCAACACCTGCGTTTTTTGTAATTTGTCTTATTGGAGCTTGTAAGGCGCTTTTTACGATTTCAACACCGGCCTTTTGATCGTCACCTTTAACTTTCACTGATTTATCTAGATCTTGAGAAGCATATAATAATGCACATCCGCCGCCAACCACTATTCCTTCTTCAACAGCAGCTCTTGTAGCATTCAAAGCGTCTTCAACTCTGTCTTTTCTTTCTTTAACCTCAACCTCAGTTGCACCACCAACTTTAATAACTGCTACACCACCTGCAAGCTTTGCAAGTCTCTCTTGAAGTTTTTCTCTATCATAATCAGAGGTCGTTTCATCGATTTGTTGCTTGATAGATCCACATCTTGCTTCAATATCAGATTTTTTACCAGAGCCACTAACTATAGTACTATTTTCTTTATCCACTTTTACTCTTTTTGCAGATCCAAGATCAGTCAGTTTTACGTTTTCAAGTTTAATCCCTAAATCCTCTGATATAACTTGTCCACCTGTTAAAATAGCAATATCTTCTAGCATTGCTTTTCTTCTGTCTCCAAAACCTGGTGCTTTAACAGCAACAACTTTTAATCCGCCTCTTAGTTTGTTAACTACCAATGTTGCTAACGCTTCACCTTCTACATCCTCAGAAATTATCATTAATGGTCGACCAGCCTGAACTACAGCTTCTAAAAGTGGAACCATTGGTTGTAGATTTGTTAATTTTTTCTCATGAAGAAGAATAAGCGGATTTTCTAATTCTGTCGTCATTTTATCTCCATTAGTAATGAAATAAGGTGACAAATATCCTCTATCAAACTGCATACCTTCAACAACATCAAGCTCAGTTTCTATGCCTTTCGCTTCTTCGACCGTAATTACTCCTTCGTTACCAACTTTCTGCATTGCTTTAGCAATCATATTACCAATTTCTTTATCACCATTTGCAGAAATTGTTCCAACTTGTGCGATTTCATCACTATCTTTTACTTTTTTTGCAGATGAGATTAATTTTTCTTTTACTTGTTCAACAGCAGCATCAATTCCTCTTTTAACATCCATAGGATTCATCCCGGCTGTCACGTATTTGCAACCTTCTTTAACAATCGCTTGAGCTAGTATAGTAGCTGTAGTTGTTCCGTCACCTGCTTCATCATTAGTTTTGCTAGCAACTTCTTTAACCATTTGTGCACCCATATTTTCGAATTTATCTTCTAGATCTATTTCTTTAGCAACTGTAACACCATCTTTTGTGGTTCTAGGTGCTCCGTATGATTTATCAATTACAACATTTCTACCTTTTGGTCCTAAAGTTGTTTTGACAGTGTTAGCAAGAATATCAACACCTTTAAGCATTGCTGATCTTGCTTCTGAATCAAATTTTACAATTTTTGACATTAGTTAACTCCTTTATTAAATTATTTACCAGATGAAATACCCATAATATCCGACTCTTTCATTATGCTGTATTCCTTTCCATCAATTTTTACTTCTGTTCCGGACCACTTACCAAAAAGAACTTTATCACCAACTTTTACATCCATTGGAATAATTTTTCCGTCCTCTGTTTTCGCTCCACCACCTACAGCTACAACTTTACCCTCTTGAGGTTTTTCTTGTGCCGTGTCTGGAATTATAATTCCTCCAGCAGTTTTCTCACTGCTATCTAATACTTCAATGAGCACTCTATCGTGCAAAGGTTTAAACTTCATAAAAACTCCTTTAAATATTGAACTCATATAGATACAAGGAACGATTATTTCAAGATAATCTCGCAAATTTAAAATCACTAAAAAACCAAGAAATATTGGTTTTTTTAAGTTATATCTGAATTATGACTATTAATTTAGATAAAAAGGGTTTCAGATCCATATCAAATGATTATGAGCTTTTTTTTATAGATATTTGGGGAGTCTTACATAATGGTGTTAGCTTACATCAAGATGCAGTTAGAGTTTTAGATAATTTAAAAAAGCAAGATAAAAATTATGTTTTGTTAACAAATGCCCCAAGACCAAACAAGACTGTAATTAAATTTTTAATAAAAATGGGATTATCATCAGAACATTGTGAGAAGGTATATACTTCTGGTGAAGCAGCCTTAACTCAACTAAATAATTTTTATAAAAAATCTAAATTTTATCACATCGGACCACCTAGAGACTTTGATCTTTTCAAATCCTTTGAAAAGAATAAAGTTGATAATATAGACGAATGTACTTTTTTGTTATGCACTGGGTTATTTGATGATTATTTGAATGATCTTATTTATTATAAAAATTTACTTAAAAATAAAAACAATCTTAAAATGATATGTACTAACCCAGATTTAGTTGTAGATAGAGGAGAAAAAAGAGAATATTGCGCTGGAACAATTGCAAGTATATTCGAAGAGATTGGTGGAGAAGTCGAATATTTTGGTAAACCTTATCCTCTTGTTTACACACTCTCGGCTAAAGTAGAAAATAAAAAAATATTATGTATAGGAGATAATTTGAATACAGATATAAAAGGTGCAAATAATCAAAATTTTAGTTCACTTTTTATTTCAAGTGGCATTCATAAAAATGAAAATAATTTTGATGAGCTATTTAAAAAATATGGTTTAAGCGTTAACTATTTCCAATCTTCTTTGAAATGGTAAGAAAATGAAAATATATAAAAATTTTAATATTGGAAAAAAATTTCACAACTCAATTATATTAATTGGTAATTTTGATGGTTTACATGTTGGACATCAAAAATTATTCAAAATTGCAAAAATATTTAAATTTAAAAAAAAGATAAAAATCGGTGTCATTACTTTTGATCCCATACCCAAAATGTATTTTAATAAAAACTT
>CACEOC010000006.1 GCA_902561075.1 uncultured Pelagibacteraceae bacterium
TATTTCTAAAGGACGAATTGCTATAAGAACCCAAACTTTAGAAAAACCATTAGAACCGCAGGCACATATTTTTATAAAAAGTAAAGATCCTTGGATTGAAATAAAAAATAAAAAAATTTGCTACGATGAGATGTATGATAGAGAAAATACCTGGCCCAAAGAGAGTTTAGATAGAATAAAATGAAAATAAAAGGCAAAGATTATAAAACAATTTGGTTTGAGAATAATACTGTCAAAATAATCGATCAAACTAAACTTCCTCATAAGTTTATTATTAAGGAGTTGAAAACTGTACAGGATACAATAAATTCTATTACAAATATGGAGGTAAGAGGAGCACCTTTAATTGGTGCGACAGCAGCTTTTGGAGTTGTATTAGCAATTATAGAAAAAAATGAAAAATCTTTTATTGATAAGTCCTGTAAGGATCTAATCAACGCAAGACCTACAGCAATTAATTTAAAGTGGGCAGTAGATAGAATGAGTTCAAAATTGAAAGGTATTAATAGTGATGAAATATTAAGTATTGCAATTAAGGAGGCAAATGAAATTTGTAACGAAGACATTGGTTTTTGTAAAAGTATAGGATTATATGGTTTGAAAATTATTGAAGAAATTTTCAAAAAAAAAAAAAGAACCGTAAATATTTTAACACATTGTAATGCAGGCTGGCTTGCAACAATTGATTGGGGTACTGCAACGTCTCCTATTTATCATGCACATCAAAAAGGTATACCAATTCATGTATGGGTTGACGAAACAAGGCCTAGGAATCAGGGAGCAAATTTAACATCTTTTGAATTAAATGAAGAAAATATTGATAACACAATTATAACTGACAATGCAGGTGGAATTTTAATGCAAAGGGGCGAGGTAGATATGTGTATTGTTGGGACAGACAGAACTTTATCTAATGGAGATGTATGTAATAAAATAGGCACTTATTTAAAAGCACTTGCAGCTAAAGATAATAATGTACCATTTTATGTAGCTTTACCGAGCCCAACTATTGATTGGAATTTAAAAAACTCGTCTGAAATTCCTATAGAGGAGAGAAATTCTGATGAATTGTCATTAATTGAAGGATTAGATAAAAGTGGAGTAATTCAAAAAGTACAAATATATCCACATGATAGCAAGTCATTAAATTTAGCTTTCGACGTAACGCCAGCAAAATATATTACCTCTCTAATTACTGAAAAAGGCATTTGTGATGCATCAGAGGATGATTTAAGAAAGTTTTTTAAATGAATCCATTAATATTCTCTTTGATATCTTTGGTATTAGTTGCAATATCTGCAAACTTTTTAAGTTTAATCAAAAATAACAAGACATTATTATATATATCAACTATCCCATGTATTTATTTGGTTATTTATGGATTGTATCTTATTCTTAGTCCTGTCAATCTTTACGAAGATGGATCACAGAATTTTTTTAATCAAAATCCTAAAGAAAAAGAATTACCAATTGTTTTCATTATTTTAAGATTTTATGAGTATATATTAATAATAGTTGGTTTGGTTTTTGGTTATGTTTTTTCAAAAAAATTAAAAAAAGAAAATGATTGAAGTTGAACAAGTTATCAAATACGCAAAAATGCTTAATTTTAAAAATCTTTCAGCTTTAAGATCGGGAAATATATCAGTGAGATATAAAAATGGTTTTTTAATTACCCCATCTGGAGTAAAATATTCACAATTGGAAACTGAGGATGTAGTTTTTGTCTCTTTAGACGGAAAATTAGACTCTTTAAAACAAAGACCCTCATCTGAATGGAGAATACATAAAGATATATACGTAAATAAAAAAGAGGCAAATGCAGTCGTACATGCACACTCAACACATGCTACGGCTGTTTCAGCACATGGTAAATCTATTCCAGCATTTCACTATATGGTAGCACTTGCAGGTGGAGATGATATTAAATGTGCAGAATATGCAACATTTGGTACAGAAGAATTATCAAAAAATATTTTAAAAGCACTTGATAAAAGAAAAGCATGTTTAATGTCAAATCACGGTCAAGTTGTTTTTGATACAAATCTAGAAAAAGCATTTGAATTAGCTGAAGAAATAGAAAATATTTGTCATCAATATATAAATACTTTAAAAATAGGAATTCCTAAGATACTTTCAAATAATGAAATGAAAAAAGTTTTGGAAAAAGTAAAAGACTATAAAAAGGAATAATTTATGACTAAAGTAGGAGAACATATAACTTTAGATTTTATAGGTGTAAAAAAAGATTATTCACAAAAATTTTATGAAAAAATCATTTATAAAATTGCCAAATCTGCGAAAGTTGAAATTCTAGGTATTAATAGTCATAAATTTGAGCCACAAGGTTTTACTACAGTAGCTTTACTTGCTGAAAGCCATATGAGTTTTCATACATTTCCTGAAAAAGGCATCGTAAGTTTTGATTTTTTTACATGTGGAAAGGTACATCCAAAAATAGCTTTGGATATTCTAAAGAAGGAAATAAAATCAAAAAGAATAGCTATTAATAATTTTGATAGAAGTACAGTTACCCAATATGATGACATTTATAGTTCTCCTGGTTTAAAAAAGTTTTACATAGTTAAAGATGTTTTAGAAAACTTTACCTCAAAAGTAGGTCAACACATAGAAATTCTAAAATTAGAACAGTTTGGTAAAGCATTATTTATTGATAATGAAATTCAAGTAGCTGAGAAAGATGAGCATTTATATAGTTCAACATTTGTTAAATCAGGTTTAAATCTAAACAAACAAAGAGAAAAAGCAGCTATAATTGGTGGTGGAGATGGTGGTGTTGCGAGAGAATGTATTTCGAAAAATTTTGGATTTATTGATTGGTTTGAACTTGACCCACAGGTAGTCAAAGTCTGTGAAAAACATTTAGCTAAAGTTGGAGAAAAAGCTACAAAAAAGAATTCTGTTAAATGTTATTGGGGCGATGCTTTTGAAAGTATCAAGTCAATTGAAAGCAATAGATATGATAAAATTTTTGTTGATCTAAATGATGATCAATATTGTATAGATCTTGCAGCAAAAAATATGAAATCTTTAAAAAGAATTTTAAAAACTGGCGGAACTATTACTGCTCAAGTGGGCAGTCAGGATAAAAAACCGAGGCAAGTTAAAAACTGGCTTGATGTATTTAACAAAAATTTTGGCAATGCTACTCTAGATAGAGTTTATATACCTAGTTTTGACTGTTCTTGGAATTTTGCAACATCTATTAACAATTAATTTATCTTTTTAAATCTTAATTTTTATGGAATAATAAAGATTATATTTTTGGAGGAAAAAATGAATATATTTAAAAAATTTGGCTTAGGTTTGTTAATTAGTTTATTTTTAACAATTTCCGCAAATGCCGATAAAATTAGAATAGGAACAGAAGGTGCCTATCCACCATGGAACTCTAAAGATGCTTCAGGTAAACTTATAGGATTTGAAGTAGAATTAGCTTGGGCACTTTGTAGATACATTGGTCAACAATGTGTAATAGTTGAACAAGATTGGGATGGAATGATTCCAGCACTACAAATGAGAAAATTTGATGCAATCATGGCAGGAATGTCTATCACTGACGAAAGAAAAAAAGTAATTACTTTTTCTCAAGGTTATGCAGATGAAGTTGCATCCCTTGCGGTGATGAAGGGTTCAGACTTAGAAGGAATGGACACACCAGAGGGAGTTAATCTTACTTTAGGTGGATCAGGAGTAAATAAAGCACTAAAAACAATCACAGGAGCTTTGGCAGGAAAAACTGTTTGCACACAAACGGGAACTATTCATCAAAACTTTCTAGAGTCGGGTGACGTAGGTAAAGTAAATGTCAGAACGTACAAAACTCAAGATGATGTTAATTTAGATTTAGCATCTGGAAGATGCGATGTTGCGTTAGCAGCAGCAGTGGCCTTCACTGACTACGCTGAAAAATCTGGTAAACCAGTTGTTCTAGTTGGACCAACATTTTCAGGTGGAGCATTTGGAAATGGAGTAGGTGTAGGTTTAAGACAAGCATCTCAAATGGGCGAAGATTCTGCTCAAGGAAAAAGAGATGCTGCTCTTTTAAAAGCTTTTAATAAAGCAATTGATCAAGCAAGAAAAGATGGTGTTATAACTAGATTAGCTATTAAACACTTTGGTTTTGACGCATCAATGTAATAATATATTTGAAATGGCGGTTAATTAATTAACCGCCTTTTCGATATGGAACTTCTTTTATTTGGCGAAACAGGTTGGGGTGATGAATTATTAATTGCCACTCTTATGACACTGGCTGTGTCTATAACAGCAATGTTAATAGGTTTTGTTTTTGCTCTAATATTTACTCCTCTTAAATTATCAAATAATAAATTCTTAAATCTTATTGCAAATTTTTATACGACTGTAATTAGGGGAGTTCCAGAATTATTAGTTATATATCTTTTCTTTTTTGGAGGAAGTAGTGCAATAATGTTCGTTGCCTCTATTTTTGGATATAATGATTATATAGAAATAAATGCATTTCTTACAGGAGCATTTTCAATAGGAATTATTTCTGGCGCTTATTCCACAGAAGTTTTTAGAGGAGCAATACAATCTATTGATAAAGGCCAATTTGAGGCTTCAAATGTTCTAGGTTTTAATAAAGTAACCAGATTCTTTAAGATTATTCTTCCTCAAATGTTAAGACTTTCAATACCAAATTTAAGTAATGTTTGGCAAATAACCTTAAAAGATACTTCGCTTATTTCTGTAACTGGATTAGTTGAAATTATGAGACAGTCTTATATAGCAGCTGGTTCCACAAGAGATCCTTTGTTATTTTATACTGTTGCGGCCGTTTTGTATCTTATGCTTACTTTTTTAAGTATGAAATTTATTAACAAGATGGAAATTAAATATAATAGAGGGTATTAATGGATTTAGATTTAATATTAAATAGCTTTCCAAAATTATTATCAGCAAGCATTATTACATTAAAACTACTTTCAGTATCATTGATGATTGGAATGTTTATAGGATTATTTTTCGCAATTTTAAGAATTAAAAATAACATAATTTTTGGAAAAATTGCTTATGTATATTCTTATATTTTTAGGGGGACACCTTTATTGGTACAAATATTTATAATTTATTATGGTTTTGGTCAGGTTGAATTTATTAGAGAAAGTTTTTTATGGATAATTCTAAAAGAACCTTACTGGTGTGCAGTCATAGCTTTTGCACTTAATACTGGTGCTTATACCTCAGAAATATTAAGATCTGCATTTCAAACTATTAAACCCGGTTATATTGAGGCAGGTAAGAGCCTAGGTGTTGCTAATAAAATAATTTTTTATAAAATACAAATACCAATTGCTATCCGTCAATCATTGCCTGCGTATGGTAATGAAATTATTTTAATGTTAAAAGGTACATCTCTAGCTAGTACCGTTACATTGATGGACTTAACAGGTGTAGCTAAGTATATAATATCAACAACATTTAAACCTATTGAGGTATTTGTTATAGCTGGAAGTATTTATCTCTTTATGACTTTTATAATACATAATTTAATAAAATTTTTAGAAAAGAAATATAGTTTTTAATATTTTGCGTATTCTTTAATTTCTTTGATTTTAGATCCAGTATAATTATTTATTTCAAGCTTTATTTTTGCTCTTTCATCATTTAGAAAATGTATATCTCTTGATAATTTGATAAAGTTTTCTCCAAAATCGTCATTTTTTTCACAAAGTCTCTTTTCATCTTCAATAACCCACAATCTAGAATTTATTTCTTTAAGAGAATTGTATAGCAATGATAATTTATTGTCAGATTTCACTTTATTGTCATATTCAGATTTTAATATAGTGTATTCTTTTTGAATATACTCAAGATTCTCTTTATTTTTGATCTTGTCTTTTTTTATGTCTAAAATTGAAATTTTATCCAACAACTCACCCACTGAAACTTCGACTAAAATTTTGTCCATAAATTTAAATACTGTTATAACATGTTTAAAATATGTCTAATATTTTAATTATTAAACATGGCTCACTTGGAGATATAGCCCAAGCTAGCGGTGTAATTCAAGATATATATGAAAACCACAAGAGTGATAATATCTATATTTTAACAACAAAACCTTATTTAGATTTACTAAATAAAAATCCTTATATTAATGAAGTGATTTTAGATAAGCGACTGTCAAGATTTAATTTAATTTATTTATTTTTCTTAATGAAAAAAATAAAAAGTTTTAGATTTATAAAAGTTTATGATTTGCAAAATTCTTCAAGAACCGAGTTCTATAAAAGAATACTTTTTCCAAAAGCTGAAAATAATATATGGTCCAGTTCAATCACGACATTACCTAGTGATATAATTAAAGAGGACTTTGATAAAACTCCTGTTTTAGAAAGATTTAATCATCAACTCAAAAACTCAGGTCTTAAAACTAATCACACATTATCACCATCTTTTGAATGGGCTTGTGAAGAGATTGAGGAAATTAAAAAAAATTATAAACTTAATAAATATATATTATTACTCCCATTTTGCTCTCAACATTTAACCTCAAAAAAGTGGCCATACTATAATGAATTAATCAAAATTATTTTAAACAAATTTAATAATGAATATAAAATTGTAATTGCTCCAGGTCCAAGTGAGATAAGTCAAGCTAAAGATTTTAATGCTACGTGCGTTTTAGATAAAAATAAAGCAATAAGTATTTCTCAGCTTGCTTCATTAATTAAAGATAGTCAGTTTGTCGTTGCAAATGATACTGGTCCTGCCCATATGACAGCACACTTAGGGGTATCTGGTCTAGCATTATTTGGAAAGCACACAACAGCACATAAAGTGAGTATTGAGAGAAAAAATTTCAAGGCAATACAAGTTAACGATCTACAAAAACTTTCACCTGAAAGAGTATTCGATAAAATGAATAAATATTTAGGTTAATATAAATAAATTTTATCAGCTAAGCCGTAGCATAGAGATGCGCTTAATGCAGAAAAAATAAGAGGAACAATTATTCCTTCTCTAGACTTCTCTGGAGTTTTAACTCCAGTTTTGTCTATTAAAATAGAGTAAGAATTTACTAAAAATATGCATAAATTTGTTAAAAAAACTAAATTAAAAAAAGAACCAGCAGCAACAACACCGTTTCTTCTAATGAATAATATGTAAAGTGCCATTAAAACTTGTCCTAACATGAAGGCTCCAACAAATCTAACCATTGGAAATCCTGAGTCGTCTATCTCAAATTTTGTACAGAACTTTCTAGTTTGAAAAATAGTTTGATAAGCATAAATACCAATTCCAATAAAATGAATTAAGAAAATTAATAAGTACCAAATATTATTAAACTTATCTATCATAATGCTTAACTATAAGATTCTTTTATACTTTTCAATAATATTACTCCAAAGAAATTTTATGGAATTTTCTTTCGCATGTTTACCAAACTCGATATAGCTTTTGTTTTGTAATAATTTTGAGATAGATGAGTAAATTTCATCTAAACTATTTCCATTGCAAATTAAACCAGTCTTTTCATGTATAATTGCGTCTGATGCTCCTCCATCTTTACCGCCTATAGACGGAACCCCATATTGAGCTGCTTCAACAAATGCAATACCAAATCCCTCAACAGATTTTTTGTTAATTATCGACGGCATTACAAAAATATTTGATTTTGAGACTAGGGCATTCTTTAAATCTTGATTAATATTGTTTAAAAATAATACTTGATCTTGCACCATCAATTCCTTTGAAAGTTTTTTTAATTTTTCTTCCTCTTCACCATATCCTATACATATATAGATTATGTTTGGATAAATTTGTTTCAAATTTCTTATTGCCATAATTACTTTCTCATGATTTTTTCTTTTATCAAATCTCGATACGGTAATTATCCTTGGAGATTTATTAAGCATTAAATCCTCAGCCTTATCGAGATAATTCTTATCAAGATCTTTTACTGGATTAACTCCAGGATTGATTACATTTATTAATTCTGGTTTTACTCCTTTTTCAATAGCTAAATTTTTTGTAAATTCTGAATTTGCTACTACTAAATGTACATTATTTAAAACGCTTAATACTCTTTTATTTATTTTGCTGTCAATATCATGATTAATTTCCTTAGAGTGAATTAAGCAAATTTTTTTTTTACTGGTTTTAATAAGTTCTAAACTTTTCCAATGATCTGAAAATATATATTTAATATTTTTATGTGATTTTATGTATTCATTTACTAAATAAGCCTTTCTATATTTTCTAAAAATTTTAAAACCACCAACTCTTTCAATAGTAAAAGAAACTTTTTTGTCGAAATCATTGTGATTTAATTCAAAATCTGCAAAAACTTTTAAAATGTCAATTTTAGCTAACTCATTAGCTAGTCCCCACATTAAATTTTGCATTCCACCAATGGATGGAGGAAATGATCTTGTAATCATTAAGTTCATAAATTTATCTCCACTTAATATTACATCCCATACTTGAAATTTGATCTTTAGGTCCTCTTCCTGTTTCAGCGATCATTTTCATTGCAAGATACAATTCACTTTCTCCGCTTCTTATTGGTTTTAAATCTTTAAGCTCTCTAATTCTTCCTCTATATTGTAGTTCTAAATTTTTATTATAGCCAAAAAAATCTGGCGTACATACAGCATCAAATTTTCTTGCTATTTCTTGAGTCTCATCATGCAGGTAAGGAAAATTAAAATTATTTGAGTTTGAAAATTCGATCATCTTATCGAATGAGTCCTCTGGGTAATTAATTACATCATTAGAGCATATAGCTACAGAGCTCACATCTAAATTTTGGAGTAATTTACAATCATTTACAATATCTGAAATTACTGCCTTGACGTAAGGACAATGGTTGCAAATAAACATTACTAATGTTCCTTTATCTCCTTTAACATCATTAAGTGTTAAAAATTTATTATTTGTAGATTTAAGTTTAAAGTTTTCAGCTTTCTTGCCGAAATCACATATTGGTGTTTTTGTTAGCGACATGTTAAACTATTTATAAATTATGTTTTACGATTTGGAAAATAAAAAACCAAAAAACTCTGGCGAAAATTGGGTCGCACCCAATGCTGTTATAATTGGCGATGTTACATTAGAAAAAAATACAAGCGTTTGGTTTAATGCTACTTTAAGAGGGGACATTGAAAATATCCATTTAGGTGAGGGATCAAATGTGCAAGATAGTTGCGTTCTTCATACAGATCCAGGCTATCCTTTAAAAGTTGGAAAAAATGTGACTGTTGGACATTTAGTTATGCTCCATGGATGCTCAATTGATGATAATAGCTTAATTGGAATAGGTGCAGTTCTTCTTAATGGCTCTAAAATTGGAAAAAATTGTTTAATTGGTGCGCGAGCTTTAATAACAGAGAAAAAAGAAATACCTGATAATTCTTTAGTAGTTGGTTCCCCTGGTAAAATAATTAGACAAGTTACGAAAGATGAAATTGAAGCGATTAAACAAAATGCAATTAGATATCAAGATAATTGGAAAAAGTACTTAAAGTCAGTATTTTAAAATGCTTCAGACTAATAATTAAATAGACAAAATTTTAAAATTTATTTTTACTTTTGGATATTTTTTTCTAAGTTTTGTTTTAATATTTTTAAAAGAAAGTTTGTGCATTTTATGTTCTATAGATGAATTAAATTTTTTATCTCCATAAGCAATTTTCGCTGCACCACAGTCTCTATGATTAATCACTATCAGCTTGTTTATTTTGTGTAATTTGATTGAAGTATCAAAATTATCCCAAAATGTGGAATGCCATTTTTTGAATTTTTTATGTGTTACACCTATCCCAGCTCCAGCAATTGTAAATGAACTAAATTTTCCAGTAAGTTTTTTATTTTTTAAATATTTATGTACTTTCGACTGAAATCTTGGATCAATACAAGATAAAACCATTGCTTCATATTTTTTCATTACGGGACCAACCAACTTGTTTGTTTTTTTTCTATGTCAAATTTAGCCCTACGATGCCCTTTTGCAGCAAGATATAACCATTCAACTGCTTTAATTTTGCATTGTATTACTGTGAAGTTTTTATAGCCCTCCTCACTTTGTTCCATTGTGTAATCAAAATCCTCTAATTTTGAGATCATTCCTGATGTTGGATCACTAGAAATTGTCCCGGGTGGATCGTCTGTTAAATAACACCTTCTACTTATATGTTGTGTTTTTTTCCAAGACTCCTCTGTTATTGAATTTTTGTTATTTATTATACAATTAACTTTTACCCTTAATTGAATTTTTTCTTCTTTATCATAGAAAACTAAAGATGCATTATTATTTTTCTTTAATATATTTATCTTTGATGATCTAAAATCAGTATGAAATTGCAATAAATTATTATCTCTGTCTGATTTTCTAAGTACAACTATTCTACCATCAATTTCGTTTTGATCTGCACAAATAAATACTGGAATTCTAAAAGGTGAGTTACGATTAGTAACAGCATCATTAAGCATTTCCCAATACTTATTTTGAATTTCCTCTAAGTTTTCATAGTATGCTGGTTGCATACAATTCTACTTTCTAAATCTTTTAATTAAACTGGATGTATCTAATCTATTCCCACCCATATCTTGAACCTCTGAATAAAATTTATCTACAAGTTCTGTGACAGGTAACAGTGATCCATTATTTTTAGCTTCATCCATAGCTATTTTTAGATCTTTCCTCATCCAATCCACCGCAAAACCAAAATCAAATTTATCATCAATCATTGTTTTATATCTATTTTCCATTTGCCATGATTGCGCGGCACCCTTTGAAATTACTTCAATTACATCCTTCATATCAAGTCCTGCTTTCATTCCAAAATTTATACCCTCAGATAAACCTTGAACTAAACCAGCAATACATATTTGATTGACCATTTTTGCTAGTTGTCCATTTCCTGGTCCACCTAGTAATTTCATTTTCTTGCTATAGCAATCTATTTTATCTTTAGCTTTCTTAAATTCTGATAGATCTCCACCAATCATAACGGTCAAGGCCCCATTCTCAGCACCAGCTTGCCCGCCTGAAACAGGTGCATCTAAAGATCCAAAATTATTTTTTTTTCCGTATTCATAAATTTCTCTAGCGATAGTTGCTGAAGCTGTAGTGTTATCAATATAAACTGCTCCTTTTTTTATAGTTTTAAAAGCTCCTTGTTCACCAAAAGTAACCTCCCTTAAATCATTATCATTCCCTACACATGTAAAAATATAATCTGCATCTTTTGCAGCCTCTGCAGGTGAACTTGCCATTTTACCTTTATATTCTTTAATCCATTTCTCAGCTTTTGATGAAGTTCTATTAAAAACAGTTACATTGTGACCACCTTTTGATATATAACCAGCCATCGGATATCCCATGACACCAAGACCAATGAAAGCTACATTACAAGACATAAAGTTATGTTTAAAAATTTAAGTTTAAAAGTAATTCTATTTGGTTTTATATTTACATTTTTTTCTAGTTTTGGACAGAGTTTTTTTTTAGGTTTGTTTAACAATAGCATTAGAAATGAACTATCAATAACCCATGGACAATTTGGCTCAATTTATGCTTCTGCAACTTTACTTAGTAGTTTTGTTTTAATTTGGGTTGGAAAAAAAATTGATGATATAAATATATCTAAATTTGCTTTTTTTGTAATACTGCTTCTATCATTTTCAAGTTTCTTTTTTTCAACCATATCATCGATAAGTTTGTTGTTTATTGCAATTTTTTTAATGAGATTTTCTGGACAAGGAATGATGTCTCATACTGCAACAACGACTGTTTCAAGATATTTTACTAAATCAAGAGGAAAGGCTTTAAGTACAATTTGGTTTGGTTTATCTACAGCTGAATTTATACTTCCTGTATTTGTAATTTTTTTGCTTTCATTATATGACTGGAAAATTATTTGGATATCAATCTCTCTTTTAGTTTTATTAATTTTGCCAATTACATCAATTATTTTAGTTAAAAACCTGAATTTTAATTCAAGAGAAACTGAACAAAAAAAAGGTTCTAAAAATTTAAGCATTAAAAATTGGAAAAGGATTGAGGTTATAAAAGATTATAGATTTTATATAATTTGTGCAAATATGTTAGCCATGCCTTGGATAGCAACTGGAACATTTGTTTATCAATCATTTATATTAAATTCAAAAAATTGGGGACCATATATAATTGCACAATCTTTTATGGCGTACTCAGTTTTGTCAGTAATAACTTTAATTATTTCAGGTATTTTAATCGATAAGTTTACTAGCAGAAAATTAATTATCTATATGAATATTCCATTACTTATTTCTGTATTTGTAATTATGTATTTTAATCATCCTTTCACTGCTTTTATATTTTTAGGATTAATCGGGATTTCGAATGGATTTGCGAATGTTCTAGGATCATCTACTTGGGCTGAAATTTATGGTGTCAAATATATCGGATCAATAAAAGCACTTACAACTGCACTTATGGTATTTGCTACAGCATTTGGAACAGCATTATTTGGATTTTTAATTGATAATGGTTATAAAATTGAGGAAATTGCATTAATATCTGCAATATATATATCGTTATCATTAATATTGTTATTTTTAATTAGAGGTAAATTAAATCCTATAAAAATTAATTAAAACTTGATTTATTGATTTTGGGGGTATAAATACCTCGCATGGCAAGAGTAACCGTAGAAGACTGCATAGATAAAGTCGAAAGTCCTTATGAATTAGTGTTAGTTGCAAAAGAGAGAGCAACACAATTAAATTCGGGTATTGAACCATCATTAGACAGAGATAACGACAAAAATACAGTCATTGCATTAAGAGAAATAGCTTCAGACAATATAAAAGTTTCTGATCTAACCGAAAGCGCAGTTTATAAATTAAGAAAACATGTTGAGCAAGTTGAAGAGACTAACGAGGAGGACGTTGAAGTTGGAGATGATTTTGAAAATTTATACAAAGGTGAGATCTCAAAAAGTGGGGTTCCGATATTGCCATCAAAGAGAGCAAGAAAGATACCAGACAAAATACAAGTTTCTAAAGAAGATTTAAGTGAGCTGCAAAATTCTCCTGAAACTATATCAAGCGAGGAAGTTTCCGCAGAGGTTGATAATGAGGAAAATGAAGTTTCAATAGATCAGCTTAAAGATCAGGAAGCAACCGATACTTCTGATAGCTCAGAAAACCAAGATCAGTAAATTAACTAAATTCTTTAAGAATTTTATTCCTATGTTCATCTAGATCAGGAATATCACCTCTTTTGTTTTCATCTTTATAAGAAGACATTTTAATTGGATTACCTGCAAGTTTAAATTCGCCAATTACTTTGTGATAAGCTTTGACTATCATATTTCTAGCCTTAACTTGAGGATTCTCTACGGCTTCTTTAATATTATATATTGGACCACAAGGTATTCTTAAATTTTCAAACTGCTTAACCCACTCGTTTGTAGTTTTATAAGTAAGCTTATCCTCTAAAATTTTTTTTAATTCATCCATATTTTCACTCCTAAGTGAATTAGATTTAAATTTGCTACTATTAATTAATTCATTTAAATTTAATGTTTGACATAAACTTTCGAACAATTTGTCATTACCAGCTGCAATAATTATGTAACTATCTTTGGTTTTAAAAGCTTCGAAGGGAGCTATTGAAGGATGTCGAGAACCCATTGGCTTTGGAATTTCATTTTTTGATAAATATCGAGCTATCGCATTTTCTAAAATTGCAATTTGACAGTCAAGCATCGAAACATCTATGTACATTCCTTTTCCAGTTTTTTGTCTATCATATAATGCTGCATTAATTCCAATTGCAGTAAACAATCCTGCTGTAATATCTCCAATCGATGTACCAACTCGTGTAGGTTCTGAATTTGGTTGACCAGTAACACTCATTAATCCACCCATACCTTGTACAACCATGTCATATGCCGGTAATTCTTTTAAAGGGCCTGTTTGACCAAAACCAGATGCAGACGCATAAATCAATTTAGGGTATTTCTTGCTAAGTTCTTTCCATCCAAAGCCCCACTTTTCTAAAGTTCCAGGCTTAAAATTTTCAACCAAAATATCAGCTTTGGCTAAAATCTTTTCAAAAATTTTTTTGTCATCCTCTTTCTTTAGATTTAACGCAATACTTTCTTTTCCTCTGTTTAAAGACATAAAATATGCAGAGTAATCCTTAACAAATGGACCAAACTTCCTCGAGTCGTCCCCAATTTCAGGAGCCTCTACCTTTATAACTCTAGCTCCAAGGTCTGATAAAATCATCGTACAGTAAGGACCAACTAATACTCTAGTTAGATCTAATACCAACAAGTCTTTTAAAGGTCCATTCATAAGCAATATTTAAGTACTTTAAGGCAACTTGACTCTTTTCCTTAAGTTATCTTTAATACACTTTTTTTAATAACTACAGAAGGAAAAAAATGTTTAAAAAAATATCATTATATTTCACTTCGTTAGTATTTTTGTTAACCACTATAGGTTCTGCATACGCAGTTACTTTAAAAGCTAGTCATCAATGGCCAGGAACTCCTAGAGCGGATGGTTCATATGATCCTAGACACGAAATGGTACAAATAATTGCTGATGAAATGAAAAAAGCAAATGTTGGAGTAGATATAAGAATCTATCCAGCTAAATCATTGTACAAACCAAAAGAACAGTGGAAACCAATGACAACAGGTCAACTAGATATTTCTGCTTTTCCATTAGCATATGCGTCTAAATTCCATCCAGAATTTGATGCAACTTTAATGCCTGGAACTGTAAAAAATCATGACCACGCATTAAGGTTTAATAAAGGTCCTATGATGACTGAAATTAAAAAAATTATTAACGATGCTGGTGTTGTTGTACTATCTGATGCATGGTTAGGTGGTGGATTTGCATCAAAAACAAAATGTATTAAAAATCCAAACGATGCAAAAGGTCAAGTGATGAGAGCTGCTGGTAAAGCTTTTAACCAGATGTTAGAACAAGCTGGTGCTGGTATCCAAAGTATGCCTTCATCTGAGATTTATACTGGTTTACAAACTGGTGTACTAACTGGTGCAAATACTAGTTCTGGAAGTTTTGTAAGTTACAAAATTTACGAACAAGTTACATGCGCAACACCTCCAGGAAAATTTGGACTATGGTTCATGTACGAGCCAATATTAATGTCAAAAATGAGTTTTGATAAATTAAATGCTAAGCAACAAAAAGCTTTAATGAAAGCTGGAAAAGTTGCAGAGGAGTATATGACAGCCCAAGTTGAGAACTTAGATAAAAAGTTTGAAGAAGCTTACAAGGCTGCAGGTGTTAAATTAGTATATATGGATGCTAAAGATCATGCTGCATGGGTTGAAATTGCAAAAAAATCTTCTCATAAAGCATTTGCTGAAAAAGTTCCAGGTGGCGATAAGCTAATGGAAATGGCTTTAGCAGTAGATTAAAATAATATATAAAGAACCCCTATTTAATTTTATTAAGTAGGGGTTTTTTTATGAAAAATAAATACTTAAAATTCTGTGATTTAGTTGCAAAAGCTTGTGGTGCATTCGCTGTTCTAGCTTTACTTTTATCGATTTTGGTGATTGTTGAACTTGTATTTGAAAGATATTTTTTTCAAAGAGCTATTACATGGCAAACAGAATTAGTTACAATGCTTCTAGTTGCTTCAACTTTCATAGGAAGTGCATATGTATTGAGTGAAAAAGCTCATGTTAGTATGGAATGGATTTACGATTTTTTGTCAAAAAAAAATATATTAAGACTTAAAATTTTTACTTCGTTAGTAAGTTTGTTGTTTTTTCTAATTTTATTTTATTTTGGTTTTTTAATGGTAGAGGAAGCATTTACTAAAAATTATTCAACCGGTACTGTATGGGATCCTCCTTTATGGATTCCTTACTCATCAATGATGATTGGTGCAGCATTAATGATTTTACAGTACATTGCTGAAATTATAAAACTTACAGACGAAAAGGATATTAATTAATGGATCCTTTGATAATTGCTGTAATAGTTGCTGTTTTTACTTTAGTTGTTTTATTCTCAGGAATACCAATTGCCTTTGGATTAAGTTTTGTATCTATAGCTCTTCTTGTTGCTTTTGAGGGTTTACAAATGTTGGATGTTTTTGCAGAAACTTTTTATGCAGGTCTAAATTCTTTCGTTCTACTCTCAATACCAATGTTTATTTTAATGGGAATGGCTGTTGCTAATTCTCCAGCTGGAAAAGATTTATATACAGGTTTGGATAGATGGCTTTGGAGATTGCCTGGTGGGTTAGTTATTTCAAATATAGGAGCTTGCTCAATTTTTGCAGCTCTAAGTGGGTCAAGTCCTGCAACATGTGCTGCAATTGGAACTATGGGAATTCCCGAAATGAGAAAAAGAGGATATTCAGATCAAATTGCTACTGGCACCATTGCGGCTGGTGGAACACTAGGAGTTTTAATTCCACCTAGCATTGTTTTAATAGTCTATGGAATTGCAACAGGCACATCAATTGGACGATTATTTCTTTGCGGTTTAATTCCTGGCTTTATGTTAGCTGGTATGTTTGCAATTTGGGCTCTTATTCATAGTTATTTTATAGACAAAGACTCTGCAAAAGCTTTAAAGAACAGAAAGCCTCCAACATTAAAAGAAAAGCTGGAGGTATTACCAAGAATACTTCCATTCTTGGCAATTATAGCTGGAGTTTTATATGTTTTGTATGGAGGAGTTGCAACCCCATCAGAGGCATCTGGCGTAGGAGCCTTTTTAGTTTTTGTATTAATTGCGGTCGTTTATAAAATTTATCAACCAAAAAAAATATGGAATATTGTTAAAGTTTCTATGAAAGAGAGCGTAATGATAATGTTTATTATTGCAGCTTCTTATCTTTTTGCATTTACTCTGTCTCAATTGTACGTAACTCAATCATTAGCTCAAAGCATGGTAGAACTTAGTTCAAATAAATGGGTAGTTTTTATTTTAATAAATATATTTCTTTTAATAGCAGGCTTTTTTCTTCCACCTGTTGCTGTTATTGTAATGACTTCAGCAATATTACTTCCGGTTATAACAACTTTAGGGTTTGATCCTTATTGGTTTGCAATAGTATTTACTATTAATATGGAAATCGGATTAATTACACCTCCAGTTGGATTAAACCTTTATATTATTAAAGGAATAACCCCAGACGTGAGTTTGTCAGAAATCTTAAAAGGATCCGTACCTTTTATGGTCATTATGGCATTAGCTATATTAATTTTATGTATATTTCCAGAAATTGTTACTTGGTTGCCTGATAAAATAATGGGTAAAGCACTTGGATATTAAAGGAAAAATAAATCGAAAAATTTCTGTTGCACCGATGATGGACTGCACTGATAGACACGATAGATTTTTTTTAAGACTCATAAGTAAAAATGTAATGCTTTACTCAGAAATGGTTGCTACAAAATCTGCAATTCATGGTGATAGAGATAAGATTTTAGGATTTAGGCAAGAGGAAAAACCATTAGCATTACAAGTTGGTGGTTCTGATAAAAAAGAATTGTCTGAAGTTGCTAAAATTTCTGAAGATTTAGGTTATGACGAAATAAATCTTAATCTTGGATGTCCAAGTAAAAAGGTGCAAAAAAATTCTTTTGGTGCATGTTTAATGAAAGAGCCTGAACTTGTAGCAGATTGTATAAATGAAATGTCTAACTCGTGTAAAATTCCTGTGACAGCTAAAACCAGAATTGGCTTCGATAACACAGAGGAATTTGATTATTTAAATATGTTTGTTAATAAAATTAAAGAAGCTGGTGCTTCAACAATTATATTACATGCTAGAAAGGCTATTTTAAAAGGTCTTACCCCAAAACAGAATTTAAATATTCCAAAATTAAATTATGAAATGGTTTATAAAATTAAAAAAGAAAATCCTGATTTAGAAATTATAATAAACGGTGGCGTAACAAATACCGATGGAATTAAAAAACATTTAGATAGTTGTGATGGAGTTATGATTGGCAGAGCGATATATCAAAATCCATATTTTTTAAGAGATATAGAAAATGAAATTTTTAATAACCAAGATGTTCTATCAAGAGAAGAAATTGTTAAAAAGCTATTATTTTATCTAGAGGAGGAAGTTAAAAAGGGAACTAAAGTTAACCACATTATGAGACATACTGTTGGCTTATATCATGGACAACCTGGTTCTAAAGAGTGGAAGAGGTATTTGAGTGACAATATGATGGCAAGAGACTCTGATTTTAAGAAAGCAAAACATATTATGGATATTGCTCAGAATAATGAAAAGGCAAATCAATTGCCAGTGTAATGGAAAATATTGACATAAATATAATCATAAATTTACTTACAGTGTTAGCTATCGCAGCAGCAGTTGCAGGATTTATGGCTGGTCTTCTAGGTGTTGGTGGAGGAATTATAATGGTCCCAGCATTATACTATGCATTTAGTGTTCTTGAGTTTGATATTTTGACCAGAATGCATTTATCTGTTGGAACCTCGCTAGCAATAATTATACCTACCTCAATCATATCTACAAGAACACATATGGAATATGAGGCTGTTGATTTTAAAATGGTAAAAACATTTGGTCTATTAATTATTATTGGAGTATTTGCTGGAACTTTTTTAGCTGTAAATTTAAAAACACCAGCATTAGTTTTATTTTTTGCATTTTTCTCATTCGGTGTTGGATTATTTTTTATTTTTTTTAGAGACAAATTGTTAGAAAATCCAAAAAAGATTTCACAATTAATTAAAAATATTTCTGGATTATTAATAGGATTTATATCAGTTCCATTAGGAATAGGCGGAGGCTCATTAATGGTTCCGTTTCTTAGAACTTTTGGTTATGATATACGAACATCAATTGGAACTGCTGCAGCTGTTGGTTTTCTTATAGCATTAACCGGTACAACAACTATGATAATTAGCGGAAGTATAATTGATAATGTAAATACTCCTTTTTCATTTGGTTATATTAATCTCCTAGGGTTTATAGTGTTTGTGCCAATTACAATGGTCATGGCTCGTATAGGAGCTAAAGTTGTTTATAAAATTAATAAAAAATTATTAAGCAGAATATTTGGCTGTTTTTTGCTTTTAGTTTCTGTTAGATCATTTTTTGAATATTATAATTTAACTTAAAGAAGCAGGTTTATCTGTCATTATCTTTCTTAATATATGAGTATTGGCATTTTTTATTACTTATTATATTTGCAGCAACAGCAGTCGGATTTTTTGCAGGTCTATTTGGTATTGGAGGAGGTTTAATTTCCGTACCTTGCTTATTTTTTATTTTTGAAACATTAAATTTTGATAAAGATTATTTAATGCATCTGACTGTAGGTACAGCTTTTACAATAACTATATTTACTTCTACTGTATCCGTAATAACACATAATAAAAACAAATTAGTAGATTTTAGAGTTGTTAAAACATTTGGTCTATTTGTAGTTTTAGGAGTATTAGCAGGAACAGTATTCGCATCATTTATGAAAACAAAAATGTTAGTCTTATTCTTTTCGGTAGTAGTTTATTTTTTTGGGGCATATCTAATGATGGCCCAAGAGCAAATAAAAAAAATAAAACCTAATTCTTCAATTACTCCAAGAGTATTTTTGGGTTTATTTTCTGGCTTTGTATCAGCTCCTATGGGTATTACAGGAGCCATGATGAATGTTCCAATATTAAGATATCTTGGCTATCCAATAAGTAAATGTATAGGAAGTGCTGCTGCAATAGGTTTTTTTATATCTTTTACTGGTTCAATAGGTTTTTTATTATCTGGCTTTTATTTCAATGTGAATTTACCATTTAGTATTGGCTTTATTAATATTCCAGCTTTTATATTGTTCGTTCCTATCACAAGCTTTATGGCCAAGGTAGGAGCTAACACAGTTTATAAGATGGATAAACTAAAGGCTCAAAGATTATTTGGAGTTTTTTTATATGTAGTAGGAACAATATTTATTTACAGATTTTTTAATATTTAGTCTAACTTTTGATCATACTCCCCAATCTTACCAGTCTCTTTAAGCAACATATCAATAAAATAAAAAATCTCTTTTTTAAAACGGTCTGAGGTTGGGCTTTCTGTTACAACAACAAGTGAGGGTTTATTTGATGACGCTCTAATCAATCCCCACGAACCATCATCTAGAGTAAATCTTATCCCATTTACAGTTAGTACATCTGTAATATTTTGACCACAAATTTTAAAATTATCTTCTTTTAATTTAGTAATTTTAGATATTAAATCATCTATCACTTTATATTTTTCATTATCCTTACAAAATGGACCCATAGTTGGACTTTGATACGTTTTAGGTAATTTGTTTATAAGTATGTTTAATTTTTCAGTTTCATTGTCCAATAAATTACAAACTTGAATTGCAGAATTAATACCATCATCAAATCCATATCCTAATGGACTATTAAAAAAGAAGTGACCGCTTTTTTCAAACCCGGCTATTGCATTTTCCTCGTTTACCTTTCTTTTAATATAAGAGTGTCCTGTCTTCCAATAAATTGTTTTACAATTATTTTTTCTTAAAATTTTATCATTCATGAATAATCCTGTTGATTTTACATCTACAACAAATTTAGAATTTTTATGAATATTTGAAATATTCCTAGCAATTAATAATCCAATTTTATCAGCAAATATTTCATTTCCATTATTATCTATCACTCCAACTCTGTCTCCATCTCCATCAAAACCAAAACCTACATCAGCATTATTTTCTTTTACATATTTTGAGATTTCGTGAAGCATTTCCATATCTTCTGGATTAGGGTTATATCTTGGGAAAGTATAATCTAAATTACAATCTAGTTCTATTACCTCACAACCAATTCCTCTTAATACCTCAGGCGCAAAAATACCTGCTGTTCCATTTCCACATGCAGCAACAACTTTTAATTTTTTATTTAATTTATTCTTTGATAGATCATTAATATAAACTTTATTAAAATTTTTTATTTCTTCATAATTTCCTGATCCATTTATAAATTTTTCGTTTAGAACAATATCTTTTAAATCTGACATTTCGTCTTTACAATGAGTTAAACCTTTTTCAATACCCATTTTTATTCCGGTCCATCCATTTTCATTATGACTTGCAGTTATCATTGCAACTGCGTCTGACTTTAATTTGAATTGTGAAAAATAAACTGTGGGAGAGAGGCACAATCCAATGTCTTTTACGTTACATCCTGTAGCCATCAATCCTTTAACAAAACTTTTTTTAACATTTTCACTATAAGATCTATAATCATGTCCTACAATTACAGTCGGATTTTTAACCTTTTTAACTACTTGAGTACCAAAGCCTTTTCCTACAGATTCGATTCCTAGTTCATTTATGTTATCCGGAAACAGCCACCTTGCGTCATATTCCCTAAAACCATATGGATCTATTTTCTTTTCATTTTTCATGTTGATATTTGTACATTTATTTAATTTTTTTATTGAATATTTTTTTCAGTGTTCTATAAATGTTCTATTGATTTTTAATTTATATAGTGTATTTAAGATATTCGCACACAACATATAGTTGTTTTACTTAAATATTGCGGTAAAATAGGGAGTTTTATGAACAAAGTACTGTCACAAGCCATCAAGAAAGCTGTCTCTGAATTTACACCTAAAGTTGTAAAGGATAATAAAGATAAAAGACCAGATTTATTCTCTTTAAATAATAAAACAGAATTATTTCAAAATTCCAAAGGTATCACCATTAAGATTGATAGAAGCCGGGATGAAAATCTAACAGATTTCGGTAGAGCAACCTTGAGTGACAGATATTTAGGAGAAAACGAGTCTTTTCAAGATTTGTTTGCTAGGGTAGCAAGTCATTATGCAGACGATAACCTGCACGCACAGAGATTGTATAACTATATAAGTAATTTATGGTTTATGCCAGCAACTCCAGTTTTATCTAACGGAGGAACCACAAGAGGTTTGCCCATATCGTGTTTTTTAAATGAAGCAGGCGACAGTTTGAACGGAATACTAGGACTTTGGAGCGAAAACGTTTGGTTAGCAGCAAGGGGTGGAGGAATCGGAAGCTATTGGGGCAATCTAAGATCTATTGGAGAAAAAATTGGAAGAGTGGGAAAAACCTCCGGTATAATTCCGTTTATTAAAGTTATGGACTCGTTAACAATGGCTATAAGTCAAGGATCATTAAGAAGAGGTTCTGCTGCATGCTATTTGCCTATTGATCATCCAGAAATAGAAGAATTTATTGAGATGAGAAGACCAACAGGCGGAGACCCAAATAGAAAAGCATTAAACCTACATCATGGAGTTTTAGTTTCTGATGCATTTATGAGAGCTGTAGAACTTGACGAACAGTGGGCCTTGAAAAGTCCAAAAGATGGTGCTGTACAATCAACTCTATCTGCTAGAAATCTCTGGATAAGATTATTAACTGCCAGAATAGAAACTGGTGAGCCTTATATAATTTATATAGATACTGTTAACAGACAAATTCCTCAACATCATAAATTAGCTGGTCTAACAGTTAAGACCTCTAATTTATGCAGTGAAATAACTTTGCCTACAGGTATAGATAAAGAAGGAAGAGACAGAACAGCAGTTTGTTGTTTATCGTCTTTAAATGTTGAAAAGTATGATGAGTGGAAAGATGATGAACTTTTTGTTGGAGATGTAATGAGGTTTTTAGATAATGTGCTTACAGACTTTATTGAAAATGCTCCAGAAGAATTTAGTGATGCAACTTATTCTGCTATCAGAGAGAGAAGTGTTGGGCTTGGAGTAATGGGTTTACATTCTTATTTCCAAAAGAAAATGATGCCTTTAGAGTCTGTAATGAGTAAAGTATGGAATAAGCAAATTTTTGAGAATATACAAAAAAAAGTTGATCAATCCTCCAAAGATCTAGCTGATGAACGAGGTGCATGCCCTGATGCTGAAGATTATGGAATAATGGAAAGATTTTCCAATAAGACTGCTATTGCACCCACAGCTTCAATATCAATTATTTGTGGTGGAACTTCTCCAGGAGTGGAACCTATTGCTGCAAATAGTTATACTCATAAAACACTTTCAGGTTCTTTTAATGTTAGAAACAAATATCTTAAGAAACTTTTAGAAAAATATGGAAAGAATGATGATGAAACTTGGTCTAGTATCACAACCAATCAAGGTTCAGTATCTCATCTAGATTTTCTTACTCAAGATGAAAAAGATGTATTTAAAACTGCTTTTGAGCTAGATCAAAGGTGGCTTGTTGATTTAAGTGCAGACAGAACCCCGCATATTTCACAAGCACAATCTATTAACATATTTTTACCTGCCGATGTACATAAAAAAGACTTACACCAAATCCATTTTCAAGCATGGAAAAAAGGATTGAAGAGTCTCTATTATTGTAGGTCAAAATCAATACAAAGAGCTGAAAATGTTAATGATGCAAATTCAACTGACATTACAGCGAATGTATACAAATCTAAAAATAAACAAATACAAGAAGAAGAAAACAAATATGAGGAGTGTCTATCATGTCAGTAATAGAAAAGGCTAATAAAGAAATAATACAACCAAAAAAAATGGGTTTATTGGTTGAGAACCCTGTTTATAAACCATTTAGATATCCATGGTGTTATGATGCATGGCTAACACAACAAAGAATTCATTGGCTTCCAGAGGAGGTACCCTTAGGAGACGACGTTAGGGATTGGCAAAAGAATTTGTCTGGACCAGAAAAAAATTTAGTTACTCAAATATTTAGATTTTTTACTCAGGCAGACGTTGAGGTAAATAATTGTTACCTAAGACACTACACATCAGTATTCAAACCAACTGAAGTTTTAATGATGATGACAGCATTCGCTGCTATGGAAACTGTTCATGTAGCTGCTTATTCACATTTATTAGATACTATCGGAATGCCAGAGTCAGAATATTCTGCTTTTATGAAGTATAAAGAAATGAAAGATAAATATGATTACATGCAAGGGTTTAATGTAAATTCAAAAGAGGACATTGCAAAAACTGTTGCTGTTTTCAGTGCATTTACAGAGGGATTACAATTGTTTGCAAGTTTTGCAATTCTTTTAAACTTTCCAAGACACAATAAGTTAAAAGGAATGGGCCAAATAGTTACCTGGTCAGTAAGAGATGAAACCCTTCACTGTAATTCGATGATTAGAATTTTTAAAGAATTTATCAAAGAGAATCCAGAAATATGGACACCTAAATTAAAAAAAGAGCTTTACGAAGCCTGTAGAACAATTGTTGAGCATGAAGACGCTTTTATAGATTTAGCTTTTGAAATGGGACCAATGGAAGGTTTAACAGCTCAAGAGGTAAAAGATTATATAAGGTTTATTGGAAATAGAAGATTATCTCAATTAGGTTTAGAGCCAATCTACGATGTTCAAAAAAATCCACTAACTTGGTTAGATACAATGTTAAATGCAGTTGAGCATATGAACTTCTTTGAGGGAAGGGCGACTGAATATTCAAAAGCATCAACACAAGGTAACTGGATAGACGCATTTAGTTAATTTGTGATTGTAAGCCCGTGCATAAGTATATGTAAGACAGATCCAGACACAGGATACTGCTACGGCTGTGGAAGAACTGATGAGGAAAAGATAAAGTGGAAATCAGAGGAAACAACAGCTGATTGGAAAAGACAAAACCTTGAAGATATTAAAAATAGATTAAGTGGTTGGCAACTTCAAAGCTTTTTAAAATCGTACAATTGTAAGATCGAAGAGGGCATGTCCTTATTTAAGAAGGCTATGTTGAAAAAATAGACTATATAATTAAGCTAAAATATAGTTATGTATATCATTTTATATGAAATTTGAATTAGTCGTACTAGGTGCTCATATTGGTGTTCATATAAGGGATGAAATTTCAAAAATAAAAAATAGTCCAATATTATTAGTTGAACCTGTTCCACATAACGTTGATGCAATTAAAGAAAACCTAAAAGAGTTTAAAAATATAATTATAGAACCCGTTGCCATATCGAATATTAATGAAAAAAAAGATTTTTATTTTGTTAAAGGAAACTCTATCAATAAGCTCAAAAAACACTGGGCAAGCGGCATAGGATCTTTTGATAAAAATCATTTAATAAGTCATAGATCAAAAAGATTTTTGATTGAGGATAATGATATTGATAAAGTAGTAATTGAGACTCTTAGGTTTAAAGATTTAGTAAAAAAGCATTCAATTACTGAAATAGAAAAAATTATTATTGACGTTGAGGGATTTGAATATGAGATATTAAGCGATATCGATTTAGGAGAAATAAAAATTAATAGCATTATGTTTGAGTACAAACATTTTGATGGATACCTAAAATCTGGAGACAAACTACAAGAAATAATACAGAAATTTGAGAAAAATAATTATAAAATATCAAAAATTGATAAAGAGAATATTTTAGCAATCAAACACTAAACTATCTGTTTTTTAACTCAGAAACTGGTCTATGTTTATTTCCGTTGTAAGCTGCTAAAGGCCTTATCAACTTATTAGTAGCTAATTGTTCGATTACATGTGCAGACCAACCTGTTATTCGTGAAATAACAAATATTGGAGTAAAGAAATCAGTATCAAAACCCATCAAGTGATAAGTTGGTCCAGTTGGATAATCTACATTTGGATGAATATTTTTTCTATCTATCATCACTTTTTCTACTATGTCATAAATTCTCTCAAATTTTTTATCTTTTTTTATTTTAGCGACTTTTCTAAAATATTCTCTCATAGTTGGCACTCTCGAATCTCCACTTTTATATACTCTATGCCCAAAACCCATAACTACATCTTTATTATCAAGAGCGTTGTTAATCCATTTTGATGCATTCTCAGGTTTTTTTATTTTATTCATCATGTGCATTACTTCCTCATTTGCGCCACCGTGCAAAGGACCTTTTAAACTTGCAATAGCACCAGTGATTGCCCCATGAATATCAGACAAGCTGCTTGTTATCGTTCTAGCAGTAAATGTAGAAACATTAAAACTATGTTCTGCATAAAGAATTAACGAAACATCAAAAGCTTTAACGATATCTTTATTCGGAACTTTACCAAAGCACATGTGAAAAAAATTTTCAGAAAATGTAAGATTTTTTTTTGGTGGAATAATTTTTTTACCTTTTCTACTTCTATAAAAAGCCGCTAATGCCACTGGAGTCTTTGCAAAAATTCTCATTACTTTTCGCATATTAGCTTCTGCGGAGTTATCTTTGGTCTCTTGATCTTCAAGTCCCATAATACTTACAGCTGTTCTTGCTACATCCATAGGATGAGCTTTTTTAGGAAAATTCTTAATATCTTTAAGCAGCGTTTTAGAAAGTTTTCTCTCTTTTCTCTCTTGGGTTTCAAATCTTTTTAATTGTTTTTTATTTGGAAGTTCTCCATTTAAAATAAGATAAGCAACTTCTTCAAATTTGCATTTTGCGCATAAATCCTGTGCAGCATAACCTCTGTAAGTTAAGGAATTTATTTCAGGCATTACCTTAGAAACAGATGTTTCATCTACAGTAACTCCCATTAACCCTTTTTTTATGTCCGCATCCATTATTCGTGACCTTCTGTATTAAAATTATAAATTTTTTCGTCTAAGGAATTATATTTTTCGTATTCTACCAGATCATATAATCTTTTCCTCGTCTGCATTTTACCAATTAAATTATTCTGATGTCCATCCGCAAAAATAGCACGCAAACCATCTTCGACGCTTTTCATGGCTAATCTTTGAGTTGTAACTGGATAAATCACAATATTAAATCCTAAATTTTCAAGGACTTTATAGTCCAAAATTTTAGATTTTCCAAATTCAGTCATATTTGCGAGCAAGTAACTGTCTAAAGATTTTCTAACTATCTCAAATTCTTTTTCGTTTGCAAGCGCCTCAGGGAATATAATTTCTGCTCCAGCGTCTATATAAGCCTTACATCTATCTATCATTTTATCCATACCTTCTACTGATTTAGCATCGGATCGTGCAATTATTTTAAAATTTTTGTCTTTTCTTGCTTTAACGCAATCTTTTATTTTTTTTACCATTTTTTTTTGAGATATAAGTTCTTTGTTATCAAGATGCCCACATCTTTTTTGATCAATTTGATCCTCTATGTGGACTGCAGTAATTCCATACTTTTCAAATGTTTCAATAGTTTTTTTACAATTTTTAAACCCTGTATCTATATCTACAATAGTTGGCAAATTAGTTACTCTAGCTATTTGTTTTGATCTATAGCTAACATCATTAAGAGTAGTTAGCCCAATATCTGGATAACCTAAATCATTAGACATTACCCCTCCAGAAACATAGACCGCATCATATCCAATTTCCTCAATTAATTTAGCTGTCAATGGATTGTATGCTCCAGGAACTCTTAAAATATTTCCTGTTTTAATTTTTTTTACAAAATCTTTACGTTTTTCTTTTATTTTTTTTTTAATAAAATGCACTAAAAAATACCTTCTTTTGTATTTCTTTTAATTTTATTTTTTTTAATTACAATATTCAGATCTTTCAATTTACCAGGTTTTAATTTTTTTAGGTTTTGAACAAGTTTTAAAAATCTTTTACTTTCTTTTTCGTCAATTATATCTTTCGTTAAAGTTTGAAATTTTTTAATGTAATTTTCTCTTTTAAAAGGTCTTAACCCATACGGGTGGGCATCTGCTCTATCAAGTTTTTCTATATATTTTTTTCCATTTTTCATCGTCACAATTACTTTTGCTCCAAAGCATTTTTTCCTTGGATTAGGATCATGATATTTTCTAGTCCATTTTTTATCCTCATGGGTTTTAATATTTCGCCAAATTTTAATTGTACTTTTTCTTTTTGCTCTTGATTTTGAGTATGATTTTACATGATGCCAATCTGCATCTTCTAATGCAACTGCAAAAATATACATTATAGAATGATCAAGTGTTTCTCTGCTTGCATTTGGATCCATTTTTTGAGGATCATTCGCTCCAGTTCCTATTACATAGTGTGTATGATGACTTGTAAAAATATCAACTTTTTTAATATTTCTTAAATTTCTGATTTTTCTATTTAATTTTTTTGCGATATCTATTATTGCTTGTGCCTGGTATTCTGCTGAGTACTCTTTAGTATAAGTTTCAAGAATTGCTTTTTTTGGTTCTTTAATTTTAGGAAGTGGGACTTTATAATTAGCTTTTTTTCCATCTAAAATTCTTGCAATTACACTATCCTCACCTTCATAAATTGGACTAGGAGCTCCTTCGCCTCTCATAGCTCTATCAACCGCTTCAATTGCTAGTTTGCCTGCATGTGCCGGTGCAAAAGCTTTCCAACTGGATATCTCACCTTTTCTTGATTGCCTTGTTGATACCGTTGTATGTAATGCTTGTTGAATAGATTGATAAATTATTTCTGTATTTAATTTTAACATTGTGCCTATTCCAGCCGCAACACTTGGTCCTAAATGAGCAATATGATCAACTTTATGTTTATGTAAACAAATTCCTTTAACAAGATTAACTTGTACTTCGTATGCTGTGATTATTCCTTTTAGCAAGTCTATTCCACTCTTACTTTTTTGTTGAGCTACTGCCAATAAGGCAGGAATATTATCTCCGGGATGGCTGTAGTCTGCAGCTAAAAATGTATCGTGAAAGTCAAGTTCCCTAACAGCTGTTCCATTTGTCCATGTTGCCCATTCACTATCAAATAATTGATTGCTGTTTATTCCAAATATTGTTGATCCATTTTTTCTAGGATGCTTCATTGCCATTTCTCTAGACGCTATTACCGATTTTCTATTGAGTGATGCTATTGCTACCGATGCGTTATCTATTATTCTATTAATGGCCATATCAATAGAGAGTTTATTTAATTTAGCATTATCACTAGCAATTTCAGCCAGCTTCCAAGCAAGTTGTTTCTTTTTTGGTAAGTATACTTTTGATGGATAAACCTTTATCTTGTGAATTATCAATTTAACTCCTTGAATAAATTACTAATAATTAATTATTTATCTAATACAATCAAAATAGCGGTTATTAAAAGCAAAAATGCCAAAAAATACTCAATTAATACTTTGATTTTTAAATTTTTTACTAAATTTTTTATGGCAGACCCAAAAGCTGCCCATGGGGATATTGATATCGGGCAAATTATCAGAGCAATACTACTTATAAATATTATTGAAGCAATTAAATCACCTTCTTTTGGCAGAAAACCAGAGGCAGCCATACTTGATATAGTCCAAGCCTTGGGATTAACAATCTGAAATAATGCAGCTTCATGAAATTTTAATGGTCTAGATCCATCTTCTTTAATTTTACTAAAGGATCCAATAATCTTATAGCCAAGATACAATAAATATATTGCACATAAAATTTTTAATATATTTTGAAGAAATGGAAATATAATAAAAATTTTTCCAAGACCAAAACATACAAGTATTAACTGTAATACATGTCCTATAGTGATACCACTTATATGAGGAATGGACTTTATAAATCCAAATTTTAAACCAGATGTTAATACCATTGCATTATTGGGACCAGGGGTAATGTACATAACAAAGTAATAACTAATCAGAGCTATTAAGATATTATTTTCAATCATTTAAGTATTTTAAAATTATATTTTCCAAACCAACAAAATCTTTAATTAAATAATTATGGTATATTTGATCAACTTTCATTTCTGTATAGCCATCTTCAACAAGTATCATTGGGACGCCAGCAGCTTTTGCAGCATTAGCATCATTTTCACTATCCCCAATCATAATTGTTTTATTGACCTCACCGCCCATTATTTCAACCATATTTGTAATATGTTTAGGATCAGGTTTACAAACTTCAAATGTATTTCCTCCAGCTACATATTCAAAAAAATTGTAAATTTTGATTTTTTTTAGCAATTCAATTGCTAAATGTTCTTGTTTATTTGTACAAACACCCATAGAAATTTTATTAGATTTAGCCCACTCCAAAAAATCATAAACACCATTTAATAATTTTGTTTCAACAACTAAATTTTTTTCATAAAATTTAATAAACTCTTTTGTCATATCTTTTTTAATTTTATTGTCTGAAATTTTAGATAATTCTTTTCTAGCAGACCCCCAAATGGATCTACCAATCATAACTGCCGCTCCTCTTCCAACTAAATTTCTAATTTCATCCATACTTTTTGATGAATATCCAAATTTATCCATTACAAAATTGTGAGCTTTCATTAAATCTGGAGCCGTATCAGCCAAAGTTCCGTCAAGATCAAAAAGTATTGTTAATTTTTGTGTCATAAAAAAAGTATTATTAAGAAATATTTTGTGACTTAAATATTCTATGTACTTAACTATAAACAAAATAGCAAATGAAACTATCTGATTTAAATAAAAAACAAGAAACATTAAGAAAAAAATTTTTGAAAAGAGGTGTTAAAATGATTGCACCAGAAACAATATTTTTTTCCAAAGATACAATTATTGGTAAAAATGTTACAATAGATCCATATGTTGTCATAGGTGAAAAAGTTAAAATAAAAAATAATGTGAAAATCTTTTCTTTTTCACATTTAGTAAATACTAGAATCGATAGCAATGTAACTGTTGGACCATACGCAAGACTAAGACCAGGGACTAAATTATTATCAGGATCAAAAATTGGAAATTTTGTTGAGGTTAAAAAAAGTGTAGTAGGAAAAAATTCCAAAGTAAATCATTTATCTTATATTGGAGATACAAAGATTGGCTTAAATTCAAATATTGGAGCAGGCACAATTACATGTAATTACGATGGAAAAAGAAAGTTAAAAACCAAAATTAAAAACAATGTATTTGTTGGTTCTAACTCATCTCTTATTGCACCAATTACTTTAGAGGATAAAAGTATAGTAGGTGCTGGATCTGTCATAACAAAAAAAGTAAATAAAAAATCTCTTGCTTTAACAAGAGCAAATCAAATTGAGATTAAAAATTATCAAAAAATTAAAAAATAATTTATGTGTGGAATAGTAGGAATTGTAAGTAATAAATCTGTATCTTCGAGCATAGTAGATGCTTTAAAAAAACTTGAATATAGAGGATATGACTCCGCTGGTATTTCAACTTTAAATAAAGGCTTTATCGATGAAAAAAAATGTTCTGGAAGAGTTGAAAATTTAGAGAAAATTTTATTTGAAAATCCTTCAATTGGTGATCTTGGAATTGGACATGTTCGATGGGCAACGCATGGAGTACCAAATAAAATAAATGCACATCCACATTCGACAGAGCAAGTCTCTGTAGTTCATAATGGAATAATAGAAAATTCTGATAAATTAAAAAAAGAGTATGAGTCCAAGGGATATATTTTTAAATCACAAACCGATACTGAGGTAATTACAGTTATTTTGACAGATTATTTAAAAACAGAAAATTTAATTGATAGTATTTATAAAACATTAAACAAATTAATTGGAAGTTTTGCATTAGGAGTAATTTTTAAAGATTTTGAGGATGTGGTGGTTGGAGCAAGACGTGGAAGTCCTTTAGCTGTAGGCTATGGTCATAATGAAAATTTTTTAGGATCTGATTCTTATGCCCTAAAAACTATGACAAATAAAATTTCTTATCTAGACGATGGAGATTTTTGTTTATTATACAAAGAAAAAATAGAATTTTATAATTTTGATAAAAAAAAAATAAATAAAAAAATTTTTGAATTATCCAATGAAGAAAACATTGCTGAGAAAGGTGATTATAAAGATTTTATGTCAAAAGAGATTGATGAACAGAGTTATACAACAAAGAAATGCATTCATGAATATTTGGATCAATCAAGGAATAAAATAAACATTTATAACATTCCTATAAATCCATCAAAAATAAATAAAATAAGGTTAGTTGCTTGTGGAACTGCTTACCATTCTTGCTTAATGGCAAAATACTGGATTGAAGAATTCACCTCTATTGATGTAGAGGCCGATATTGCATCTGAATTCAGGTATAGAAACGTCAAATTAAATAAAGATGATTTATATATATTTGTATCACAATCCGGTGAAACTGCTGATACATATGCAGCTCTTGAAAAATGTAAAAAAAGGGGATTAAAAACTTGCGGAATAGTAAATGTTGTTGAAAGTTCTATAGCTAGATTGTCAGATTTTGTTTTACCAATACATGCTGGCCCCGAAATAGGAGTTGCCTCCACAAAAGCGTTTATTGGCCAAATGATGGTTTTACTATTGTTAACTTTAAAAATTTCAAAAGACAGAAATGATCTGAATGAAAATAACTATAAAAAATTAATAAGTGAAATTAAAATCTTGCCAAGTTTAATTAAAAAAACATTGTCGAAACAAAAGGAGATTCAACAAATAGCAAGAGATTTTATTAATGCAAAAGGAACAATGTATCTAGGTAGAGGATATTCGTATCCAATTGCTATGGAAGGCGCCCTTAAATTGAAAGAACTTTCATATATTCATGCAGAAGGATATGCTGCTGGTGAAATGAAACACGGGCCATTAGCATTAATTGAAGATGGAATGCCAATAGTTGTGTTAGCTCCGAAAGATAGATTTTTTGAAAAAACAATCTCAAATATGCAAGAGGTAATCGCAAGAGGTGGGAAAGTTTTAATGATAACAAATGATACTTCAGAAATATTAAATGAAAATATTAGATTTAAATTTCAGCTACCCGACACAGACTCTCGCATAAGTGCTTTTCTTTTAACGATACCTATGCAATTTCTAGCTTACCACGTAGCATTATTGAAGAATTGTGACATTGATAAACCTAGAAATTTAGCCAAATCTGTAACAGTTGAATAATAATTAAACTTTGATAGAACAATTATGAGTTGAACATGAAAAATTGGAAAACAAATAGTTGGAAAAAGTATCCTGTAAAACATATTCCTGATTACGAGGATGAAAAAGAATTAAATATGGTTTTAAATAAATTAAAATCATCTCCTCCTCTAGTATTTGCAGGTGAGACAAGACATTTAAAAGACCAACTAGCAAGTGTAGTTGATGGCAAAGCATTTTTACTACAAGGTGGTGACTGTGCTGAAAGTTTTGCGGAATTTCATCCTGATAATATAAGAGATACATTTAAAGTTATATTACAAATGTCATTGGTATTGACCTACTCAGCATCTCTACCAGTGGTTAAACTCGGTAGAATTGCTGGACAGTTTTCTAAACCAAGAAGTGCACCAACAGAAAAACAAGGCAGTATGGAGTTACCTAGTTATTTGGGTGACAATATTAATGGTATAGAATTTAATGAAAAAGCTAGAAGACCTGATCCTAAAAGATTATTTAGAGCGTATTCTCAATCTGCATCTACTTTAAATTTATTAAGAGCTTTTTCTAACGGAGGATTTGCTGATCTGAAGAAAGTCCATTTATGGAACTTGGGGTATATTAAATCTAGCCCTCAAGCAAAAAAATTTAAAAATCTTGAGGATAAAATTGCAGATGCCTTAGCGTTCATGGAAGCTTGCGGAATAACTCCAGAATTTAATAGAAGATTATATACAGTAAATTTTTGGACTTCACACGAGGCACTACATCTTCCATTTGAAGAAAGCATGACTAGAGTAGATTCTACTACAGGTGAATATCATGATACTTCAGCTCATTTTGTGTGGATAGGTGATAGAACAAGACAAATAGATGGTGGACATGTTGAATTTTGTAGAGGAATAGAAAATCCAATCGGTATTAAATGTGGACCAACGTCCAATGCTGAGGATATTGCAAAAATTTGTGAAAAAATAAATCCTAAAAATGAAAAAGGAAAAATAACATTAATTTCTCGCTACGGACATGATAAAGTTGGAAAATTTTTACCCAAACTCATAAGAGGTATTAAAAAAGAAGGATTAAATGTTATCTGGTCGTGTGATCCAATGCATGGAAATACTTTAGTTTCTACAACTGGTTTTAAAACAAGACCATTTAACAACGTAGTTAATGAAGTTAAAAACGTTTTTGAAGTTCATCAGAGCGAGGGATCTTATGCAGGAGGTTTGCATATAGAAATGACAGGGCAAAATGTGACGGAGTGTACAGGTGGGGCAAAGAATATTTCCGAACAAGATTTATCTAGCAGATATCATACTCATTGTGATCCAAGACTAAATGCAGACCAAGCTCTTGAATTAGCCTTTTTAATTTCAGATGAAATTAAGAAAAATTCAAATTACGCAAAAAATATTATTAAAGCGGCTTCATAAAAGCCTAATTTTTGAAATTAATTAGGTATGACTATTATTTCTATACAATATTAATGAAAAGTGACTATATCTTAGTTTATGGACAAAAAACTTAAAATTGCATTAGCTCAATTAAATCCTTTGGTCGGGGATGTATCAGGTAATATTGAAAAGTTAATCTCAATAAGATCAAATTTAAATAGTGATATAGATATTTTGGTAGCACCTGAGCTTTATGTGTCTGGATACCCGATAGATGATTTGGTGCTAAGAGAGGATTTTCTTAATTTGGTCGAAAATGAAATTAACAAATTAGTCCAATGTACTAAAGATAATAAGTCAGCAATCATTGTTGGGGCGCCAAGAAAAGATAATAACCAAATAAAGAACTCAGTTTTCGTGATTGAAAATGGAAATATTGTATCAATTAAAGACAAATATGAACTACCAAATACAGGTGTGTTTGACGAGCAAAGAATTTTTAAACAAGGGTCATTAGAAGATTGTGTAATCATTAAAGGTATAAAATTTGGTTTGCCAATATGCGAAGATATTTGGGAAAAAACAGTTCTAGAAAAACTATCGAAATCTGGTGCTGAAATTATAATAGCTATTAATGCATCTCCGTTTACAGTCTCAAAAAATGAAGAGAGAGAAAATATTGCCACACTTAGAGTTAATGAGACGAAGCTTCCAATAGTATATTTAAATAGAACTGGAGGACAAGATGAACTTATTTTTGATGGATCATCTTTTGCTTTAAATCACGATGGAAAAAAATTTTATAGTTCTTCAGAGTTTAAAGAGGAAACAGTAGAGATAAATTTCCAAAAATCTAACGGTAAATGGTTGGGACAAGGAAATTTAAATAATAGTTCGTCACCCTCAGAAAGATTATATAAAGCTTTAGTCTTAGGATTGAGAGATTATGTAAACAATAACAAATTCCCAGGTGTAGTTTTAGGTCTTTCTGGCGGAGTTGACTCTGCTTTAGTCGCTGCATTAGCAACGGATGCATTTGGACCAGATCTAGTTCAAGCAATTATGTTACCAAGTCCTTTTACAGGAGATGAAAGTTTAAACGATGCCAAAGAAGCTGCTGAGTTATTAAATATAAATTGTTCTAATTTAAAAATTAGCGAAGCAATGAAAATTGTTGAAAATATTTTAGGTGATTTTAAAGGTCCAAGTTTTGAACCAGGTATAACTGAAGAAAATATACAATCAAGATTAAGAGGTCTTTTGTTGATGGCTTTGTCAAACAGATATGGGTATATGGTTTTAGCCACTGGAAACAAATCTGAATATGCAGTTGGATATTCAACTTTATATGGGGATATGTGTGGAGGGTACGCTCCAATCAAAGATGTTTGGAAAACAGATGTGTTCAAACTTTGTAATTGGAGAAATGAAAATTACTCTGATCTATTTAAAGGACCAAAAGGAAAAGTTATTCCAACAAATATAATCAATAAAGCTCCTACCGCGGAGTTGAGAGATAACCAAAAAGATACAGATAGTTTGCCTGAGTATAATATTTTAGATGAAATATTAAAAGGTCTTGTAGAGGATGAAATTTCTGTCGAAAAAATTGTGTCAAAGGGTTTTGATAGAAAAGTTGTAGAGAAAACTGCACAACTTTTAGCTAGATCAGAATATAAAAGATTTCAAGCTGCCCCAGGTCCTAAAGTTACTAATAAAGCCTTTGGAAGGGATAGAAGATTTCCTCTCACAAGTGGGTTTAGAAATTGGAATTAATGAATAGAGATTTGCATTTATCAAATAGTCTTGGAAACAAAAAAGAAAAGTTTGAACCTTTAGATATAAAAAATATTGGTATGTATGTTTGCGGACCAACTGTTTATGATGATCCTCATATAGGAAATGCTAGACCCATAGTTATTTTTGATTTACTTTTTAAAGTCCTTAAATGCAAGTTTGGAAAAGAAACTGTAACTTATGTTAGAAATATTACTGATATAGACGATAAAATAATAAATTCTGCTAAAGAAAAAAATATTTCAATTACTGAATTAACTGAAAAAATAACAAAAACTTTTCACGATGATTGTAAATATTTGAATTGTGAAAAACCAACCCACGAACCAAAAGCAACTGAAAATATAGAATTAATGATTAAAATGATAGAGGATTTAATTAACAAGAAATTTGCTTACGAAAGTGAGAAGCATGTTTATTTTAAAGTTAAAAATTTTAAAGATTATGGAAAACTATCAAATAAAAAATTAGATGATCTAATTGTCGGCTCTCGTGTCGATATATCAGAAAATAAAAATAATCCTGAGGATTTTGTTTTATGGAAACCCTCTAAAGATAATGAGCCCTCTTGGCCATCTCCATGGGGCAAAGGAAGACCCGGTTGGCATTTAGAATGCTCTGCAATGTCAAAGAAATACTTGGGTGAAACTTTTGATATTCATGGTGGTGGTAGAGACTTAATTTTTCCCCATCACGAAAATGAAATCGCACAGTCGGTTTGTTCAAATAATAAAAAATTCGCAAACTATTGGGTTCATAATGGTTTCATTACAATTTCTAAGGAGAAAATGGCTAAATCGCAAGGTAACATTCTTAAAATTAACAGTTTTAAAAATAAATTTAATGGTCAAGTTTTAAGACTAGCTTTGATGAGTTCTCACTATAGACAACCATTAGATTGGAATGATCAGTTAATGGAGGAATGTTATAAGACTTTAGACAAATGGTACTCCTGTTATTTTAAATTAGATAAAAAAATTTTAATTAATGAGGAAGATTTATTACCATTATACGATGATTTGAATACGCCAGGATATATATCTGTGCTACATAAATTATTTGATAAAGCAAAATCAGGAAGTCAGAAGGACAAAGAAAATTTTATTGCCGGATGTAATTTTGTTGGTCTTTTACATGATAGTAAAGAAGACTGGTTATCATTTAAAAAAAGAAAAATTGAAATTACTGAAAAAGAGATTGCTTCTATGATAGACCAAAGAAATGAGGCAAGGAACAGTAAAAATTATGCTTTAGCTGACAAAATTAGAAGTGAACTTTTAGATAAAGGTGTTTTAATTGAAGACAAAGATGGTAAAACAACGTGGAAAATTAAATGAGCAAAGAAAGACTATACATATTTGATACAACTTTAAGAGATGGTGCACAAACTCAAGGTGTACATTTTTCTATAGACGAAAAAACTAAAATTGCTCATGCCCTAGATAATTTGGGTGTTGATTATATAGAAGGTGGTTGGCCTGGGGCAAATCCATCTGACACTGAATTTTTTCAAAAAAATATCAATTTTAAAAACTCTAAATTCACAGCTTTTGGAATGACAAAAAAAACAGGAAGAAGTGCAGAAAATGACCCTGGACTATCAGCAATTCTTAACTCAAACACTAAGGCAGTATGTTTAGTTGGTAAATCTTGGGATTTTCATGTCGATGTAGCTTTGGGAATATCCAACGAGGAAAATTTAGAGAATATAAAAGAAACGACTAAGCATTTTGTTAAAAATAATAAAGAATTTATGTTCGATGCTGAACATTTCTTCGATGGATATAAGTCAAATCCTAAATATGCAATAGAATGTTTAAGAGCAGCCTATGATAATGGTGCAAAATGGATTGTATTGTGCGATACTAATGGTGGAACATTGCCCCATGAAGTTAGCGAGATAGTTAAAGAAGTAACAAAACATATACCAGGTAAGAATTTAGGTATTCATGCTCACAATGACACCGGAAATGCGGTTGCTAATTCTATCGCAGCAGTCTTATCGGGTGTTAGACAAGTTCAGGGCACAATCAATGGACTTGGTGAAAGATGTGGAAACGCTAATCTAATGTCTTTAATACCAACTTTTCACTTAAAAAAGGAATTTTCCGATAAGTTTGAAATAAATATTAAAGATAAAAATATTAAACATATTACTCAATGTTCTAGATTACTAGACGAAATATTAAATAGAAAACCAAACAAACATTTACCTTATGTTGGTGCGGCAGCGTTTTCACATAAAGGCGGACTACACGTCTCAGCTGTTCAAAAGGATCCAAAAACTTACGAACATATAAATCCCGAAGACGTTGGTAATAATAGAAATATTGTTGTTTCTGATCAATCTGGAAGATCAAATATTATGTCTAGACTAAAAACTATTGGAATTGAAATATCTGAAAATGATCCAAAAATAAAAAAACTTTTAGAGGAGGTAAAGGATAGAGAATTTATAGGATATAGTTACGATGGTGCTGATGCATCTTTTGAGCTTTTAGCCAGAAGAATAATTGCAGAAATTCCAAGGTATATCTCAATTAAAGAATATGATGTATCAGTTACTAAAAATGACTCAGATCAAATAATTTCAAAAGCAAAAGCAAAGTTAGAGGTGGATGGTGAAAAAATTATTTGTGAAGGAGAAGGTAATGGACCTGTTCACGCATTGGATAATGCAATTAGAAATAATGTGGATAAATTAGACAAATATGCTGATTATTTAAAAGATTTAAAACTTGTTGATTATAAGGTCAGAATATTAAACACTGGAACAGAGGCAGTAACAAGAGTTTCGATAGAGAGCACTGACTCTAATGGCAAAAGCTGGTTTACTATTGGTGTTTCACCAAATATAATTGAAGCATCCTTCAGAGCATTAGTTGATAGTTTAGATTATAAATTGTTTAAAGATAATGCTCCTGCAAGTAATTAATGTCTTTTTCAAATATATCTTTTATTTTAAATAAACCCCAATTATCTGAGAATATTGGTGCATGCGCAAGAGCGATGAAGAATTTCAACTTTTCAAAACTTGTTGTAATTGATCCAAAACCAACTTTTCCAAATGATAAAATACTTGCAACATCAGTGGGAGCAAAGGAAGTAATTAAAAAAGCTAAGTTGTTTGATAACTTTAAAAGTAGTTTGTCAGAATTTGATTTTTTAATTGCTACATCTTCAAGATTTAGAAATAAAAATATAAAGCATATTAGTTTAAATGATTTAAATACAATTGATTTCAACAAAAGGGTAGGCTTTATTTTCGGTTCAGAGGCCTCAGGACTATCTAATTATGAAATAAGTTATGTAAATTGTACTATGAATATTCCATCAAATGATAAATTTAAATCCCTGAATTTATCTCATAGTTTAATACTAGTATGTTATTCATTATTTGGGTTACTTTCTAAAAAAAAAATAAATTATAAAAAGTCAAAAAAAATTAAAATTGCATCAAAAAAAAATATTCAATCTATGATGTATCAGTGTATATCTAATTTAGAAAAAATAAATTTTTTTAATCCTGAAGAAAAAAAAGGTATTATGTTAGAGAATTTAAGAAATATTTTTTATAGAATGGAATTATCTGAAAAAGAAACTCGTATTTTATCAAGTGTATTTGCAAGTTTATCAAAAAAAAAGGTTGATTGACAAAATCGTGCTTAAGTTTATAAAGCGATTTACAAAATGACAAAAAGATTAAATTCTAAACATAAAGTAGATAGAAGATTAAAAGTAAATCTATGGGGAAGACCAAAAAGTCCTTTTAATACAAGAGCTTATCCCCCAGGGCAACACGGTCAAACCAAAAATGCCAAACTCTCTGACTATGGTGTTCAACTTCAAGCAAAACAAAAATTAAAATCCTATTATGGCAATATGAATGAAAAACAATTTAGAAATACTTATAAAAAAGCTATAATGAAAAAAGGAGATACAGCTGAAAATTTAATTGGTTTATTGGAGAGAAGATTGGACGCTGTAATATATAGATCAAAATTTTCCAATACTATTTTTTCATCTAGACAATTAATTAACCATGGTCATGTAAAAGTTAACGGTAAAAAAGTAAATATATCTAGCTACCAAGTTAAAGAAGAAGACAATATTGAAATAAGGGATAAATCAAAACAATTAGCAATTATCGATATAGCACTTGCTAATAAAGAAAGAGAAACTCCTGAATATTTGCAAATTGATGAAAAAAATAGAAAAATTAAATTTGTAAGAGTCCCAAAGTTTGAAGAAGTCCCATATCCAGTTACCATGGAACCTAACTTAGTTATTGAATATTATTCAAGATAAATTAACTTTTAAAGTTAATCTGCTTACTCTCAAAATGTTTTGCTAGTTCACCACTATCATACATTTCTTTAATTATATCGCATCCACCAATAAATTCATTTTTTACGTACAATTGTGGAATAGTCGGCCACTCACTATATTCTTTAATTCCTTCACGTAAATTTTGGTTTTCAAGAACATTAACACCTTTAAATTTTACATTCATAATTTTAAGTATGTTAGCGACAGTCATTGAAAATCCACATTGCGGTGCATCAGGCGTACCTTTCATAAAGAGACATATTTCATTCTCATTAATTTCTTTAGTAATTAAGTCTTTAACTTGTTGATCCATTTTTCTCCTTTGTAACTAACGCTAAAGCATGTAGTTCGTTTCCCATTTTTCCCTTTAAAGAATTGTATACCATTTTATGTTGTTCAATTTTAGACTTACCTTTGAATTGAGACGAAATGACCGTAGCTGAATAATGATTTCCATCGCCAGCTAAATCTTTTATGTCAATAGATGCGTCAGGAAATGCTTCTTTAATAAGTTTCTCAATTTCTTGTAAATCCATAGCCATATTAATTCACCATATAATCTTTTAACCAACTTTTATATTTTTTACTAATGTCATTTATACTAATATTTAACTCATCTTTAAATTGTAATTTATCTTTTATAACAATACCTAATTCCTCAAAATGTACTGAGTTTTGCTTTAATATTTCTGTGACTTTTTCTAAATTTTTCTTCTCAATTTCTATTAAGTATCTACCTTGGTCCTCCGAGAAAAAATAACTAAATTTGTTATGTAATTTAATATTTGAATTTAACTTTAAACCTTTATTACCCTTAATACACATTTTTGATAAAGCTATTAATATCCCTCCAACAGAAACATCATGACAAGAAAGAATATAATTTTCTTTAGCTAATTTAAGAACTGTTTCTCCGTTATTTTTTTCATTGAATAAATTTATTTCTGGCGGTGGACCTTTATTTTCTAACAATATGGTCCTAGAAAAAACACTTTGATCTAAATGTCCTTCAGTTTTCCCTATTACTAAAACAATGCTTTCTTCTTTTTTTAAATCCATGCTTAACATATTTCTATAATCTTTTAAAAGCCCAACACCTCCTATTGATGGGGTAGGCTTAATACCTTTATCTTTTGTTTCATTATAAAAAGAGACATTCCCAGACACAACAGGGTAATCCAGGTATTTAGCTGCCTCAGAGATACCATTAACACATTCTACAAACTCACCCATATTTTTTTCTTTTTCAGGATTTCCGAAATTTAGACAATTAGTTATAGCAATTGGTTTTGATCCAACAGAAATTAGATTTCTCCAACTCTCACATACTACTTGTTTGCCTCCAGTTAAAGGATGAGCAAAACAATATATTGCAGACGAATCCACGCATGCAGCAACAGCTTTATTTGTTCCGTGAACTCTAACTACTCCAGCATCTCCACCAGGTTTTTGAATTGTATCCCCCATTACTGTATGGTCATATTGTTCCCAGATCCATTTTTTTTCACAAATATTTGGATTTGATATTATTTTTAATAAACAACTCTCTAATTTAAGCGACTTAAATATTTGTTTAGGATAATTAATCTTTTGTGGAAGTTTGGATTTTTTCCATTTTCTATCATAGACAGGAGCATTTTCTGCTAGAAAGTCGATAGGTATTTCAGCGACCTTTTTATTATTAAAAATTAATTCTAATTTATTTGTTTTCGTTGTTTTACCAATAACTGCAAAATCTAAATTCCATTTATCAAAAATTTCTTTTGCTTTTTGTTCTTTTCCATTTTCTAAGACAATAAGCATCCTCTCTTGGCTTTCGGATAACATTATTTCATATGGGCTCATTTTATCTTCTCTACACGGGACTTTGCTAAGATCTAATTCAATCCCGAGCTTTCCTTTTGATGCCATTTCAACGCTAGATGAGGTTAATCCTGCAGCTCCCATATCTTGAATGGAAATAATTGAATCCTGTTTCATTAATTCTAAACAGGCTTCTAACAATAGTTTTTCTGTAAAAGGGTCTCCAACTTGAACTGTAGGTTTTTTTTCCTCAATTTTATCATCAAATATTGCTGATGCCATGCTAGCTCCATGTATACCGTCTCTACCAGTTTTAGATCCCACATAAATAACAGGCTTATTTAGTCCTGCAGCTTTGGAGTAAAAAATTTTCTTTTTATTTACCAATCCTAGGGTCATCGCATTCACTAGAATGTTGCCATTATAAGATTCATCAAAATTAGTTTGACCCGCGATTGTAGGTACACCAATGCAATTTCCATAACCACCAATCCCTTTTACAACTCCTCTCAACAAGTTTTTTGTTTTTCTATGTTGTGTAGATCCAAAATGAATTGAATTAAGATTAGCAATAGGTCTTGCTCCCATTGTAAATACATCTCTCATAATTCCACCAACGCCTGTAGCAGCTCCTTGGTATGGTTCTATAAATGATGGATGATTGTGGCTTTCAATTTTAAAAACTATTGCATCTTCATCTCCTATGTCAATAACACCTGCATTTTCACCTGGTCCTTGAATTACTTTAGATCCTTTAGTGTGTAAATTTTTTAAATGTTTTCGTGATGACTTGTAAGAACAATGTTCATTCCACATTGCTGAAAATATTGCCAACTCGGTCAGATTTGGTGTTCTTTTAAGAAGATCATTTATTTTTTTAAATTCTTCTTTTGTTAAACCATGGTCTATAGCAACTTGTTCGTTTACTTCCATTATTTTGAATTTCTAATTAAATTTTCAAAAAATACAGAACCATCTTGTCCTGACAAATATTTATCAATCATTCTTTCTGGATGTGGCATCATTCCTAAAACATTTTTTTCCTTATTAAATATTCCTGCAATATTTTTTAAAGCTCCATTAGGATTTGAATCTTTATTATTTGACCCGTCAGAATTACAATAAGTAAGAGCAATCTGATTATTATCCTCAATAACTTTTAATTCTTCCTCAGAACAAAAATAATTACCTTCATTGTGAGCAATATGAAGTTCTAAAATATCTTTACTAATATCTTTAAAATATTTATTTTTTTTGTCATTTACTTTAACGTGAACATTTCGACATATAAAATTTAAGTATTTATTTTGTTGTAATACGCCTGGTAGTAAGCCAGTTTCTGTTAAAATCTGAAAACCATTACAAATCCCCAAAACTAATCCACCTGATTTAGCAAAATCAATAACAGATTGAATAATTTTAGATTTACCAGCAATACTTCCACATCTTAAGTAGTCGCCATATGAAAAACCACCTGGAAGAACCACTAAATCACATTTGGGGAGGGTAATATCATTATGCCAAATCATATGATTCTTAAAACCATATTTTTTAAGAGCAACATCCATATCTCTATCACAATTAGATCCTGGAAAGATTATAACTGAAGATCTCATTAATTATAAAATTTTGTAATCCTCTATAACTAGATTGGCTAAAAGTTTTTTACACATTTCATCGACATTTTTTTTAGCTTTTGCTTCATCCGACTCATTTGTTTCAATATCAAAATATTTTCCCTGTCTTACTTCTTTTACGTCATTAAATCCCATTCCAGTGAGCGTTTGTTGAATTGCTTTACCTTGTGGATCAAGTACCCCACTTTTAAGAGTAACAATAATTTTAATTTTCATTTATTTTTTTTTATTTTTACTGCTTTTGGTTTAGGAAACTTCACTGTTCTTATATTCGATTCTTCATGCAAAATACCAAGTCTTCTAGCCACATCTTGGTATCCTTGCATCACATTACCTAAATTCTTTCTAAATCTATCTTTATCAAGTTTTTTATCTGAGGATAAATCCCACAATCTACAAGTATCAGGACTAATCTCATCCGCCAATATAATTTCAGTTTTTCCGTTATTTTTGTATCTTCCAAACTCAACTTTAAAATCAACCAATTTAATTCCTATACCTCTAAACATGCCAATCATAAAATCATTCATTCTTAATAGATATTTATCAATTTTTTCTATCTCTTTTTTTGATGCCCAATTGAAAGCAAATATATGTTCTTTCGCAACCAGAGGATCTCCTAATTCATCTTTTTTATAACAATATTCAATTAATGGACTTTCTAAAACTGTTCCATCTTCAATGCTTAGTCTTTTTGTTAATGATCCAGTAGCTATATTTCTTACAATAAATTCTATAGGTATTATTTCAACTAACTTTATTAGTTGCTCTCTCATATTAATTCTTTTAATTAAATGATTTTTAATGCCTACCTGCCCAAGATAATTTAAAATATGTTCAGAAATACGATTATTTAAAATTCCTTTTCCATCTATTTTTGCTCTTTTTTTATTGTTAAAAGCAGTGGCATCATCTTTAAAATGTTGAATTACTAAATTTTTATCGTTTGTAGCATAGATAATCTTTGCTTTTCCTTCATATAATTTTTTTCCTTTTTTCATTATTTAAAAACCCTTTTAAATATATACCCAACATTTCTAAAATGTTTATTGTAATTAAAAATTTTATCTATTTTTTTAATAGAAATTTTATTTGTAATATTTTTATCTTTTTTTAATAACTCAATTAAATTAATCTTACTTGCTAAACTTTTTTTTGCATGGCTTTGAACTAATCTGTAAGCTTTTTCTCTAGATATGCCAGTTTTAGTTAACTCTAACATAACCTCTTGAGAAAAAACTAATCCTCTTGTGAAGTTTAGATTTTCAGCCATTTTTTTGGGATATACGATCATTTTATCTAAAAGATTTGCTAATCTAACTAATGCAAAATCCAAAGTTATATTAGCATCTGGCCCAATACTTCTTTCGACACTTGAATGAGATATATCTCTTTCATGCCATAAAGTTACATTTTCTAAGGCGGGAACAACGTGTCCTCTAACTATTCTTGCAAGCCCAGTTAAATTCTCTGACAAAATAGGATTTTTTTTATGGGGCATTGCCGAGGAACCTTTCTGATCTTTTGAAAAAAATTCTTGAAGTTCATAAACCTCTGATCTTTGAAGATGTCTTATTTCAGTCGCAACTCTCTCAACAGAACTTGCAATAATTCCTAATGTTGTAAAATATTGAGCATGTCTATCTCTTGGAATTATTTGAGATGAAATAGTTTCTGGTTTTAATTTTAATTTTTTTGCAACGTATAACTCAATCTTTGGACTTATATTTGCATAGGTCCCAACAGCACCGGATATTGCGCACGTGGAAATGTTATCTATTGAATGCTTTAATCTCTCTTTATTTCTTTTAAATTCTGCGTAAAAGGATGCAAGTTTTAATCCAAATGTAATTGGCTCTGCATGGATGCCATGGCTTCTTCCAATACAAGGTGTCATTTTATATTTTTTAGATTGTTTTTTCAGAACTGACAAAATTTTATCAATGTCTGTTAATAATATCTTGCCTGACTGAACTAATTGAATATTTAAAGTAGTATCTAAAACATCTGATGATGTCATTCCTTGATGCAAGTATCTTGCTTTAATACCAGCTTGTTCTGTAATTGATGTTAGAAATGCTATAACGTCGTGTTTAACCTTGGCTTCAATATCATGAATTCTTTTTACTTTAATTTTACCTTTTTTTTTGACTATTGATGCAACTCCTTTTGGTATTACTTTATATTTTTCCATTGCTTCAGCTGCAGCAATTTCAACGTCTAACCAAATTTTATATTTATTTTCCTCTGACCAAATATCTTTAAGTTCTTTTCTCGAGTATCTTTCAATCATTAATTATAAGGAGGCTTTAAATAACCTTTAGCAGATTCTGTAAAAATTTCATAACCGTTATCTTTTATACCAACAGTATGTTCAAATTGTGCAGATAAAGACTTATCTTTTGAAACCGCAGTCCAACCATCTTCTAAAACTTTTACCTCAAATTTTCCTGAATTAATCATTGGCTCTATAGTAAAAGTCATTCCTGGTTTTAATTCTGCACCTGTATTTTTTTTTCCATAATGAAGAATATTAGGTGGCTCATGAAATTTATCACCAATACCATGACCACAGAAATCTCTAACTACAGAAAAACCTTTAGCTTCAACATAAGTTTGAATTTCATTTCCTATATCTCCAAGCTTAACCCCAGGTTTTAAAATTTTAATAGATTTCATTAAAGATTCATAAGTAGCATCAATTAAGTTTTGAGCTTTAACTGATATTTTTCCTATCGAATACATCCTGCTTGTATCACCATAGTAACCATCAACAATTGCTGTCACATCAACATTAACAATATCACCTTCTTCAAGAATTCTTTCTCCAGGTATTCCATGACAAATAACATGGTTTAATGATGTGCATAAAGATTTTTCAAAACCTCTGTAATATAAAGGGGCGGAGTATCCTCCGTGGTCTCTTATAAATTCAAACCCAAGCTTATCTATTTTGTTTGTAGATATACCCTCTTTAATTTCATTAGTAAGCATATCCAAAGTTTTTGAAGCTAAACTCCCCGCTATTTTCATCTTTTCAAATTTTTCTTTATAATCATTCATTTATAATCTTTACTTTTTTATCCACTTTAATTTCTTTGGATCCAATTTTACAGTTATATGCAATAAAATTTACTCCAACCTTTTTAGCATATTTGTAATTTTCATAATATTCTTTATCAATGTCTTTAGCTATTTTAAAATATTTACAATTGCTGATTTGTACCAAAAATAATACATAGCATTGATAACCTTTTTTTGATGCTTCTATTAAAGTTTTAATATGTTTGCTACCCCTGGTAGTTATGGCATCAGGAAACTCTGAATTTTTGTTATCTCGAATTAGTGTAACATTTTTCACCTCAATGAAAGATTTGTTATTTTCTTTACTAACTAGAAAGTCGAACCGAGTTTCTTTGTTATAAAATACCTCGGGTTGTATATTTTCTAAATTTTTAAATTCTAAAAAACTATTATTTTTAAGACCTTCAAACACTAACTTATTTGCAAGATGAGTATTAATTCCAATAAGATTATTTTTAGATTTTAAAATTTCTAAAGTGAATTTTAATTTTCTTTTTGGATCATCATTTTTTGAAACCCATGCGTCGTTATTTTCATTTAATAATCCCATCATTGATCCTGTATTAGGGCAATGAGCAGTAATTATGCTTTTATTTACTTTAACATCTGCAAAAAACCTTTTATATCTTTTAACAAATTTGCCTTTAATTAAAGCTTTGGTAAATTTCATTTATAAAAATATATATATAAAATGAACGAAAATACAAAATTTAATGCTGCAATTTTAATCATAGGAAATGAAATTTTATCAGGGAGAACTCAAGACACAAATACAAGCACACTCGCTACTTGGTTGAACTCTTTAGGTGTCAAGGTAGGGGAGGTCAGAGTAATACCAGACGTAGAGGAGACAATAATTAAATCAGTAAATTTATTGAGGAAACAATATAATTATGTTTTTACATCTGGAGGAATTGGTCCAACACACGATGATATTACTTCAGAGTCAATTTCAAAAGCCTTTAGTCTTCCTTATGAAAAACATGAAGAAGGATATAAGATTCTTGAGGCCTATTATAAACCTGGAGAATTTAATGATGGAAGACAAAAAATGATATGGATGCCGAGAGGTGCAAACTTAATACTTAACCCAACAAGTGGAGCTCCTGGATTTTATGTTGAAAATGTTTTTGTTTTACCCGGCGTACCATCCATACTCAAATCAATGTTGGGAGGAATTAAAAATAAAATTGTTGGAGGTAACCCAATTATAAGTAATACAATTAGTTTAAGAACTTTCGAAAGTCATATTGCCGAGTCATTAACATCGGTACAAAATAAATATGAAAATGTAGAGATAGGTAGTTATCCATTTTTCCAAGCAGGAAAGCTTGGAGTATCTATTGTTATTAGATCTGATGATCAAAATTTAATCAATAGATGTAGCTCTGATGTAATGAAATTCGTTAATGAAAAAAAGATCGAAGTAGTTAATAGAGAATAATGCTTTATT
>CACEOC010000007.1 GCA_902561075.1 uncultured Pelagibacteraceae bacterium
TCCGATAAAGACAGCTTACTGGAACCATACACCTTTATTATTAGTAACGCCGCAAGCTGCAAACAAAACTATGGGTCAAGGTGGATTTCAGGAAGTTGAACAAATGAATTTATTTAAAGATATGGTGTGCTATCAAGAAGAAGTTAGAGACCCATCAAGAATGGCTGAAGTTTTAAATAGAGTAATTGAAAAAGCTATTAGAGGATCTGCGCCTGCACAGATAAATGTTCCAAGAGATTACTGGACGCAAGTTGTCGATATTGAACTTCCACCAATTGTAAGGTTTGAAAGACAAGGGGGTGGTAAAGATGCAATTGATAGAGCTGCAAAAATGTTATCTGACGCAAAATTTCCAGTTATTTTATCAGGAGCTGGAGTTGTAATTGGTAATGCAATTGATGAATGCAAGAACCTAGCTGAAAAATTAGATGCACCAGTTTGTAACGGTTATCAGCATAATGATAGTTTTCCAGGAAGCCATCCTTTAGCAGTTGGACCTTTGGGGTACAATGGATCAAAAGCAGCAATGCAATTAATTTCGAAAGCAGATGTAGTTTTAGCTCTAGGGACAAGACTTAATCCTTTTTCAACATTACCAGGTTATGGAATAGATTATTGGCCGAAGAATGCAAATATTATTCAAGTCGACATGAATCCAGACAGGATTGGACTTACAAAAAAAGTAACAGTAGGTATAGCCGGGGACGCTAAACAAGTTGCAAAACAAATTTTAGAAAAACTATCTTCAAGTGCAGGGAATACCGGTAGAGAGGAAAGAAAAAATTTAATTCATCAAACAAAATCTGCATGGTTACAAACACTAACCAGTCTAGATCACGAAGAGGATGATCCAGGAACAGTTTGGAATAAAGAAGCGAGAGAAAGAGACAGCGATAGGATGTCACCAAGACAAGCGTGGAGAGCAATTCAATCAGCAATGCCTGAGGATGTAATTATGTCTAGTGATATAGGAAATAATTGTGCAATTGGGAATGCTTACCCAACATTTGAAAAACCGAGAAAATATTTAGCACCAGGATTATTTGGACCTTGTGGATATGGTTTTCCATCAATACTAGGAGCTAAAATTGGTTGTCCAGATACACCTGTTATTGGATTCGCGGGCGACGGAGCATTTGGAATAAGTATGAATGAAATGAGTTCTTGTGCCAGAGAGGAATGGCCTGCAATAACAATGGTTATATTTAGAAATTATCAGTGGGGAGCGGAAAAAAGAAATTCAATTTTATGGTTCGATGACAACTTCGTTGGTACAGAACTTGATCCAGAATTAAGTTACGCAAAAGTAGCCAATGCTTGCGGATTAAAAGGTGTTACAGTAAAAACAATGGAAGAAACAACCAAAGCTATTAAACAATCCTGTGAAGACCAAAAAAAAGGTATTACAACTTTTATTGAAGTTATATTAAACCAAGAACTCGGTGAACCATTTAGACGAGATGCAATGAAAAAACCAGTTGAAGTTGCGGGTATTAATAAAAAAGATATGAAACCCCAATTAGTAGATAGAAATTAAAATATTATCATATCCATTTATAAATGAAAAAACTAAATGTCATATCCAGAAAATACTGGAATAGACAACCATGCAATATTAAGCACTCTAAAAAGAAATTGTTTTCCAAAGAGTATTTTAATGAGGTATCAAAAAAAAGATATTTTGTAGAAGGACACATTAAAAATTTTGTAAATTTTAAAAAATGGAAAAATAAAAAAGTATTAGAAATAGGGTTTGGTATAGGAACTGATGCAATAGAATTTTTGAAAAATGGTGCAAAATATAATGGAATTGAATTATCGGATAAGTCACATGAAATTACAAAGAAAAGAATTAAAATATTTAATTTTAAAGCTGAATCATTGATATTTGATGAAGCAGAAAATTTATCAAAACATTTCAGTAAAAAAAATAATTTTGATCTTATTTATTCTTTTGGAGTTTTACATCACTCCTCAAGTTTACAAAAATGCTTAAGAGAAATTTATAAAATAATGTCACCTAAAACAGAATTAAAAGTAATGCTCTACGCCAAAAATAGTTACAAATATATGATGATGAAGAAAAAATTTTTAAGATACGAAGCTCAAAAAAATGTACCAGTTATTGATTTTTACGATCACGAAGATATAAAAAAATTATTCAGTAAATTTAAACTTAAAGAAGTTAGACAGGATTTTATATTTCCTTACAAAATCACACCATATAAAAAGAATAAATATGTAAAGGTTGAACATTTTAAGTATATGAATAAAAATATTTTTAATACATTTAGAGAAAATTTAGGCGAACATCTTCTTATAACAGCAAGAATTAAATAAAATAAATCTATTTGAATTTATTAAAAATTATACATTTTATAAATTCAATAAGATATCTTGCTAATGAGCTTGTTCTTATCGCACTTTCTGCATCTGTCTCAATATAACTTGTAGGTATATCTTTTATTTGATATCCACTTTTAATTATAAATAAAAGGTTATTTAAGTGTCCAATGGGTGATTTAAATACAATTTCCCTATTAATAAAATTTTCAACTAGACTTAATTTATAAAATCTAAAAGTATTTGAGTAATCAGAAACATTTTTATTAAATAAAATTTTACAGATTATAGTAATAAATTTACTTATAAAAATTCTAGATACTTTTCTGTTCTTTACAACAGATTCTTTATGATATTTTGATCCAATTACCAAATCACAATTACTACTTTTTAATAATTCAATCCCATTCTCAATATCTTTAGGATGATGCGCGAGGTCAGAGTCTATCTCTACAATATAATTTGTATCAACATTATTATTAATCCATTTAAAACCATCTAAAGAAGCAGAGAATCTTGTTGAGAATTTTTCTTTTTTTACTCTTTTCAAAACATGAAAATTATTACTAAAAGTTTTTTCTATTTCGATTTTAGTTTCATTATCGGAGCTATCATCAACAAAACATACAAAATATTCATATTTAGAAAGATACTTAACTATTTCATCTTTAAGAGGTTTAATTTTATCTTTATTGTGAAATACAGGTATTAATATTGCAAAATCAAAGTTAGTTAATTTTTTCACCTTCACCTATTTCTATAATTTTTATGCCTTCTCGATTTTTAATGTATCTGAAGGGATCTAAAATAGTTGAACCTTTGTTAAATTTTGAGTTTAAAAATGCTTTATGTTGTGTACCAATAAAATAGCAAATTTTTTTATTATTTAATTTATTTAATACTAAAAATTTTTCTAATGACAATTTATCGACCTCAGGATCCCAAATAAATATTTTAGACCTTTTTTTCTTAAGTGAGTTATATAAATAAATGCTTGGACTACCTGTTGTAATATTAGTTTCAGGTTTGAAACTTTTACCCATAACTAATATTGGTTTACCTTTAGACTCTTTTAAACATATGTCTGCAAGCCAATGATTATATTTTTGCCTTTGCAACATTATTGCTTCAAAAATATTAAAACTTATATTATGTCTTTTGGCTAGGTAACTCATTGCAATATTATCTCTTGGATGACATCCGCCTCCGTCACCCATACCACCTTTCATATATGAACTACTTATTATTCTTTTCGTTGATAAAGACAAAGCTCTAGATACTTCATCAATACTAGTGTTTGGCAGTCTATGACACATCTCTGCAATTGAGTTTATATAAGCAATTTTGGTAGAGATAAATGTATTATAAACAACTTTTATTAATTCTGCATTTTCAATAGTTGTTTCAAAAAATGGAGAACTAGTTAACGTTCTATAAAAACTTTGTGCTTTTTGACTTACAAATTTATTCTCAGAACCAAATAATATTATCTCTGGATATAGAAAATCGTCAATGGTTGTTCCCATTGCTATAAAAAAAGGATTATAACCAATTTGTGTATATTTATTTGTAACGGGTAATATTTTTTTTCTTATGGAACCAGGTAAAACAGTGGAAATAATGATTACAATCTTCTTTTTTTTTATTTTTTTTAATTCATCAGAAATCATTTTCATGCCTTTTCTTAAGTATGTGTAATCAAAATCTTTTCTTGTTTTTGGAATATCGTTAATTCCTTCATATTTTTTGTCATGAGGGGTTTGAATAGGAACGAATATAATATCTGAAAGTTTTATTAATTTTTTAATATCTACAATTTCAATGTTTGTCTTCTTTAAGAGATCATTTGCATGTTTTTCCTTATAATCGATTTTTCTTTTCTTTATTTGCTCATAAATTTCTTTTTTTATGTCAAATCCATAAACTTTGTGACCCTTGCTTTCTACAGCTAACGCTACAGGAAGTCCTAACTTACCTAAACCTACAAATCCTACTTTCATATTTTAAAATCTTGCGTTTCAATTAATTAATTATATTTTTAATCATAAATGAATATTTATAAAAAAGAGATCTTCTATCCTATCATTTCTCTTATTTCATCTATTTTTTTATGTACTTTATTATGGGATAAGATTAGCTTTAATTATTCAAATCCACATGAAATAATAGGAGAATATTCAAAAAAGTCCTATAGCGTACATAATGACACAATAAGATATTTATTTTTTATAATTGTTCCAGTATTGACTTTTTTTGTCACATTCTTAACTACAAAAAATAAAAATAGTTTTAATAATCTTTCACTGAAAATATTTAAATTTAACGAAAATGTTAATAATTTTCAAATTCTAAAAAAAAATTTAATTTTAGTACTTTTAATTGGTCTGACATTATTTTTATCAACTGACTGGTCACCAAGGCCTATTCAATCTTTCGAAGATGGTATGCCATTGTCCGGATCAATTATTTTTGAAAACAATAAGCTCCCATGGACAGATGTTTATTTAAATTCTGGTTTCTTTTATGACATGCTGAACGCAAAAATTTCGTGGTTAATTACAGGCCAAAAAACAATAGGGTCATATATATTTTATTTAGAATTTTTAAATTTTATAGCAATTGTTTTATTTATTTATTTTGTTTATCAACTTTCTTCTCAATTAAATTTAAAAAATCAAACTAATAATTTTTTTATATTTGTATCTATTATTAGCTATATTTATTTATGGGATGAGAGTATTTGGAGGGATATTCCTTTAATACTTTTTCTAATCTTTTCTTTAAATTACTTAAACAATAAAAGTATATACTCAATTTTAGTTTTAGGTTTTCTCTCAGTTTTTACGTTCTTTTGGTCTCTTGATAGAGGTTTCTTTGTATTTTTGGTTTATATTTCTTTTCTTTTTATTGTTTTGATAAATAATAAAAAAGATTTTCTTAAGTTTATTTTAACCACCATAATTTTTTGGATAATTACAATTTTATTTATTGGGATTGATGTCTCGAAAGAATTTTTTTTGCATACAAAAGAAATATTTTCGCAGCACGAGATGCTTAATGGTTTAATCCATCCTAAACCTTTTTCAGACGATCCAGACGCTAGTAGAGCTACAAGATCTCTTTTAATTATCATCTCAAATTTTGTTATTACGATTATTATTTTTTTTAATAAAAAAGATTTGTTTTTTAACAATTCAAAATTTATTTTTGTACTATTTTCAATAATGAACTTTATAATTTACAAGTCAGCTTTATCAAGATCTGATGGTGGCCATATAAAAATGGCTTCAATATTTTCAATAATACTCTTATTAATTTACTTAATATTTTTTTTAACGAAATATATAAGTGAAAATAAATTAATAAATTTAAAGTTTGTGAATTTATTTCTAGTTGGCGTATTATTTTTATTAAACTTAAATTCATTAAAAAATATTCCGAGTTTTTACGGTAATTTAAAAAAATTTATAAATTTTGAGAAAAATGAATTTATAGACAGTAATTATTTAAATTCCATAAATCAAATAAGTAAGTATTTTGTTAATGAAAACTGTATCCAGGCATACACATATGATTTAGCGATTTATTATATTATAGATAAACCAAGTTGTTCTAAATTTTTCAATATCTGGGTAATTGGATCAAAAAATAATCAATTTAAATACATTGAAGAAATAATTGAAAAAAAACCTAAGTTTATTTTAACAGGAGGAAAAGTGGGTCCTTCTTTTTTAGATTTTCGTTATCCATATATTCATTCCTTTCTTACAGAAAAATATTATATTTACGATGAATTGAATGATTGGAAAATTTTAAAGAAAATAATTTCGGATTAATTTATATTTTTTAATTCATCAACAACTGACTTTGCATGATCTTTAACTCTTACATTTGACCATATTTTATGAATTTTACCTTTAGAATTTATTAAAAAAGTTGATCTGATAACACCTTTATATTTTTTCCCTAAAAATGATTTCATTCCCCAAGCACCATACTTTTTAATAACCGATAACTTCTCATCTGATAATAAATCAAATTTTAATTTATATTTTTTTTTGAATTTTAAATGACTTTCAATACTGTCTTTGGATATTCCAAATACAACTGTATTTTTTTTATTAATCATTGAATTTAATTTACTGAAGTCTTTTGACTCTAGAGTACACCCAGGGGTGTCATCTTTAGGATAGAAGTATAAGATAATATTCTTCTTTTTTATCTTATTTAATTCAAATACATTACCGTCAGTACTCTCTAATTTAAAATTAGGAGCAGATTGACCACTTTTTAATTTCATTAAATAAATTAACTATTAATAAGATCTAAAGCTTCATTCAACAATTTTTCAGATTTTGAGTGATCTCCGTTAGAATGAGCATTCTCCCCAGCATCTCTTAATTCCTGAATTTTAGCTTTTAAGCTTTCATCACTTACATTTGATATTTCGCTATCAACTTTATTCCATAGCATTGGACATGATCCTGCAAATGAGTAAGAACTTACTAATACAAAGCAGATTGTAAATAAATATTTTTTCATAAGTTCTAAATAATAATTTACGTAAAAATTAAAAGGTCAACAATGTCACAAGTATAATTATATAGTTAAAAAATTGGTAATTACTTGTATTTTACAATTATGAGAAGAAAATTTTTTAAAATAATTTTAGGTTCCATATTTGGAGTTTTTCTTGCTCCTTATTCTATCGTTTACGCAGTATCCAAAAAAATTATTAATAAAAATTTAACAGATGAGCAAAAAGAAATTTTATTCAATGAAGGAACAGAAAAACCTTTCACCAGTTCTCTTCTTCATGAAAAAAGAAAAGGTTTCTATCATTGTGCAAATTGTGGGAATAAGTTATTTAGCTCCGAAGCAAAGTTTGATAGTGGAACTGGCTGGCCCTCATTCTCAGAGGCACTACCTGGAGCTTTTAAAACTAAAGTAGATTTTTCTTTTGGAATGATGAGAACCGAATATCATTGTGCAAAATGTGGCGCACATCACGGTCATGTATTTAATGATGGTCCAACAAAAACAAAAAAAAGATTTTGTAACAACGGATTATGCTTAATATTTAAACCGTCTTCATAAAAATAAGGGGCGTTCTGTTGCCAGGTGCCCCATACCCCATTGTGACTATATTTTTTTTATCTCTTTTTTAATATGTCCCAAAACTTTACCAGAATTTTTTCCAGCTTTAATTGTATATCCACTAGTCCCACCGGCATTAGTGTCTACACTTTTTATATTTTGAAACATTAGCTTGTTTAGCTTAGAGATCTTTGAGTCTCGGCTAAACGAACTAAGTACTCTGTGCATTCTTTTCATACACTCTCCTTGTTGGTTATCCAAAACTCGCTTTTAACCGATGCGATATCGGCCTCTTTTTTACCATGAGATATGGTAATAAAACTGTATAATTTTTGGTTTAGGAGATCAATACTTTAAAAATCAACTATAAGAGTATCTTTAGAACCAACATCTCTTGAACTATTAACAATAGTACTTCCTTTTCTAAGAGCGACGCGTATTAATCCACCCATAGTAACATATGAAAATTTTGTACAAACTACTATAATAAAATTTAATTTATATCTTAAATAATGAATAAAATAATTAATTTTTTAGATAATACATTTTTAGATTTAGGAAGACAATTTAAGTGGTCATATTTACCTCCGCTTATGATTTATTTAGCTGCAGGTATTTCAGGTCTCACAGGTATAGTAGGTACTTTTTTTGTAAAAGATTATCTAAACCTATCAGCAGCATTTTTAGCAGGATTAGGTTTTTGGGCTGGTATCCCATGGGCTTTAAAAATGCCTTTGGGTCATCTAGTAGATTTAATTTGGAATAAAAAAAATTACATGGTTTTTTTTGGTGCAGGATTATTATCGATAAGTTTAATGATTATGTACGGCTTGATTATTCATACCGAATTAATGTCAAATTACTTATCGGTTGAAACCTGGTTTGTTGTAAGTGTTTTATTAGCTCCAGTTGGATACGTTGTACAAGATGTTGTTGCAGATGCAATGACAGTAGAAGCGGTTCCATTAGTTGATGATAATGGTCAGTCTTATAACAAAGAACAAATAAAAGTTATGCATACTACCATGCAAACGCTTGGAAGGTTTGCAATTATAGGTGGAACAGTATTAGTGGCTTTAATAAACGTAATATTGTTTAGTGATGTTGATCAGTTAAACCAAAATGAAAAAATAAATTTATATGGTTCTATATATATTTATGCGCTTGCTATACCAATAGTATCGGTTGCTGGAGTTTTTTTAGCAAGTTACCTAAAAAAAATTAGGATAAATAAACTTAAATCAATGGGGCTTTCCTTTTCTGATATTAAAAAAGATGAAAAGACAAAAGTTAATTGGTGGATACTAGGTGGTAGTTTAATTTTTGTAATTTTTACATTAACTATAGGTTCATTAAAGATACCTTTTGCTCAAGAAATAGTTTTTATTGGATCAGTGGTAATTATTTTATTTTTGATGTTTAAGCTAATAAAAGAATTACCTGAACATCTAAGACTAACAATCGTTGGTACAGCAGTAATTATCTTTGTGTTCAGAGCAATGCCAAGTCCTGGTCCTGGTTTAACATGGTTTGAAATTGATGAGCTAGGATTTAATGAGCAATTTCTATCTATATTGTCCTTACTTGCCTCAATTCTAACTTTGGCTGGAATAGTTTTATTAAGACCTTTTATGGCAAACAACTCAATAGCTAAAATAATAGTTATTTTGTCAATTGCTGGCGCTATTTTATTTTTACCAAGTATTGGAATGTATTACGGACTTCATAACTGGACATCTTCCTTAACAGGAGGAGTAGTGGATGCAAAATTTATTGCATTAATAAATACTGCAATAGAGTCACCACTTGGGCAGGTTTCAATGATACCTTTATTGGCATGGATTGCAAAAAATGCACCCAATCATCTTAAAGCTACTTTTTTTGCCGTATTTGCATCATTTACTAACCTTGCTTTGTCTGCAAGTGCTTTAGGTACAAAATATTTGAACGAAATTTTTATAGTTACAAGAGAGGTTAAAGATAAGGTTACAAACGAGATCCAATCAAATGCAGATTATTCAGATCTTGGAATATTATTAATTGTGACAACAATTTTAACTTTAGTATTACCAATAATATTTGTATTCATAATTAATAAATCAAAATACAAAACAAAAGAGTAATTATATATCAACAACCATAGTATCTTTAGACCCACCACCTTGAGAACTATTTACAATTGTACTACCTTTCCTTAAAGCAACTCTCGTTAATCCACCAGTTGTTACATAAGTGGATTTCCCACTTAATATAAAAGGTCTTAAATCTAAATGTCGTGGTTCAATATCATCTTTTGTGATAGTGGGTGCGGTAGACAAAGTTTCAAGTGGTTGAGCAATATATTCTCTAGGATTTTTTTTTATTTTTTTTATAACTTCTTCTCTTTCTTCTTTTGGTGCTTTTGGTCCAATCATTATACCATAACCACCTGATGCATTTGCTGGTTTAACTACAAGCTTAGAAATATTTTCTATAACATAGTTTTTTTGAACCTCGTCGTGACATAGATAAGTTTCTACTTGATTCAATATTGGCTGCTCACCTAAATAGTAAACAATCATCTTATTTACATATGAGTAAACAACTTTATCGTCTGCTATTCCAGTTCCTATAGCATTTAAAATTCCTACATTTCCTTTTCTCCAACATTTGAATAATCCTGGCACACCGATCAAAGATTCTTTGAAAAAAGCTTTTGGATCTAAAAAATTGTCATCTAATCTTCTATATATACAATCTACTCTCAGTGGTCCTTTTACAGTCTTCATATAAACATTATCATTTTCAACAAATAGATCTTTTCCTTCAACTAAGGCTATACCCATTTGTTCTGCTAAAAATGAATGTTCGAAGTAAGCAGAGTTATATATACCTGGTGTAAGAACAACCATATGCGGATTAGCTTTTTTTTTGGGTATGCACTCAACCATACAATTATAAAGTTTGTTTGTATATTGATGAATTTCAGCAACTTTATATCTTGTAAATAATTCCGGAAATACATCTCTCATTACCATTCTGTTCTCTAACATATACGAAACACCAGATGGAACTCTAAGATTATCCTCTAAAACTAAATATTCTCCGCTTTTATTTCTTATTAAATCAACACCAGATATATTTGACCAAGCTTTATATTTTGGGGAAAATCCTTCACACTCTTTTACATAGTAAGGAGATTTAAAAATTATTTCTTTTGGTATTACATTGTCCTTAAAAATTTTTTTTTGATTGTAAACATCATCAATAAATAAATTTAATGCCTTAACTCTTTGTTTTAAACCTTTAGATACTTTATTCCATTGTGTTTTAGGTATTATTCTAGGGATGATATCTAATGGCCACTTTTTTTCTTCAGCTCTATTGTTTGCCGCATATACTCTAAAATTTATTCCTCTAGAGCTAATCGTGCTTTGACAGTTCTTTTCGATCTCTTGAAGTTTTTTTTTACCGTGTCTTTCTAAGATACCTGATATAATTAATGCATGTTTTCTTAGTTTGTTATCCTCAGTAAAATAGCCATCGTATGCTGAGCTAGCATTATAGTTTTTCCATAATTTTGATACCATTTTCTAAGTGTTTATCAGTTACATTAATTATTCAATTGCAGAATTAATATAGCTGATATGCGAAAAATAAAATATATGTTATTTAGTAAATTATTTATTAAATTTTATGACTTATTGTATAGGAATTAAAACACAAGATGGCATTGTAATTGCCTCAGACTCAAGAACAAATGCTGGACTAGACAATGTCAACATTTACTCAAAAATGTTTACTCATGATGTAGGTGATAGGACAATAATTGTTGTTACATCCGGTAATCTTGGTACTTCACAAGCAGTATTTAAATCTTTGGAAAAAGATTTAAATGATAGTTCTGGTAAAAAAAATTTAAACACATGTGAAGATTTTGACCAAGTAGCATCGTATGTTGGCAATCTTAATATTAAACATTCTGCACCAAAAGGTATTAATACAGATACTGTTTTACTTGGATCTACTTTTATTGTTGGAGGACAAATCAAAGGAAAACCTATGGAACTTTTCTTAGTATATCCACAAGGGAATTATATTAGACCAGCTGACAGTAAACCATACTTGGTTATTGGTGAGGTAAAATATGGAAAACCTATTTTAGATAGAGTTATTACTCCTACAGTTTCAATAGGAGATGCATCAAGATGTGCACTTATTTCAATGGACTCAACTCTCAAAAGTGATTTAACCGTCGGACCACCAATTGATTTTGTAGTTTATAAAAAAGATGAACTGAAAATAACATCGCAAAAATGTTTAAATTTGAGTGATGAAGAGTTTTCAAAAGTTTCAAAAGAATGGTCTGAAGGAATTCTTAAAGTATTTAACTCCTTTCCTAGATTTGATTGGGAAAAATCACAATGAAAAAATTATTAATTGTTTTATTTATATTTTCTTTTTCACAATTATCTTTTGCTAATGAAAGGTTTATACCTCTAGAACTGTTTACAGGAGGGGAAATTAGAGATGATATAGATATTAAATTCACTCCTGCAGATAAAGTTTTTGGTAAAAAAAAAAGAAAAAAAATTGTTGGCCCTCTTGATTGGAGAGCTCCAGGTTCTGAGGAGATTATAAAGGTTTATAAAAGAACACAAAAAAATAGAGAGGGTAGAGTTAAAAAAACTCAATATTTTACAATAACAAACGATGGTCAGTGTATGGGAAGAGTATATGATCAAAGAAGATCTGGGACTAAATATATTAAAAATGGATGCAAATTTCCTTTAGGTTTTTGGAAAAAAAATGAAACTAGAACTTTTTCAGTCACCGACAAAGGGAGACCACGAACAGTAGAGTTAAAAATATTGCAACTAGGAAAAAAGCCTACAGATTGTGTAAAATTTAATTGGAAATTATTTGACGCAGCAACAGGACAAAAATATGGTGACAATGATTATAAGTTCTGTAAAGGTAGAGCTATGACTGATCTAAAAATAAGAAAAATAAAAACAAATTAATTAAATAAATGAAAAAAATATTACTACTATTATTACTTCTTCCAAATATTGCATTAGCAGGTTCTATGAAAATGATCGGAGAGCCCGGTCAATTAAATGAAGTGGATAGAACTATAGAAATAAAAATGTTTGATAATTATTATGAACCAAATCAAATAGATATTAAAAAAGGTGAAACCGTAAAGTTTGTAGTTAAAAACATGGGGGAACTAGTACACGAATTTAATATTGCTACTAAGGAGATGCATATAAAACACCAGCCAGAAATGTTAAAAATGGTTGCAATGGAAATTCTTCTTGGGGACAGAATAGATAAGAAGAAAATGAAAGAAGCAGCTAAATCAGATCATTCAATGGCTCATTCACATTCGAATAGTGTTCTTCTAGAACCAAATAACATTGGCGAATTAATTTGGAAATTTAGTACAGACGCAAGCTTAGAGGCTGCATGCAATGTCCCAGGTCACTATCAATCTGGAATGGTAGCAAAAATAACAAAATTATAAATACCATTTGTGCTAGACTACTGTGTAATTGGCTCTGGAATATCAGGATCCACAATCGCAAATTATTTATCAAAGAGACATACAATAAAAGTTTTCGATAAAGCCAACGGTCTAGGTGGCAGAAGCTCATATAAAAGATTCAAAGGAAAAATAGGTTTTGATCACGGTCTTCAATATATTTCACCAAAATCAAGAGAATTTAAAAATTTTACTAAATTATTAATTAAAAAAAGAATATTAAAACAATGGAAAGGAAAACATTCATTTATAAATACAAAAGTAAAAGAGAATAAAAAACACGTTAAATTAATTGGCTATAGTGGAAATAACTCAATAAGTAAATTTTTATTAAAAAATATTAAATATCAACTAAAGTATGAGTTATTAAATATCAAAAGAGAAAAAAATATATGGAATTTATATTTTTTAAATAATCAAAAGATTACTGCTAAAAACTTAATAGTTACTGTTCCTTTTCCACAATCAAAAAAACTTTTATCAAAATTTGTTAAAAACAATCTATTTAGAAATAATGTAAAAATGAATTCAGCAATTACTGTGCTTGTTATTACTAATAAAACAAACAATAAACTAAGCAGCTTTTTTACAAATGATAGTATTTTGGGTTGGGTGTCAAATGAGAATTCAAAAAAAAGATTTAAATTTAATAAAGATCTCTGGGTTTTACAAAGTACGTTTAAGTTTGGTAAATTACATATTAATAAATACAAAAAAAATAAAAAATATTATACACATGTATTAATAAATAAATTCAAAAATCTCACGAAAGTTAAAATCAAAAAAATATATTTTACCCATATTCATGGTTGGAAATATTCTTCAAGCTCATTACCACTAAAAAGTTATAGTTATTGGGACAAAAAAATTGGCTTAGGTATCTGTGCAGATTGGTTTGGCGGACCAAGATTAGAAAACGGATGGTTAAGTGCAAGAGACTTATTTAAAAAAATTAACAAAACGGCTTAATGAGTTTTAATAATACTATTTTACTCTATTACCACGTAAAGCAAAAAATAATCCTCCTACATATAAAATAACGTGAAAACTATCATGAAGTAATACATATTGGATACTTGGTGGCTCTAATATTAAAATAACGCCTGTCATTATTCCAGCAATTACAATTCCTGAAAATCTAGTTATTAAATCTCCTATCCAAGGCCATAAAAATTTTATTCTTAATAATCCACCAATTATTAAACCTATACCCGCAAATATTTCACCGTACGCAACAAAAAACCACACTGACATTGGTAAATTAAATCCTTCAGCATCTTCAATATTCAATGGTAATTTACTTAAACCCTGTTGTATAAAAACAATTGCAAACGGTATTCTTAGTAGCCAGTTAGAACCTTGAAATTCAGGTAAAGTTTTACTCACTTTTTCAAAATATCCCATAATCTATAAATTATTATTATTTAAAATTTTTCAAGATATGATTTGTCTCATTTAGATAAATTTAGATTTTGATATGTTAAATTTAATTATAGGAGATTTAAAATGAAAGTATTAAAAGAATTAGATGAAGCTAAATTAGTAATTGTAGATTTAGAGGTAAATTTAGGAAAAGAAGTTAGAAGTGCACCAACTTTATGTGCTAAGTACAAAGGAAAGATTATTCCTTTAAACACAGCTCACGATGGTAGGCCAATATTAATGAGAGAGGAAAATTCTATAAATAATAATTAATATTATTACTTGATAAATGATTGTTAATTAAGATATATAAACAATATGACTTTTGAGCTTCCAAAACTTGATTATGCTAAAAATGCTTTAGCGCCTATAATGTCAGAAGAAACTTTAGATCTTCATCACGGAAAACATCATCAAACTTACATTACAAATTTAAATAACTTTATTAAAGATACAGATATGGCTGGGATGTCATTAGAAGAAATTGTTCATAATTCTTCAAAAGATAAATCAAAAGTAGGTATTTTTAATAATGCAAGCCAACATTGGAATCATGAATTGTTTTGGAAATGCATGAAGCCAAATGGGGGAGGGTCCATGCCAAAAAAATTAGAGGATCGAATAAAATCTGATTTAGGAAGTGTTGAGGAGTTTAAAAAACAATTTATTCAGGCAGGAATTACTCAATTTGGTTCAGGTTGGTGCTGGTTATCAATTGACGAAAATAATAAATTAGTAGTGAGCAAAACGCCTAACGCTGAAAACCCTCTAATACATAACATGAAACCAATATTGGGTTGTGATGTATGGGAGCACTCTTATTATGTAGATTACAGAAATAGAAGACCAGAATATCTTGAAAATTTCTTCGAAAAATTAGTTAATTGGGAGTTTGTAGAGTCTCATCTATAATTTACCAAACCCAAAAAAAGCTCCAATAATTATAATTAACCAAATAATTCCTTTAATTAAAAAAAAGGAAAAACCACCTATTAACAAATATTTTTTTAATTTCTTTTTTAACATCTTAATTTAAAATAGTCATAGGATCCAATCTAGTTTGAAACCAATTCACTCTAAAATCTAAGTGAGGCCCAGTTGATCTTCCAGTCGATCCAACTGTTCCAATGACTTCTCCTTGGTTAATTTCATCACCAACATTAACCATTACCTTTTCAAGATGTGAATATATTGTAGAAATTCCATGACCATGATCCATGATTATTGTACCGCCAGTATAATATAAATCATCTTCAGCCATGGTAATTATACCAGAGCCTGATGATTTAATTTTTGTCCCTTTTTTTGCAGCAATATCAATTCCGTAATGAGGCCATTTTGGTTTTCCATTTAATATTCTTTGACTTCCATAAACTCCTGTAACAATTCCTTTTACGGGCATTATAAATTGGTTTTTGAAAAAAATTAGATCAGAATTAATAGCTCTTGCTTTTCCAATTCTGTTATTTTCTTCTTTAATTCTATTATAAACCTCTTCTGGAGGTGTTACTTTTTTTTCATCTAAACCATCTATTCTCTGAATTTGATATTTTCTTTTATAAATTTTTTTTGTAATTTTTTCTGTTTTTCCATTCAATATTTTTGTGATTACTAAATCAAATTTTCTTTCTCTATCAATGCCAAATACAAAAAAACCATCTTTTGAAACCTTTACCTCTTTTTTATCAATGTATATTTTTGAATTAGTTTCCGTTTGTCCTACAATAAAATGCCCTTGCATAAACTTACCATTAAACTCAATTGCTAATGAATTTGAGAAAATAAAAATAGAAACCAATAAGTATTTTATTATTTTGCTGTCCATCCACCATCTACTAACAATGAAGTTCCTGTAATCATTGATGCTGCGTCAGAAGCAAGAAAAACTACTGTTGATGCGATTTCTGACATTTCTGCAAATCTGCCCAAAGGAATATTATTCAAAGTCTCTTTTTTAAATTTCTTATTCTTTAAAAATTTTGAAGTTAAAGGTGTTACAACAAAAGTTGGGCACACAGTATTAACTCTAATATTATATTTCGCCAAGTCGATAGCCATACCTTTAGTTAACCCCTCTAAACCGTGTTTATTCATATTATAAACACTTCTGATAGGTCCTCCAACATGACCCATTTGAGATGACATATTCACAATCGATCCGCCTATTTTTTTTCTGTTTTTTGTCTTCAACATTTTTAAAGTACATAACTGGGCGAGATTAAATGCTGCTACATTATTTATTTTAACCATGTATTCCATGTTTGATCTTTTAACTTTTGTAAAATGTTCAGGAAAATTCGTTCCTGCATTATTAATCAATACATCAATCCTTGGAATTTTATCAATAATAGATTTAATTTGATCATAATCGGTTACATCACAAACACAACTTTTACATTTAACTCTAAATTTTTTTATAATTTTTGAGACTTGATTTAAATCTTTCTGAGTTCTGCTTATTATTATTAGATTAGCACCTGCCTCTGCTAAAGCAATTGCACAAGCCTTACCAAGGCCTTTACCTGCTCCAGTTACTAATGCAGTTTTATTTTTTAAATTATATTTTTTTAAAAACATTCTATATGAATAACTTTATATCAGTATAAATCAATTCAATTGCAACAAAGAGAATTGCCAACAAACCAAGCCATGCAATCCATTTATACTTTTTAATCCACTGCGATATTAAATTTGCAGCAACAGCCATTAATGCAATGGACAATACTAATCCAAATATTAGTAAATAATAATGATCTTTTGCAGCACCTGCTACTGCTAATACATTGTCTAAACTCATTGTTACATCTGCAATAATGATAGTAGTAATAGCTTTAAAAAGGTTAGTATTTTCTACAGATGGATTTTTTTCTTGTGTTGCATTTCCCTTAACTACATCAACATAAAGTTTGTAACATACATAAAGTAGAAGTAATCCACCTATCAGTCTTAAACCAGTAATTTGAAGAAGATAAGCTGTAATTAATGTAAAGATAATTCTTAGAACAATTGCAGCTCCAATACCCCAAAAAATAATTTTTTTTCTTTGTTCATTTGGAAATTGTGATGCAACCATACCAATTATTATCGCATTATCTCCAGCTAAAACTAAATCTAATAAAATTATTTGAATAAAAATAAGAATTTGCTCAGTTAACATTAATTGTTCAGTATCATATCAGCACCCTTTTCGGCAATCATAATTGTAGGAGCATTTGTATTTCCAGATGTTATATTTGGCATAATAGATGCATCGATAACTCTTAAATTGTTAATACCATGAACTTTTAATTTATCTGATACAACTGCTTCGTTGTCATTTCCCATTTTACAAGTTCCTACAGGATGAAATATTGTTTGCGCATAATGGCTGCAAGCTTTTACTATTTCCTCTCCCTCTTGAATATGTGCTCCAGGTCTAAATTCCTCAGGCTCATATTTTTTAAATTCATCTGTTTCCATGACAATTTTTCTAATTAATTTTATGCCGTCTGCTGCAACTTTTCGATCTTCATCGGTTGATAAATAATTCATTTTAATTTTTGGATTATCTCTTGAGTCTGAACTTACAATATTGATTTCTCCTCTACTTGTTGGTCTAATGTTTGCAACCGTTGGAGTAAATGCATCAAAATCATGGAGGTTTGCACCACCTAATTTGTCTGTACTTATTGGTTGTATATGAAATTGTAAATTGGGAGTTTCTCTACTTTCATCGCTTTTTGCAAAACCACAAAGTTGACTTGCCCCCATGGTCATTGGGCCTCTTCTTGTAAATACATATTCTAAACCAATTAAAAGTTTTCCAAATACACTGTTAATTTTTTTATTTAATGTTTTAATATTTTTTACTTTATAAACAGGTCTAAACATTAAGTGATCTTGTAAATTTTTACCTACACCCTTTAAGTCATTTACAATTTCAATACCTAAATTTTTAAGTTTAGAGCTTTCTCCTATACCAGAAGTTTGTAATATTTGTGGACTACCAATCGATCCAGCACTTAGTATTATTTCTTTATTGGCTTTTACTGTAAATTTTTTATCTCCCTTTAAAAAATCAACACTCACAGCCTTTTTATTTTCAAAATTAATTTTTTGTACATGACATTTAGTTTCTATTTTTAAATTATTATTTTTTTTAATTGGATTTAAATATCCAACTGCAGCACTACATCTAAGACCATTTCTTTCGGTTACTTGAAAATAACCACACCCAAAATTATCCCCTTTATTAAAATCATCTACTTTAGGTATTCCAACTTCTGATGCCGCATTTTGAAATACGTCTAAAATATTCAATGTAATTCTTTGATCAGAGACCGCCAGCGGTCCACCTTGTCCATGAAATTCACTAGCACCTCTTTCTTGATCTTCTGCTTTTATAAAATAAGGAAGAACTTCTCTCCAGCTCCAGCCTTTATTACCTAGTTGTCTCCAAATATCATAGTCTTGCTCTTGTCCTCTTATATATAGAAGGCCATTTATTGATGAGCTGCCACCTAAAGTTTTACCTCTTGGATAAGGTATTGATACATTTTCCATTGTTTCATCTGGTTCTGTTTTATAGCACCAATCTGTTTCTGGATTATGCATGGTTTTGTAATAACCAACAGGAATATGGATCCACGGATAACTATCGTTCCCGCCAGCTTCAATTAAAAGAACTTTGTGTTTTCCTGAATTGATTAATCTATTAGTTAAAACACAACCTGCAGAACCAGCACCTATTATTATGTAATCAAACTCTTCCATATTTAATTATTAACGCTTTTTCACATAAAATTAAATGATTTGTCGCTTGTAACCTAAGTCTTTTTTTGAGAGGATATGGAAGTTAAATTTAACGAGAAAGAGGGAAAATAATGAAAAAAATCATTTCATTTATATTTGGTGTGGTACTGGTAGCTGGCTTTATGTCAAATGCTAATGCTAAAACACTAAAATGTCAGACAGTCCTTAACACTAAAGCTGATGAAGTTAAAATGTTGAAAGACTTTACTGACACTGTAACGACTCTTACTGATGGATCTTTAAAATTTGAAATTTTACCAGCAGGTGCGGTTGTTGGAGTAAAAGAAACTTTAGATGCAGTAGATAAAGGACTTATCGACTGTGGATTTGCATGGACTCACTATTGGTCAGGTGATCATCCTGCTGCTATGCTATTTGGTTCGCCAGTAGCAGGTGGTGGAGTTGGTATCGACAACATAGCGTTCTTATCATGGTTCCAATATGGCGGTGGTAAAGAACTATATGACAGACTATGGAAAGAGATGGGTAGAGACATAAAAGGATTTATGATTCAACCAGTTGGACCAGAAGCTTTAGGTTGGTTTCCAAAACCAATTAAAAATATGGCTGACTTTAGAAAATATAAATTCAGAACGCCTCCAGGAATTCCAGGTCAAACTTATAAAGACATTGGTATAGCATCTGTTGCTATGGGTGGTGGAGATATTCTTCCGGCTCTAGAAGCAGGTACAATTGATGCTGCTGAGTGGTGTTGTCCAAAACCAGATTTAACATTTGGTTTCCAAAAAGTATTAAAGCACTATTATCTACAAGGCTTACACCAAGTGGTAGTTAATGCTGACTTTTACATTACTGGAAAAACATACAATGCAATGACTGCTCATGAGAAGAAATCTCTTGAAGTAGCTGCGAACGCTTCATTAGCTAAATCTTTAAGTTACAGAATCTATGAAAATGGAAAAGCACTTAGAGAACTAACTACTAAGCATGGAGTAATTTTAGAAGATACTCCTACAGACTATTTCAGCGAATACATGGCTGCTGCAAAAGCATCTCTTAATAAAAATGCTGCAGAAAATGCTTTTTTCAACGAAGTTTATACTTCAATGAAAGAGTTTGCTGATATTGCAGTTCCTTTCTGGAGTGGTGCACAAATGTCAAACGCTAAGCTAGGAATGGCCCACGCGGCGACATTAAAGTAATCAGTAATTATCTTGATTTAATTAGAGCGGACTTTTACAGTCCGCTCTAGTTTTAATAAATATTTATGTCAGAGAAACCATCAAAGTTAGATATTTCAGACGAAATGATTGCCGAAAGGCGTGGTGTATCTGAAAAAATGCCAGATGATATGCCATCATGGATGGCAAACACCATAATTAAAATTGACAAATTCAGTAAAATAGTTGGAAGCACTGTTTGTTGGATATTAATGCCATTAATATTTGCAATGACATATGAAGTTCTAGCAAGAAAATTATTTTTAGCACCCACGATATGGGCATACGATATAAGTAGATTTCTTTATGGAGCATTATTTATGTTGGGTGCTGCTTATGCTTTGTCAAAAGGTGTTCATATAAGAGCAGATTTTTTATATAGAAATTTTAAAACCAAAACACAAGGTTTAATAGATTTTTGGTTATATATATTATTTTATTTTCCTGGGTTAATTGTTTTCTTATACATGACAATAGGTTTTGTTGAAGAGTCTATAAGAAGAGGTGAGAGGGGAATGGATACTACATGGATGCCGTACATGTGGCCGATCAAAACTTGCTTATTACTCGGAATTATATTTTTACTTATTCAAGGAATTTCAGAAGTCTTAAAAAGTTATTGGGCAGCCAAAAAAGGTGAGTGGCCAGGTCAAAAAAAATGATAGCAGAATTAATAGATCCAGCAATATTAGGTTTTATTTTAGTTGGTGTAATGTTATTTGCGATATTTGTAGGCTTTCCAATATCTTTTACTTTAATATTCCTTGGTTTTGTTTTTGGTTACTTAGGATTTGGTAAACTAGTTTTCTATTTAATGACCCTTCAATTTTCAATGGTCATGACGGAACAAACACTTGCCGCCGTACCTCTCTTTGTATTTATGGGAATAATGATGGAACAAGCAGGTTTAATGGAAAGATTATTTTCAGCGTTTCAATTGATGTTATCTAGAGTAAGAGGATCATTATATTATGCAGTTTTATTTGTTTCAGTTATATTTGCTGCGGCCACTGGAATTGTAGGGGCGTCAGTAACAATTCTTGGTATCATGGCGGCAAAATCAATGAATAAATCAAGTTACGATGTAAGACTTGCCGCAGGAACAATAACAGCAGGAGGAACTTTGGGTATATTAATTCCTCCAAGTATTATGCTTGTTGTGATGGGACCAATAATGGAAATTCCTGTAATTGATTTATTTGCAGCTGCAATTATTCCAGGAATTTTGCTCGCATCTTTATATGCTGCATACACTACAATAAGATGTATGTTAAATCCTAAATTAGGCCCTGTTCTTCCTGAAGATATGAGACCAACAAGTATGAAAGAGGTTTGGATTGAATTTTTCCTAGGTCTTGTCCCGCCCGCAGCACTAGTTTTTGCGGCACTTGGAAGTATTTTATTTGGGTTTGCAACTCCTACCGAGGCTGCTGGGTGTGGTGCAATGGGTGCATTACTTTTATCTTTGGCTTATAAAAAACTTACATTGCCAAAATTACAAGAGGCTTTAGTTAAAACATTAGAAATTACAGCTTTGATAATGGTTTTGGTAGCTGCTTCAAACTTCTTTGGAGCTGTATTTGCAAGACTTGGTACACCTACATTACTTACAGAATTCCTTTTAAGTTTGGAAATGAATAAATATCTAATTCTTGGAATGATAATGGTAATGATATTTCTTTTAGGATGGCCGTTAGAATGGGTACCAATAGTTATGATAATTATTCCTATAATTTTACCTCTAGTTGAAGCTTTAGGGTTTAATTTAACCTGGTTTGCTATATTAGTTGCAGTAAACTTACAAACTGCCTGGCTATCACCACCTGTTGCTTTATCAGCTTATTTTTTAAAAGGCGTTGTACCCGAGTGGGATTTAAAAGATATATATATAGGAATGATGCAATTTATGGTTCTTCAAATTATTGGATTAATTTTAATTGTCATTTTTCCCAAAATTGCATTATGGTTACCAACTCTCTTATATGGACAGTAAATTATATTTGTTTAGAATGAGTTTGTGATTCCTAATAAAGAAAAATTTGATTTAGTTAATTGGGAAATAGTATCTGTCAATCCAATAGATAAAAATTGGAGATGGACGGATTTATTTTGTTTCTGGGCAGTATCAATTCAAAGTATTATCGGTTTCTCTTTAATTGCATCTTTATATATCGTTTATGATTTAAATTTTTTTGTTGTTTTTTTTGGCGGTCTATTTGCTACTTTGTTGACTATTTTATTCTCAAATTTGATTGGAATTCCCTCTCAAAAATATGGCTTGCCATTTCCAGTTATACTAAGAACTTCAGTAGGATTAAATGGATCAAGATATATTAGCTTGTTAAGAGGTTTGGTTGGTATTTTTATGTTTGGTGTGCAAACATTTTTTTTATCAAAAGCACTTGTATACCTGATTAGAATTTTTTTATTTTCACAAGAGGGCAATATTTTAGATAAAGATTTTTTTTTAGTATTTTTTTTGGGTTTAAATATAATTGATTGGATCTCGTTAATTATTACTTTTTATATCCAATTTGTTTTATTTAGCAAAGGGCACAAATTTGTAAAAAGTGTAATAAATTTCTCTGCTTGTTTTGTTTATTTTGGTCTATTTTTATTCCTAATTTTAGTGGTCGGTGAAAATTTTCAACCAATTATAAATTCAATTAAACTCTCATTGAGTTTTGAAAACTTTGTTTCAAAATCCAATATATTACCTATAATAACTGTAACAGGCTCTTTATTTGCTTACTTTTCAATCTTAATATTAAATTTTGGAGACTATTCTCGATATGTAAAAAATAAAAATGAATTGTATAAAGGCAATTTATCATTAATTTTAAATTTTGTCCTGATTTCTTTCTTTTCGATATTCATTGTAATCGGTTCAGATATTATTTTAGCCAAAAATAATATTCCACTAGATAACATTTTAACAAATCCAAATGATATAATTGGTAAATTGAATAATACATTTCTTACAATTGTAGTTTTGATATTTATAGTGGTAGCATCCGCATCAACAAATTTAATTGCTAACTACATTCCTTCACAAAATTCTATAATAAATTTATTACCATCAAAATTATCAATTAAATCCTCTGGTATTGTTATTATTATTATTTCATTCATAATAGGGAGTTTTTGGTTAACATTGATAAGTCAAATTGGTATTTTATCTTTTATAGATACTGTAGGTGCTTTTTTTGGTCCAATTTTCGGAACTATTATAGCAGAAATTTATTTTGTAAAAAATCAAGACCTTAATAGTAAAGATTTATTTAATTCAAAACCGGAAAGCTCATATCATTATTCAAATGGCTGGCAAATAAAAGGTTTATACTCTTTATTATTAGGCTTTATATTTTCTGCTTCAACAATTTGGAATGTTAATTTTATGTTTTTACAGTCCTTTTCATGGATAATTGGTGCAATAATAAGTTTTATAACTTATTACTTATTATCTAATGAATAAATATGAATAAATTTGATCTAAAAAATAAAACTGCAATTATTACAGGAGGCGCTCAAGGTTTTGGTTTAGATATTGCAAAAAAATTTCTAGATTCTGGGGCAAAGGTTATAATTTGGGATATTGATAAAAATCAATTAAAAAAGACAATAAAAATTTTAAGTAATAAAAATTTAAGTAGTTTTATTGTAGATGTAACCAATTTTAAAAATGTTGATAAAGTAGTTAAAAAAATTATAAAAAACTCAAAAATAGATATTTTAGTTAACAGTGCTGGAATTACTGGTCCTACAACACAACTTTGGAATTATAAAATTAAAGATTGGAAAAATATTTTAGAAATTAATTTAAATGGAACTTTTTATTGTTGTAAATCAATCGTCCCTTATATGATTAAAAATAAATATGGAAGAATAGTTAATATAGCATCAGTATCTGGCAAAGACGGAAATGCTAACGCAAGTGCATATAGTTCATCAAAAGCAGGTGTTTTGGCTCTGACAAAGTCTCTTGGTAAAGAGCTTGCGAAATTTAATATAGCTGTAAATGCGATTACTCCTGCAGGTGCAAAAACTCGAATACTAAATCAGATGACAAAAAAACATGTTAGACAAATGCTTTCTAAGGTACCAAGAGGTCGTTTTTTAGAGTTAAATGAACTCTCATCAATGGTTTGTTGGCTTTCATCAGAGGAAAATTCTTTTTCTACAGCCGCAGTTTTTGATATTAGTGGAGGCAGGTCTACTTATTAAATTAAAATAAATATTGAAAATTTATATATCTGCACATATACGCAAGAAATGTTATCTAAAATTTTTAAAGTTTTTATTTTATTATTACTATTTTTTAGCACATCAAACGCTGCTGACATAAAAATATTTGAATTTACTGAGGAAGAATTAACAAGTCTAAAAGTTAGAAAAGTTAGAAATGCAAAAGAAAAAACTATTTATACGGTTGGTAAGAACAATAAAGGAAATTATTTAAGAGCTGTTGCAGATAACGCTGCATCTGGTCTAGGCAAGGAAATAAAAATTAATTTAAACCTTACACCAATATTGAATATAACTTGGAAAGTAGAGGAGGGCTTGACTGGAATAAAAGAAAATTCAAAAAAAGGACATGATTTTGCAGCAAGAGTATTTGTAATAAAGAAAACGGGAGCAACTCCTCTATCAAACAGAGCTATTAACTATGTTTTTTCAAGCAATAATGATGTTGGAACAAATTTCCCAAGCCCTTATACAAAAAAATCTATAGATAATGTTTTAGCAACTACTAAAAATAATTTGAATGAATGGATAACTGTTAAAGCCAATGTTAAAGAAGACTTTAAAAGGTTACACAATTTAGATGTTGTTGAGATCGATGGACTTGCAATTATGTCAGATACTGACAATTCAAAAAGAAAATCTATAGCATATTATCAAAATATTTATTTTTCTTCTAATTAACTAAAGCTTCAAATATTTTTTTAATCTAATACTCATAAACGATAATAAGATTGCTGCGATAACATCTAGTATTGGAGCCGCTGTTGGGTAACCAAAATTCCACAAAATTACTCCAATCAACCAAATAATATAAACTTTCATATTATATGTTGTATTAAAAAAAAATGAAATTTGATATGATAAAATTATGACTAAAATTTTTGAGTATAAATTTAAAATATATTACGAGGATACCGATGCTGGTGGAGTAGTTTACTATGCAAATTACTTAAAATTTATTGAAAGAGCTAGATCAGAAATGATCAATAGTTTAGGTTTTTCAAATACAATTTTAAAAGAAAAGTTTAATCTATTTTTTATAGTTAAATATTGCAACATAATTTATCGAAAATCTGCAAAATTAGATGATGAATTAATTATTTTTTCATCAATAGTTTCATTATCTAAAACCTCGCTAGTAATGAACCAAGATGTAAAAAGAGGTGATGAGTTAATTGCATCAGCCGAAGTATGTGTAGTTGCAGTCGATTTAAAAGGAAAACCTAATAAAATACCAGACGAATTAAAAAATCTTTTTTAATAAAAAATTAATTAATTTATTTGTTTTATTTTTTTGAATAAATTCGTCATTTTTGTCTCATTAATTCTTCCTGTATTAACATTTCTTGGACTAGGATGATAACATCCAACCAAACGAACACCTTTTGGTAAATTGTAAATTTTTCCGTGTGTAAATTTATATTTTTTATCAAATTTATAATATTTTTTATAAAACTCTAAACACGTATCAAAAGCTACTTTTCCTAAAGCCACAATAATTTTTAATTTTTTTAACAAGTAAATTTCTTTTTGAAAAAAATTAAAACAATTCATTAATTCTTTTTTTTCAGGTTTATCTTGAGGCGGAACACACTTCAAGGCTGCAGTTATGAAAGCATTATTTAACTTCAAACCATCATTTACATGCTCAGAAGTATTTTGATTTGATATATTCGCTTTAAATAAACATTTATATAAAAATTCAGATGATTTATCTCCTGTGAAAACTCTTCCTGTTCTTGTGCCACCATGCGCGGCTGGTGCTAATCCAACAAATAATATTTTACCATTAATATCACCAAATCCTGTTATAGGTCTCCCCCAATATTTTTCATCCTTAAATTGTTTTCTTTTATTTTTAAGAATTTTTTTTCTAAATTCTATTAATCTTGAACATTTGTTGCAGTTAATTATACTTTTGTTAAGGTTATTTAAATTTAATGTCATTTAAATTATTCAGAGTTATTATCTCTGTCTACCAAGAATAAACCTATCAAAAATAGGGCAGTCCATCCTAAAGCTATGAAACCTTTTTTCATATTTGTTTCTGCCCCCCAAATATCAAGAAAAAAAGCTCCAATAATAATTCCTATTATATAAATGATAACAACTAAGGTAGTTTTACTCATAATAAATTATAAATTTAATTTATTTTACACTATTATTCTCATTGGACAAATTAGTTCTATAATATATAAACCTAAAAAAAATTGGGCGAGTGGCGGAATTGGTAGACGCGTTGGTCTTAGGAACCAATATGGCAACATGTGAAGGTTCGAGTCCTTTCTCGCCTACCATTATATATGAAAGTTACAGTTGAAAATAAAAAAGGTCTTGAGAAAAGTATTAAAGTTTTAGTTGATAAACAAACTATTAATTTACAGCTAGAGGATAAATTTGAAGAAATAAAAAAAGACGTAGTTCTTAAAGGCTTCAGACCTGGTAAAGTTCCAAAAGAAATTTTGAAAAGACAGTTTGGTAAAGCTGTGTATGGAGAGGTTATTGATAAAATATTAAAAGAGTCAACAACAAAAGTTCTAGAAGATAAAAAAATAAAACCAGCTGGCCAGCCAAAAATTGATTTAAAAACTTTTGGAGAAGGTAAAGATTTAGAATACACGATATCGGTAACAGAGTTACCGAAAATAGACTTAAAAAATTTCAGTCAAATTAAATATGATGAATATAGTGTTAAAATTGATCCAAAAGAAACTGATAAAAGAATTGATCAAATAGCAAAAACACAAAATAATTTCAAAGATGCTGCTGATGATTATAAATCAAAAGAAGGTGACTTAGTAGTTTTTGATTATAAAGCATCTGTAGATGGAAAAGATTTTAAAGGAAATACGGGTAATAATACACAAATTGTACTTGGAAAAGATTTGTTTATTAAAGGTTTCGATAAACAATTAATTGGATCAAAAAATAAAGAGGAAAGAAAAGTTAAAGTAAAGTTACCAGAAAATTTTCCTGAAAAAGATATAATAAATAAAGAGGCAGTTTTTAATTGTAAAATTACATCAGTAAAAAAACCTGAAGACGTAAAAATTAATGATGATTTTGCAAAAAATTTAGGTGCTAAAGATTTGAATAATTTAAAAGAACTTATATCTAAACAAATTAATGATGAGTTTAAAAATTCTTTAGAAATTATTACAAAGGCTAAAATTTTAGAACAAATTGAAAAGCAAAAAATAGATGATCTACCTGAAAATTTAATAGATCAAGAAGTGAAGAATTTATCGAGATCAATGAAAGAGGAAGATATAAAAAAAAATATGAAATCTCTTAAAGACGAAGCTTCAAAAAGAATTAAAACTAGTTTGATTTTAAGTGCCTTTGGAGATGAAAAAAAAATACAGGTATCTGAACAGGAAATGAATTCTGAAGTAGCAAAACAGATGGGCATGATGCCCGGACAAGAAAAAATTGTGCAAGAATACTATAAAAAAAATCCTGCAGCACTTGATAGTTTAAGAGGATCAATTTATGAGCAAAAGATTATAAATGAAATTAAAAATACTGCGCAACCTAATAAGAAAGAAATAACTAAAGAACAAGCAGAAAAGATACTAAAAGAGGAAAATGAAAAAAATTTAAAAAAACAAACTAAATTCACTTCTTTAGTTTCAAACGATGACAAACAAAAAAAAGAGAAAAAAGCAGTGACTAAAAATATCAAATCCACTAGCAAAGATAGCAAGCAAACATCAAAAAAAAAGAAAGTAACAAAAAAAGTTAGCAAAAAGTAATTACAAGTTGTATAAGTAAAAAGAATCAATTTATGTCTGAAAAACTAAATGAACATATGTCTAATCTCATACCGATGGTTGTTGAACAATCAAGTAGAGGAGAACGAGCATATGATATTTATTCAAGATTACTTAAAGAGAGAATAATATTTATAGTTGGACCTATCAATGATCCCGTAGCGTCTTTAGTAACTGCACAAATGTTATTTTTAGAGTCTGAAAATCCAAAAAAAGATATTTATATGTACATTAATAGTCCTGGAGGCTTAGTAACCGCTGGATTAGGAATCTATGACACAATGCAGTACATCAAACCAGAAGTTTCAACGATTTGTATTGGTCAAGCAGCTAGCATGGGTTCATTTCTACTGTCAGCTGGATGTAAAGGTAAAAGATTTTCATTACCTAATTCAAGAATTATGGTTCATCAACCATCTGCTGGTTTTCAGGGTCAAGCAACTGACATAGAAATTCATGCTAATGAAGTATTGTCTCTAAAGAAAAGATTAAATGAAATTTACTCTAAACATACTGGAAAAACAGTTGATGAAATAAAAGCTGCCCTAGAGAGAGATAATTTCATGACACCTGATGCGGCAAAAAATTTTGGATTAATAGATAAAGTTGTGGAAAAAAGAGACTGATCAACAATATATAGTCCTTATTTAAATCTGAAACTTGATTGTAGAGTCATTAATGTAATAATATATATTTATTGATTCGTTAAAAATATGAATACTAATAACAAAAACATTTTATATTGTTCTTTCTGTGGAAAAAGTCAGCATGAAGTAAGAAAGTTAATTGCAGGCCCAACGGTTTTTATTTGTGATGAGTGCGTTGAGCTGTGTATGGATATTATAAAAGAAGAAAGCAAAGATACATTTGTAAAACATCAGGATGGATTGCCATCACCAAAAGATATATGCAAAATTTTAGATGATTATGTAATTGGTCAAGATCATGCAAAAAAAGTTTTATCTGTCGCTGTCCATAATCATTATAAAAGATTAAATTATGAAAATAAAAGTTCAAAAAATGTAGAGCTCGCCAAATCAAATATTCTTCTAGTTGGTCCAACCGGATGTGGAAAAACTTTATTAGCCCAAACTCTTGCAAGAATTTTGGATGTTCCGTTTACTATGGCTGACGCTACTACGCTTACTGAAGCCGGGTATGTAGGTGAAGATGTAGAAAATATTATTTTAAAGTTACTACAGTCGGCTGACTACAATGTTGAAAAGGCGCAAAGAGGAATAGTTTATATAGATGAAGTTGATAAGATTAGCCGAAAATCAGAAAATCCCTCAATTACAAGAGATGTATCAGGTGAGGGAGTTCAACAAGCTCTTTTAAAAATAATGGAAGGTACAATTGCAAGTGTTCCACCACAAGGAGGGAGAAAACATCCTCAACAGGAATTTCTACAAGTTGATACAACAAATATTTTATTTATATGTGGAGGAGCCTTTGCAGGTTTAGATAAAATAATTTCTCAAAGAGATAAGGGATCATCAATTGGTTTCGAGGCAGAGGTTAAAAGTTTAGATGATAAAAAGACTGGAGAATGGATGAAGAATTTAGAGCCTGAGGATCTTTTAAAATATGGTCTTATACCTGAATTTATTGGAAGATTACCCATTACTGCTACATTAGAAGATTTAGATGAAAAATCTTTAGTAAAAATATTAATGGAACCAAAAAATTCTTTAGTCAAACAATATCAAGAATTGTTTAAATTAGAGGGTGTAAAATTAAACTTTAAAGATACTGCAGTTAAAGAGATAGCAAAAAAAGCTATTAGTAAAAAAACTGGAGCAAGAGGTCTAAGATCTATTTTAGAGAATTTACTTTTAAAAACAATGTTTGATTTACCAGGTCAAAATAACATTGAGGAGGTTGTTGTTGATTCTTCTTCTGTAAAAGGTCAATCTCAACCAATAATCGTACATTCAAAGAACAAATCAAAAACAGACAAAACTACCGCAGCGTAAAAATCCTTAATTATTATTAATTAAGTTAATAAATCATAGTTACCTATTGCAAATTTTTTTATAATGTCCATATTTGTGACATGGAACCTAAAGTAAAACTACCGCTACTTCCTTTAAGAGATATCGTAGTGTTTCCCAACATGGTAATTCCTCTTTTTGTCGGAAGAGATAAATCTATTACAGCTTTGAATGAAGTAATGAAGGATCAAAAAAAAATTATATTAGTAACTCAAAAAAATTCTGAGGTAGACGATCCTAAAAAAAATGACGTATTTCTATACGGATGTGAAAGTAACATACTACAATTACTAAAATTACCTGACGGAACAGTGAAAGTTCTTGTAGAGGGTACAAAACGTGTAAAAATTTTAGATTTTCATGATGATGAAAAATTCATTTCTTGCACATACGAACATATGAAAGATCAGCAAAATTTAAACGAAGATTTAATGCCACTAGCTAATTCAGCATTAAAAAAATTTGAAAAACTCAATTCAATTAATAAAAAAATATCCTCTGATGTTATAGATAACTTAAAAAAATTAAAAAATGCATCTAAGATTGCTGACAATATTTCATCTCACTTAAATACCTCAATTTCAGAGAAACAGCAATTGTTCGAAACTTTAGAGGTTAAAAAAAGATTAAATAACATAATAAAGATAATGGACAATGAAACTAGCATTATTGGTGTAGAAAAAAGAATTAGAGGTCGTGTTAAAACTCAAATGGAAAAAACTCAAAGAGAGTATTATTTGAATGAGCAACTAAAAGCTATTCAGAAAGAATTAGGAGAAATTGAAGATGGAAAAGACGAAACATCTAATCTTAATAAATTAATTTTAAAAGCAAAAATGCCAAAAGAAGTTCAAAAAAAATGCATGTCGGAACTTAAAAAATTAAAAAATATGAGTCCAATGTCAGCAGAAGCTACTGTGGTTAGAAATTATTTGGATTGGATGATAGATCTACCTTGGTACAAAAAAGATAAAGTTGATATCGATTTAAATAATGCTTTAAAAATATTGGAGGCAGATCACTTTGGTTTAGAAAAAGTAAAAGAGAGAATAATAGAGTTCTTAGCAGTACAAAAAAGAATGGAAAAAATAAAAGGTCCAATTCTATGTCTTGTAGGTCCTCCAGGAGTTGGAAAAACATCACTTGGAAAATCTATTGCTAAATCAACCAACAGACAATTTGTAAGAATGTCTTTGGGTGGTGTAAGAGATGAAGCTGAAATTAGAGGTCATAGAAGAACATATATCGGATCTTTGCCTGGTAAAATTATTCAAATGATGAAAAAAGCAGGAACAAAAAATCCATTAATTCTTCTTGATGAAATTGATAAAGTTGGAAATGATTATAGGGGAGATCCATCTTCGGCTTTATTAGAGGCATTAGATCCTGAACAAAACACATCTTTTAATGATCATTATTTAGAAGTAGATTATGATCTTTCTGATGTAATGTTTGTAACAACTGCAAATACTTTAAATATATTACCTCCATTATTAGACAGGATGGAAGTTATTAGAATACCTGGATATACAGAGGATGAAAAAATTAATATCTCTAATAGATTTTTGTTACCAAAACAAATTAAAGAAAACGGAGTAAAAGATGGTGAAATGGATATTAAAGATGGCACCATAAAAGAAATAATAAGATCTTATACAAGAGAGTCGGGTGTAAGAAACCTAGAAAGAGAAATTTCAAAAATAACAAGAAAAGTTGTTAAGAAAGTTGTAAATAATGAGGAAACCAAAGTAGAAGTAAATGAAAAAAATATTTCTGATTACCTTGGAATTAAAAAATTTAAATATGGAGAGGCAGAGAACGAAAATAGAGTTGGAGTAGTTACAGGCTTAGCTTGGACAGAATTTGGAGGAGAAATATTAAAAATAGAGACAGTAAATATGCCAGGTAAAGGAAGGATGCAAATTACCGGAAAATTAGGTGATGTCATGCAGGAATCAGCAAAAGCTGCTAAATCATTTGTGAGATCTAAAAGTTTAGATTATGGAGTAATCCCACCTGTATTTGAAAAAAAAGATTTTCATATTCATGTGCCAGAAGGAGCAACTCCAAAAGATGGACCGTCAGCTGGAATAGCAATGGTTACTTCCATAGTATCCTCAATAACAGATATCCCAGTTAATAGAAATATAGCTATGACTGGAGAAGTTACTATAACTGGTCAAGTACTTCAAATTGGAGGTTTAAAAGAAAAATTATTAGCTGCTCATAGAGCAGGAATTAATCATGTTTTAATTCCAAAAGATAATGAAAAAGATTTGGTTGATTTACCTAAAAAAGTTAAAGAAGATATTAAAATTACGCCAGTTAAGGTCGTTGATGATGTGCTTAAGTTAGCATTAACAAAAGAGTTCAAAAGAGTTGAATGGGTTGATGTTGATAATTTGTCAAAAGCCAAAGATAAATCTGAGAAAGTTCTTACAAACTGAATATAATTATAATTTACATTACAACTTCATTGTTGTAGAAATATCCGATTATTTTGGGCGGTTAGCTCAGTTGGTAGAGCATCTCGTTTACACCGAGGGGGTCAAAGGTTCGAGTCCTTTACTGCCCACCAAAATAATGGGGGTGTAGCTCAGTTTGGTTAGAGCGCCTGCCTGTCACGCAGGAGGTCGCGGGTTCGAGTCCCGTCACTCCCGCCACCATTTGATAATAATTCTCAATAATTAAAAATAGATAACAAATTAGCCATAAACGACGTGACTAAATTTCACTGTAATTTATCTTAAATATACATATAAAAAAGTAATGTTTACTGCAATAATTAGTTGTTTAAAAATTATCAAAACCATTTATAATAAGAATCTTTTCAGAATTTTCTTATTCAAAAATTTACATAATTAATAGTATTTATGAGCCCTGAGATATTTTTAGAGGATTACTTTTCAATTGTTTTATTTTTGCTAATAGCATTAATTTTAAGCTGTGGTTTTATTTTTTTAAACTTTATGCTTTCACCAAGTAAACCAGATCCTGAAAAACTCTCACCTTATGAGTGTGGTTTTGAACCATTTAATGATTCAAGAATGGAATTTGATGTTAGATTTTATTTAGTAGCAATCCTTTTTATAATATTTGATTTAGAAATAGCTTTTCTTTTTCCCTGGGCAATATCTTTAGGGAAAATTGGGATTTTTGGTTTTGTATCAATGATGATCTTTTTAGCAATTCTAACAATAGGTTTTATATATGAATGGAAAAAGGGAGCACTTGATTGGGAGTAATTTATGAATAATCTTGATAAAAGCAAAACAATTCCAGAAGAATTTAAAGATATAGCTAAAGATTTTAGTGACAACGGATTTATAACAACCTCTATGGATAATCTAGTAAATTGGGCTAGAACTGGATCGTTACACTGGATGACTTTTGGTCTTGCTTGTTGTGCCGTGGAGATGATGCAAACATCAATGCCAAGATATGATTTGGAGCGTTTCGGGGCAGCACCAAGAGCAAGCCCAAGACAATCTGATGTTATGATAGTTGCAGGCACTTTAACAAATAAAATGGCCCCTGCTTTAAGAAAAGTTTATGATCAAATGCCTGAACCAAGATATGTAATATCTATGGGAAGCTGTGCAAATGGAGGTGGTTATTATCACTATTCTTACTCCGTAGTAAGAGGATGCGATAGAATTGTTCCAGTTGACATTTATGTCCCTGGGTGTCCGCCCTCTGCTGAGGCATTGTTGTATGGAATTATGCAATTGCAAAAAAAAATAAGAAAAAAAGGATCTTTAGAAAGATAATTTACTATGAAGGATTTAATAAGTTTAGAAAAACTAATCAATTCTGAACTAACTACTAAAATAAACTCATCAGTTATTAGGCACAATGAGCTTAAATTATCAATTGATGGCGAAGATTTACATAATGTCCTTTTGTTTATAAAAAATGATTCAAGAGTAAAATTTAGGCAGCTAATAGATATTACAGCAGTTGACTATCCTGAGAGTGAAAATAGATTTAAACTAATTTATTTTTTGTTAAGCCACGAAAATAATTTAAGATTAAATGTTGAATTTTTTATAAAAGAAAATGATCTGGTAAGTTCAGTGACTTCAATTTTTCCTTCAGCTAATTGGATGGAAAGAGAAGTTTTTGATATGTATGGAATATCATTCAATGATCATCCAGATTTAAGAAGAATTCTTACAGACTATAACTTTAAAGGTCATCCTTTAAGAAAAGACTTCCCTTTAACTGGACACAATGAAGTAAGATATAATGAAGAAAATAAGAAGGTAATTTACGAGCCTGTAAAATTAGAACAAAATTATAGAAATTTTGATTATGAAAGTCCATGGGAAGGCACTAAATATGTAAAGGAAATTATTAAAAAATAATGCCAAAGCAGACAAAAACTATGAATTTAAACTTCGGACCACAGCACCCAGCTGCACATGGAGTATTAAGACTTATCTTAGAATTAGACGGAGAAGTTGTTGAAAAAGCAGATCCTCATATTGGTTTATTGCATAGAGGCACAGAAAAACTAATAGAGCATAAAACATATGCTCAAGCAGTACCTTATTTTGATAGGCTTGATTATGTAGCTCCTATGAACCAAGAACATGCTTTTGCCTTAGCAATTGAAAAAATACTTAAAATCGAGGTTCCGATAAGAGCTCAATATATTAGAGTAATGTTTTGTGAAATAGGAAGAATACTAAGCCATTTATTAAATGTTACTACACAAGCCATGGATGTTGGTGCACTTACACCAACTCTTTGGGGTTTCGAGGAAAGAGAAAAGTTAATGGGATTTTATGAAAGAGTATCTGGATCTAGATTACATGCAAATTATTTCCGAGCTGGTGGCGTACACAAAGATTTACCAATAGGATTAGATAAAGATATAAATAAATTTTGTAATTCATTTCCAAAAATAATAGATGATTTGGAAACTTTATTAACTGATAATAGAATATTTAAACAAAGAAACGTAGACATTGGTGTTGTATCAAAACAAGATGCTTTAGATTACTCTTTTTCAGGGGTTATGTTAAGAGGCTCAGGTATTGCTTGGGATTTAAGAAAATCCCAGCCATATGATTGTTACAATAATTTAGATTTTAAAATACCAATTGGTAAAAACGGAGACTGCTACGATAGATATTTATGTAGAATAGAAGAGATGAGAGAGAGTGTTAAAATAATTAAACAATGTTTAGAGCAAATTCCTAATGGACCAATAAAAACAAATGACGGGAAAATTTCACCCCCAACTAAAAAAGATATAAAAGAGTCTATGGAGGCGTTAATCCATCATTTTAAACTTTTTACAGAGGGATATAGAGTTGACAAAGATGAAATTTATGTAGCTGTTGAAGCTCCTAAAGGAGAGTTTGGGGTATATCTGATTTCTGATGGATCAAGCAAACCATATAAGTGTAAAATAAGAGCACCTGGTTTTGCGCATCTTCAAGCAATGGATTATTTAATTAAAGGACATATGCTTGCTGATGTTCCTGCAGTACTTGGTTCAATGGATATTGTGTTTGGTGAGGTAGATAGATGAGTTTAAAAAAAGTTTCAAAAGATCAACCAGAACATTTTCAATTTTCCGAAAATAGTTTGAAAGCTGCAAATCAAATTGTAAAAAATTACCCTAAAGGTAAGCAGCAAAGTGCTGTGATGGCTTTATTATATATTGCACAAAGACAACACGATAATTGGATACCTTTATCAGCAATGAAGTATGTAGCAAAATTTTTAAAGATGCCTTATATAAAAGTTTATGAGGTTGCAACATTTTACTCTATGTACAATCTATCACCAGTTGGTGAATACTTTGTTCAAGTCTGCACAACAACTCCTTGTATGATAAGAGGTGCTTATAAATTAGTAGAGGCTTGTAAAGAAAAGATTTCAGAAAATGAAAATACATTATCAAAAAATGGAAAATGTTCTTGGATGGAAGTAGAGTGTCTTGGGGCATGCGTTAATGCTCCGATGATGCAAATAAATGAGGATTATTTTGAAGATCTTGATAAAGAAAAAACATTGAAAATTTTAGATAAAATATTAAAAGGCGAAAAACCGAAACCTGGATCTTACCGGGGTAGAATAAATAATGAGCCTGAAAATAATAGAAAAACATTATTAGAGTTTAAAAATGCTTAAAGATAAAGATAGAATATTTCAAAACCTTTATAATGATTTAGGTTCCGATGTAAGCTCGTCTCAAAAAAGAGGAGATTGGGTGAATACAAAAAGCCTAATAGATAAAGGAAGAGATTGGATAATAAATGAAATTAAATCCTCTGAACTAAGAGGAAGAGGTGGAGCTGGTTTCCCTACAGGGTTAAAATGGTCATTTGCTCCTAAGGAAGTTGGTTCAAGACCACACTATTTGGTAATTAACGGAGATGAATCTGAACCTGGAACTTGTAAAGACAGAGATATTTTAAGATTTGAGCCTCATAAATTAATTGAAGGTTGTTTAATAGCTTCATTCGCAGTTCAAGCACACGTCTGTTATATTTACATAAGAGGTGAATATTTTATTGAAGGACAAAAACTACAATCAGCTATTAACGAAGCCTATGAGAAAAATTTAATTGGTAAAAATGCTTCAGGAACCGGATGGGATCTTGATATTTATATACATTATGGTGCAGGAGCTTATATTTGTGGGGAAGAAACGGCTTTATTAGAAAGCATAGAGGGCAAGAAAGGACAACCGCGACTTAAACCTCCTTTTCCTGCTTTAGTTGGGTTATATGGCTGTCCTACAATTATAAATAATGTTGAGACAATTGCAGTAGTTCCAACTATTCTAAGAAAAGGTGGAAATTGGTTTTCATCTTTAGGAAAGGAAAAAAATACTGGTACAAAAATTTTTTGTATTTCGGGAAATGTAAATAATCCTTGTAACGTAGAGGAGGAAATGAGCATACCTCTTAAAGAATTAATAGAAGTTCATGCAGGCGGTGTAGTTGGTGGTTGGGAAAATCTACAAGCAGTAATCCCAGGCGGTTCATCTATGCCATTAATTCCAAAAGAAAAATGTGAGACATTGACCATGGATTTTGACTCGTTAGTTAAAGAAAAAAGCGGCTTAGGTACTGCTGGTGTAGTTGTTATTAATAAAGATCAAGACATCATAAAATGTATGGCTCGAATAGCAAGATTTTATAAACATGAAAGTTGCGGACAATGTACACCTTGTAGAGAAGGTTCGGGTTGGATGTGGAGAATGTTAGAAAGAATGGCCAAAGGCGAAGCTTCAAAAAATGAAGTTGATATGTTGATGGATGTAACAAAACAAATAGAGGGTCATACTATTTGTGCTTTTGGCGAAGGTTCCTCTTGGCCTGTTCAAGGATTAATACGACATTTTAAAAAAGAAATTGAAAAAAGAAATAATTTTGATCCATTGATTAATAAGGATAGAAAAATACCTTATTTAGTAGATCAACACTTATTAGATAAATAGAAAATGATAAAATTAAAAGTAAACGATAAAGAAATAGAGGTAGAAGAGGGTTTAACTGTCTTGCAAGCATGTGAACAGGCTGGATTTGAGATACCAAGATTTTGTTATCACGAAAAATTATCAATAGCTGGTAATTGTAGAATGTGTCTGGTTGAAATGGAGAAATCTCCAAAACCAATAGCATCTTGTGCTATGCCAGCGGCAGAAGGAATGAATATTAAAACAAATACACCCAAAGTTGAAAAATCTAGAAAAGGTGTTATGGAATTTTTATTAGCAAACCATCCACTTGATTGTCCTGTATGTGATCAAGGAGGTGAGTGTGATTTACAAGATCAATCAATGTTTTATGGAATCGATAAATCTAGGTTCAAAGAAAACAAAAGACATGTTCCCGAAAAATATATGGGCCCGCTAATAAAGACCCAAATGACCAGATGCATTCATTGTACTAGATGTATTAGATTTGCAACAGAGGTTGCTGGAGTGCCAGAGCTTGGAGCAATAGGGAGAGGAGAAGATATGCAGATTACTACATATCTAGAAAAAGCAATGGAGTCTGAATTATCTGCAAATGTAATAGATTTGTGCCCAGTAGGAGCATTAACATCGAAACCTTACGTATTTGAAGCAAGACCATGGGAACTAAAAAAAACAGAAACTATAGATGTTATGGATGCAGTTGGATCTAATATTAGAGTAGATACATATGGTTGGGAAGTTAAAAGAGTTTTACCAAAAGTAAACGATGATATTAACGAGGAATGGATATCTGACAAAACAAGATATGCATGTGATGGTTTAAAAAATCAAAGACTAGATAGCCCCTTTATAAAAAGAAACGGTCAATTTCAAAAAACCTCTTGGGAAGATGCATATAGCTTAATAAAACTTAAGATAAATCAAACAACGCCAGATAAAATTTCAGGATTTACAGGTGATCTTACAAATATGGAGACACAATTTGCAGCAAGAGAGTTTTTTGATAAAATCTTAAATTCTAATTATTTAGAATCACGTTCTGAAAATATTTTTGTAGATACAAGTAAAAGAGAAAATTATATATTTAATTCATCCATTAACAGCATTGAAGAGAGTGACTTTATCTTATTAGTTGGAACAAATCCAAGATATGAAGCTACAATTTTAAATTCTAGAATTAGAAAGTCTTATTTAAATAATCGAGCAGAAATTTACTCATTTGGAGATCAAGGCGATTTAACATATCCTTATAAAGTAATAAGTGAAAGCAATAAAGCACTCGACCATTTCTTAAGTGGCAATGGAGACTTATATAACAAATTTAAAAATTCATCAAAACCTATGGTAATTTTAGGTTTTTCTTTCTTTTTAGGAAAATCTGCTAAATACTTTCAGGAAAAATTAAATTCTTTCCAAAAGAATTATATTAATGAAGAGTTTAAAGATTGGAAAATAATAAATGTTTTATCCAAAGACGCTTCAACTGTTGGTGCTTTTGATCTTGATATAATTAATACAAGTGATGGGTATAATAAAACTTTAGAGAAATTAAATAATAATGAATTTGAATTAATTTTTCTATTTGGGCAAGACAATTTAAATTTTTCTAAAAAAAATGAGTTTGTTGTATATATTGGAAGCCACGGTGATAAAGGAGCTGAAACAGCAGATATAGTGCTTCCTTCTCCAGCCTACACTGAACAGAATGGATATTACACTAATCTTGAAGGAAAAATACAGAAAGCTTACAAGGCAACTTATCCTCCTGGTTCAGCGAAAGAAGAATGGTTGATTCTGAATGAACTTTCAAAACTAATTCGGAATAAAGTATTATTTAAAGATAGAAATTATTTAGAAGACTCTTTAAAAAATTATCTAAATACAAAAAAAAAACATACCCTTCAATCTCCAGAGAATAATAATTTTATTGAGGAACAAATAAAAACAATACAAATTGATTATTTTTACTCAAATGTAATTGCAAGAGCTTCTAAAACAATGTCTGAGTGTAGAAATTTAAGATTAAATTTTAAAAGCACTGGAACAGAGGGATAAATGTCTTTTTATTATTTAGAGGTATTATTTGTTGAAACTTACAAAATTCTATTTTTAATACTACCTATACTTACAGCGGTAGCTTTAATTGTATGGTTAGATAGAAGAGTTTGGGCTTTTGTTCAAAAAAGAAGGGGGCCAAATGTAGTTGGTCCTTTTGGTCTTTTTCAATCGTTGGCGGATGCTTTAAAATATATTTTTAAAGAAATTATAATTCCAGCGACCTCTAATAAAATAATTTTTATTTTAGCACCGATTGTAACTATGACTTTAGCCCTAATTGCTTGGGCAGTAATACCATTTGGTGAAAATTTAGTTTTAGCAGATATAAATGTTGGTATACTTTATATATTTGCTGTCTCCTCTTTGGGTGTCTATGGAATAATCATGGGCGGATGGGCCTCAAATTCGAAATATCCTTTTTTTGGATCAATTAGATCTGCAGCTCAAATGGTGTCCTATGAAGTTTCAATTGGAGTAATAATTATTAATGTATTACTCTGCGTTGGTTCTTTAAATTTAACAGACATTGTTTTAGCTCAACAAAATTTATGGTTTATTGTTCCTTTATTTCCGATGTTTGTTATTTTTTTTATATCTGCTTTAGCTGAAACCAACAGACCACCATTTGACTTACCAGAAGCTGAGGCTGAACTTGTTGCAGGTTATCAAACTGAATATTCTGGAATGATGTATGCAATGTTTTGGTTAGGTGAGTATGCAAATATTTTGCTAATGTGTGCTATAGGTTCAATACTCTTTTTAGGAGGTTGGCTTTCACCAATAGATGTTTACCCATTGAATACCTTTCCTGGACCCTTATGGCTGACATTAAAAATAATACTATTATTTGTATTATTTGCTCTGGTTAAAGCTATTGTTCCAAGATATAGATATGACCAACTTATGAAACTAGGATGGAAAATATTTCTGCCTTTTTCCTTATTTTACGTAGTTTTAACATCTGGTTTCTTGCTTTATTTTGATCTATTACCGAATAAATAAAATGAAAATTAAAAGAATATTAAAAACAGTTTTCTTAGTAGAATTTATAGTTGGACTTGCTATTGCGATTAAAGAAACCTTTAAAAAGAAAAAGACAATTAATTATCCTTTTGAGAAAGGTACAATTAGCCCACGTGCTAGGGGCGAACATGCATTGAGAAGATATCCAAATGGTGAAGAAAGATGCATTGCATGTAAGTTGTGCGAAGCAGTTTGTCCTGCTCAAGCGATAACAATTGAATCTACAGAAAGAGAAGATGGTAGTAGAAAAACTACGAGGTACGATATAGACATGCTGAAGTGTATATATTGTGGTTTATGCGAAGAATCTTGTCCTGTCGACGCAATTGTTCAAGGACCAAATTTTGAATTTGCGACAGAAACACGAGAAGAATTATTCTATAATAAGGAAAAATTATTAGAAAACGGCGACAGGTGGGAAAATATTCTATCAGCTAATATTAAAGCTGATAACGCTCACAGATAATTTAATGATCATCCAATCAATATTCTTTTATATTTTTTCATTTATTGCAATTGTATCTGCAATAATGGTAACTGTTTCTAGAAATACCGTTCACTCTGTTTTTTTTTTAATTTTAGATTTTGTAAGCATATCCTGTTTATTTATTATGGGTGGTGCAGAATTTTTAGGAATGATAATGTTAATAGTTTACGTTGGAGCTGTTGCGGTTTTGTTTTTATTTGTTGTTATGATGTTAAATGTTGCACAACAAGAAAATGCTTGGTTTCAAAGTAAAAAAAGTAAAGAAAAAACAAGTTCACACATACCTATTGGATTTTTAATAAGTGTAATTATATTTTTCGAATTGATAATTGTAGTGGGTGGTTGGAAATTCAAACCAGAATTATCAACCGATTTAAACTTATCCCTTAGCATAGGAGAAACAAATACACATTCTATTGGCTCAGTCTTATATACAGATTACATACATTTATTTCAAATTTCAGGAATGATTTTGCTTGTTTCAATGATTGGAGCAATCGTACTAACTTATCAAAAAAGAGAAGGTCTAAAAAGACAAAGTTATTTTAAACAAATCTCCAGAGAAAGAGACACCAGTATTGAAATTGTTGATGTTGAAAAAAATAAAGGAGTTAAGATCGATGCTTGAAATTGGACTAGGTCATTATTTAACTTTAGGAGCAATAATTTTTACAATTGGTATCGCTGGTATTTTTTTAAATAGAAAAAATATCATAGTCATATTAATGAGTATTGAATTGATATTACTTGCTGTAAACATAAACTTAGTATCATTTTCAGCATTTTTGAATGATCTGACAGGTCAAATTTTCACTTTATTTATTTTAACTGTTGCAGCAGCTGAAGCTGCAATCGGTCTTGCTATAATTGTAGTCTATTTCAGAAATTCAGGGACTATACGTGTTGAAGAAATTGATAAATTAAAAGGATAATATGGAATATTTCATAATTTTTCTTCCATTATTAGGATCTATACTCTCAGGTTTCTTCGGCAGCAAAATAGGTCACAGAAATTCAGAAATCCTAACTTCTTCTTTTGTATCAGTATCATCAATATTATCTTTAGTAATTTTTTACTCAGTTATAACAAGTGGATATGAAAATAATTTGCATTTGGCTACCTGGGTAAATTCTGGGTCTTTAAATGTAAATTGGTCTATAAAAATTGATGCGCTTTCATCTGTAATGTTAGTGGTAGTTACATTTATATCATCTCTAGTTCATATTTACTCAATAGGGTACATGTCACATGATCCTCATAAACCAAGATTCATGGCCTATCTATCACTATTTACATTTGCAATGTTAACTTTGGTTACCTCTGACAATTTTCTTCAATTATTTTTTGGTTGGGAGGGTGTTGGGGTATGTTCTTATTTTTTAATTGGTTTTTGGTTCAAAAAAGATACTGCTAATGCTGCAGCCATTAAAGCTTTTATAGTAAATAGAGTTGGTGATTTTGGATTAGCTCTTGGGATTTTTTTAATATTTTATTTGTGTGGTTCTATTAATTATAATGAAGTATTTAATTCAATTCCTAAATTAGATCAAAATAATATAAATTTTCTTGGATTTGATTTAAATCCTATTAGTTTAATTTGTATTCTTTTATTTATTGGTGCCATGGGTAAATCTGCTCAATTTTTTTTACATACATGGCTGCCAGATGCTATGGAAGGGCCAACCCCAGTTTCAGCATTAATTCATGCTGCAACTATGGTTACAGCAGGTGTATTTTTAGTTGTAAGATGCTCACCGATATTTGAATTTTCACCTTTAGCTTTATCTATTGTTACAATTGTAGGAATGACGACAGCTTTATTTGCTGCAAGTGTTGCTATGGTTCAAAATGACATTAAAAAAATAATTGCATACTCAACATGTAGCCAATTAGGATATATGTTTTTTGCTGCTGGCGTAGGTGCTTACAATGTTGCTATGTTTCATTTATTTACTCATGCATTTTTTAAAGCGTTATTATTTTTAGGTGCCGGGTCTGTTATACATGCTTTTAAAGATGAACAAGATATTTCATTAATGGGAGGTGCTAGAAAAAAATTACCTTATACTTATATTTTAATGATAGTAGGTACACTGGCCTTAACTGGATTCCCATTGTTATCTGGTTTTTACTCTAAAGATGCAATTATAGAGTTTGCATTCTTAAGCGGAACAAGTCTTGGTTATTTTGCGTCAACAATTGGTATTTTTACAGCTTTTCTTACATCTATATATTCTTGGAGACTAGTTTTTAAAACTTTTCACGGAACATTTAATAATAAAAATATTTCTTTAAATGAATTGCATGAGTCACCATTAGTTATGTTAATTCCTTTGTTTATTCTGTCCCTTGGAGCAATATTTTCAGGTATAGCTTTTAAAGATTTATTAATTGGCACAGAAAGTTCTGTTCAATTTTGGAAGTCTTCAATCTATTTTATAGAACCGTTAAGTTCAGATCATCCACCTTTATGGTTTTTATTACTTACCCCAACACTTGTTACTTTATCAATACCAATTTCTTTTTATATGTTTGTTAAAAATAAACAAGTTCCTGAATATTTAGCGAGTTCTAATGAGCCACTTTATACATTTTTAAAAAATAAATGGTATTTTGATGAGTTATACGATTTTTTACTTGTTAGACCATCAAAAAAAATAGGTCATTATTTTTGGAAAAAAGTAGATGGTTCAATAATTGATAAGTTTGGACCAGATGGTATTTCAAACATAATTAAAAAAATTTCTTTTAAAGCAGTAAAATTTCAATCAGGTTTTATTTACCAGTATGCATTTATTATGTTGCTCGGATTTTCAATAATATTAACAATTTTAATTATTAATTAATGAACTTTCCAATTTTGTCATCTTTAATATTACTCCCAATAGTTGGAGCATTATTCATATTTTTTATTAATTCTGACAAAAATAATAAATCAACTAAATATGTATCACTATTTATTTCATTAGCTAATTTACTTTTATCTTTATATTTATGGCTAGTTTTTAATAAAGATACCTCAAATTTTCAATTTGTTGAAAATAGAGAATGGTTAGGGATAATTAATTATAAAGTTGGCATTGATGGTATTTCAATACTTTTTGTTATTTTAACTACTTTTATAACTCCTCTTTGTATTTTATCAGTAAACTCTACAATTAAATATAGGCTCAAAGAGTTTTTGATATCTATTTTGGTTATGGAGTCATTAATGATTGGGGTTTTTTGCTCATTAGATTTAGTAATTTTTTACCTATTCTTTGAGGGCGGTTTAATTCCAATGTTTCTTATAATTGGTATTTGGGGTGGTGAAAGAAGAGTTTATTCAGCATTCAAATTTTTCTTATATACTCTATTAGGCTCTGTATTGATGTTAGTAGCAATTATAACAATATATTGGGTAACCGGCACAACTGATGTTGTTGAGCTATATTCAATTGGTATTCCAAAAGAGTTACAAAATATATTGTGGCTAGCTTTTTTTAGTTCTTTTGCAGTCAAAACCCCTATGTGGCCAGTGCATACATGGTTACCTGATGCACATGTAGAAGCTCCAACTGCTGGATCAGTTTTACTTGCTGCTATACTGCTAAAAATGGCAGGGTATGGATTTATTAGATTTTCATTAGGGTTGTTTCCTATCGCATCGGAATATTTTATACCATTCGTTTACACTCTAAGTATTGTAGCAATTATTTACACTTCTCTCGTTGCTTTAATGCAAGAAGATATGAAAAAACTTATTGCTTACTCCTCTGTTGCTCATATGGGATTTGTAACGTTAGGGATTTTTACTATGACACAACAAGGTATTGAGGGAAGTATTTTTCAAATGATAAGTCATGGTTTAGTTTCGGCGGCGCTTTTTTTATGTGTTGGTGTAGTCTATGAAAGAAAACACACTCGTTTGATAAAGGATTACGGAGGTTTAGTATCTGAAATGCCTAAATATGCGATTGTATTTATGGTGTTTACTCTGGGAGCTGTAGGCTTACCTGGAACAACTGGTTTTATTGGTGAATTTTTGATTTTAATGGGAACATTTAAAAAAAGTTTTATAGCAGCGATATTGGCAAGCATAGGAGTAATTTTAAGCGCTGCATATATGTTGTGGCTTTATAGAAGAGTAGTATTTGGTAGATTAAATAATGCAAACTTGAAAGGGATATTGGATTTAAATAAATCTGAAACTTTAATTCTTTGGATATTAGCAGTCCCAACAGTTTTTTTTGGATTTTATCCTGAGCCATTATTTGGAACAATAGAGACTTCCGTGAGTGAATTTTTAATACAATATAATGTTAATATAAATTTGTACGTAACCGAAAAATAATAAACTATGACTAATTTAAATTTTATTTATTCAGAATTGACTTTAGCTTTTTCGATTATGCTTCTGTTAATAATAGGTGTTTTTAAAAAAAAAAGCTCAAGTTTAATTTACAATTTATCTATATTAACATTGTTAATTATATTTATTTTAAGTCTTAGCTTATTTGGAAAAAATTCAACATCACTTTTTATAAATAGTTATAAAATTGATTACTTATCAACTTTCATGAAAGGTTTGTTATATTTGTCTGGAATATTTGTGATGCTTTCATCAACCAGATATTTAATTTTATTTCAGATTTTTAAAATTGAATATCCAATTCTCTTACTGAGCTCAATATTGGGAATGTCTATTATGATCAGCTCAAATGACTTAATTGTTTTTTATATGGGGCTTGAATTGCAATCTTTGGCCTTATACGTATTAGCATCTTTTAAAAGAGAAAATCCGCTTTCTGCAGAATCGGGTTTAAAGTATTTTGTTTTAAGTGCACTATCTTCAGGTCTTTTATTATATGGATGTTCGTTAATATACGGATATGCTGGTTCAACTAATTTTGATATTATTTCGAGTAATATAAATTCAGTAAATTATGGTTTAACATTAGGAATAGTTTTTATATTAGTAGGTTTAGCTTTTAAAATTTCAGCAGTTCCATTTCACATGTGGGCTCCTGATGTCTATCAAGGTTCACCAACATCAGTAACAATATTTTTTGCAATTCTTCCAAAAATTGCAGCCCTAACGGTTTTTATAAGATTTTTGTATATTCCTTTTATAAATTTAATCGACCAATGGCAGGTTATAATTATTTTTTTATCAATAGCATCAATGATATTTGGAGCTGTGGCAGCTATAGGTCAAAAAAATTTAAAACGTCTTATGGCGTATAGTTCAATTAGTCATATGGGTTTTGCTTTAGCAGGCTTAGCAGTAGGCACAAATGAGGGGATTCAAAGCTCGATTACGTATATGTCATTATACGTAATAATGAATCTTTCATTTTTCAGTAGTTTATTTATGCTAAAAATTAATCAAAAATATTATGAAACAATAGACGATCTATCTGGATTATCAAAAAATCACCCAATGCTATCGCTTGCTATGTTAGTATCTTTATTTTCTTTAGCTGGTATACCTCCATTGGCAGGTTTCTTCGCAAAATTTTACATTTTCATGGCTGTAATTGAGCAAGAAATGTATTTTCTTGCAATTGTAGGTCTTTTGTCAACCGTAGTTGCAGCTTTTTATTATCTAAGAATAATTAAAACAATTTATTTTGACGAGGAAAAACAAAAATACGACAAAGATCATAATTTAGGATTGAAGTTAAGTTTGATATTGTCAACACTAATAATTGCAACTTATTTTATATATCCAAGTGGTTTAATATCAATAATTTCAAAAATAATAATAATTTAAATGCCTTTAGCTATATTTAAATTTAAAAAAATAAAGAGTACAAACGATAGAGCTATACAAAATATAAAGAGGGGCATTCAAAAAGGTATTATTGTTTCCGATCAACAAACTTCAGGTAGAGGAACATATGGTAAAAAATGGGTATCTTTTAAAGGAAATCTTTTTGTGTCTTTTTTTTTTGAAATTAAAAAAAAAATTAATTTAAAAAGAATTACTCTAATTAATTTTAATATAATTAAAGAATGTCTTCAAAAATTTATTTCTAAAAAAATTATAAAAAAATACCCAAATGACTTAATGGTCAATAACAAGAAAATATGTGGAATTTTGCAAGAAATTATAAATTTTGAGAATAAAAAATATTTGATTGTTGGAATAG
>CACEOC010000008.1 GCA_902561075.1 uncultured Pelagibacteraceae bacterium
TAAAAAACTTATTTCTAAAGGTGACCAAATTTTTTGGGTCTGTCCCTTAATTGATGAATCTAGTAAAGTTGATCATCAATCATCGATTAAAAGGTATGAATTTTTAAAAAAGATATTTAAAAATAAAGTTGGTTTAATTCATGGATCTTTAAATAAAGAAGATAAAGACAAAATTTTATTAGATTTTTTAAAGAAAAAAATTGATATATTGGTATCTACTACTGTAATTGAAGTTGGTATAGATTTTCCAAATGCAAATTTAATTATAATTGAAAACGCTAACAAGTTCGGTCTATCACAACTACATCAATTAAGAGGTAGAGTTGGAAGAGGAAATAAACAATCATATTGTATATTGATGTTTAAATCTAATTTGAGTGAAAACGCAAAAAAAAGAATTAATATACTAAAAACAAATACTGACGGATTCAAAATCTCAGAAGAAGATATGAAATTGAGAGGATATGGTGACTTACTTGGTTTTAAACAAAGTGGTATACAGACATTTAGGTTAGCAGATCCAGTACTTAATGAGGACTTATTTTTTTTAGCCGAAAAAGAAATAAAAAAAATAGAAAATCAATCTGAAGATTTAACAAAATACCAGCCATTGTTAAAATTATACGATAGAGCTGATATTTTAAATGATATTGTTTAATTTGTTGGATTAGAAGTTCCAGCAGATACGATAAATTTGGATGCTTCCTCAAAACTCATATCCAAATAAATGATTTCACTTTTTGGGAACATTAATAGAAAACCACTCGTAGGATTTGGGGTTGTAGGAACAAATACATTTACTAATTCTGAATTTGTTTTGTCAGATATTTCACCTTTATTATCTTTAGTTGCAAAACCTACAGCCCAAGTACCTTTTCTAGGATACTCTATTAACACTACACTTTTATTATTACCCTTCTTTGGTGCCAAACTTTCAGTCATTTGGCCTATTGCAGAGTAAATTGTTCTAAGAATCGGAATTTTTTTTAATGTTTGATTAAAAAATTGTAATATTTTCTTTCCTATAAATGAAAGTGATAATCCACCGATTATAGTTATAAATATTATTGAAAGAAGTATTTCTAGACCTGGTATAGAAAAAGGAAGATAGCTATTAGGATTTATTTCTTTCGGAATTAGGTTTGAAGATACAGATATAAAAAATTTAGTTAAATAAAGTGTGATACCTATAGGAACTAAAACAACGATACCAGTAATAAAATAGTTTCTTAGTTTAGAGAATATAGGGGTCTTTTTTTTTTGAGTTTTTACCATATTGAATCTAATTAAATATTATTATAATAGATTAAGTTAGTGAATAGAAGGAATTTTATACAATTAGTAGGATGTGGTTGTCTATCATTAGGCGTGCATAATTGTACAACAGCTCCAATAACTGATAGAAAGCAACTAAAACTTATACCAGAGCACAAATTAAATGCTCAAGCCGCTAAAGCATACGAAAAAGTAAAAAAAAAGGCTAAACTTAGCAATGATATAAAGAAATTAGAAGAAATTAAAAAAATTGGAAAAAGAATTGAAATTGTAATTAGTAAATACTTTGAGAGCCAAAAAAAGGTGGATCCAACTATTGGATTTGAATGGGAATACATCTTAATTGATAATGATAAAATGATGAACGCTTGGTGTATGCCAGGTGGAAAGATTGCAGTTTACTCAGGGATTTTAAAAATTACAAAAAATACAAATGCTTTAGCTGCTGTTATGGGACACGAAATTGCCCACGCTGTTGCAAAACATTCTGTTGAAAGAATGAGTAGAGCCGTTTTAATTCAATCTAGTGTTAGTTTGATTGATATTTTTTCTGGAGGAAAGCTTTCTCAAGTTAACAGATCAACAGGTATGGACACTGTAGGTTATGTAGCTCAATTGGGTATTATGAACCCTTTTAGCAGAAAAGAAGAGACGGAAGCTGACTATTTAGGTATGATTTTTGCATCACTAGCAGGATATGATATTAGAGAAACACCTAAAATTTGGGAGAGAATGAAGCTTGAGAATAAAGGAAAAGAGCCTCCACAATTTTTGAGCACCCATCCCTCATCGTCGTCTAGGATTAAAAGTATTAATGAATGGATGAATGAAATAATAATTAAATACCCACCAATTACGTAAATAGTGGTGAGCCCTGATGGACTCGAACCATCGACCCATTCCTTAAAAGGGAATTGCTCTACCAACTGAGCTAAGGGCCCACATCAAGAGTTTTATAACTATTTTTTTTTTATTATCAATGCGTAATTTTTATAACTTATTCGCAAATTTATTATAAAATTTAAGAAAAGTACCCTTTTTTATATGTTTTCGGATTTCAAACATTAATTCTTGATAAAAATTTATATTGTTTAAGGTCAGAATCATCGCACCAAGCATTTCATTAGTATTAAATAGATGATTGATATAACTTTTCGAATATTTGTTTAAATCAAATTTTTTTACTGAAATATCTAATGGTTTTTTATCAGTTTTATATTTTGAATTTCTAATATTTATTCTTCCATTCCAAGTGAATGCTAATCCATTTCGTCCTAATCTTGTTGGAAGAACGCAGTCAAACATGTCAACACCTCTTTTTACAGATCCAAGAATATCAGAAGGTGTTCCTACGCCCATTAAATATCTAGGCTTAGAATCTGGTAAATAATCTTTTATAGCATCAAGAACATTAAACATTTCATTTTGAGTATCACCTACTGCTAATCCACCAATAGCATATCCATCAAAGCCGATTTTAATTAAATCTTTTAAAGATTTAAGTCTTAAGTCTTTAAATAGGCCTCCTTGAATAATACCAAACAACGCTTTATGAGGATTTTTTCCAAATGCTTTTTTTGACCTTAAGGCCCAATATGTTGATAAATCTACAGATTTTGAGATTAATTTATAATTTAATGTTTTTTTTGGACACTCGTCCAAAACCATAACAATATCTGAATTTAATTTTTTTTGAATTTTTATACTTTCTTCAGGGCTTAATATAAATTTGCTTCCATCAATATGTGAGTTAAATATTGCACCTTTTTCTCTATCTATCTTATTTAACTTTGAAAGAGACATAATTTGATAACCGCCTGAATCTGTTAATATAGGTTTTTTACAATTTATGAAGTTATGTAAACCACCATATTTTTTAACTCTTTCAGCACCAGGTCTGATCATTAAATGATATGTGTTACAAAGAATTATTTGACTACCTGTTTTAAAAACATCATTTAAAAATGCGCCCTTAATGGTACCCTGTGTACCTACAGGCATAAATGCAGGTGTATCGATTACTCCTCTATGAGTAATTATTTTACCAAGTCTAGCATAACCATTTTTTTTTGTAACATTAAAACTAAATTTTTTTAATGCCATCTAACAAAATTTACTCAGATTTAAAACTTATAATTTTATCAGGATCATCGACTGATCCGTTATTATTTGAATCTCCTCTTTTAATTTTATCAACAAATTCCATTCCGCTAATAACTTTGCCAAAAACAGTATATTGACGATCTAAGAAAGGTGCTGGCTCAAAACAAATAAAAAATTGGCTGTTTGCGCTATTTGGGTCAGCAGATCTAGCCATTGATAATGTTCCTCTTTCATGGGGCAGATTATTAAATTCCTGTTTTAAATCTGGAAGTTTTGATCCACCCATACCTGCTCTGTTTAAATCAAAATTATTATTTTTAGAGTTACCAAATTTTATATCACCAGTCTGAGCCATGAAACCATCAATAACTCTGTGAAACACAACACCGTCATACTCACCTTCATTTGCTAATGTCTTAATTCTTTCTACATGATTAGGCGCAACATCGCTAAACATTTCAATTTTTACCTCTCCATCTTTAAGTTTCAAAATCATTATATTCTCCTTTGCTATTGTTTCATTTTGAATTAAATAAAAGAAAAAAAATATAAATTTAATATATTTCATTAAACTTTTCTTTTAGAAATTTAATTGTACTTTTAGTTGCAAATTTTTTTAAATCACCATTAAGTTCAGCAATTTCTTTAACAAATCTTGACGAAATAATTTGGTTTTCTACATCAGACATAACAAATACAGTTTCAATATTTTTATTTAACTTTCTATTCATACCAGCTAATTGAAATTCGTATTCAAAATCTGATACTGCTCTTAATCCTCTAAGTATTAGTCTTGAATTATATTTCTTGCAGAGGGAAGTTGTAAGATTATTAAAAGTAATGACTTTTAATTTTTTTTTATTAAATCTCAAATCTTTAAATAAAGCATTTTTTATAATTTCAATTCTTTCGTCTGCATTAAATAGATACTTTTTATTTGAAGAGTTTGAAACACCAATTATAAGATTGTCAACTAAACTGAGAGATTTTCTGATAACATCAATGTGACCATAAGTTATAGGATCAAATGTTCCAGGGTAAATTGCAATCTTTCTCATTAAATAAGATTATCATCAATTTTAATTGCTGAAACTACTTTTTCATCACCAGATAATTTAATAATTCTTACACCTTGAGTGTTTCTATTTGCTATTCTTATTTCTTTTACCGAAGTTCTAATAACTCTGCCTTTGTCAGTTGATATAAGTATTTCGTCACCATTAAAAACTGGAAAAGATGATGAAACATCACCGTTTCTCTTTGAATTCACTATACCTATTATGCCTTTCCCGCCCCTATTAATAACTCTGTAATCGTAATGAGATGTTCTTTTACCGTATCCATTTTCAGTTATAGACAAAATATAATTTTGTTTTGCATCTTTTTCATCTTTTGTATCTTGTTTAGATTTACCATTAAACTTCTTATCTATTGCATCAATTATTGACAATGAAACAACAGAGTCATCATTTTGCAAATTTATGCCTCTTATACCTTTGGATGATCTACCTTTAAACACTCTTAATTTTTTTGATTCAAATCTAATGCACTTACCTTTTTTAGTATGTAGCAAAATATCTTGATCATCTCTACAAATTTTAACACCAATAATTTTGTCCTCAGTATCAAGTTTAATTGCAATTTTTCCAGAAGAATTTATCGATGTAAAATCGTCTAAACTATTTTTTCTAATTTTACCTTTGCTGGTTGCAAAAATTATATGCATACCCTTTAAATCGGTATTTTCATCAGGCATAGGCATAATAGAACTTATTGTTTGATGATTTTTTAATGGAAGTATATTAAATAATGATTTCCCTCTTGAGATAGAGCTGCCTTCAGGAATTTTCCAGGCTTTGATTCTGAATACTAGACCTTCATTTGAAAAGAATAATACTGCTGTATGTGTATCAACAGAAAGTGTTTGAATTACAGAGTCTTCGTCTCTTGTTTTAATTCCAGTTTTACCTTTACCCCCTCTTTTTTGTTGTTTAACACTACTTAAAGAACCACGTTTTATATAACCTTTCAATGTAACTGTTATAAGAACGGATTCTTTTTGAATTGTTTCTTCAATATTATAATTTAATACTGTATTTATTGATCTATCATCAATTTGTGTTCTTCTATCAATTCCATACTTGTCTCTGATAACAATTAAATCATTGCTTATAACCTGAAGTAATTCTTTTTTAGAATTAATGATTTTTTTATATTGGGTAATTAATTTTGATAATTTTAATAATTCAACTTCTATTTCATTTATGCCGATAGCAGTTAATCTTTGTAATTTTAGTTCTAATATAGATTCAATTTGTTTCAAAGATAATGAATAATTATTTGAATTATTTTTATCATTAACTAATTTAATAAATTTAGTTGTCTTAGAGATTTTAAACTTATTTTTAAGTAGAGTATTTTTAGCTTCATCAGGATTTTTTGAGTTCCTTATAATTTTAATTATTTTATCAATATTTTCTACTGCAACTGACAATCCTATTAGTATATGAGATCTATTTACTGCTTTATTTAAATCAAATTTTGTTTTTTTTAATACAACATCTTCCCTAAAATTTAGAAAATAATTTAAAATTTTTATTAAACCACATTGTTCTGGTCTACCGTCAACAATTGCTAACATGTTAAAACCATATGAACTCTCTATTGAAGTATTTTTATATAATAATCGTTTAATTGTTTCAGGCTCAATACCATTTTTTAAGTCAAGGGCTAATCTAATGCCTTCACTGTTAGACTCGTCTCGTATATCTTTAATGCCCTCAATTTTTTTTTCTCTAACTAATTGTGCAATTCTTTCTGTCAAAATGGCTTTATTTATTTGATAAGGTATTGAAGTGATAACTAATCTTTCTCTTCCACCTTTCATTTGCTCAATATCTATATTTCCTCTTATTTTAAAAGAAGTTGTCGATTTACCTTTATCATAACCCTCTTTTATAGATTGTTTTCCAATTACTATACCTTTAGTTGGAAAATCAGGACCTTTGATGTGCTTCATTAATTCATTAAGGGTAGTATTTTTGTTACTTTTCCTATTCTCAATCATGGCAAGTGTGCCATTTATAACTTCAGATAAATTATGTGGTGGGATGCTTGTAGCCATACCTACAGCTATACCTCCGGCACCATTTACTAACATATTTGGAAATTGGGATGGTAACACAACAGGTTCTTTTTCTGTCTCATCATAATTACTTTTAAATTTTACTGTCTCTTTTTCAATATCATCGATAAGATGTTGTGAAATTTTGGAGAGTTTAGTCTCTGTGTATCTCATAGCTGCAGCTGGATCTCCATCAACAGAACCAAAATTACCTTGTCCATCAACTAAAGGTAGACTCATTGAAAATTCCTGTACCATTCTTACCAGTGCGTCATATACAGCTTGATCTCCGTGTGGATGATATTTACCAATTACATCACCAACAACTCTTGCTGACTTTCTAAATTGTTTAGACCAATCAAACCCACCTTTGTACATTGCATAAAGAATTCTTCTGTGAACAGGCTTTAATCCATCTCGAACATCAGGTAATGCTCTACTTACAATTACGCTCATAGCGTAAGATAAATATGATGAACTCATTTCATCATACATTGATATCTGTTTTACATTCTTATCTTTTGGAATTTCTAAATTTGACATTAATTAAAAGGGAATATCATCATCTAATTCAGAGCTAGCTTGAGAAGTTTCTTCTAAAGTTTGGTTGTTCTGATTATTTGACATTTGATTGTTTCCGCCGCCTAACATTGTTAAAGACGAATTGTATCCTTGTATGATAATTTCAGTAGAATATTTATCTGTGCCTGTTTGTTCATCTTTCCATTTTCTTGTTGTTAATTGTCCTTCTACATAAATCTGAGCACCTTTTTTAAGATATTGTTGCACGACATTTACCAAACCCTCATTAAATACAACTATTCTATGCCATTCAGTTTTTTCTTTTTTTTCGCCTGAATTTTTATCTTTCCAACTCTGGCTTGTTGCTAAGCTTAATCTTGCTACACTTTTCCCATTAACCATTTGCTTGATTTCAGGATCTGCGCCTAAACGACCAATTAATAAAACTTTATTTAAACTTCCTGACATAATAATCTAATATATATATTGTTAAACATATCACAATATGACTTGAATATTGATTTTATTGTTTTAAAGCAAGAATAATTTATGCAAAAAAAGATAGTTATTAAGGGCGCAAAAGAACATAATTTAAAAAATTTATCAGTTGAAATTCCTAAAGATAAATTTGTAGTTATTACTGGCATTTCAGGTTCTGGTAAATCCTCTCTTGCATTTGATACTATTTATGCCGAAGGACAAAGAAGATATGTAGAAAGTTTATCTGCATACGCAAGACAATTTTTGGATAAAATGAAAAAACCAAACGTTGATATGATTGAAGGATTAAGTCCTGCTATTTCAATTGAACAAAAAAACGCTCCTAAAAACCCAAGATCTACAGTAGCTACGGTCACGGAAATTTATGACTACATGAGAGTTTTATATGCAAGAGCAGGTATACCATATTCACCCTTCACTGGAAAACCTATAGTATCTCAAACTATTACTCAAATAGTTGATAAAATAAAACAGCTTCCCATGAAGTCAACCATATTCCTTTATGCTCCAGTTGTGAGAGGGAGAAAAGGTGAATATAAAAAAGATATATTAAATTACAAAAAAAGAGGCTTTAGAAAAATAAAAATAGATGAAATACTTTATGATATTGACGATGTTCCAGAGTTAAATAAAAAACTAAAGCATGAAATCTCAATACTTGTTGATAGAATTGTTTTAAACTCTTCAATCGGCAATAGACTAGCTGAGGGAGTAGAAACTGCAGTAAATTTATCTAATGGTTTATTGTACGTAGAATACGAAAATGAAACTTTACCAAAAAAATTTAGAAAAATAGAAAAATTAATTTTTTCTACAAAATTTGCTTGCCCTGAAAGTGGTTTTACAATTGAAGAAATTGAACCAAGACTTTTTTCTTTTAATAGTCCTTATGGAGCATGTGAAGAATGTGATGGCATTGGTGTTAAATTGAATGTTGATCCAAAACTTGTTATTCCAAATGAAAAAAAATCATTAGCTGATGGTGCTATAGAACCATGGGCAAAATCAACTTCATTGTATTATGCACAAACTCTATCTTCACTAGCCAAACACTATGAATTTTCGTTGTCAGAAAAATGGAATAAATTATCAAAAAAAATTCGTGATATTATACTTTATGGATCCGATGATGAAGAAATAAAATTTTCTTATGACGATGGTTATGAAAAATATTCACATAAGAAAACTTTCGAAGGAGTAATTAATAATTTAGAAAGAAGATATTTGGAAACTGATAGTGATTGGAAAAGAGAAGAGATTGCTCAATATCAATCTGATACTGATTGTGAAAGATGCAAAGGTCAAAGATTAAAAGAGGAAGCCTTGTGTGTGAAAATAAATAATCTAAATATTAGTGAGGTGACACAAAAATCTATAATTGATGCTAAAGAATGGTTTTTATCACTAGAAAAAAATTTAGATAAAAGACAATTAAAAATCGCAGAACATATTTTAAAAGAAATAAACGAAAGATTAGATTTTTTACTTAATGTTGGATTAGACTATTTGACTTTATCCAGAGAGTCTGGAACTTTGTCCGGTGGAGAGTCTCAAAGAATAAGACTTGCTTCACAAATTGGCTCAGGTTTAACAGGGGTTTTATATGTTTTAGATGAACCATCAATTGGTCTTCATCAAAAAGATAATGTAAAATTAATCAATGCATTAAAAAGATTAAGGGACTTAGGTAATACTGTTGTTGTGGTTGAACATGATACAGAAACAATGGAAAATGCAGATCATATTATTGATCTCGGTCCTGAAGCTGGAAGTAAAGGCGGATCAATTGTAGCGCAAGGCACCTATAAAGAAATGCTTAATGCGAACTCGATAACTGGAAAGTATCTTGCTAACAAAAATTTTATACCTATTCCTAAACAAAGAAAATTAGCAAAAAATGGAAGGTTTCTTCAAATATTGAGTGCTAGCGGAAATAATTTAAAAAATGTAAATCTTAAAATTCCATTTGGTACTTTCACTTGTGTAACCGGTGTATCTGGTAGTGGTAAATCAACTTTAATTCTTCAAACTTTATATAATGCATTAAACTTGAGTTTGAATAATAATAAATCAAGAAAAATACCTAAGCCATTTAGAGGTTTGAAGGGATTAGAATTAATTGATAAAATAATAGATATAGATCAATCACCTATTGGAAGAACTCCAAGATCAAATCCAGCAACTTATACAGGTGCTTTTGGGCCTATACGGGATTGGTTTACAAATCTACCTGAAGCAAAAAGTAGAGGCTACAAACCTGGCAGGTTTTCTTTTAACGTAAAAGGTGGAAGATGTGAAGCATGTGAGGGTGATGGAGTAATAACATATGAAATGCATTTTTTACCAGATGTATATATAACTTGTGATGAGTGCAAAGGAAGTAGATATAACAGAGAAACGTTGGAAATAAAGTTTAAAGATAAAAGTATTGCAGATGTATTGAATATGACAGTTGACGAAGGGTGTGACTTTTTTGAAAATATATCAAATATAAGAAGCAAATTATTGACATTAAAAAAAGTTGGCTTGGGTTATATTAAGATTGGTCAACAAGCTACTACTTTATCTGGCGGCGAGGCACAAAGGATCAAATTAGCAAAAGAATTATCCAAAAGATCAACTGGGAGAACAATGTATATATTGGATGAACCTACAACAGGGCTTCATCAACATGATATTAAAAAACTACTTGAAATATTACATACATTTGTTGCCACAGGAAATACAGTTGTTGTAATTGAGCATAATTTAGACGTTATAAAAACTGCTGATTATATTGTTGATATGGGTCCTGATGGAGGTGTAAAAGGAGGAAATATAATTGCTGAGGGAAAACCAGAGGAAATTGCTAATGTCAAAAATAGCTATACAGGTCAATACCTAAAACCACTGCTTAATGGCAAAGTTAAAAAAATCGCGTAAATAATAATTTAATCTTTATCTTTTAAAACAGTTTTTTGTGTTACATTAAGAGATACTAGCAATGGACATGCAATATAAATTGAAGAATATGTTCCAAAAAAAACACCTAAGATCATTGCAAAAGAAAAACCTTTTAAAATTTCACCACCAAACACATAAATTGAAACTAAGGCTAATAGAGTTGTTATTGAGGTAATAATTGTTCGAGATAATGTCTCATTTATTGAAATATTAGTTAATTCAAATATCTGTATATTTGAATATTTTTTTAAATTATCTCTTACTCTATCATAAATTACAACTGTATCATTCATGGAGTAACCCACAATTGTCAAAACTGCTGCTACTATGGATAAATTAATTTCTAGAGAAAATATTGAAAAAATACCAAGTGTTACAATTACATCGTGGAATAGTGCCATTATAGCCCCAATACTAAATTGCCACTCAAACCTAATCCAAATATAAAATAACATTGCAAATAGTGATAAAGCTATTGCTATGATTCCTGATTTTAGTAATTCTGAGCTAACTTTTGGTCCAACATTTTCTACACGTCTAAAAGAAAAGTCATAACCAGATGAATTTTTTAGATTATTTTTAATTTCATTAACAAAATCAGGATTTTTGACATCAGTGTTTTGAAATTTAACTATATAATCAGTTTGATTACCAAATTTTTTTACATTTACACCATTAAGATTTAACGAATTAAAACTATCCCTAACATTAGAAATAGATATATTTTTATCGTGCACTCTTAGTTCAATAAGTGTTCCACCTTTAAAATCAACACCATAATTTAAACCTTTAAAAATTAAAAAAATAACAGAGATTATTATTAATATTAATGACAAGACATTTGCTGATTTATAATATTTATTAAAATAAAATGTTCTCATTCTATATAAGTTTCTCTTTGTCTTTGTTTCTCAAAACGTAGATTGAAGTTAATAACCTAGCAATGAAATAAACTGTAAATAAGCTTGTTATAATACCTACACCAAGAGTTATGGAAAAACCTTTAATTGGACCAGTACCCATGAAGAATAATATAAATGCAGCTATAAACGTTGTTATATTGGCATCTAAGATTGTTGTTCTTGATTTTGTATACCCTGAGTCAAATGCAATTACTTTATTTTTTTCATTTTTAATTTCCTCTTTAATTCTCTCAAAAATCAAAACATTTGCATCAACAGCCATTCCAACTGTTAAAATTATTCCAGCTATGCCAGGTAAAGTTAAAGTAGCTTCAAATATTGTTAATATACCTAACAAAATTACTAAATTTAATATTAAAGCAATATTAGCAATTACACCAAAATATTTATATTTATAAAGCATAAATATAACAACTAAACAAAAACCAATAATCAAAGAAATAATACCAGCTTTTATGGAATCTTTACCAAGGTCTGGGCCAACAGTTCTCTCCTCAATTATATTTAATGGAGCTGGTAGTGCCCCTGATCTCAATAACAAAGCGAGATCTGTAGCTGACTGAAATGTAAAATCTCCAGTAATTTGACCTGAACCACCTATAATAGCTTCACTTATTGTAGGGGCACTTATAATTTTATTGTCTAATATAATAGCAAGTTTTTTACCAACGCCTGAGGTGGTTGCTTTTGCAAATTTTTTTGTACCTACCCTGTCTAAATTAAATGTTACAACAGTTTCATTTGTTTGACTATTCATGCTAGGACTAGCATCTATAAGGTTTTCTCCACTTATAATTATTCTTCTACTAACAAATTCCTCATTATCTTCACCATCATATTTTAATTTTTCAATACCAAATGAACCTTCTGCTTTATTAGAAACAAATTGAAATGACAAATTAGCTGTTTTTCCTAATAGTTTTTTAATTCTTGATGGGTCATCAAGACCTGGTAACTCAACTAAAACTCTATCATTACCTCTCTTTACAATAGTAGGTTCATTTGTTCCAAGTTCATCAACCCTTCTTCGTACAATCTCAATTGCTTGCTCTAATGAGGAATTTTTAATTAATACAAGACCATAGTCACTCAGCTCTAAAATAAACTTATCATTATTTGTATTAACTAATAATTGGTGGGTTTTAAATTCAGGATAATAAGGATTAATTTTGCTTTCATCGTTATCTAATGCATCATTTATTTTTTCTTTAAACTCATCGCTTACATTAAATTCAATTTTATTATTAATGAGTATTAAATTTTTTAAATTAATATTTTCTGATTTAGAAAATTTTCTAATTTCTAGTAATTTTGATTGAAGTTTTTGATTTATAATCGGACTATTATCTACTTCCAAAAGTAAATATGAGCCGCCTTGTAAATCTAATCCTAAATTAATTTTTTTATTTAAAATTTTGTCTTCTGAATTAATAAAATTTGATAAGGCAAAATAAGAAAGGATTAGTGAAACCGCAATAATAATAATAATTCTTAATTTTGAAAAGTATAACATTTTTTAATGTTATTTTTTTGTATCTACCGTGCTTTTTATAAGACCTTGAACACCTGTTGTACGCAAAATTTCAACTTTGACATTGTCTGATATTTCTACCTCAATTTTTTCGTTATCAATAATTCTTTCCACTCTTCCAATTATACCTCCAGAGGTAATAATTTTGTCGCCTCTTTTTAATTCTTCCACCATTTTTTTATGTTCTTTTTGTTTTTTTTGTTGAGGTCTTATTAAGAAAAAATAAAAGATAACAAAAATTAAAATTAAAGGTATAAATTGACCTATTGCTGGATCCATAACGATATAAATTTAGATGATATTTATACTAAATGATAAACTAAGACAACTCTTAATTGAGGCTTATTTTGTCTTTATTATTCATATAAGGTTGTAGAACCTTCGGTATATTAATTGCACCATCTTTATTTTGATAATTTTCCATTACTGCAATTAATGTTCTTCCTACAGCTAATCCACTACCATTTAAAGTTCCTGGATATTTATTTTCATTACTTGTGTCCTTATATCTTGTTTGCATTCTATTAGATTGAAAAGTGCCGCATGATGAACAACTCGATATTTCTCTATATTTATTTTCAGATGGCAACCAAACTTCGATATCATATGTTTTTTCAGAACTAAAACCCATGTCTCCTGATGACAATAAGACTTTCCTATATGGTAATTCTAAATTATCTAGTACCATGGTTGCACATTTAGTCATTCGCTCTAATTCTTCCTCACATTTATTATTTTCTACAATGCTTACAAGCTCAACTTTATAAAATTGATGTTGTCTTATCATTCCTCTTGTATCTTTTCCGTAACTACCAGCTTCTTTTCTGAAACAAGGTGTTGAAGCTACCAATCTTATAGGCAAATCTTTAATATTTAATATTTTATTTTTTACCATGTTTGTCAAAATTACTTCAGCAGTTGGAATTAAAAATTTTCTATCTGATTTGTCATCTAATAGTAACTCAAATTGATCATTTTCAAATTTAGGTAATTGTCCTGTACCAAACATAGTGCTTTCATTAGCTATCAATGGAGGTGAAATTTCTAAATAACCGTTTATTTTTGTGTGCAAATCTATCATATAATTAGAAATGGCTCTTTCTAAAGAAGCAAGTTCACTTTTTACAAATACAAATCTAGATGAGGTTGTTTTTGTAGCAAGATCAAAATCTAACATTTTTAGTTTCTCACCTAGCTCAAAGTGTGTTTTTGGTTTAAAGTCAAATTCTTTAATTTCACCATGAGTACTTACAACTTCATTAAACGTCTCGTCTTTTCCTATCGGAACATTTTCTAAAGCAATATTTGGCAAATTTGATAAGATATTATTTAATTCATTTTTTACAGTCTTCTGCTCACTTACAATAGTTTCAATTTTTTTAGAAATAATTTTCGATTTTTCAAATAAGGATTTATCTTTTATTTTAGAAATTTCTTTTTTGTCTTTTTCAAGTGTTTCTTTTTTTTGTATTAATTCACGATTTTTAACATCTAGATTTTTTAATTTTTCTACATCAAAATTAACATTTCTATTTTGAATTTTTTTTTTAAATTCATCAAAGTTATCTCTGATAGATTTAATATTGTGCATTTTTTTCTTTTATTTTGTTTTCTATAAGTTTAACTGATATAATAGACAATTCGTATAATATTAATAAAGGTATAGCTAATCCAATTTGAGTGATAGGATCTGGAGGCGTTAAAACAGCTGCGCATGCAAATATAATTACAATCACAAATTTTCTTCTTTCCTTCAAAAACACAGAGTCTATTAGTCCTATTCTAGCCAATAAACTAAGTACCACAGGTAGTTGAAAACTTAATCCAAAAGCAAAAATAAGTTTCATAATTAGTGATAAATATTCATTAACCTTTGCTTCTAGTTGTATTGGTAAATTAGTTATATTACCTATGCTTTCAAATGATAAAAAAAACTTTATAGCTAATGGCATAATTAAATAATAAACAAGCATTCCACCTAATAAAAAAAGAATTGGCGTTATAATTAAATATGGCATTATTGCTGATTTTTCATGTTCATATAATCCAGGTGCAATGAATTTCCAAATTTGAATTAAAATAAAAGGACTTGTAAAAAAAAATGCAGTGAAAAAAGAAACTTTTAGATAAGTTAAAAATGTTTCTTGAAGTGCTGTAAAAATCAATCTTCTATTAATATTATCATCTTTCACAGCTTCTGCATAAGGCTCAACTAAAAAACCATAAATATAATCGGAAAACAAATAACATATAACAAATAAACAAATTAAAAAAATTAATGTATTAATAAGTCTTTTTCTTAATTCTGTTAAATGACTTATAAAACCTAAATTATTATCGTTAGACATTTTTATCGTTATTATTTTTTGTTTTAATATCTTCCTTTAAATCTTTTTCCTCATTGATATCAATATTACTCACCTCTGTAACTTGAGATTGAATATTGTTAACGTATCTTTTAATAGATCCAACCCATGAACCAATTTTTTTTATCATAATTGGAAAATCTTTAGGACCGACAACAATTATAGCAATAGATACAATTATTAATATCTCTAACCAACCAATTTGTGGCATTTAAATTATTCTTTATTGTTATCTTTGTTATTGGAATCTTGATTTTCGCTTATATTTTTTGGTGGGTTATCTTCAGAAGGATCAGCCATTCCTTTTTTAAAACTCTTTATGCCTTTTGCAACATCACCCATCAAACTAGATATTTTTCCTCTACCGAATAATAAAACAATTAATACAGCAACAATTGCAATTTGCCAAAATCCAATACTCATATAGTTATATATAGCCTTTAAATAAAAATTTTTAAAGAAACTTTTTTTAAATTACTCTTCGTTTTTTAAGGTACCACTCAACATTTCGTCAATATCTGAATAAATATTCTCCTTTTTTTCTAATTGCTTCTCTTTATAAAATTTCCCTGTACCAAATATGTTAGATTCAACATTTGTGGTATCTATCAGGCCAGCAGAACCTAATTCCTCAATAGTAGGCAAATCAGATAATTTCTGCAGACTAAAATGGTTTAAAAATTCATCAGTTGTACCGTATTGGATGGGTTTTCCTGGAACATCCTTTCTACCCATATGCCTAACCCAATTAAGTTCTAAAAGTATATCAAGAGTATTTGTTCCAAAAGCTACACCTCTTATTTCCTCTATTTCTGCCCTAGTAACTGGTTGGTGATAAACTATAATAGATAGTGTTTCTATTGCAGCTTTCGATAATTTTTTTTCTACAGTCTTTTGTTGTGACATTAATGATGATAAATTTTCTGAAGTACGGAAAGACCATTTACCGGATATACAAACTAAATTAATACCTCTATTCAAATAATTTTGTTTAAGATTTTCAAGACATTTATTAACATTAGTTTTTTTGGATATTTTTTTTTCGATTGACTCAACATCTAAAGGCTCGGATGAAGCAAAAATTACTGCTTCAATTTCTCTCTCGGCTTCTGAAATCTTATTGGGAAATTTAACAATATTATTTGATTTAATTTTTTTCATTTTTCTTTAATAAATATATCATCGAACAAATTATTTTGTTTTAGGGTTATATTGCCCTCTTTTACTAATTCAAGAGATGCTGACAATATACCTGCGTTTCCGGTTCTGGATTTACTTTTTGATTTTTTGAAATCTGATGGAATAAGATCCTCGATGTTTTTCCAATCAGATAATTTTCCTAGAAACTGTTTTATTGTTCTTATACCGTCTTCTGTTGTAAAAACTGGAAGTTTCGGAATTGAAATTCTTTGAAAATTTTTAGTTTGTATTATTGTGGAGTAAGTTCTTAAAATTTCATATAAAGTTAATGAATATTTTGTATTGTAGGTAGATTTAATACGTCCCTTGCCACCTCTTAAAAAAATATCTCTTCCAAGTCTTTTTCTTTTTAACATTTGATCTGATAATATTCTTATTAACTCAAGCTTTTTTAATTGTAATTTTAATTTTTCAGCAACTTCTAAGGCTTTAAACTCTTCGTCATCACTTTCAGGTAAAAGTAATTTTGATTTTAAATATGTAAGCCATGTAGCGATTAGAAGATATTCTGAGGCAACTTCTAAGTTTATGTTATCAGATTTTGTAATAAATTCATAAAATTGATCTGCAAGTTTAGTTATAGATAATTTTTCTAAATCAACTTTTTGAGCTTTAGCTAAATCTAACAATGTGTTTAAGGGTCCACTATAAAGATTTAAATTTACTTCAAAGTATTGGGAATCATTCTCATACATATAAATACATTAACTTACTTTATTTATTAATTGTGAGGTTTTTTTTTTAATAAAAGAGCTTAAAATGGGTGAATTTTGTGCAACAATTTTCATTTCGTTCATTTTTCCATTACAGTGCATTACAATATTGCAGCCAGCATTAAATGCCATGGTTGTATTTAACTTTATAGAATATTTAAGCGCACGCATAGAGATATCATCAGTAATTAATAAATTTTTGAATTTAATTTTTTTCCTAATTATGTTGATCATTTTTTTTGAATGAGTTGCGCAATGTAGGCTATCTATATCGTGAAAAACGATATGAGCAGTCATAGCTAATAAACATTTTTTATTTTGAAAAGTATAGAAATCATTTTTTTTTAAATAATCGTATTTTTTATAAACTATAGGTAATTTTATATGGCTATCTGACTTTGCGAGACCGTGACCAGGTATATGTTTTATCACTGTATTTATTCTGTTTTTTTCAAATTCTTTAATCACAAAGTTACCAATAATGCTTATTTTTTTTGGATCACTAGAATAAGCTCTATCACCTATTATTTTATGATAATTTTTTCTTTTAATATCAAGGACTGGTACAGTATTTATATTAATACCTAATTTCTTAAGGATATAAGAATTATTTTTTATATATGTCCTTATTGCAGACTTAAATTTTTTTTTATCTTTATCATAAAGTTTTCCAAACATGGATGCATTAAAAAAGGAATTATCAATTATTTTGCTTAATCTACATACTCTGCCACCTTCCTCATCAATTAATATAGGGTAGTTTGGATCTTTAAATATTTTTTTTATACTATTTGTGAGACTGGAAACTTGAGAGATATTACTAATATTTCTTGAAAAAAGAATAATTCCCCATGGTTTAAATTTATTTAAGAAATAAATTTCATCTCGATTAAGTTTTAAGCCTTTAATACCACAAATAAATGATCTTCTTTTGTTAATTAATTTGTAATAGTTCCCAAAATTTATATTCTTCTTCATCATCTAATTGATTGTCTACATATTCAATAATATCCACTGTATTATTTTTTAATACTTTTAAATCTAAATCATTTATATTTATATTTTCATCTTTATAATTAATACTTCTATGAGTATTTTTAATGTTGGTTTCAGACAAATAAAATTTTATTGTTAAAAAAATAAATAGAATTATTGTAAATATATAAATAAAATATTTTATTTCCTTTATCATCACATTTTTTCAGGTGTATCAACTCCAATTATATTCATTCCGTTTTTAATTACTATTTGTACAGTCTTTAAAAAAATTATTTTTTCCATAGAAATTTTATCTTCATCTATAAATCTCTTAGATTTATCACTTTTTCCCAAATTCCAATAATGATGGAATTCTGATGAAAGTTCATACAAATACGTAGTAATTCTATGAGGTTCTAATTTTTTGATAGATAGCTCAACACACTTTGGCCATTCAGATATTTTTCTAAAGACTTTTATTTCTTCATGAGAAAACTTTAATTTAGTATTATTTATATTGAGGTTCTCATCAATATTTTTATTTAAATTTCTAAAAACAGAAAAAATTCGAGCATAACAATACTGCACGTAATAAATTGGATTATCTTTTGATTTTTCTTTTACTTTAGTAAAATCAAAATCAAGCTCAACATCACTACTTCGATTAAGCATAATAAACCTCGTTGCATCTTTTCCTACCTCATTTATTAGATCTTCTACAGTTATGTAGTCACCTTTTCTTTTTGACATTTTAAAAGGTTTTCCATCTTTAATTAATTTCACTAATTGGCTAACTTTACAAATTAATTTATTTTTTGACCCCGACAAAGCCTCAACTAATGATGTAATTCTTTTTATGTAACCTGTATGATCTGAACCTAAAATATTAACTAGAATATCATAATTTCTCTCAAGTTTATTATTATGATAAGCAGAGTCGCTTGCAAAATATGTCCAAGATAAATCTGATTTCTGTAATGCTCTATCCTTGTCATCACCAAAAGATGTTGATTTAAATAATAGCTGTTCTCTTTCCTTATAGTCGCTAGATTTAATTCTTTCTGGAGCTTTTATTAAACCACTATACAAAAGATTTTTTGATTTTAATTTATCTATTACTTTCTCTACCTCATTGTTAAGAACTAAAGATTTTTCACTAACAAAATTATCTTGATAAATCCCTAAATTTTTCAAATTATTTTTTATAAGGGTAAGCGATTCATTAATAGCAAAAACTGTTAATTTTTCAGATATCTTATCATACTTTTCAAAATCTAAATTTTTATGTTTTTTTATTATATTTTCAGCAATATCTTTTACATAATCGCCTGGATAAAGTTCTGTATTATCATAAGGAAATTTTTCATTAAATTTAATTTCTCTTATTCTTAAAAATACTGATTTGGTAAAAGAATTAATCTGGTTACCATAGTCATTTACATAATACTCCTTGGTTACATGATGTTTATTAAAAATAAGTAAATTAGAGATTACATCACCTAGGATTGCACCTCTACAATGACCAACATGTAAGGGTCCTGTTGGATTAGCAGATACAAATTCAATTAAATATTTTTTTTTAGATTCCGATTTGTTTATTCCGTATTCATTTTGGTTCTTTAGTAGATCTTTTAAAAAAAAATTCCAATAATTGTTAGATAGATTTAAATTTAAAAATCCAGGTTTTACAAAAGTAACATTTTCTACACCGTCAATTTTTAACATCAAAATTTTCAATTGTTCACCAATTTGCTGTGGTGACATTTTGTTAATTTTGCTGAGAACCATTGCTGCATTTGTAGATAAATCACAATTAAATTTTGATGGAGGAATTTCTACATTAATGGAATCTAAATTTTCAGGCAAAAGTATTTTTTTATTACTACTTTCATTAATTAATATTTCTTTAATTTTATTTAAATAGTTTTCAAAAATATTCATTTTATTTTTTTGTACATATTAATTGCAAAACGATCTGTCATTCCAGATATATAGTCTGATATAGCTCTTTGTTTATTTGAATTAATTTTTGATTTTTCCAGGAATTTGTTTGGTTTTTTGCTTATTTTTCTAAAAAGAAATTGTAATATTTTTTTACCTTTATTATTTTTCAACAACACACTTTTATTATTATACATTTTATGTCTTAGAAAATATTTAATTTCGTTTTCTATATTTGTAAATTTATTTGAAAAGGATATTAAATTTATATTTGACTTATATATATCCTTTATTTGATTTATTTTATTTATTTTAATATTTTTTTGTGAATTATTTATTAAATCTCTTACCATCAGATTAATAGAGTCTCTTATTATCTGAAACAATAAAATATTTTTATTAACATTTTTATTTTTTTTTATATTTTTTAAATAGATTTCCTTAAAGAAATTTATTTCAAGCAATTCTTCCATTTTAAATATACCTGACGATATTCCGTCTTGTATATCATGATTGTTGTACGCAATATTGTCGGATATTGCTGCAATTTGTGCTTCAAGAGATGGATAATTTTTCAAATTTATTTTATTTAATAATTTATTTACTCCGTTAATCTCTTTAATATTTTTAGTTATATTAATCAACGGTCCGTTATGTTTCAATAAACCATCTAAGGTATCAATAGTTAAGTTTAAACCTTTAAAATTTAGATACTTATTTTCTAACAACATTACAATTCTTAATGTTTGTACATTATGATCAAAACCACCATAGTTAATCATGCACTCATTTAACATTTCCTCACCTGCATGACCAAAAGGTGGGTGTCCTAAATCATGTGCAAGCGAAAGAGTTTCAACCAAATCATCATTTAGACCTAAAAAATTTGAAATAGATCTTGCAATTTGAGCTACCTCTATGGAATGAGTAATTCTGGTTCTATAATGATCACCCTCGGTATTTACAAATACTTGAGTTTTATGCTTCAACCTTCTGAAAGCTGTACTATGGATGATTCTATCTCTATCCCTTTGAAAATCCGTTCTATAAAAGTTTTTAGGCTCTTTATAAAGTCTACCTTTACATTTAAATACACCTAATTTTGAGTAATTTTTCATACTTTAAAGTTTTAAATTATTAACTATATTAGTTTTAACAGCGTTAATTCATGATTAAAGAAATTAAATTTACTGATAAAGCTATTAAACAGATTAATAATCTACTATCCAAAAAGGATAAGGGGTCATTTTTTAGAATCGCAATTAAAGGTGGTGGATGTTCAGGATTTCAATATGATTTCTCTTATGATTTAAAACCTAGCGAAGATGACCTGGTTCAAAATAATATTTTAATTGATAAACAATCAGCGGATCTTTTAAAAGGATCAGAAATAGATTATGTAGATGAATTAATTGGAGAATCATTTAAAATTACTAATCCACAAACCAAATCTTCCTGTGGTTGTGGTGTATCTTTTTCTCTTTGATGATAATTTCGTCTTGGAATGTTAACTCAATAAGAGCAAGGATCGAAAATATAAAAGAATATCTTAAGAAATTTTCCCCTGATGTGGTTTTGGTTCAAGAAATTAAAACTGAGGATAAAACATTCCCTTATGATGAAATAAAATCACTAGATTATGAATGTCACGTATTTGGGCAAAAAAGTTATAATGGTGTAGCAATATTATCCAAAAAAAATCTTTCAAATATTAAAACCGATACAATTAAAGATAAAAATAAACAATCTAGAATAATTTCTGCTGATATGGATTATAAAAAAAAAAAAGTTCAAATTATTAATATTTATGTTCCAAATGGAAATCCAGTTGATACAGAAAAATATTTTTATAAAAAAAGTTGGCTAGAAAATTTCCAAAAATTAATTAAAAACTCTTTAAAAAAAAATCAAAATATAATAATTGGTGGTGATTTTAATATAATTCCTGCTGCCGAGGATGTTTATAATCCAAAAAGTTTTGAAGACGATGCTTTATATAGATTGGATATTAGAAAAAAGTTTAGAGAAATATTAAGCTTAGGATTTCATGATGCATATAGATATTTATATCCAGAAACAGAGGGGTATACATACTGGGATTATATGAGAGGTGCTTGGCAAAAAAATAATGGTCTACGTATTGATCATTTTTTAATTTCAAATTCACTTATTAAAAATTTAAAAAATATTAAAATTAATAAATACCCTAGAGGCAAGGAAAAGCCTTCGGATCATACACCTATAGAAATAGATTTGATTTAAACCTAATTAACCTTTGATGCTTCCAGAAGTTAAACCTCCAACTAGATATTTTTCAAAATAAATAAATATTATTAATATAGGTAAGGTTACAATTACTGAACCTGCCATTAAGAATTGTCTAGGGGTTTCCGCATCACCAGAGAGATAATTAATAGCTCTAGATAATGTAAATGTTTTGGGATTATCTAAAAACATCAAAGAAAAAAGAAATTCATTCCACGCAATCATAAACACATATAATGCAACTGAGGCTATCGCAGGGAGACTTAACGGTATGATTATTTTTAAGATGATACCGAACCAACTATGACCATCTATTAGGGCTGCATCTTCTATTTCTTTAGGAATACTTTTAAAGTATCCTTGAAGCATATAAATAGCCACTGGAAGTGTTGTTGCAGTGTACACTATTAGCAAACCGCTGATTGAATTTCTTAGTCCTAATTGACTAAAAATTGTATAAAGCGGAATTACAAGAACAATAGCTGGAAACATATATATAATTAATATTGATGTTGAAAGAAAAGTTTTACCAAAAAAATTTAATCTCGCCACAGCATACGCAGCAGGTATAGCAAATAAAAGTGTAATTACTACGGTGCCGATGGAAACAATAGTACTTGTTAATATATATCTGCTGAAGTTATAGGTTTTAAATACAACAAAATATGATTTAAAAAATTCTTTAAAACTTTTAGTGAAATCTAAACTAAAATCTAAAGGATTCATTAGTAATGAAGCTTGAGTTTTAAAGCTTGTTATCAACATTAAGTAAAATGGGAATAGTATTACTAGAGAAAAAAAAACTATTCCAAATAGAGTAATATATTTAAAAATTGTCTTCTCTATAACATGAGGCTTATTCAAATATTTTAAATCATAGTTTTTTATATTATTTAGAAAAAAGAGATAAATTACAAATATTCCAAAATAAAACCAAATAGGAGCAACAGTATTATAAACATAGAAAAAATAAGTAAATACTAAAGATAAGCCTAAATTTTTAATTAATAGATTAATTTTATTTCCCAATAGAATAGATAATAAAGATACACTTAACCCTAAAATTAAATTTTTCTCCAGGGTGATACTTGTCATTTCTAACCCTTGTAATACTGATAAAATTATCCAAACAATCTTTAAGGTTAAAAGATATAATGTAGAAATTATTAAATAAATTAAAGTTGATTTATAATTCATTTGCTCTTTTCCCTATTAATTTAAAATATAAAATCATAAAAATAATTAAGATCAAAACTATAACCATTGAAACAGCTGAGCCCATTCCTATATTTGAAATTGCAAAACCTTGCTCGTAAACATTTATTGGAAGTGTTCTAGTTCCTGAGGCTCCACCAGTTAGTAAGAAAATGTCCTCAAATTTATTAAAATTCCAAATAAATCTTATCATGAATAATATTGATATAATCGCTGTAATTTGAGGAAGAGTAATATTAAAAAATTTATTAAGTGGTCCTGCCCCATCTACATCAGCAGCCTCATAAAGATCTTTCGGTATTGCTTGCAATCTTGCAAGAACAAAAAGGAAAGCTAATGGAAAATATCTCCATATCTCAAAGAATATTACAGTTGTTAGTGCTAATCTCAGCTTTAAATCAATTCCTAAAAATTGAAATGTTAAATATTTTTGACCTAATAAATTTATTGGTTGATCTAAAATTTGGAATTTAATAAGAATTGCATTCAAAGTTCCACTGTTTGGATCCAGTAATAAAGTCCATGTATAAGCTAATGCTACCACAGGGCCTACATAAGGAAAAAGTAAAATACTTCTCATAAAAGTTCTACCGCTGAATTTTTGATTGACTAATTGTGCAGCCAATACACCAAAAATGATTGCACCTAATGTGCCAAAAAATGTAAAATAAAATGTGGTTAATAATAAATCTTTAAAATCATTTTTAAAAAAAACTTTTTTAAAATTGTTTAAAGTAAAGTTGGTTGTAAGCAGTATATTATCAGCTTTACCAGATAACTTTGGTTTTTTTGATTTTAAAGATTTTTTATCAATTGAGTTACCGTTAACATTATAAATAATAAACTCTAAATTTTCTCTATATTTAGCTTTCCATTTACCAAATGAACAGGATAGCGTTCTAGATTTAAAGTTGCATCTAGGATCGATATTAATAAATTCTATATTTGCTGGTAGTTTATCCTTTAATTTAACATCATTTATACTCTCAAGTAATGAACTATTTCTTAATTTATATACAATTTTTAATTTTGTTGGATCCTCTGGAATTGATTTTATAATTTTTTTGGCTCTTGGTTCAGGTATTCTTATATCTTTTAACTCAACTTCCTTAAAACTTATCCAAATATTTGCAAAAATCGGAAAAAGAATAATAGAAAATACAAGCAGTATCGCAGGCAAAATTAATGCGTACGCAGTTCTTTTTTCTATTTTTGATAATTTGTCAGCCATGCAAAAGCGGATAATATATTATTATCCGCTTTTAAAACATATTTATTTAAAATTTAGCTAGTTCTGCATTAATTTTATCAACTGCCTCGTCTACAGTAATTTGATCATCAATATATTCTCTTGTAATTCTGTTTAAGAATTGTGCATTGATAATTTTTGAGGCTCTTGATAGTTCACCTTCTTTAACACCCCATCTATTAGCTGTATCTAGACCTGCAACAATATTATTAATTACATCACTTGAATAAAGCTCAGTTAATGGTTTTTTTCTATCAACACCCACAGGTAATTTACTCCAAGCATTTGTGTAAGCGTTTGGATCATTTTTATTTCCTCTTCTAACAGGAAATTTTCCCTCAGGCGCAATACCAAGTGTAGCTGTGTAACCTTCGTTCATCGAATACTCAATAAATTTTTTAGCTTCATCTGTGTCAGCGTCAGCTGTTATACCCATATATCTTACATCAGCCCATGCTGCACCTTTTCTGTTATTAGGACCGCTAAAATTAGTTATGAAACCAGTCTTAGATGCTAGTTCAGAAGATGTAGGATCACTATTTATTGTTGGGGGTGCTGAGTCTCTTAATCCTGCAAGCTCGTCCATAATAAATGGAGACCAAATTATCATTGGTGTTTTTCCTGCAAAATATAATTCCCTAGATTGTTTCCAAAAAAGTTCACCTGGAGGACTCGCTTTTGCTATAACTTTATAAAACTCTAATGAATTCTTTAGAGCTTTCCCTTGTTTTTTAGTTCCACCCTTTTTAACAAAATTAACTCCATTTGCTAAAAGAACATGTTCCAAAACTTGGCTCATAAAGTTTTCATCTGTTTTTGTTGCAGCAACAAAACCAAACATGTCAGAACCTGATAGAACCTGTATAGCCTTTTCAATATTTTTATAAGAAGTTGGTGGTTCTAATCCATTTTTCTCGAAAAGATCTTTTCTATACACAACCATTTGTGTCCAACCATCAACTGGAACAGCAGCAATCTTCCCACCTTTTTTAGCCATGTTTAATGGTCCTGGTGCAAAAGTCTTTTTACCTAATTGTTTTACTACATCATTATTAGCATTTACATCAAGTATACCAGCTTCAGCCCATGGTAATACGTACTGAAGAGTATGGTAAATTACATCAGGAAGATCTCCTGCTGCAGCTGCGGCTGTAGCTCTTTTTCCTAAGTCTTTTTCCTCCACAGGAATAACTTCAACACTTATACCTGTTTTAGATTCAAAATCTTTTGCCATCTCTTGTTGTTTAGCCATTCTCGCAGGCTGAACTTCTGTAGTCCAAAAAGTAATTCCTGAAATACTAGAGCTTGCAAAAAATAGTGAGGCAAAAATATAAATAATTATTTTATTCATAGGTTATGTCTCCTTACATAATAAGTATAAAAACCTATCAAAAACAAAAGGAATAAAAAACCCTTTAATTATCCCTTAAAATATTAAGTTTTATAACGATGGTTTTTAAAATGATTATAAAATAGAAATTATACTTGAGATTTCTTTTTTATGGCAAGGATAAAATTTATAAACGTAGAAAAATCATTTGGTAATAACAAAGTTATTAAAAAATTTAATTTAGAAATTAATGATGGTGAGTTTACTGTTTTGGTAGGACCTTCTGGATGTGGAAAGTCTACCCTTTTAAGAATGATTTCAGGTCTAGAGAAAATAGATAATGGAAAGATACTTTTAAATAGAAATATTATTAATGATTTATTGCCCTCAAAAAGAGATATGGCGATGGTATTTCAATCTTATGCCTTATATCCACACATGAATGTTTATGAAAATATGTCGTTTGGTCTAAAAATGGAAAAGATTTCTAAAAACGATATTCAAAAGAAAGTTAATCATGCGGCAAAGATACTTAAAATAAAACATCTTTTAGATAGAAAACCAGGACAATTGTCAGGAGGGCAAAGACAAAGAGTTGCAATAGGAAGAGCAATTTCCAGAAATCCAAAAATATTTTTATTTGATGAACCACTATCAAATTTAGATGCAGCATTGAGATCAGAAATGAGAGTTGAAATTTCTAAATTACATAAAAAAATAAAAACCAATATGATTTACGTTACTCACGACCAGGTAGAGGCTATGACTTTAGCTGATAAAATGGTTATTTTAAACGAGGGTAAAATTGAACAAGTCGGTTCCCCTGATGTGATATATAATTTACCTAATAATTTATTTGTTGCGGAATTTATTGGGACACCAAAGATGAATATTATCAAAATTAATAAGTCTAATATTATAAACAATAATACTTTAAGAATTTTTGAAAAAGAATACGAGTTTAAAAATTATAAATTTAGCAATGAAATATATTTAGGAATTAGACCAGAGCATATACATCCTAATCTTAAACATGAAATACAGTTTAATATTAATATTGATCTTGTAGAGAATTTGGGTTCTGACAAAATTATTTATGGTTTATACAAAGATAACGAAATAAGAATAAGGACATCAGAAGACCTTTCTCAAAATAAAACAGGTTTTTCTTTCAATAAAAATAAAATCGTATTCTTCGATAGTAAAAAAAATAAACTTAATTATTAATTATACTATGAGCAATCCTTTAAAGAATTAGACATATCTTTAATGAGCTGAAAGTACATATTTTTACCCTTATTTATATTAGCTCCTAGAGGATCTAGAACACCAGTTTTAACACCTGTGTCACTTGCTATAGAATTTATTATATTAGGGTTAAACTGTGGTTCAGAAAAAATACATTTTGCTTTTTCATGCTCTATAACTTCTCTAATTTCAGATAATTGTTCTGCACCTGGCATTACATCTGGATTAACTGTTAAGGCACCTATAACATTTATACCAAATCTTTTTTCAAAGTATTGATAAGCGTCATGGAATACCACAAAGCTCGCATCTTTGTTAATTTCATTTTTTACTTCTTTAATAAGACCGTCTAAATCTTTAAGAAGTTTTTTTGAATTAGCTTTATATACTGAACTATTATCTTTATCTATTTTACTAAGTTGATTTGTTATTTTTTTTACAATTACTTTAGCATTTGATGGATCAAGCCAAATGTGTGGGTCATACTCACCATGGGCATGTCCATGTTCATCATGTCCGTGATCATCGTGATCATCTTCCTTTTTACCATGTTCATCATGATCGTCATGGTCGTCATGATCATCTTCTTTTTTGGCATGCTCATCATTACCATGTTCATCGTGATCATCGTGACCTTCGAAAATATTTTTTTCTCTAAATTTTAGTTTTTTTAAACCACTTTGATCTAACAATTCAAAAACAACAGCATTTTTTGGGATACTTTTTAATGCTGAAGGTAAAAAACTTTCTAAATCCTCACCTACCCAAATAACCAGGTCAGCTTTTTGAAGCATTTTTGCATGAGATGGCTTTATTTGAAAATTATGTGGTGAAGCAACACCATCTATTATTAGATCTGGTTCTCCGACACCCTCCATAATATAACTAGTTAATGAGTGCAAAGGTTTTATAGATGTGACAACGTTTATGTCAGCTTTTAAAGGTGTCAAAATTAATAATATGCCTGCTAATGGACCGAATAGTAATGATTTAGAAATTTTTTTCATTTAATATCTCCTTACAAATTTGTTATAATATAATAGTGTTATAGTATAACATTGTCATAATACAAGGATTTAATAGTGGAAAGTTCAGATAATTTATTAGTAAAAATGGAAAATGCGGGAGTTTATGTAAACAATAAATGGTTGGTTAAAGATGTTTCTCTTGAAATAGAAAAGGGTAAAATAATTACATTGATAGGTCCAAATGGGTCTGGAAAAACAACTACTGCTAAAATGGCTTTGGGTTTATATAAAAACATTAGCGGAAAAGTTGAAAAATTTACAAAAAAAATAGCTTATGTCCCTCAGAAAATCTCAATTGATTGGACTTTGCCTATAAGAGTATTTGACTTTATGAATTTGACTTCGGATTTACAAGACATGGAAATAAATGAAGCTTTAGAAATTACAGGTGCAAAACACCTTTTGAATAATGATTTAAAAAGTTTATCTGGTGGTGAATTTCAAAGAGTTTTAATGGCACGAGCTGTAGCAAAAAAACCAGATTTATTAGTTTTAGATGAACCTGTACAAGGAGTAGATTTCACAGGAGAGATTGAACTATATGAATTAATAAAAAAAATATCTGAAACTTTGAAGTGTGGAATTTTACTGATATCTCATAATTTACACGTTGTTATGTCTAAAACAGACCATGTGGTATGCCTTAATGGTCATGTCTGCTGTTCAGGTACACCAATCTCTGTAGCAAATAATAAAAAATATCAAGAATTATTTGGTGAAAATGTTTCAAAAATATTATCTATTTACGAGCATAAACACGACCATAAACATGGCGTAGATGGATCAGTTGAGGAAAATTAAAAATGTTTGATGATTTTTTTATTAGAGCTTTGTTTGTTGGTATTGGTATGGCGCTTGTGACTGGTCCCTTGGGGTGTTTTGTTGTTTGGAGAAGACTGTCATTTTTTGGAGATACTTTAGCTCACTCAGCTTTGTTAGGAATTACCATCGCTTATACAATGGAAATAAATATAGCCCTTTCGGTATTTATAATTTCATCAATTGTGGCTCTGATTTTATTAAAATTAGAGAAAACAACTAGTTTACCTACAGATGCATTGTTAGGATTACTTGCCCACTCTTCTCTTGCTGTTGGATTAGTCGTTATAGGATTAATAGCAACAATTAGATTTGATTTAATGGGTTTATTATTTGGAGATATTTTAGCTGTGAATGTAAATGACATAATAATTGTATGGTTTGGTGGTGCATTAATTTTATTGGTTTTAAAATTAATATATAAACCGCTATTTGCATCAACGGTTAATTACGAACTTGCAGAAGCAGAAGGAATGAAACCAGAAAAAGTGAAAGCAATATTTACATTGCTACTTGCAGCAATTATTGCGATTTCAATTAAAATGGTTGGATTATTATTAATAACTGGAATGCTTATTTTGCCTGCTGCAATTGCCAGAAATATATCTTCAAATCCAAAAGGTATGGTAATTTATTCAGTTATTGCAGGTTTAATGTCTGTATTAATAGGTTTATTCAGTTCATTAGAAATAAATACACCCTCAGGTCCATCAATTATAACTGCTGGTTTAATATTGTTTGTTTTATCATTAATTAAAATTAAAAGGAGTTCTCAATTGAAAAGCTAACTTTTCATTGATAAAAGAAATAATGGCTCAAAAGCAAGAAAATTTATCAAAAAATCAAAAAATAGTTTTAGATTATATTGAAAAAGCAAATCAACCCTTAAAAGCATACTCAATTCTATTTAATGTTCAAAAGAAAGGTCTTAAAGCACCCCCTCAAGTATATAGAGCATTAGATAAGTTAATTGAGATGGGAAAAATTCATAAGATTGAAAGTAGAAATTCCTACATTGCTTGTCAAAATTCTAGTTGTCAATTAGAGAAAGCAACTGCATTTTCTATATGTGAGTCATGTGATAAAGTTACTGAAATTAGTAATCATAGTCTTTCTAAATATTTATCAAATATTAAAGATAAAAATGGAATGAAATTTAATAGATATAACCTTGAGTTTTTTGGTTTGTGTAAAAAGTGTAAAGTATAAAATTTTTTAATTCTTTAACAAATAAACAATAATTTCTGTTGACACTTTTAGTGATGTATTACACAATGTTATATTATAACACTTTAAATTAAGGAGAATAATTTATGAAAATTGCATATGTGTTTAAAAGTAGTATGGCTAGCACATTCCAACTTAATACCATGATATTACCTCAGTTAGAGGAAAATACACATTTAGTTGATGTTATAGGAATGTTTTTCTTTGATGACAACATTATGTGTCTTCAAAAAGGTAACCCATATGGTGAACGACTAGCAAAAATTGCTAAGGATAAGAAAATGCTTTTGATGGTTTGTGATCAGTGCGCGGTAAGAAGAGGACTAGCAGATGGTACCTTCGAGCAATGCGGTAGTGGTGAAGTAAAAGCAAAAGGCATGGTGGATGGTGTGGTGGCTGGATGTTTTCCACAATTATATAAGGCTTTAGGACCAAACGCCCCCGATCAAGTTATCACTCTATAATTGTAGATAATTAATTATTCAATAATTTAAATATCATTTAAGATCACTCTCTTCCCAATTTTTAAATTGGGAAGAGAATTGAGCTAATTTCTAATAAATTGTAATAAATTCGTAACAAAAAAGTAATAATTAAAAATATGGAGATTTAATGTTTATAAAAAAATATCTAAAGTGGATTAGTACGTTTTTAGTTTTAGTAGGAATACTTCTTACAAATTTAAATATATATCCGTTAAATATATATTTTCATGGATTAGGAGTTGTTGGATGGACTATTGCTGGATTTATGAGCAAAGATAAAGCAATTTTAACTAACTTTGGATTACAAATCCCATTATTTGTAATTGGTATTTATAAAGTTATTTTTTAAATGAAGAATATATTGTTTGTATGCACGGGTAATTCAGCAAGAAGTATTATTGCTGAAAGTATAATAAATAACGAGTATGAGGATATGTTTAAGGGTTTTAGTGCTGGGAGTAATCCAACAGGAAAAATTAATGAAGATGTGAGGAATTATTTATTATCGAAACATTATGATCTTTCAAATTATAAATCTAAAAATTTTAATGAGTTTATTAATGGTCAAATTAAAATGGATTATGTTATTACAGTTTGTAATAATGCCAATTATGAAGTCTGTCCTATTTGGCCAAATAAAGATCAGATAATTCATTGGGATATAGAGGATCCTGTTAAATTACTTAATGAAACAAATGATTTAAATAAAAAAGATGAAATAATAGAAAAAGTTTACAACAATATTCATAAAAGAATAAAGGAACTTATAAATGAAAAATAAAAGCCGTTATTTCCTTGCTGAATTAATAGGAAGTTGTTTTTTAGTAATGATTATAGTTGGTTCGGGTTTAATGGCAGAAAACTTAACTGACGATGTTGCAGTAATGTTAATTGCAAACACTATAGCAACAGGAGCAGGTTTATTTGTGCTTATTACAGTATTTGCTGATGTATCAGGAGCTCACTTTAATCCATTTGTAAGTATCGCAATGGCAATAACTGGCAAATTAAAAAGGAAACTATTACCCTACTATATCATTGCTCAATTGGTTGGTTGCTTAATTGGTGTTGGTTTAGCTAATTTCTTTTTTGAACATGAGATTTATGAATTATCTACTAAGTCAAGAGATGGGATTTATATATTCACATCTGAAGTGATAGCAACATTAGGACTTATAGTGATAATTTTTGGGGCTATGAAGTCAGGTAAAATTGCTGTTGCTGCTAGTGTTGGTCTATATATTACTGCTGGTTATTGGTTTACCTCCTCTACTTCTTTTGCAAATCCAGCTGTTGCAATTGCTAGAACATTTACAGAGTCTTTTACAGGTATTAGTTATCTAAACACTCCTTATTATATTTTAGCCGAGCTTGTAGGAATGTTAATTGCTGTATTTATTGTTAAAAAGTTATTTTTAGAAAAAAATTGAAAAATATAAAACTTACCAATCAAATAAGTTTAATTAACAAAAAATTTAAAAAAAAAGAGTTTTATCATTATCTTAAAACTTCTAATCTTTCATTAGTAATACCTAAGATTAAAGACAAATATGTAGTAGTTTCCCAAAAAAGAGTTCCAATTAACAAAATTAATTACGAGTTTCCTTCTGGCATAGTGGAAAAAAAGGAAACAACTCTGCAATCAGCACAAAAAGAATTAAGAGAAGAAACAGGATATAGATCAAGATCAAAATTGACTAAAATAGTTAGTTTTTATACAGAGCCTGGACGACTAACTACTAAAATTACTGGTTATTACACAGAAGACTTAATTAAAATCTCGAAGCCAGAACAAGGTATTAGAATTCATCTTTTTAATCAAAGAGATATATTCAAATTAATATTAAATCAAAAATTCAATAATAGTTCTCATATAGCAATGTTTTTATATCTAATAACAATTCTTGAAAATCTATAAACCATAGGTTGTATCAAAATATCTTTTTTATTTAAGGATTATATGATTAAATTAATTTTAAATAATTCGGAGGCAGTAATGAGAAAAAAACTAAAAAAAAATGAAAAGAAAAAAACAAAGATATTAAGATCAATTGATAAACTTAAAAATAAAATAACAGCTAAAGAAAAAAAATTATCAAGCCTTAATATTAAAATTGCTGGTCTAGAAAAAAAGGTTGCAGAAAAAAAAGCAAAAAAAATTGCTAAGAAGAATGCAGAGCAATCTCCTGCATCTATAAATAATTAAATCCAAATCATCTTTCTCCCTTCTCATTTAAGAGAAGGAAGAAAGTAGTTAATTAACAAAATTTAAACGAGGGAAGAAGTAAGAATAGTTTAAATTTATAATTAAACTACAAAGATTAAGTTACAGAAATATTTACTTATTATTAAAGTTTAATTAATTTAGGTTATTTTGAATTATTTGAATAAATTATTCTTGGCTCTAAAAATAATTCTCTAGCAAGAGCTTTAAATCTTTTAGTAACTTGTTTTGAGATTATTTCTTGATGTTGTGATGAAATTTTTAAAAATACAGCATTACCTCTTTTATACAATTTAAACTCTTCAAGAAATATCGTAGATATCGAGGTCAATGATTGTGAAAATCTCAATGCTGCTCCAACTTGTTTGCTTGAAAAAATTTCATTATTATTTAAAAAAGTTAGATACTCCATCTTTGGATTATACTTGATACTACAGTACCGCCAATAACATGACAAAGCTAATTGTATTCTTTCTTTATGAGTCAATCTAAGTAAAGGAGTATTTATTGTTTCTTGAAATACCAATTCAGCTTTTTGAAATGCTCCTAATCCCCAATCCATATGACTTAATACACATGCCAGATATAATAATTTCTTATTAAAATGTTCATTGCCTTCAAAAACTGGCTGAATAAAATCATAATATTTTTTATAGTTCGATCCTAGATCACCTCTTTTTTTTGCAATATTCTCAAGTGCTTTATGAAAAATTTCTGATTCTTTTACATCTTTAAAATAGTCAATTGATAAAGAACCTTCACGCAAACCGCTTATAGAACAAATTATATTTCTTGGATTTGTAACTCTCATAATTTCATCAAGTATAATGCAACTATAAGGTAAATACGCTGTTCTAGATTTTGAAATATACTCAACTGTTTTAAGTTTAGATTTATTAAAAGATGAAATTTTTTCAACAAACTTAGATAAAACATTGTTATCAATACTATATTGATGAATTATATGTACCGGATGATTATTTTGAAAAAGATGTAATTTAAATAATGCTCGCCAGGTACCTCCAACTAAATATAGATTATTAAATTTCTTTTTTGAAAGCCATTTTTCTTCTCTTAATAATTTTTTGATATATTTTGCTAAATTTCTTTTTTTAACTATAGGATTATTTAATAATCTTAAAACTCCAACAGGTAATGAGGATTTATTAGTAACTATATTATTTTCAACTCGAGCTAATTCTAAACTTCCACCTCCAAGATCAGCAACTAATCCATTGACATTTTCAAAGCCTATTTTTACTCCCTCAGCTGAGCATTCAGCTTCTTCTTCACCAGATAATATATTAATCTTAGTTTTAAAAAGTTTTTCAACTTCATTAATAAATGGTTTTGTATCAGTTGCTTCTCTTAAAACTGCTGTTGCAATGATTTTAAGATTTGTGATTTTTGAAACATTTAAAATTTCAGAGAATCTTTTTAAAACTTTTAAAGCATATTCGGTACCAGATATGTGAAGTTTTTTGGATTTATCTAAATTTTTTCCAAGTTCACAAACTGCTTTTTCATTAAAAAAAGGCACGCGAGAAGAACTGAAATCTTCATAAATTAGCATTCTTATAGAGTTTGATCCAATGTCTATTATAGCTAATTTTGCCTGATTTAATTTTAAACTATTTTTACTTTTAATTACTTCCACTTTTAATCAATCTTAAGTGCAGTTGTTTAGGCTGCATTCTTAGTTTAGCTTTACCTCTTCCAGATAAGCTCGGATTATTCATAAAATATTCATGAGCTGAAAAGGAATCGCTCTTACTATATTTAATTTTTTTATAATTACCATCAGCTTCAAGTTCCCAGCTCTGATTAGTATCAAGATAATTTGCCAACATTATTTGATCTAAGATCTGTTCATGAACAGTCTCATTTTCAATTGGGACTAGAAGTTCTACCCTTCGATTTAAATTTCTCGGCATTAAATCAGCTGACGAAATATATACTTTTGCATTTCTATTAGGCATTTTTTTTGTACCATTACTAAAGCAGTAAATTCTAGAATGCTCTAAAAATCTTCCTATGATACTTTTTACAAATATGTTTTCTGATCTATCTTTTACTCCTGGTCTTAAACAACAAACACCCCTTACAAATAAATGAATTTTTACACCAGCATTCGAAGCTTCATAAAATTTATCAATAATTTCTGGATCTACTAAAGAGTTCATTTTTGCCCAAATAGCTGCAAATTTTCCATTTTTAGAATTTTTAATTTCAGCATCAATATTTTCATTTAAGGTTTGCCTCATATTTACTGGCGAAATAGAAATTTTATTTAAATTTTTTGGTTTTGCGTATCCTGTTACATAATTGAAAAACTTTTCAACATCTGATGCCATTTTCTTATCACAACTAAATAAAGACAAATCAGTATAAATTTTAGCATTTACTGGATGATAATTGCCAGTTCCTAAATGAAAATAAGTTTGTATTTTACCCTGTTCTCTTCTTAAAACTAATGATGATTTTGCATGAGTTTTATATTTAGCAAAACCATAAACAATTTGAACACCTACTTTTTCTAAACTTCTTGATAGTTGAATATTAGCTTCCTCATCAAATCTAGCTTTAATTTCAATTAAAGCGGTAACTGTTTTTCCGTTTTCTGCAGCTGTTATTAAAGCTTTAACAATAGGTGAGTCTAGAGTTGTTCTATATAGAGTTTGTTTTATAGCTATAACTTTTTTATCATTTGCTGCTTGGTTTAAAAATTCAATTACTGAGTCAAATGTTTCGAAAGGATGATGAACAACTAAATCTTTCTTTTTAATAGTTTCAAAAAAATTATCATTATATTCTTTTAATCTTTCAACTTCTCTAGGTGTAAAATGTTTAAATCTTAATTTTGGATTTTTTACTTTACATATTTGATCTATATCTTGAATTCCAACAAGGCCAGCAACATCATAAATATAGTCAGGATTTATATCTAATTTATTAGTTATAAATCTTATCAATTCGTTATCACTATTTTCAAGAACCTCTAAACGAACAATATCACCCGTTCTACGTCTTTTTAAAGCCAATTCAAAAGATCTAACCAAATCTTCTGCTTCCTCTTGAATCTCTACATCGCTGTCTCTTATTACTCTAAAAATCATTTTCTTTTCTAAATCATGATCTGGAAAAATTTCATTAGCAAAAAAAACTTATTACATCATCTAGAATCACAAATTTCTTATGATTTTTTGAAGACTCAATTTCAATAAATCTAGATAATGCTTTTGGTATTACTATTATTGAGTTTAAAATCCTTTTTTTATTTTTTTTTCTTAACTTCATTACAATTGCTCTTCCTTGATTGATTATAAATGGAAATGGATGTGCAGGATCAATTGCTGATGGTGTTAATAAAGGGTAAATCTCTTCTTTAAATATTTCTAAAAGTTTTTTTTTATCCTTAGTATTTAAATTAACTGGTTTAACTAAATTGATATTATTTTTTTTTAATTCCATAATCAGTTGAATAAAAATTTTGTTCTGTTTTTTTAATAGTTTCTTAGTTTCAAGCACTACCTCATCCATTTGCTCTTCAGGTGTCAAACCATCAGAGCTTAGTGAGTCAACTTCTTGTTTTATTTGACTATATAACCCAGCTACACGGACCATAAAAAATTCATCTAGATTAGACCCAGCAATTGATAAAAACTTTACTCTTTCATAAAGAGGATTTTCGATATTTTGCGCCTCTAAAAGTACTCTATCGTTGAATTTTAACCAAGAAAGCTCTCTATTTATATATTTAGATTTCAACTCTTCTTTATGTTGTTTTTTTAAAGCAGTCATATATTTAGATTTTATGTATCAATTATACGTCATGAGACACGCAAAATCTAGTTGGGATGATTTAAGTATTAATGATTTTGATAGACCACTTACTAAAAGAGGCAAGAAAAATGCAAAAATGATTTGTGAATTTTTTGTTAAAAAAAAATTTGAATTTGATTATGCATTAATTTCATCATCAAAAAGAACAAAAAAAACTTTTCAAATTTTATCCAAGAAAATTAATAAGCCAAAAAAAGTTAATTTTTCAAAAGATTTATATTTAGTTGATGAGAATGCAATTGTAAAAAAAATTAAAGAAATATCCAGTGAATATAAATCAATTTTGATTATAAACCATGAACCATCAGTGAAAAATTTAGTACGAAATCTTACAAAAAATCATAATACGAATAATTTTAAACTAATGAATTATAAATTCCCAACAGCAGCATTTGCAAAAATTGAGTTTGATATTAAATCCTGGAATGAAGTTGAGAAAAAGGGAGTATTAAAAAAATTTATAAGACCCAAAGATCTTCAAGATTCTAAAGAATAACCAGCTGATCTTACTGTTCTAATTAAAGGTTTTGTATTTTGTATATTAATTGCTTGTCTTAATCTTCTAATATGAACATCAACTGTTCTAGACTCAACATATATATTTTCTCCCCAAACATTGTTTAAGAGTTGTTCTCTTGAATAAACTCTTTTTGGATTTTTGATAAAAAAATCTAAGAGTTTAAATTCAGTTGGACCCAAAGTAATTTCTTTATCTTTTCTATAAACTCTTTTTGTAATCCGATCTATTTTTAAATCAGTAAATTCTACAATGTCTGATGATGATTGAGGTTTAGATCTTCTCAATAAAGATTTAATTCTAGCATTCAATTCTTTTTGACTAAAAGGTTTAGTTACATAATCATCTGCACCTGTATCAAATGCTTTTAATTTGTCTTCTTCCTCCCCTTTTGCAGTTAACATAATGACAGGAATATCATTAAACTTATTATCTTTTTTTAAGTTTTTACAAATTTCAACACCAGATAATTCTGGTAACATCCAATCCATTAATATTAAATCTGGCTGTTTTAATTTTATTTGTTTAAGAGCATCTTCTCCATTTTCTGAATGACTGACTTTATAACCTTCTTTTTCAAGATTGTACTTTAACAAACTAACAATTGATGCTTCATCTTCAGCTATGAAAACATGAGCTGACATAAATCATTTTTCTCCGGTTACAATTGGCTCTGTTCCCTTGGGTCTATCACCTTCTAAATATTCGCCTTTAACTAAATAATAAACTTGTTCTGCAACATTTGTAGTATGATCACCAATACGCTCTATGTTTTTAGTTACAAACAATAAATGGGTTCCATCTTCTAAATTTTTTTCATTTTCTTTAAGATATTTTATAACTTCTTGCATACAAAGGTTTGTTAGATCATCTATTTGCTCATCACCTTCCCAAACATTTACTGCCATTGGCGCAGATCTTTCTAGATAAGCATCTAATATTGATTTTAATTGTTTTTGAACATTGGTAGATACTCTATTCAATGAGTCTACCAAGTTCTTTGGAAGATTTTCGTTAAGCAAAAGTGTTCTCTTAGATATATTTTTTGCTAAATCACCTATTCTTTCTAAATCTGAAGACATTTTCAAAGCCGTTACTGTCTCTCTTAAATCAATTGCCATAGGTTGTCTTAAAGCAATTAAATTCACAACTTGCTGTTCAATTAAAGTCTCATATTTATCTATTTTTTCATCTTCTTGAATAACAGCTTCTGCAATATTGTTATCTCTTGTTGTAATGGCTTGAATTGCTTTACCTAAAGAATCTTCACATGCACTTCCCATTTTAATTATATTAGCATTAAGATTTTTTAGTTCTTCTTCGTAAGATTTGACTGTATGTGGTGCTTCAGACATTATCCAAACCTCCCTGTTATATAATCTTGCGTTTTTTTATTATCAGGATTCTTAAATATTTTATCAGTAGATCCATGTTCAATCAATTGTCCTAAATGAAAAAAACCTGTATTTTGAGAAACACGCGCTGCTTGAGCCATAGAATGAGTTACAATTATTATTGTGTGCTCTTTTTTTAACTCATCAATCAATTCTTCAATTTGTGCTGTTGCTATTGGATCTAATGCTGAACAAGGTTCATCCATTAATATAACTTCTGGTCTTACAGAAATCGCTCTAGCAATACAAAGTCTTTGCTGTTGTCCTCCAGATAATCCAGTTCCAGGTTCATGTAATCTATCTTTTACTTCTTCCCATAGTGCAGCCTTTTTCAAACTAGTTTCAACAATTTCATCCATTTCTTGTTTTGATTGAGCCATACCATGAATTGTTGGACCGTAAGATACATTTTCATATAAAGTTTTTGGGAAAGGATTAGGTTTTTGAAAAACCATACCAATTTTTTCTCTTAGTCTTACTACATCACAACTTTTATCATTGATATTAAAGTCATTAATTAAAATTTCTCCTTTAACATTACAGATATCAATTACATCATTCATTCGATTAAGACATCTTAGGAAAGTTGATTTACCACAACCAGATGGACCAATTAATGCCGTTACTTGATTTTCCTCGATATCTAAACTTATATTGAATAGTGCTTGTTTTTTTCCGTAAAAAACATCAACATCTTTTGCTTTAATCTTTATCATTTTAACTCCATTTTTTCTCAAACTTATGTCTTATTATTTGGGCAAATAAATTCATTATTATTAAAAACCCAAGTAAGACCATTATACATGCCGATACTTTTTCTACAAATCCCCTTTCAGCACTTTCAGCCCAAATATAAATTTGAACTGGTAAACTTGCAGCAGGATCCATAGGTGATCCAGGTATCGTGTTAACAAAAGCAACCATTCCAATTAAAATGAGGGGTGCGGTTTCTCCTAAAGCTTGAGCTAAACCAATTATTGTTCCTGAT
>CACEOC010000009.1 GCA_902561075.1 uncultured Pelagibacteraceae bacterium
ACATAAACTATTTATTGGACATAAATTACATAATGGTTGTTTTGGTTTACATATCAAGGATCCAAGTTCCATTAATGATTGAACATAATCTCTTTGACGATTTGAATAACCTAGTAAATAAGATTTCTTAATTATGTTTTTTTTATCAATTTCTTTTAAGGTTCTTAAAAAAAAAATTCTTTTTAACAGTCTTTCAATATTTCCGTCAATTGGTATAACCTTTATATTAAACTCTAATGATAATATTGCTTTTGAGGTATAATCTCCTATACCTGGCAATTTTTTCAAACTATTAAGATCATTTGGAATTTTGCTTTTAAATTTTGATATTATTATTTGCGCAGTTTTTTTTAAGTTTTTTGCTCTAGTGTAATATCCAAGCCCTTCCCAAAGTTTCAGCAATTTATTGTTATTTACTCTCGATAAAATCTTTAAGTTAGGTATCTCATGAACAAATCTAATAAAATAAGGTACAACCGTCGATACTTGTGTTTGTTGTAACATTACTTCACTGACTAGAGTAAAATATTCAGATTGTTTTTTATTTTTTGGCTTTCTCCATGGTAGATCTCTTTTATTATTATCATACCAATGTAAAATTTTATTTGATATGTTCTGGTTAGCCATATGAAGATTAAAAATAATAATAGACAGAGATATAATTCGATTCAAGGATTAAGATCTTTTAAAGATACTTTACCCACAAAAGTAAAAAAAATAATTGTTAAGAAAGGCGAAATATACTCAAAGACTTTAGAAAATTGGAAATATTTAGTTGGGAATGAATTATTTCAGATTTGTTATCCTAAATCTTTTAAAAAAATTAATCAAAGAAATAAATGTTTACTTATTATGGTTCAACGTGGTTTTGAAGTAGAATTAGAATATGCTAAACAAAAAATTATTGATAAAATAAATTATTTTTTTGGAAAAGAAATTGTTAATATCATTAAACTTAGAGCTTTTAGTAAACATATAGACACAGTTAAGGACTTTAAAAATATTAACGCGACAAAAAGTAGCCTAAAACTAAACACAAATAATATTAAAAATTCAGCGTTGAAGAATTCATTATCAGAATTTATGAAAGTATATAAACAAAGATGAAAAAACTATTTTTAATTATTTTTATATTTTTAAATACAAATAATATTTTTGCTGATGACAATTTTTTATCTATTGTTGAGGGGAATGAAAATGCAAAAGTAAAACTTATTGTTTATGAGTCTTTAACCTGTAGCCATTGTGCAAATTTTCATAAAGATGTTTATCCTGAATTAAAAAAAGAGTTTATAGATGAGGGAAAGATAAATATTGAGTTTAGAAACTTTCCATTAGATCTAGCTGCGTTAAATGCCGCTAAAATAGCTCATTGTAAAAATGATGGAGCCTCTGATATTCTTCATTTTCTTTACTCTAATCAAGATACTTGGATAAAAGGAAGTAATATTCTTGAAATCAATAAAAATCTAGAAAAACTAATTGTAAATAGTGAATTTAATTTAGATTTTGAAAATTGTATAAACAATAAAAAGATTGAGGATTATATCTTAGAGGAACGAATTGATGGTTTTAAACAATATGAAATCGAAGCAACCCCTACTTTAATAATAAATGATAAAAAGTTTAATAAAACTTTAAACTATAAAAATTTGAAAAAAATTCTTAAAAAAATGTTATAAATCCTTAAATGGAATTTAAAAAAATTCAATTAAATGGTTTTAAATCTTTTGCTGAAAGAACAGAATTTCAAATTGAGGAAGGTTTAACAGGGATCGTTGGGCCTAATGGTTGCGGGAAATCAAATATTGTGGAGTCATTAAGATGGTGTATGGGTGAGACATCTGCAAAAAGCATGAGAGGCTCAGGTATGGAAGATGTAATATTTTCTGGGACTTCAAATAAACCCTCAAAAAATATAGCAGAAGTATCAATCAACTTAACGAATGAAACAAAAGATGGTCCTAATCAATATAGCAATTTGGATGATATTGAAATTAGAAGAAAAATTGAAAAGGACAAGGGGTCTAAATTTTATATTAATGATAAAGAAGTAAGAGCGAAAGATGCACAAATGTTTTTTGCAGACTTGTCTACAGGCGCTCACTCACCCTCTATGATTAGCCAGGGAAGAATTGGTTCACTGGTTACTGCCAAACCTTCGGATAGAAGAGCAATACTTGAGGAGGCAGCTGGAATATCAGGACTGCATGTTAGAAGACATGAAGCAGAGCTAAGATTAAGTGCGGCAGAAAATAATTTAAAAAGAGCTGATGAGCTTAGAAGACAACAAGAAAAACAATTATTCAACCTTCAAAAACAGGCTGAAGAAGCACAAAAGTATAAACTAATTTCTGATGAAATAAAAAAAATTGAGGCAGGTCTTTATTATTTAAAACTTAAAGAAATTGATGATGAAATAAAAATAGAAAATGAAATTAACTCTGAAGCAGATACAGAGGTAGAGAAATTTAATATTAAATTAAGCGAAATTGAAAAAAAAATTAAAGACAATATTGATAATGTAAATCCAATACGTGAAAAAAATATGGAAAATATATCAAAAATACAAAGATTAAATTTAGAACTTAAAGGTATTGATGAAGAAAGCGGAAGACTTAGAGAAGAAATTGAAAGTTTAAAATTATCTATAAAAACTATTGAAGATGATGAAGATAGAGAAAAAAGTGTAGTTATTGATGCAAATTCAAATGAAAAACGTCTTAAAGAAGAAAAAAATGAGTTAATAAATATTGACTCAAAATATTTTGAAAATGAAAAATTATCAAATTTAGATCTGGAGAGCGCTAAAGACAAACTTCAAAGTGAAATAAATAAAATAAAGGATTTAATTAAAGAAAATAAAAATGTTGATGCATTAAAATTATTAGATAATTTTGAAAAAATTATTGAGCTTTATACAAATAGCTTTAGTGAAAACAAAATTTTTAGAAAAGAAACAATAAAAAGGCGTCAGAGAATTGAAAATATTTCGACTGAAATAGAAAGTTGGAAAAATTTATTGTCTAAATCGGAGAAGATGATTAATGAGTTAAACAATAGAAAAGATAACTTTAATATGAAACTTAAAACTCTTGAAAATCAACCTCAATCCCAAGCTGAAAAAAAAGGAAAGATATCAGAAAGTTTAAGAATATCAGAGGAGGAAAAAAGTAATAATGAGTTAAAAATAAGTGATTTTGAAAATCAAATTTCTCAATTGAGAAAAGATCTAAATATTACAAAAGAAGACTCTATACAAATCCGAGAGAGGAAGGCAAGCTCAAGTGCTACAGTCGAAGGTTTAAATAAAAGAAGAATGGATTTACTAGATAGAATTAGAAATGAATTAGAATTAAACGAGGAGTCTCTATTAAATTTTTCAAATTTAAGTTCAGAAAAAGAATTACCTGATGCTTTAACACAGGAGGAATTATTAGATCAAAAAAAAAGGGAGAGAGAGAAATTAGGATCTGTAAATTTAAGAGCCGATGAAGAGACTTCTAAATATGAAGATGAGATCAAAAAAATGGAAAAGGATAGACAAGATCTTGTAACAGCTATAATTAAATTAAAAGAGAGTATTTCAGAGTTAAATCGAAAAGGAAGGGAAAGACTTCTCGAAGCATATGAAAAAGTTAATAGGAAATTTAATGATGTTTATACAAAACTTTTTAATGGAGGAAATGCTAAATTAGAATTAGTTGACTCAGATGATCCACTTGATGCCGGTCTTGAAATGCTTGTCAGTCCTCCAGGTAAAAGATTACAATCTATAACTTTATTATCCGGAGGTGAGCAAGCTTTAACTGCTTTATCTTTAGTGTTTGCAGTATTTTTAACTAATCCATCTCCAATTTGCGTCCTTGATGAAGTAGATGCGCCACTAGACGATGCAAATGTAACAAGATTTTGTAATCTTTTAACTGAACTAACTAAAATTACATCTACTAGATTTATTATAGTTACCCATCACGCTTTAACGATGTCAAAAATGGATAAATTATATGGTGTCACTATGCCTGAAAAGGGTATTAGTCAATTAGTTGCTGTTGACTTACAAAAAGCAGAAAGTATGGTCGCATGAAATGTCAACTGATGATTTCAAAACTCGCCTAAAGATTGCAAAAGAAAAATCTAAAGCCAAATTTAATAAAAAATCCAATGAACCTAAATCGAATATTGGACAGGCTTTCAAAATGAGCACAGAATTAGTATCCGCGGTGATAGTTGGGACAATTATTGGGTTTATTTTAGATAAATGGTTTGGTACTAAACCATGGTTAATTTTAATATTTTTTTTTGTAGGAGTAATTGCCGGTATTATGAATGTAATTAAATCTGCAAAAAAATTACAAAAGTAAAAGTAAAGACACTATGGCAGCAAATCCAATGTACCAATTCAACGTTTATAGGATTGGTCCTGAAATAAAGATAGGCGATGTAGACTTATCATTCACTAATGCTAGCTTGTTCATGGTAGTTAGCTCTATATTAATTTTCGTTATTTTTAAAATTGGGTCTAAAAAAAATAGTTTAGTACCAAATAAAATACAACTACTTGCAGAACTAAGCTATACTTTTGTATCAAAGATGATAAGTGACACAGCAGGAATAAAGGCTAAACCTTATTTTTCTTTTATATTCTCTTTATTCATGTTTGTATTATTTTGTAATATGTTAGGAATGATACCCTACTCTTTCACAGTAACCAGCCACATAATTGTAACCTTTGTATTAGCAGCATTTATTTTTATAGGTGTAACTATAATTGGTTTTATTAAACATGGTTTTGGATATTTAAAATTGTTTGTCCCAAGTGGAGTTCCAATGGTATTATTGCCTTTGATAGTAATTATTGAAATTATATCTTATTTAAGTAGACCAATTAGTCTATCAGTCAGACTGTTTGCAAACATGATGGCTGGACATACTATGATGAAAGTTTTCGGAGGGTTTGTAGTAAGCCTTGGAGTTGTAGGAGGTTGGTTGCCACTTAGCTTTTCTGTTGCATTAACAGGTTTGGAAATTTTAGTTGCGTTTCTTCAAGCTTATGTTTTTGCAATTTTAACATGCATTTATTTAAATGATGCATTAAATTTACACCATTAACTTTAAGGAGGATAAAATGGAATTAGAAGCAGCAAAAATGATCGGAGCAGGACTAGCAGCAATCGCGTTAGCTGGTGCTGGTGTAGGTATAGGAATAATTTTTGGAAATTATTTGTCCGGAGCGATGAGAAATCCTTCGGCAGCTCAGAAACAGTTTCCGAACTTACTTCTGGGTTTCGCATTGGCTGAAGCTACAGGTTTATTTGGATTAGTAGTTGCATTAATTATATTATTTGCATTCTAGTAATGAGAATCGATTTATTTTTTAAGTCAATACTATTTTTATTTGCGGCTTCTGCTTGTGCATACGGTGCAGAAAGTGGAGGTATGCCTCAATTAGATCCGGAATTTTGGATATCTCAAATTTTTTGGCTTACTATCTCTTTTGGTTTTCTATTTGTATTCCTATCAAAATTTGTTTTACCTAGGATTAGTGAAAATCTTGAAAACAGAAAATCTCAGATTTTAGAAAACATAGAGATGGCGGAAAATCACAGAGAGGAAAGTGAGGCAAAAATAAAAGAATACGAAAAAATAATTGAGGATAGTAGATTGAAAGCTAAAGGTATTATTAATGATGCCAAAATAAAAATAAAAAGTGAGATAAATTTAAAAAAAGATGCTTTAGAAAATGAAATAAATTCTGAAATTGTTTTGGCAGAGAAAGAAATCGAAGATCTGAAAAAAAGATCTCCAGACAAAATTCAGAAAATTGCTATAGATACTTCTAAAGATTTGTTGAAGCAGTTAATTGGTGCAGATATAAATCAAAGTAGTATTTCGGCTATTGTTGAAGATTTGTCAAAAAAAGGGAGAGATAAGTATTATGGTGTTTGATTCTACTTTTTGGGTTGCGGTATCCTTCATAATTTTTATTGCAGTCTTAATTTATTTTAAAATCCCTCAAAAAGTTAGCGATTTACTAAGCAAAATGATTTCAGATATAAAAACTGAAATATCTGAAAGTGAAAAACTAAGAAATGAATCTAAAGAGCTTTTGAGTAGGGCCCAAACTAAATTAGATACTGCAAAAAAACAAAGTGATGAAATAATAAATAAAGCAAAAGATGATACAGAAAAAATGATAATTGAAATGAATGATAAATATCACCAGTCTGCGGAATTAAAGAAAAATCTTGCAAAAAATAAAATCGCTCAAATGAAAGAAAGTGCAATTAAAGAGATCAAAAACACATCAATAAAAATAGCATTAGACTCTGTCCAAAAAATAATATCCACATCAGTAGACAAATCAAAGATGGATGCATTATTTGAAAAAAACCTAGCAGAGACAAAATCTGAACTTAAAAAAATAAATTCTTAAACTAATTTCGTTACTTTTTTTAAAAATAATATAAATTATACCTATGAAATCAGTAATCATTGGGTCAGGATTTGGTGGAATAGCAGCAGCTTTACGTCTTAAAGCAAAAGGACATGATGTAACACTAGTAGAAAAACATTCGGACCTTGGTGGTAGAGCTAGAGTGTTTGAAAGAAACGGTTTTAAATTCGATGGTGGTCCGACTGTTATTACTGCCCCACATCTAATTTACGAATTATTCGAACTTTTTAATAAAAAACCTGCTGATTATATTAAAATTAAACCTTTGGATATTTGGTACAGATTTGTCTTTGAAGACGGATTTAAATTTGATTACTCAGGTGATGAAAATTCTATGAAAAAACAGATAAAAAATATAAATGAAAAAGATGTGAATGGTTACATAAAACTTGTCGAATTTACAAAAAAAATATTTGATAAAGGTTTTACTGAATTATCTGATGTTCCTTTTGATAAACCATTTTTTATGATGAAACAACTTCCAGCTTTATTAAACTTAAAAAGTTATAAATCAGTATATTCTTTAGTCTCATCCTATATTGAAAATGAAAAATTAAGACGAATGCTTAGTATGCATCCTTTATTAGTTGGGGGAAATCCATTTACAACAACATCAATTTATGGACTTATTTTATACTTAGAAAAGAAATGGGGCATTCATTACTCTATGGGTGGAACAGGTGCGATTATAGCAGGATTAGAGAAATTAATGTTAGAAGAAAATATAGAAATTTTAAAAAAGTCTGAAGCAACAAAATTTTTTACAGAAAACGGAATAATTAAATCTTTAGAGATCAATAATTCAGATAAAATATATGCTGATAATATAATATGTAATGCAGATCCTCCTAATGTATACGATCACTTAATTAACAATAAAAAAAATTCTTTGTTTGATTGGAAAAGAAAAAGAATGGACTATTCCATGGGACTATTTGTTTACTATTTTGGAACTAAAAAAGTATATGAAAACGTAGCACATCATACAATTAAATTTGGCAATAAATACGAAGAACATTTAAAAGATATTTTTGAAAATAAAAAATTGAATAATGATATTAGTTATTATCTTCACAGACCCTCAGCTACCGACAAATCTATGGCTCCCGATGGGCATGACTGTTTTTATGTATTAGTTCCAGTGCCCAATAATCAATCTAAAATTAATTGGAAAGATGAAGGTGATAAAATGAAAAACCTGGTTATAGAAAAGATGCAAGATCATTTACTTCCAGATTTAAAAGAGAATATTGTAGAGGATTTTTATCTAACACCTGATTATTTTGAGAATGAATTAAATACTAAATACGGATCTGGTTTTTCAATACAGCCAAAATTTAGTCAATCTGCTTATTTTAGATTTCATAACAAATCTGAGATATGTAAAGGATTATATTTTGTTGGAGCTGGTACTCACCCGGGTGCAGGAGTGCCTGGTGTTCTTTCTTCAGCAAAAGTTTTAGATAAAATTATTTAATGACAAAAAATTACCTATCAATTTATGCAAAGTCATTTAACTGGGCTGGATTTTTTTTACCAAAAGTAAAATATAAAAATTGTTCAGCTTTATATGATTTTTGTAGGACAGTAGATAATATTGTGGATGACGAGGAAAATTTACATTTAAAAAAAAAAAATCTAACTGAATTTAAAAAGAAATTTTTTGAAAAAGATTTTAGTTCAAGTAAGATCGAAAAGATGTGGGACTTAATTGATGAATTTTCTATTTCAACTAAAATCATAGAAGATTTATTCGATGGTGTAGAGACAGATTTAGAAGAAAAAGTTAAATTAAATAGTAGAAAAGATCTGCTGATTTACTCATATAGAGTCGCTGGAACGGTTGGGTTAATGATGGCAAAAATATTAAGAGTTAATTCAGAAAGAGGTTTAAATTCAGCTATTGATTTAGGGATAGCTATGCAGCTTACAAATATTGCTAGAGATGTTATTGAAGATAAAAAGCGTAATAGAGAATACATTGACCATGATATTATAACAATTAAAGAAACGCTTAAATTAGCGGACTTGTTTTATAATAGTTCGTTTAAATCAATAAAAGAAATTCCTATTTCTTGTAGATTTGCAATTCTAGTTGCTCGTAGAGTTTATAGACAAATTGGTAATGAAATATTAAAAAAAAAAGATCTAGAAGATTACGAAAGAGCAGGAAAAATATTTGTAACAAACGTAGGAAAAATTAAACAAACATTTTTAAGTTTATTTGATTTTATTATATTAATATTTTTAAAACCCATAAATAATTCATATAATTTACGTCATGAAGATATAAAGAAAGAAATAAATTTAAATGAAAGATTTTAATTATATTATAATTGGAGGAGGATGTGCCGGTTTATCCTTAGCTTATGAATTGGAAATTAATAATAAACTTGAAAATAAAACTTTAGCTATTATTGAGCCTCGCACAAACTATATTAGAGACAAAACTTGGTCATTTTGGAGAATAAATCCACATAATTTTGAGGATTGCGTTATTAAAAGTTGGGATAATTTTTCTGTTCATATTAAAGATAAAACTAACTATATCAATTGTGTCAAAACTCCATATCAATCAATTGATAGTGGTCTTTTTTACAATAAAATAATAAAAAAATTAAAAAAAAATAAAAAAATTAGTTTTTTAAAAACGATTGAAAATTTAAATATAGGTGATGCAATAATATTCAATAGTTTAGCCAATATTAAATTTGATAAAAATAAACTTTGGCAACACTTTGGTGGTATTGAAATTGAAACTGACAAGAAAATTTTTGATAAAGAAATCATGAATTTGATGGATTTCGATTGCGATCAAAAAGATAGTGTTCATTTTTTTTATACCCTACCCTATTCTGAAAATAAAGCATTGGTTGAGTCAACATGGTTATCTAACATGAAAGATGAATCAGAGAAAAACTATCAAGAACAACTAACTAACTATATAGAAAAAAAATTAAAAATAAAAAAATACAAAATTAAGTATAAAGAACAAGGTAAAATACCTCTTTTTTATCCAGAAATTGTCAAGAAAAAAAATGAAATATTTATTGGAACTGCAGGAGGGATGACTAGGCTAAGTACAGGCTACACATTCTTGAATATACAAAATCATAGCAAATATATTTGCAAAAATTTTGAAAAAATAAGTAAAATAAAAAATTTTGAAATTAAAAAAAAATATAAATATTTAGATAAAATTTTTCTAAAAGTCCTAACTAAACATCCTGGACGTATGCCAGAGATTTTTTATAATATGTTCACAGTGAATAATGAAAAAGTAGTAAGATTTTTGTCCAATAAGAGTAATATTATAGATGATATAAGCATAATATTGAAAATGCCTAAAACTATTTTTATTAAAGAAATAATTTAACATGCAAAAAAAAATAGATTTTTTCCACTCATTGGTTTTTTTTAATTTTTGTATTTTTTTGTCATCAGTTAGTTTTTTAAAAGATAAAAATTTTTTAATATTTTGTTTGTTATTAATTATGTCAATAGGAATATCGCATGGTTCCTTAGATAATTTAAAAGGAAAAAAATTGTTAAAAATTTTCAAAATTAAGGAGATAGGAAAATTTTATACTGCTTATGTATGCTTAGCAATTTTTATTATTTTATTGTGGATTTTATTGCCAAATTTTTTACTTATGATTTTTCTTTTAGTTGCAAGTTACCATTTTGGCAAAGAGGATACGATTTTTAAATTAAACATCGAGGGTATTGAAAAAGATGTTTTATTTCTTTTAAAAGGATCATCTATCATCGTAGCTCCATTATTATTTAATTATGATAAGACTAATGAGATTTTTCTGATTCTAAAATTTAATCTATTTGCAGAATTTCTGATTTCGAAAGAGATCTTATTAATATTTCTCTTAATAAGTTTTATAGCAGGATTGATGTTGTCGAAATTCAAAAATATTGATGATAGCACAATATCTATTATGGATTTCTCATCAATTATTTTAATAAATTATTTTTTAAATCCAATATTAGCATTTACAATTTATTTCTGTTTTTTACACTCGGTAAGACATAGTTTGACACTAATTTTTGAGTTAGATAAGAGTTTTAAATTGGGACTTAAAAAATTTATAAAAAAAGCATTACCACTCACCCTGGTAACAGCCGGGGTATATTTAATATCTATTTATAGTCTTAATAATTTTTTTGAATTAAATAATGCTATATATAAAGTAATATTTATTGGATTGGCGTCATTAACTTTTCCACATATATTGCTTGAGTATTTAATCGAAAAAAATGAAAAATAAAAATATAAACTTATTGGGTTGGATTTTATTTATAATATCAGCAATTGGTTTTACAATTTCTAGTATTGGAAATTTCTGGGCTATGTTTGGCAGCTTGTTTTTCTTAGTTGCATGTTTAATATTTTTAATTCCATTTTTTAGAAAAGAAAAAAATGAAAGGTAAACAAATTAGAGTTTATTTAGCCTCTCCAAGAGGCTTTTGTGCTGGTGTTGATAGAGCTATTGAGATAGTTAAAAAAAGTTTAGAAAAGTATGGTTCACCGGTTTATGTTAGACACGAAATAGTACATAACAAACATGTTGTTGAAAGTTTAAAAAAAATAGGAGCTATATTTGTTGAGGAATTAGATGAGATAAAAGATAAGTCTAGACCAGTAATATTTTCTGCACATGGAGTGCCAAAATCTATTCCTGAGCAAGCAGAAAATTTAAAAATGGATTATATAGATGCCACTTGTCCTCTAGTATCAAAAGTACACAGAGAAGCAGAAAACCTTAATAAAAAAGGAGATCATATTTTATTAATAGGGCACAGAAATCACCCTGAGGTTATCGGAACAATGGGGCAGTTAGAGAATGGAGGAATTGATTTAATAGAAAATATTGAAGATGCTAAAAATTATCAAAACAAATCTAATAAAGAATTAGCATATGTCACCCAAACAACATTATCAGTAGACGACACAAAAGATATAATTGCTGAATTAAAGAGAAAATTTCCAGAAATAAAAGAACCAAAAAAAGATGATATTTGCTATGCTACAACTAATAGACAATCCGCTGTTAAGAAAATTGCAAGTTTCTGTGATATGTTTTTTGTAATTGGTAGCAGAAACTCATCAAATTCAGTCAGATTAGTTGAGGTAGCCAAAAAATCTGGATGCGAAAATTCATTACTTATCCATTCAGAGAGTGAAATACCATTTGATAAAATTGATAAATGTAAAACAATTGGTATATCGTCTGGTGCATCAGCACCCGAAATACTAGTTGAAGAATTTATTAATAATTTAAAAAAAAAATTCAGTATCAAAATCGAAAATACTGAAGTCATAAAAGAAGATGTTACTTTTAAAATTCCTGGTAAGTTAAATTAATGGCTGTATTTACTAAAATAAATAAAACAGATATCAGCAAAATTGAAAACAACTTCAAATTAGGAAAAGTAATAAATTACCATGGCATAAAAAAGGGGATAGAAAATACTAATTACTATTTAGAGTTTAAGAAAGAAAAAACAGTTCTTACAATATTTGAAAAGAGAGTGAATAAAAAAGATTTGCCATTTTTTATGAAACTCATGCATGGTCTGTCAAAACTTAAAATAGTATGTCCCAGTCCAATTAAAAATAAAAAAGGATCTTATTTGTTTAAAATAAAGAGCAAAAATGCTTGTTTAGTTACTTTTCTTAAAGGCGGAGACAAAAAGAAGCTAAGCCCATCAGACTGTATGCAAATTGGTAAAAATGTTGCTGAATTACACAAGGCTACAAAAAAACTTAAAATTAATAGAAAAAATTCTTTATCTATTAAGTTATTACACAAGATTTTAAATAAAATTGATAAAAGAATAAATAAATTATCAAAAAATTTGAGAAACCATATGAGATCAGATATTAACAAATTAGTTAAAAATTGGCCTAAAAATTTACCAAACGGTGTAATACACTCAGACTTGTTTATTGATAATATATTTTTTTACAAAAAAAAATTTTACGGTTTCATTGATTTTTATTTTTCATGTACAGATTTTTATGCGTATGAGTTGGCTACTTGTGTAAACGCATTATGTTTCGAGAGGAAAAAAAATAAATTTGTTCTTAATAGAAAAAAATCCTATAACCTAATTAAAGGATATGAATCCAAAAGAAAGCTTACAATTAGCGAAAAAATTAATTTCAATATATTATGTAGGGGATCAGCTTTAAGGTATTTATTAACAAGATCTTATGATTATTTAAATACACCAAAAAATGCAATCATTAAGAAAAAAAATCCAAGAGAATATTTAGATAAATTGATTTTTCACAAAAAAATTAAAAAATTTAGCGAGTACTTGAAATGATAAAAGTTTATACAGATGGGTCTTGCTTGGAGAATCCTGGTAAGGGAGGATGGGCGGCGATAATAATAAGTGATAACAAAAAAACAGAAATAAAAGGTAGCAAAGAAAACTCAACAAATAATCAGATGGAATTGACAGCGCCTATAATGGCTCTTAAAAAAATACCCAAAGGTTCCAAAGTTCAAATTTTTACAGATTCTAAATATGTAAAATCAGGGATAACAGAATGGATACAGAATTGGAAAAAGAATGGTTGGAAAACTGCAGACAAAAAGAATGTTAAAAATAAAGAACTTTGGACAGAACTTGATAACCTATCTAGTGCTTTTGATATTGAGTGGATTTGGGTAAAAGCACACTCAATTGATGAGTTAAACAATGAAGTGGATTTATTGGCACGTTCATCAGCAAATGATTAATTTGTACACTTAGAATTGGAATTTATAAATAATTATTAAAGGATATCTAAAATAGTCTCTGCTGAAGACAGACCACATAGTTTAGTTTCTTTTTCAACCTGGATATTTAATATTTTCAAATTTTCAATCACCATTGTATAACGACTTGATCTAATTCCCATTCCTTTTGAATTTCTATCAACCTCAGCACCAATGGAACTGGTAAAAGATAAATATGGATCAGACAACATTTTAATTTTATTACCTATATTGTTCACCTCACCCCAAGCGTTCATTACATATGGATCATTCACAGATAGACAGAATATATCTTTTATTCCTTTCGCTTTTATATTTTCAGCATTTTTAATAAAGCCTGGTAAATGGAGTTTTGAACAAGTAGATGTAAATGCTCCAGGTAGCCCAAATAGAATAACTTTTTCTTTACCCAAAGTATCCTTTAATTTACTTTTGTGTGGCTCACCGTTAACTAATTGGTAAATCTCTGTATCTGGAATTTGATCATTTATTTTTATTTTCATATTGATCTTAATACATAATCTTTAACTTTTTCTAAATCGTTTGAAATAACCTCAAATTTTTCTTCTTTATCATTAACATAGTTAAGACTTTCGGGTAGTTTTTCAATTTTTGAGATTGCTTTTTCTATTGCTACAGGAAATTTACAAGGATGAGCAGTTGATAAAATAACTACGTCACTTAGATTTAGTTTTTCAACAGCACCCACTCCTATTGCAGTGTGAGGATCGATAACAACTTTATTTTCTTCGTAAAATTTTTTTATTGTAGTAATAATTTCATTTTCATTTAAACTTTCTGAGACAAAATCAATCTGTAAATCTTTTAGTTTATCCTGATCTATTTTAAATGAATTATCCTTTATGCTATTCATTATGTTTTTTACCTTTTCACAATTTTTATCATATAAGTCGTAGAGTAATCTTTCAAAGTTACTAGCAACCTGAATATCCATACTTGGAGATATAGTCTCTTGAACATAACTGGATTTATAATCTCCCTTTGAAATGGCTCTATGTAAAATATCGTTTTGATTTGTAGCAACTATAAGTTTACTTATCGGCAAGCCCATTTTTTTTGCAATGTAACCAGCATAGACGTCACCAAAATTTCCTGTTGGTACGGAAAAAGATATATTCTGTTTTCCTATTTGAAAATAAGAATAAAAATAATAAACAGTTTGAGCAACAATTCTTGCCCAATTTATAGAATTTACTCCAGACATATTTATAGAGTTCGCAAAAGTAATATCAGAAAACATCGATTTAACTAAATTTTGACAATCATCAAAATTACCTTCAATTGCTAAATTATGAACATTAGCATCTCTAGTTGTTGTCATAAGTTTTCTTTGAACCGATGAAATTTTATTATGTGGATGTAGGACAAAAATATTTATATTTTTCTTACCTCTAATTGCATCAATCGCTGCTGCGCCAGTATCTCCTGAGGTAGCTACGATAATACTTATTTTTTTATTATTTTTTTGAAGATAATATTCATAAAAATTTCCTATTAACTGCATTGCAATATCTTTAAATGCGAGTGTTGGTCCATGATAAAGCTCAAGAATATGGTTGTGATTAAATTTACTAATTTTAACTACATTTTCCTCTCTGAAGTTAGAATATGATTTATCAATTAAATTTTTTAAATTCTTTTCATCTAAAAAGTTTCCTGTAAATAACTTTATAATATGAAATGCAAGATTTCTGTAATCGAGTTTGGATAATTCCTTTAACTCTTTATGATCAAATTTTTTTAATTTTTCAGGGATAAAAAGGCCACCTTCCTCAGACAAACCTTTCAGAAAAACATGCTCAAAGGATGCTTTTTTACCACTATTTCTTGTACTTATATAATTCATGTTTTAGAAAAACTTCTACAACTAAAATATTTTATCTACAAGGAATAATACAAAAAGTAAAAACAAATATAAAATTGAGTAAGAAAAGACTTTTTTTGCTTTTGTAATTTCAAATTTATTTTTTTTGAAATTATACAGCTCATAGCACAAGTAAATGTAATAAACTGTAAGTATTAAAGAACTAAAAAGATAAATTTTGCTAACGAAACCAATAAGATAAGGCGCAATTATAACTGGTAGCATTAAAATTGAGTAAATTAATATATTTTTTTTAGTATTTTCAATTCCATTTGTTAGTGGCAGCATTGGAATATTGGCTTTTTTATAATCATCAGCTTTAAACAAACTTAAAGCCCAAAAGTGTGACGGTGTCCAAAAAAATATTATTAAAAAGAATGTTATTGGCTCCATGGTTAAATCATTTGTTGCTATAGTCCATCCTATTACTGGAGGTAATGCTCCAGATGCTCCTCCAATTACAATATTTTGTGGGGTTTTTCTTTTTAACCAAATTGTATAAATGAATAAGTAAAACATTATTGTTATAAGTAAAATCGCTGCAGATAAAAAATTTGAGAAATAATATAGACCCAATACTGAAACTACAGATAAAATTACGCCGAAAATTAATGCTTGGTTTTTGTTTAATTTACCAGTCGGAATTGGTCTTAAGCAGGTTCTAGTCATTAATTTATCTAAATCAGCTTCGTACCACATGTTAAGAGCACCTGCCGCACCAGCACCGATCGCAACAAAAAATATTGAAACGACCGAATTATAAAATGTTACACTTTCAGGCGCAGTTAATAAACCAACTGCACAAGTAAATATTACAAGTGACATTACACGTGGTTTCATTAATAAAATGAACGACTTTAAATTTACAATGCTATTTTCAAAAACAGATTTTTTATTTATAATATTACTTGTCACTTTTATGTTACGTTAAGCGAAATAAAAATAACGACTAATATAAATCCGACTATCAAAATATGATTCCCTAAATCGAATAGACCAACCTTAGCATTTTTTTTATCTATTAGTTTCCTATGTAATGGAATGTTATCATAAGGATTAATTTTGACCTTCTCTGAATTTTCTTTTTGGTTTTCCTCTTTAACTGAGTATCCAAACCATACTATATATATAAAAAATAGAAAAAATATTAAAAACGCTGCTAAGTAATCGTAACCGTCCATTTATCCCCCTACAAAAAAATAAAATAGTCTTGAGAATAAGGTATACTTCCCTTCAGCAACCATAAGCGCAACGAAACAAACAATTGCAGTCATTGGCCACAGTAAAACATTAACTAGAGCATATCTTTCCCAATATAAGTGCATAAAGAAAGCCATTATCAGACCAGCTTTTAAAAACATAAAAAACAATATTAGAGACCATCTCAGCATGCCTTGAAATTGATACCAGTCAACTAGATATGAAAAAAAACTTAAAACAAAAAGCAGTCCCCAGATCCATAAATAAATACCAATTTTATGTGTAGAAGATGGTTGCTCTTTTTTGTTCGTTTCGTCCATAACTTAAATTACCATAAATAGAAAAATGCAAAAATGAAAACCCAGACTAAATCGACAAAGTGCCAATATAAGCCCAAAATTTCAACTTCAACATAATCCCCTCTCATTTTTGTAAACCAGCCTCTTTTTCCCTCATCATAGTGGCCTGCAAAGACCTTATAACAATAAATAAATAAAAAGATCACTCCAATTGATACATGGGTGCCATGAAAACCTGTTATCATGAAAAAAAATGAACCAAATTGTGCAGCTCCAAAGGGATTTTCCCAAGGTCTAACACCCTCATGAATTAGCTTTGACCACTCATAAGCTTGCATACCAACAAATGTTAATCCACCTAAAGCTGTAGCTAGAATTAGGTAACCGCACATTTTTCTGTTTCTTTCGTATCCGTATTTCACTGCTAAGGCCATTGTTCCACTACTTGTTATTAAAACAAACGTCATTAGAGCAATTAGTAATAACGGTACTGGAACACCAAAAGCGTCTAAAGCAAAAACCTCACTTGGATTTGGCCATTCTACAGGTGTAGATGCTCTACCTTTCATGTAGGCAATTAAAAAACAACTAAAAACAAACGTGTCACTTAGTAGAAAGATCCACATCATGGCTTTTCCCCAATGAACACCTTTAAACATGGTTTGGTCAGAGCCAGTATCTTTGGCCATGCCCCTAAACCCTTTTTCTAATTCAAAACCTTCAATTTTTGGGTCAGACATTTTATTATATTATGTTTTTTCTACCTCTGTATGTGCAACTTCACTTGGTGCTGCAGTTTGAGGTAAATAATCTTCTTCTGCTCCAGGTACGTTATAGTCATATGGCCATCTGTGAACAACTGGAAGTCTTTCTCCAAAATTTCCATGTTCCGGTGGAACAGTTGAAGTGTACCACTCTAACGAATTAGCTTTCCATGGATTTTTCTCCGCTTTTTTACCAGTCTTCATTGTTTTAACTATATTAAACACCAAGATTAATTGAGCTGCACCAACTATAAACGCAGCAGTGCTTATAAATTCATTAAGACCAACTCCTGAAGTCATATAAGGACTATCATACATTTCATAATATCTTCTAGGCACTCCTATAAATCCAAGATAGTGCATCGGGAAGTAAATTGAGTATGCACCAAGGAAAGTTGTCCAAAAATGCCATTTACCTAATTTTTCATCTAACATTTTTCCAGCGACTAGCGGAAACCAGTGATAGATCGCTCCCATAATTACCATTAAAGGAGCAATTCCCATAACCATGTGGAAGTGAGCAACTACGAAATATGTATCAGACAAAGGAACGTCAACAGAAACGTTACCTAAAAATATTCCGGTTATACCGCCGTTAACAAACGTTACAATAAAACCTAAACACCATAACATAACTGTATTAATTCTTATATTACCTCTCCACAAGGTAAGTATCCAATTATAAACTTTCATAGCTGTTGGAACAGCAATAATTAAAGTTGTGGATGCAAAAAAGAATCCAAACCATGGGTTCATTCCACTTACATACATATGGTGAGCCCATACGAAGAAACTTAATGCACCTATACCAACTATTGCCCATACCATCATTCTATAACCAAAAATATTTTTTCTTGCATGTACTGAAATTAGATCTGAGACTATACCGAATGCTGGGAGTGCAACAATGTATACTTCAGGGTGCCCAAAGAACCAGAATAAGTGTTGAAACAAAATAGGACTCCCACCACCATACTCTAAAACCTCACCAGCTTTTAAAATAGTTGGCATAAAGAAACTTGTTCCTAAAAGCTTATCTAGTGTCATCATTATAGAGCTGACTAAAAGTGCTGGAAATGCTAGCATTGCTAATACTGTTGCAGTAAATATACCCCATACAGTTAATGGCATTCTCATTAGTGTCATTCCCCTCGTTCTTGCCTGAAGAATAGTAATCATATAATTCAAGCCTCCCATCGTAAAACCTATGACGAAAAGAGATAAAGAAATTAACATCAATAAAATTCCCCAACCATGCCCAGGGGTTCCCTCTAAAATAGTTTGAGGAGGATACAATGTCCAACCCGCACCAGTCGGTCCTCCTGGAACAAAAAAGCTAGCCATCAAAACTGCTACTGCTACAAAGAACATCCAAAAACTTAACATGTTTACATATGGAAAAACCATGTCTCTTGCACCAACCATTAATGGTATTAAATAATTTCCAAATCCACCTAGGAATAATGCAGTTAAAAAGTAAACTACCATTATCATTCCGTGCATAGTAACGAATTGATAATAATGTTCAGCAGTTATAAAACCTGCTAAACCTGGAAAACCTAGTTGCAATCTCATAAGCCATGATAAAATTAAACCTACAACACCCGTGAAGACTGCTGTTAAAAAATATTGTACTCCTATAACTTTTGCATCCTGGCAAAATACCCACTTCTCAATAAAACTATGAGCATGATACAAATCTTGTTCTGGATTTTCTGCAGGCCTTACATAGTCCATGTCTGGTGAAACACCTGAGCCTGTTCCTGTCATAGTTTCAGAAGACTGTGCTTGATAACCTGATTTATTTTCGTATTCGTCTGACATAAATTATTCCTCTTTTTTATATATATCTTTGTTTAAAATTAAATTGTTATTCTTTACTAATTTTTTGTTTTCAAATTCTAATTTTTCTTGTTTAGCAATCAAATCCTGGAAAGTTTCTTGCTCAGACAACCATTTACTGTAATCCTCAGTGCTTTGAACTTCTACTCCACCTCTCATAGCGTAATGTCCTACTCCACAGTACTCAGCACATAAAACTTCGTACTCCCCTACTTTATTTGGTTCAAACCAGTAATACGTTACAATACCTGGAACTGCATCCATTTTAGATCTAAATTGCGGAACATACCAATTATGCAGTACGTCAACAGATCTCAATAAAATTTTTACTGGCTTATTGTTTTCTAAATTTATGAAATCACTTTGAACAAGAATATCATCTCTGCCAAACGGATCGTCTACATTAATACCAAAAGGATTTTCGTCATTAATGTTTGTAACTTTTGTGGTTCCAAGTTTTCCATCTTCACCAGGTAACCTATATTGCCATCCCCATTGCCAAGCCATTACGTCTACCTCTATTGCATTTTTTGGGACATTTACATATTGATTCCAAATTATCAAACCTGGTGCTAGCAAAGCTGCAACTCCTAATGTTGTTGCCCACGTTAAAATTTTTTCTAATTTTTTGTCCTCTGGTTTGTATTCTGCTTTTCTACCTTCTTTATATGAATATCGAAAAACACAGTAAACCATGAACAAACAAACTGCCACGAATACACCTCCACCTACCCAAAAGGTCAAGGTTATAGTGTCATCCATACCTTGCCAGTTTGAAGCTATATCAGTCCAGTACCAAGGTGTGAAGATGTGGAATAAAACTGAACCCACTATTACTAACAGAAATATTATACCAGCATGCATGTGGATTTTTATATAAGAGAAATTTAATAAAAACCTATGACAAAATGTCTTCCAGATGATTATAATTAGCTTGTATAAGTCTTAAAATGTTAGGAAAATTCGGAATACTTGTTGCAATTTTAGCTCTAGTTTTATTGTTCTACATTGTTATCTCATTAGGAGCTGGGGCATTTAAAAAAGACGGGGTGAAACCCGAAACAAAGAGGTACTTAAAGTCAGTAAATATTTTGCTTATTGTGGTTGCGGTAGTCGGCTCGATATTGGTACTGTTTCTCTAAGCCACAAGAGTTTTACACCACTCTATAAAAGCATCATTAAATACATATATCATTAAAAAGAATGCTAACCAAACTACAAGAAGAAATGTCCAATACATTGATAGTGCGGATATATTTTTTTCTTCATCTAAAATTTTTTCCTTTTTTATTTTTAATACTCTTGAGGCAACTTTTCCCCAGAAAAAAAGACCTCCAAGTAGATGTAGTCCATGTAGGGCCGTAAAAATATAGAATGAGGAAAAATAGTTATTTGTCTGAACATAATTTCCACTTTTCATTAATTGAATCCAAAAAGCTACTTGCCCAAATAAAAAAAGATAACTTAAACCACCTATTATTAATAAATTTTTTTTTATATTTATTATTTCAAATTTTTTTAATTCATTTGTAGTTTTGTTGAAATAAAACGAGATAACAAAAAGTATAAAAGTGTTGATCCAAAGAAGGTTGGGTTTCAACAAATATTTAGTATCCTGTTCTGGTGGAACACTGTAAATGTAACCAGTAAAAATTAAACTAAATAGGACTGTAGCAATACCAAAGATAATTATCACAGCTGATTTTTGAACGGATAAATCAAAAGTTTGACCGCTATGAGCATCATCGACTTGAGCTCTCTCAGCTTCCCAAGGTTTCTCTATAATTGTGCCAAAAATTTTCTTTAAAAAACTAGACATAGATTTTATATAATGATTTATAAAGCATTATCAACTATGAAATTAAAAACCTCAATTACAATAATATCTGGATGCCTATTTTTATTTATATTTTTAATGCTTCCGGTTTTTTTAAACATCAAAGAAAAAAAAGATGATATGGTCGCATCCTTCAAAGGTTCAGAATTTTCCTTAAAAGATGTGAATAATAAAACTATAACTGAAAAATCATTTGATGGTCCCTTAACTGCAATATTTTTTGGTTTCACAAACTGTCCTGATATATGTCCAATGACATTATACAATTTAGATTTAGTGATAAATGAACTCGAAACAAAAAAAAAAGAAAAATTTAAAGTTTTTTTTGTAAGCATTGATCCTACAAGAGATACACCAAAAGTTATAAAAAATTATTTAGATGGTTTTGATAATGATATATTTGGAATTACAGGTGATCCAAAAAAAGTTTTTTTACTATCACAATCATGGGGCGTTTTATCTGAAAAGATTTTTACTGAAGAGGGAAATTATTTAATTAATCATAGCTCATCAGTACTATTGTTAAAAAATGGAAAATATCTAGATCGTATAAGTCATCACGCTGCTTATAAAGATATGTTTAAAAAAATAGATAAATTATTGAGATAGAATTTTAAAACTAATTATTGATATTATTGATACGGCAGCCGTCTCTGATCTCAAAATGTTTTTATTTATTTTAATAGATTTCGTATTTTTTAAATTAAGAATTTCTTTTCGCTCTTTTTCGGAAAAGTCTCCCTCTGGGCCAATTAAAACACATAAAGGATTATCTTTTTTTATTTTAATTTCATTATTTTTAGAATTAAGATCTCCGAAAATAATATCAGTATCTTTATAAAGCTTCATAAATTCATCAAGTTTAATTAATTTTTTCAATTTAGGTAACTTAATGCGATTTGATTGCTCTGATGCTTCAATAATTATTTTACGTAATCTTTCTAAATTTAAATTTCTAACTATAGTTCTTTCGGTAAGTATTGGAATGAATTTGGTGACACCAAGTTCAGTTGCTTTTTGTATCATAAAATTCAAATAGTTTAATTTAATAGGACTAAATGCTAACCATATCTCATTATTATTTTCCTCATGTTTTAATTTTTTTACAATAGCAAAATTTACAATACCTTTTTTAATTTCTTTTATTCTTGCTTGCCATTCACCACCATCATTAAATAAAGAAAAACTTTCACCCTCTTTAATTCTCATTACTTTTGAAATATAATGAGACTGAGATTTATCTAGATTGGAGATTAAATTATCTGACAATTTTTCTTTATAGAATAATCTAATATAAGTCATTTAATAAGTTTAATTATGAATAATATTAAAGCAATAATTTTTGATGCATACGGAACATTATTTGATGTAAATTCTGCAGCTGAAAAATGTAAAAATAAAATTGGTGAAAAATGGGAAGATTTTGCCAACCACTGGAGAACAACTCAATTAGAATATACTTGGTTAAGAAGTTTAATGAATAGACATAAAGATTTTTGGCAAGTAACAGAAGATAGCTTAAAAAAATCAATGGAGGCTTACAAAATAGAAACCTCTATGAGAAATGATTTATTAAATTTATATAAAGTACTATCTCCTTTTGAAGAAGTTTTAGAGACTTTAAAATCACTTAAAGAGAAAAAGTATAAATTAGCTATACTTTCAAACGGAACGCCCGAACTGTTAAATGAGTTGGTTAAAACAAATAATCTAGAGAGTTTCTTTGATGATATTTTTTCAATAGAGGAGGTTGGAGTTTATAAACCAGACACAAAGGTTTATGATATTCCTATTAAAAAATATGGAATTAAAAAAAATGAAGTTATTTTTTTAAGCTCAAACACTTGGGATGTATCTGGTGGTGGCAATTATGGATATCAATCTATTTGGGTAAATAGAAACAAAAATATTTTTGATTATTTAGATTATACGCCAAAAAATCAAATCAATAGTCTAAAAGGTCTACTTGATATTATTAAATAAAAAATTAAATCTTTCATTATGGCAAATATATTAGACTTATTAGGTAGAATATTCATATCTTTATTATTTTTAATAAATGGTTACTTTAAAATTTTAAATTATGAAGGAACATTAGAATGGATGGAAAGTTATAATGTCCCAGGTATTTTATTAACTCCAACTATTATATTAGAACTTGCTGCTCCGATTTTAGTAATACTTGGATATAAAACTAAAATATCAGCTTTTTTATTAGCTGCTTTTTGTATAACCACAGCACTAATTTTTCACACGGATTTTTCAAATCAAACTCAAATTACATCATTTCTAAAAAATATAGCTTTGGCTGGAGGTTTTCTATTTATTGTAGTAAATGGTGCTAAAAAATATAGTTTTGATAGTATAAAAAAATAATGGAACAAGTAGAAATAGACAAAATTATTGAGCCAACTCTTTCATCGGATGGTGCGGGAGTAAAACTAAAAAGAAGCATAGGAGTGGAACCAAATTATTACGATCCATTTTTAATGTTAGACGAATTTGGTTCTGAAGATAAAGATGATTATATTGGTGGGTTTCCTGCTCACCCTCATAGAGGTATTGAGACTGTAACTTACATGCTTCATGGAGAGTTTGAACACGAGGATAGCACGGGTGCAAAAGGAAAGATGAAAGCTGGAGATGTTCAGTGGATGAAAACAGGTAGCGGTATAATTCACTCTGAGATGCCGGCAATGACAGGGGGCAAACTACAAGGTTTTCAATTGTGGATTAATATGCCAGCAAAACTCAAAATGTCGAAACCTGATTATATTTACATCAACTCAAATGAAATGCAGGTTTATAAAGATGGGGAGAAACAAGTTAAAACTATAGCTGGTAAATTTGAAAATGCTGAGGGCCCTGTTAAAGGTCACAACGTCGAACCAATTTATTTTGATGTAGAACTAAATAAGGAGAAATATTTCAATTTTTCTTTACCCTCATCACACAATTCTTTCATATATCTAGTGAATGGTGAAATAAAGATAGGAGATAAAGAACACAAAAAATTAAATGGTTCAAATTTAATTTTGTTATCAAAAGGACAAAAACTTAAAGTGAAAGGTATTACAAGAGCTAAATTTTTGTTAATTTCTGGAAAACCTATTAATGAGCAAATAGCTAGAGGTGGTCCTTTTGTTATGAATACAAAATCAGAAATTTTAGAGGCAGTTAATGATTTTCATAACGGGACTTTTGTTAAATAATGAAAGCAGTAGAGATTAAAAAAACAGGCGGACCAGAAGTTTTAGAACTTAAGGATATAAAGCTAGCTGACCCAAGTAACGGTGAAGTTCTTATTAAACAAGTTGCAATTGGTCTTAACTATATAGACACATATCATAGATCTGGTTTGTACCCAGTTCCTCTCCCATCTGGGATTGGTTTAGAAGGTGCTGGTATAATTGAAAAAGTTGGTTCAGATACAGATGGGTTTAATGTTGGAGATAAAGTTTGCTATGCTGCTGCTCCTATAGGTTCTTACGCAACTCATAGAATTTATCCTACAAAAAGTTTAGTTAAAGTTCCTGATGAAATTGACTTAGAAATAGTTGCTGCAATAATGACAAAAGGTTTAACTACTTTTTATCTTTTGCATAAAACATACAAAGCTAAATCTGGTGAAACTGTGTTATTTCACGCAGCTGCTGGAGGAGTTGGTCAAATTTTTTGTCAGTGGGCTAAAAGTCTTGGTTGCACAGTTATAGGAACAGTTGGCTCTGATGAGAAAATTGAAATAGCAAAAGAGTATGGTTGTGCACATGTAATAAATTATAATAAAGATGACTTTCAAAAAGAGGTTATGAAGATAACCGATAACCAAGGACTCCCTGTTGTTTACGATGGTGTTGGTAAAGTCACTATGGAAAAATCTATAATGTCTTTAAAAATGAGGGGAACATTTGTATCTTTTGGAAATGCTTCAGGTAAATTAGAACCTTTGGATGTAGGTAAGTTGATAGCACCTAAAGGATTATATTTAACAAGGCCAAGCATCGCTCACTATACATCAACTAGAGGTGAATTAGATGAGGCAGCTAATAAACTTTTTGAAATGATTAAATCAAAAAAAGTTATCATTAAACTACATAAAAAATATTTATTAGATGAAGTTGTTCAAGCTCACCAAGATTTAGAAAATAGAAAAATTATTGGACCAGCTATTATTACTCCTTAAACTTTACATCCATATCAGACAAATGTAGCTTAAGAGCTTTTGTAGAAATTTGTATTTCCCTTATAAAGAATATTATTGAAATCATCATTGACAAACAACAAGATGCAAAAATAATTCTTGCTAAAAAAACTTCATCTAAATACAAAGCAAATACAGTGCCCATATTAAATAAAAAACCAAAAGCAGCAAATAAAATAGAAAATTTCAATACACTAATTCTATTATTTAAATTAAGTAATTGACTTCTCCATTCAGGAGGTGTGTGTTTTTCAAATACGTACTCATCATGTATTTTTCTAATTAAATTACTCAAAGTGTGAAATCTGTTACTATAAACAGCCATAATAAGCGGTATAGCAGGGAACATTAGTGCAGTAACAGTATAGTCTATATTCATAATGTTTCGAATTGATTAAGTTAAATTGCTTTGTTATTTACGAATAAATTATGTCAGAAAAATTGCAAATATTTTTAGATCTCACGAGATTAAAGAGACCAATAGGCTATATGTTGTTATTTTGGCCGTGTGCTTGGGGACTCACTGCTGGATTTAATTTTTTAGAAAGTAAAAAAATATTTTTTTTTTATATAATTTTATTTTTATTAGGATCTATTTTAATGAGATCAGCAGGATGTATTGTAAATGATATTATTGATAGAAATTATGACAAAAAGGTACAAAGAACAAAAAATAGACCCTTAGCATTAGGTAAAGTTTCGGTTAAAACTGCTTTGATTTATGCAACAGCATTGTGCTTACTTGCGTTTTTAGTTTTAATTAACTTTAACCTGTTGACAATTTTTTTAGCGTTGATTTCTATGCCTTTAGCATTCACTTACCCACTTATGAAAAGATACACATATTGGCCACAGCTCTTTTTAGGTATAACTTTTAATTACGGTTTAATTCTTGGATGGGTGTCAGTTAATAACACTATAGATCTAGCTCCTATTATCTTATACGTAGGGGCCATATTTTGGACACTTGGTTACGACACTATATATGGCTTTCAAGATATAAATGATGATGAAATAATAGGATTAAAATCAACTTCAATAAAATTCAAAAAAAACCCAATTATATTTCTAAACTTATGTTACCTAATTTTCTTTTTATCGTTAATGTTTACAGGATTTATAATGGAGTTTAATAAAATTTATTTTATTTTGTTGATTATTATATTTACTCATTTGTTTTATATTCAGTTAAAAAAAATAAATTTTAAATCATCAGAAAGTTGCTTAAATATTTTTAAATCCAATAATCTCCTAGGATTTTTGGTGTTTTTTAATTTACTTTTAGGAAAATTATAAATGACAAATATTGAAATACTTAGAAGATTATTTAAAGATTATACAAAAAATTATTTAAATAAAATATTTCTTTCCGTATTTTTTACTGTTCTTTTAGCTGGAAGCACTTCGGCTGTTGCTTATTTACTTGATCCTGCCATTGAAAAATTATTTATTAATCAGGATCAAAAATTAATTTATATAATACCAGGTTTTATCGTATTGGCATTTGCAATTAAAGGTGGGTCTCTTTATTTGGCAAAGAAAATTATGATTGGGGTATCTGAAGAGGTTCGTAAAGATATCCAGTTAGATATGTTCAACAGCTTAATATATGCTGATACAAAACTAATAGATAATAAACATTCCGGAAAGTTTATAACTAATTTAGGTAATGATGTGGGCTTGATAATTAATTTAGTAGCTACGGGTGTATTAAATTTGTTTAAAGACTCTTTAACATTAATTGGTTTGCTTACAGTAATGTTTTATCAAAACTGGAAACTATCTTTATTAGCAATAGTTATGATACCTCTGGCTAGTTATGCTGCAAAAACATTAGGTAAAAGGATGGGGAAAGTAACAAATCAGCAAATGACTGAAACTGGAAAAATTAACACTTATTTAATAGATATATTTAAAAATCATAAACTTGCAAAAATATTTCAAAGAGAAGAATACGAAAAGCAAAGAGCTTATAAATATATAACAACTTTAAAAGAAATTACTAAAAAAATTTCAGAAGTATTTGTAAGAGCATCTCCAATTATGGAGTTTTTAACAGGTATAATGATTGCTAGTTTGATTCTGATTGCTGCTAAACTAATCGCAAGTAATGAATTGGAAATAAGTAACTTTTTCTCATTTTTAGCCGCTATGATGTTAGCTTACCAACCTGTAAGATCACTTGCAACTTTAAATGTAGTAATTCAACAAGGTCTTTCGGGCGCGAGAAAAGTTTTACCAATTATTGATGAAATTCCCGAGATTAGAGAAAAACCGAATTCATTTGAGTTATCAATATCAAATGGGGAAATTGATTTTAAAAATGTCAGATTCAATTACTCAAAAAATGAAAATAAAGTACTGAACTCAATAAATTTAAATTTACCAGGAAAAAAAATGACTGCTCTTGTGGGGCATAGCGGAGCTGGAAAATCTACAATTTTAAATTTGATACCGAGATTTTATAACGCCAATAATGGAGATATAAGAATTGATAATCAATCAATTTATGATTGTAAAATTTCATCATTGAGAAGGTATATTTCACTTGTTAGCCAAGATACAACGCTATTTGATGATACAATAAAAAACAATATTGCTTATGCAAATCCAGAAGCTACTCAAAAAGATATTGAAGATGCTGCAAAATATTCTTTTGCTGACGAATTTATTGAAAAATTGCCTAATAAATATGAAACAACAATTGGTGAAAATGGAGTGAGATTATCAGGTGGAGAAAAACAAAGGTTGTCGATTGCAAGAGCTATTTTAAAAAAAAGTCCTATAATATTGTTAGATGAAGCTACATCTTCTTTAGATGCCGAAACTGAAAACAAAATACAAAAAGCTATTACATTTTTAACAAAAGGAAGAACTACAATTGTGATTGCTCATAGATTATCAACAATACTAAATTCTGACAAGATATATGTCATAGATAAAGGTGAAGTAGTTGGAGAGGGCAAACATGAAAATTTATTAAATAACTCAAAGCTTTATAAAAACTTTTATGAAAAACAAATAAAACGACAATAATGTTTTTTTTATACAGAATTATAATAAATACAATTTTTATACTATCTCCAATTATTATCTTTATAAGATTGTTAAAGCAGAAAGAGAACTTTTATAGATTCAAAGAAAAATTCTCTTTAAATTCTAAGAAGAGAATTAAGGGAAAACTTATCTGGTTTCATGGTGCAAGTGTTGGAGAAATTAAAAGCGTTTTACCTTTAATTGAAAAAATTGAGAAAAATAAGAAGGTAACTCAGATATTAATTACCTCGAATACAATAAGCTCATCAAAAATTTTACAAAATATAAAGTCAAAAAAAATTGTACATCAATTTTTTCCAATCGATACAATTTTCTTGTGTAGAAAATTCTTAGCTTATTGGAAGCCCTCATTAGTTTTTTTTATAGATTCAGAGATTTGGCCAAATATGATTAATTGTACGAGTAAAAAAAAAATTCCTATAACTTTATTAAATGCAAGAATTTCAAGGAAAACATTTAATCGTTGGAAAAATTTTCCTGTATTTTCTAGAGAAATTTTTTCTAAATTAAAACTTTGCTTTTCATCAGATAGTAAATCCAAATTATATCTAAATAAACTAGGAGTAAAAAATATAAAAATATTTGGAAATCTTAAATTTTCACAATCAGAATATGAGAATATAAGAGTTAGCAGTAAACTTAAAAATTTTATAAAAAAAAAGAAAGTTTGGTGTGCATCTAGCACGCATTATCCTGAAGAATTACTCTGTGCAAAAGTTCATAAAAAACTTAATAAAAAATATAAAAACTTATTAACAATTATAATTCCAAGGCATGTTGAAAGAATTACTAAAATTAAGAATGATATTGAAAACCTAGGTTTAAATGTTCATTTTGATAGTTCTTCAAATAAGATAGATAAAAATACTGATATATATATTGTAAATTCTTACGGTAAGACAAAATCATTTTATAACCTCTGTAAACATGTATATTTAGGTGGATCCATAATTAATCATGGGGGACAAAATCCTTTAGAAGCTGCAAGATTTGGTTGTAAAATTTTACATGGCCCTAATGTTTTTAATTTTACAGAAATTTATAAATTTTTAAAAATAAATAATATTTCACTAAAAATTTATGATCAAAAAACTTTATCAAATACACTTTTAAAATTATTTTCAAGAAATAATAGTTCTGCAAATATAAAAAAAAGAATTAACAATATTGGACAAAAGGTTTTAACAAAAACCTATAATGAAATATTTTCAACTTATAAAAATGAAATTTAAAAAACCAGAATTTTGGTCTTACAGGTACTCAATTTTATCAATAATTTTGATACCATTATCTTGGATAGTAATAATGATTAATTTTTTATTTAAAATTAAAAAAAGCACAAAATTTGGAATACCTATTATTTGTGTTGGCAACATTTACCTAGGAGGGACAGGTAAAACTCCTATTTCAGAAGAAATCTATAAAATTTTAAAAAAGAACGGAAAGAAACCTGCTTTCGTTAAAAAATACTACAACTTTCTTGAAGACGAAATTAACATGCTCAAAAAAGTGGGAAAAGTTTATACAGAAAAAAAAAGAGAAAATTCAATTAAAAAGTTAATAAACGATAATTTTAGTCACGCTATATTAGATGACGGTTTTCAAGACAATTCTATTAAAAAAGATTTATCAATAATCTGTTTTCATGACAAGCAGTGGATTGGAAATGGAAGAATTATCCCATCCGGTCCTCTTCGAGAAAGCCTTGATAGTATCAAAAAGGCTGATTGTATAATTATTAATGGAAATAAAAATATTCAAAGAGAAAATTTGTTAAGAAAATATAATCCTAAAATAAAAATCTTTAATTATCAGTATTTATTATCTTATGAAAAAAATTTGAAATATAAAAAAATTGTAGCATTTGCTGGAATTGGAAATCCTGAAAACTATTTTGAATTACTAAAAAAAAATAAATTAAAAATAGTGAAAACATTTAGTTTCCCTGATCATTACCTTTATAAAAAAGATGATATTGATAATTTATTAAATATTACAAAAAAATTAAACGCAACGTTGATTACAACTGAAAAAGATTATTTAAGAATTAAAAATAAAAAAAGAGATAAAATAAAAAAAACCTCTATTAAATTAAGTTTTATTAATCCTGTTTCGTTTAGAAATTTTATTAAAAATAAAATATGAAAATTATAAAATATTTTTTTGAATATATAATAATAAAATCTTTATTTTTATTTTTTAAATTAATAGGTTATCAAAGATCATCAAATTTAGGAGAAAAGATTGGAAAAATTTTTGGCCCCTTGTTTAGAAGTAAGAAATTGATTTTAGAAAATCTAAGATACTCTAAAATAGGTAATGACGATAAAGATCGATTGAAAATTCTCGAAGAAATGTGGGGAAATTATGGGAGAATTTTTTCAGAGTATCCTTTTATTGAAAAATTTAAATACGGTAATTTAAATAAATTTATTAACATCAATGGTCAAGATATACTTATTGAAATTCTGAAGAACAAAAAACAAGTCATATTTATTTCTGGTCATTTTAGTAATTTTGAACTTATGGCCCAACATATTGAAAAAAGTAATGTCAAACTTGCTGCCATATATAGACCTCTTAATAATTTTTTTTTAAACAATACTATGGAGGAAATTAGAAAAAGATTTATCTGCAAAAATCAAATCAAAAAAGGTTTATCTGGAACAAGAGAAATTTTAAAACATTTAAACGATGGGTGCTCTATAGCGCTAATGATTGATCAAAGAGTAACAGAGGGAATAAAAGTTAATTTTTTTAACAGGAAAGCCTTTACTACAACTATACCTGCACAACTAATCAAAAAATATAAATTAAACGTTGTGCCTGTTCATATAGAAAGACAAAATAAATATTATTTTAATTTAAGTTTTCATAAACCAATTAATTTTGATCCAACTGATGATGTGGAAAAAATAACTATCAAATTGAATCGTTGCTTAGAAGATATGATATTAAAAAATCCAAGCCAATGGATATGGTCGCATAACAGATGGAAATAATAAGCTATTTTTTTTCAACAGCTTTTGAGGCTTCTTTAAAGGAAAAATAAGCCTCCTGAAGATCTACATTCCAATATGATAAATTTTCTAATCCTATTTTTTTACCCGATATTGAGCAAATTACATGATCCCCTTCTTTAATTATCTCGAACTTATTAGGTAAATATTTTAATTTTGCTAATTTTTTAAACATTTTTAGTTTATAAACTATATCATGAATTTAGGTATAATTGGAAATGGTGCAAGAGAGCATTCTCTGTGCTTTAAACTCCTTAAATCTAATAAAGTTAATAAAATATTTTGTATTCCTGGTAATGCTGGCACAAACGATATAGCTGAGAATGTAGACATAAATGTTCTCGATTTTGAGAATATATATGATTTTGTTAAAAAAAATAACATTCAAATGTTGATAGTTGGTCCTGAAGCTCCTTTGGTTCATGGTATTGTGGATTTTTTTGAGGATAAAGATATTAAAATTTTTGGTCCAAATTTAAAAGCTTCTCAATTAGAAGGTTCGAAACTATTCATGAAAAATATTTGTAAAAAATTTAATATTCCTACTGCAAATTTTGAAGAAGTGAAAACGTTAGTAGATGCGGAAAAATTTTTGAATTCATCTAAATTTCCTGTGGTTGTCAAGTCTGATGGACTAGCAGCGGGCAAGGGTGTCACAATTTGTGAAAACAAAGATCAAGCGCTTAAGGATATTAAAGAAATAATTAATGGAAAATTTAAAAGTTCTAAAAAAGTGTTTTTAGAAGAATTTTTAGAAGGTGAAGAAGCAAGTTTTTTTGTAATAACAGATGGAGTGAATTTTAAATCAATTGGTACAGCACAGGATCATAAAAGAATTGGTGAGGGAGATAAGGGCTTGAATACTGGTGGGATGGGAGCTTATTCACCGTCATATTTAATCAACCCTGATATCGAAAAAAAAATAATTGATAAAATTATAAAACCTACAATTTCTGGTATGAATAAAATTGGTTGTCCTTATAAAGGAATATTATACGCAGGCATAGTTCTTAAAAATAATGAGCCTAAATTAATTGAATATAATATTAGATTTGGTGATCCTGAGTGCCAGGTTTTAATGATGAGATTAAAGAATGACTTACTTGATTTAATAGAATCTACATTCGATGGATCACTTAAAAACAAAGATATAAAATGGACTGAGGAGCCTTGCATCACAGTTGTGGCTGCAAGCAAAGGATATCCGAAAGAATTTGAAAAAAATATGGAAATAAAAAATGTTAAGGATTTAAAGCTAAATGATAAAGTTCAACTTTTTCATGCTGCAACCTTTTTAGATGAAAAAGGATTAATAAGAAATAACGGTGGAAGAGTTTTTAGTTCTACTGTAATGGACAGTAGTCTAAAAATTGCTAGAAAAAAAGCATTAGAAACATTAGATTTTATTGATTGGAAAAATAAATATTATAGGAAAGACATTGCATTTAGAATTATTGATAAATGAGGATAATTTCTGGCATATATAAAGGTAAAAAAATTTTACAACCAATAGATAAAAAAACTCGACCTTTAAAGGATATCACTAAAGAAGGAGTTTTTAATATTCTTGAACATTCAAATATCCTAAATTTTAAAATTAAAAATTCTAAAATTTTAGATATTTTTTCAGGAACTGGATCTTTTGGTATTGAGTGCTTGTCTAGAGAGGCAAAATCAGTAACATTTGTTGAAAATTATCTACCAGCAGTAAGTATCTTAAAAAAAAATATTGTAAATCTCAACTTAGAAAAAAAATCTTTTGTATTAATTAATGATTTTATGAAAATAGATTTTACATACTTAAATGATACATTTGATTTAATTTTTTTAGATCCTCCATTTAAAGATAACAACATAAGTGATTTATTTGAGATAATTTATTTAAAAAAGTTAATAAAAAAAGATAGTTTAATAATTCTTCATAGACATAAAAAAACAGAGGATGATATTCATAAAAATTATGAAATAATTGAGAATAGACTTTATGGCTTGTCAAAAATATTTTTTTTAAAATTAAGATAATATTTTTTTTGTCTCAACTTTAATTAGTTCTACAGCTGGTTGATCAAGTGGATTTACCTTCAAAGCCCTACCAAGAAGTACTGTTTCAAGTACAAAAAAACTAAATAGCTCACCTATACTCTCCTCATCTCTTTTTTTAACATGAAAGGATCTAAAGGGTATTTTTTTTTTATAAAAAATGTTTTTTGTAGCACTTCTTTGAGCAGATACAATTTTGCTTAACTTAGAATTTTTTAGATATGATTTTTGACTCAATACTAACTTTGAGCTTATTTTATCTGAGACTGCATCTTCTACAGAAAAAAAAGTAAAAAAGTTTTTTTTAGGGCCGTCAAGATATAATTGTAAAAGACTATGGTTATCTTTTGGCATGGAGGATATAATTGGGATAATACCTTTTGATTTCTTGCCAAGTGATTCACCAACTAATTGTTGATACCACTTGAACAAATTTTCAGATTGTTCATCGTAATTTAGTACTACGGAATTATTTTTATTTTGATTAACTAGTTTAATTATACTATCCACATTAAAAATTAATTGTTTTATGAAATTCTTACTTTTTAATAAATAATTAAATTTTTTAAATTTGCTCTCTTTTAAACCCATTAGTTCAGCTGGTAACATGCCAACCTCTGATAATACCGAAAATCTTCCACCTATATAATTTTTATGTTCGATAACATCCGCTTTTATCTTATGAGCTAAATTTTTAAGGTAAGAATTTTTATTTTCTGTAATTATTAGATTTTTTGAACTTTTGCTCGAGTTGGTTATAATATGTGTATTAGATATTGTTTCTAATGTTTCTCCAGATTTTGAAATTATTAAATTAACAGCTTTTTTTTGAGGTAAAATTTTTGAATTTAAATTGTTAATAAAAATAAATTCTTTTTTTATTTTTTTTTTAAGGAACTGATAAATTGCCTCTGTTCCCAAAATAGATCCTCCCATTGCAATTATTCTGAAAATTTTATGTCTTTTTAATTTTGATAGATAATTTTTTGAATAGCCATATTTGTATAATTTTGAGTAACTTATTAAGAAAGGGTATTCTTTTAAAAAATTTATTTTTTTAAAATTACGTAATCTGTTATTAATTTGCTTAATATTTTTCTTATCGTAAAAATTTATAAATCTTACTTTTTTGGTTAGCATTAAATTAATTAATTTTTTCTAAAATTCTCTTCTCTAAAGATTTATTTTTATCTTTTTCTAAGATAGTTTTCTTTTTTTTAGACTTTAAATTAAGAGTTTCCTCAAGTGTATTAGAGTTTTGGTTAGCTGAAATATCTTTATTATCACTTGGCTCTGGTAATTCATTAAAATCAGGAGGCATTGAAAGAGGATTTTTTTTCTCTATAAAAAATTCATCTTTTGTTTCTGATCTCTTTTCTCCAATCATTGCTTTGTTAGTTGCCTGGCAAGAAGGCAGCAAAAGTAAAATTAATCCTAAAAATAAACCTCTTTTAAACATTATTCTTCTTCTTATAATCTAGAAATTCAAAACAAATAAGGCAAATTATTCCCAAAGAGATGAATATATCAGCTATATTAAAAATAAACCAATGAAATCCTTTATAATTAAGATCTATAAAATCTGGAACAGCTGTATAATAAAATCTATCATATAAATTACCTAACGATCCCCCCAAAATAATTACATAAAAAAAAGATCTTATTTTGTCAGATTTTATAATTAAATAAATAATTAGTAAGTTGATAGCTAAAATTAGAAAAGTAATAAAGTTATAAACTTTACTATTATCAAAAGAAAAAAGTCCGAAACCTATACCTTTATTCCAAATTAAAATAATATTAAGGAAATTATTAATTTGAATATCTATTGAGCTTGTGGTGTTAGCTAGATTAATTACATATAACTTTGAAATTCTATCTATAAAAAAAATAATTATAATTAGCAAAAAATATAAAAAAAATTTTTTAGTTTGGATTTTCATCAATTATTTTAGTGAACAATTTTGTCTTGCACACTTGATTTCACTAATTTTCCAACACAATGGACATTTTTTACCCTTTGCTTTGAAAGTATTTACATTTATCTCATTTTTATTTTTATTATTAACTTTTAGATCCACTTTAGATGTAATAAATAATTCTGCAAAATCAAAACTTTTATACCTATTAAATTGATCTTCTTTAAGTTCTAATTCTACATGAGCCTCAAGACTTGATCCTATAATTTTTTGCGCTCGTATTTCTTCAATATTCACATTACAATAATCTCTTATTTGAAGTAATTCTTTCCACTTTTTAGCTAAAACATCATTTTCCCATTCCTCAGGGATTTTTGGGAAATTTTCAAGATGTATACTTTTATTATCCTTGTCAATTATTTTAAAAATTTCTTCAGTTGTAAAAGTTAAAATTGGAGCAAACCATTTAATCAAACAATCAAGGATAACATTTAATACTTTTATACATCCTTCTCTCTTAATAGATTTCTCATTGTCACAATAAAGAGTGTCTTTTCTTATATCAAAATAGAATGATGATAGATCAACAGTGCAAAAATTTAGTAACTCTTTATAAAGATAATGAAAATTGTAAGAATTAAAATTCTTATGAAAATTTATGTTCAAAATTGCTATCTTATGTAACATAAATTGTTCGAGCTCTGGTAAATTTTTATTATCAATTTTTTTGTAATCAATACTAGAATGGTTGTCCTTTAAGTTTCCTAAAAGATACCTAAATGTATTCCTAATTTTTCTGTACGCATCAGCATGTTGTTCTAAAATTGAATGATCAATTCTTAAATCCTCAGCATAATTTGATGCTGAAACCCAAATTCTTAATATGTCTGCACCATATTTTTTTAATATCTCCTCTGGAGATATAGTATTACCTGCTGATTTTGACATTTTAAGACCTTTTCCATCAACAACAAAGCCGTGTGATAAAATACTTTCAAAAGGCGCTTTTCCTCTTGTTCCGCAAGATTGTAATAAGGAAGAATGAAACCATCCTCTATGTTGATCAGAGCCCTCTAGATACATTGATGCTGGCCACTTAAGGTCGTCTCTTTTTTCTAATACAAATGCATGTGTAGAACCGCTATCAAACCAAACCTCAACAATATCACTTAATTTAATGTAATCCTCAGCTTTATATTTTGAGCCCAAAAATCTTTGTGGATCATCAGAAAACCAGCAATCTGAACCTTCCTTTTCATAAATATTAGCGATATTTTCAAATACTTCATCATCAACTAAAACATTGTTTGTTTTTTTTGAAACAAAAATAGGAAGTGGAACACCCCATACTCTCTGTCTAGACACGCACCAATCTGGTCTTGTTTCTATCATTGATTTAATTCTCTCCTTACCCTTGCTAGGATAAAAAATAGTTTTATCTAATGCTTTTAAAGCTTTTTCTCTTAAACCATGACTTTCCATAGATATAAACCATTGTTGCGTTGCTCTATGAACCAACGGAGCCTTTGATCTCCACGAGTGAGGGTATGAATGATTTAACTTACCATTTGCTAAAAGATTTTTTTCGTTTTTTAGTTTTTCAATAACAATGGGATTTGCTTTAAAAATGTGTTGTCCCTTAAAAACAGGAATATGCTCTGTGTATCTACCATCATCATCTACTGTCTCTAAAGCTTTTATATTATGTTTAAGGCATAAATTAAAATCATCAGGGCCATGACTTGGCGCGCAGTGAACTATCCCTGTGCCTTGCTCTGTTGTAACGAATCTTGCATCAAACATTGGAACATCATAATCGAAACCAATTTTTGAAAATGGATGAATACATATTGTATTATCAAATTCTTTACCTGAAAACTCTTTAATAACTTTATAACTTTTAATATCACAATCCTTAACAACACTCTCTAAAAGATTTTTCGCTATTACAATTTTTCTATTTTTAAAATCACCTTCCTCATTAAATTGTAGAAGTGTATAATCAAGACTTTTATTGTACGCTAACGCCTTATTTGCAGGGATAGTCCATGGTGTCGTTGTCCATATAATAACCTCAGAATTTTCAAGGTCTTTAATAGATGTTTTTTTGATTTTAAATGAAACATAAATCGTATCAGATTCATGGTCCATATATTCAACTTCTGCATCTGACAAAGCTGTCTTTTCAACTGTTGACCAGAGGACAGGTTTATAACCCTTGTAAAGACTTCCCTCTTTAAGAAATTTTCCAAGCTCTCTAACAATCTGACCTTCTGCATCAAAGCTCATAGTGGAATAGTAATTTTCCCAATCCCCTATAACTCCAAGTCTTTTAAACTGATCTTTATGAGTTTTAATCCACTTATTTGCAAAATCTCGACACTCTTTTCTGAATTCTACAATAGGAACATCATTTTTATTTTTTTTATTTTTTTTATATTGTTCCTCAATTTTCCATTCAATTGGAAGACCATGACAGTCCCATCCAGGTACATATACTGAATCTTTACCATTCATTTGATGAAACTTTGTGATTATATCTTTTAAAATTTTATTAAGTGCAGTACCCATATGAATATTTCCATTTGCATATGGAGGACCATCGTGAAGTATAAATTTTTCCCTTCCTTTAGCTTTTTGACGCAAAGTGTCGTACAATTTAATTTCATCCCAATATTTAACTAAATTTGGTTCCTTTGCAGGCAAATTCGCTTTCATAGAAAACACTGTTTTTGGTAAATTTATTTGATCTTTGCTCATTTAACTTATTTAAGTTCTTTTTTACTTACTAATATATCTTTGTCGATTTGTTTTTTTAATGCATTAATATTTTTAAATTTCCTTTCACCTCTAATAAACCTTATAAAATCTA
>CACEOC010000010.1 GCA_902561075.1 uncultured Pelagibacteraceae bacterium
CTGATGGAGATAGAGCATCAGCATTAGCAGCTGATAAATTTGGTACCTTTTATAGTATGTCTTCTATGGGCAATAATACTATTGAGGAGATATCTAATATTTCAAGTGGACCAAAACTTTTTCAGCTTTATGTTCATAAAGACCGATCCATATCAGATGACCTAATTGATAGATCTAGAAGATCTGGGTTCGATGCAATGTGTTTAACAGTAGATACGTTAGTTGCTGGTAATAGAGAAAAAGATCGAAGGACAGGATTTACGACTCCACCAAAACTTTCATTGCAAAGTTTAATTAGTTTTGCAATGAGACCAGGATGGGTTTTTAACTATCTAAAAGGTAAAAAATTTGAATTATCAAATGTAAAAAAAAAAACAGACAAAGGAACAAATATTTCAAAGTCGGTAATTGAGTATATAAACGAACAATATGATCCTGCGATGGGATGGAAAGATGCAGAATATTGTGCAAAAAAATGGAATGGTCCATTCGCATTAAAAGGCGTGATGTCAGTCGAAGATGCTAAGAGAGCAATTGATATAGGATGTACAGCAATTATGATATCAAATCATGGAGGAAGACAATTGGATGGATCAAGGTCACCTTTTGATCAAGTGAAAGCAATTTCTGATGCTGTAGGCGATAAACTTGAAATTATTTTAGACGGTGGCGTAAGAAGAGGGACCCATGTATTAAAAGCTATTGCAGCTGGTGCAAAAGCATGCAGTTTTGGTAAAATGTTTCTGTTCTCTTTAGCCGCAGGTGGTCAAAAAGGTGTCGAACATTTATTACAGATAATGCACGATGAAATTAATAGAAATATGGTTTTAATGGGGTGTAAAAATTTGAAAGACTTAAATAGTTCAAAAATAATTTATAGAAAGTAATGTAAACTAAAAAGTTTTATTAGACAGTTGGCGTTTTTTACGTTAATTTTTGAAAATTTTTACAATCAAATAACTATGAAAGGTTAGATAAAATGAAGTTGGCTACAAATTTGAATAGACTAGGAACAGAGACCGCTTTTAGTGTGTTAGCTGAAGCAAAAGCTTTAGAAGCTAAAGGAAATCCAATGATACACTTAGGTTTAGGCCAACCAGATTTTAAAACACCAAAGCATGTTGTTGAGGCTGCAAAAAAAGCATTAGATGATGGGCATCATGGATATGTCATGTCAAATGGAATTCCTGAATGTAGACAAGCAGTTACTAGATGGATTAAGAGAAGATATAATGCTGAGGTTGATTTTGAGAGAATTTTGATAATGCCAGGTGGAAAACCAACAATGAGTTATGCAATACAATGTTTTGGTGAGCCTGGGGCTGAAATTATACATCCAACTCCCGCATTCCCAATATATGAGTCTATGATAAATTACACTGGATCTACCCCAGTTCCATACGACTTAACTGAAGATAAAGATTTAAAATTTAATCCAGAAAAAATTTTATCATTAATTACAAACAAGACTAGATTACTAATATTAATTAATCCAAATAATCCAACTGGAAGTTTTGTAGAAAAAGAGGCTATAGATTTTTTAGCTGAAGGTTTAAAAAAGCATCCTCATGTTACTATTTTAAGTGATGAAATATATAGCAGACAAATTTTTGACAATAAGGAAATGCCTTCGTTCTTTCACTATCCAGAACTAAGAGATAGATTAATAGTATTAGAGGGATGGAGTAAAGCGTATTCTATGACTGGGTGGAGATTAGGCTGGAGTTTTTGGCCAAAAGAGTTAGTTGAACATGTTAATAAACTTTTAATAAATAGCGTGTCATGCGTGAATGCAGCAGCACAGTATGCAGGTATAGCAGCTCTTGATGGACCAGATGATTCAATTGATGCAATGATGGTCAAATTTACACAAAGAAGAGATTTAATTCATAAGGGTTTAAATGATTTACCAGGTGTTGAATGTAGTTTACCAGGAGGTGCGTTTTATGCATTTCCAAAAGTTGTTGGAACTGGAATGAGTGGTGCTGAATTTTGTAAAAAAGCAATGCATGAAGCTGGTGTTGCAATAGTACCTGGCACAGCCTTTGGTAAAACTTGCCATGATTATGTTAGATTTAGTTTTGCTGCGTCTAGAGATAATATCTCACAAGCATTGGAAAACATAAAAAAAATGTTGGGTTAAACATTTTTTTCTTATAAGTTGAGTTCAGTTATAATTTATGAGCGCAGAAAATATAGAAACAGAACTTAAAAATATTTTTAAAGAACGTTATTCTACATCTAAATCTACTAGAACTACTTATTCTCGAGGAGAAGATACATACGATCCAGTTCTTTCAAAAGCTGTGATTTTTCCTGAAACTAATGAAGAAGTTTCGACAGTCTTAAAAATTTGTAATGAAAAAAAAGTACCAGTTGTTCCGTTTGGAACAGGCACTTCTTTAGAGGGAAATGTTGTAGGAAATGAAGAAGGTATAACAATCTCACTAGAAAAAATGAATAAAATATTAAAAGTAAATGTGGAAGATTTTGACTGCAGAGTCCAAGCTAATGTTACAAGAGAGCAATTAAACGAATACCTCAGAGAGGATGGTATTTTTTTTCCAATAGATCCAGGAGCGAATGCTGCGATTGGTGGAATGGCCGCAACATCAGCATCAGGAACCATGGCTGTAAAATATGGAACTATGAAGACTGTAATTACAGGATTAACAGTTGTTTTACCTAATGGTGATATTATAAATACAGGCGGAAGAACAAAGAAAACTTCAGCAGGATACAATTTAACTAATCTTTTCATCGGGTCTGAAGGCACTCTAGGTATTATTACTGAGATACAATTAAGATTATCCCCAATACCTGAGAGTATAATGAGTGCCGTGTGTCACTTCCCAACCTTAGAGGACGCAGTTAGAACTGCTCAAGAAACAATTCAGTATGGTATTCCAATAGCAAGAATAGAAATGTTAAATAAAGATCAGATGGACATTAGTATTAATTACTCAAAACTTAAAGATGTAAATGTTGAACCGACTTTATTTTTTGAGTTTCACGGTTCTGATATTGCTAACAAAGAATGTATTAAAGTTGTTGAGGAATTGTCAAATAATAATAAGGGCAGTAAGTTTAAATGGGCAGCGGACCTTGAGGAGAGAAATAAATTATGGCAAGCAAGATGGGATGTTTATTACTCTGTGAAAGCTCTCGTAAATAATGGAAGAGTTTATTCAACAGATGTCTGCGTACCAATTTCTAAAATAACTGAATGTGTAAATTTTGCAGAAGAGGAAGTAAAAAAAATCGGTTTACGAGCACCAATGGTTGGTCATTTAGGAGATGGGAACTTTCATGTTTTGTTTCCTTATGATCCGAACGATAAAGAAGTTTATAAAAAAATTAGAGAATTTAGTAACAAATTAATTGATAAAACTTTAGAATTAAAAGGTACTATCACTGGAGAGCATGGAGTAGGTTTACATAAAAAAAGCTATCTTTTAAAAGAACATCCAGATAACATCCCATTAATGAAAACAATCAAGAGAAGCCTAGATCCTAACAATATAATGAATCCAGGCAAAATATTCGATTTGAATTAAGGTATGAAAAAAATATTAGTTACAAGAAAATTGTTAAGATCAAATGAAGATAAATTAAAAAGCTTATATGACGTTAAACTTAACCTAAATGATGAACTTTACTCACAAGATAAACTTATAGAGCTTAGCAAAGGATGTGATGGTATTCTATCTGCATTAACAGATAAGCTTGATGACCAAACTATAAGCAAACTTCCCGAAAGTATTAAAATATTGTCTAATTTTGCTGTTGGATTTGGCAATATAGATTTAGAAGCTGCAAAAAAAAGAAATATTGCTGTTACAAATACTCCTGAAGTTTTGACAGACGCAACTGCCGAAATAGGAATATTGTTAATTTTAGGCGCATGTAGAAGAGCTGCAGAGGGAATTGAGGGTGCAAAAGCATCTAATTGGAAATGGTCTGCAGATTATTTAATTGGAAAACAACTCACTGGAACCAGGTTAGGTATCTTAGGAATGGGTAGAATAGGACAGAAAATAGCAAAAATTGCTAGGTCTTTAGGTATGATAATTCACTATCATAATAGATCAAAATTAAATGATGAAAAAGAAAATGGTGCAATCTATCATGAAAAATTAGATAGTTTATTATCAGTATCTGATGTGTTGTCAGTTTGTTGTCCAGCATCTAAGGAGACGATAAATTTAATTAATAAAGAAGCACTAGAAAAATTACCTCAAGGTGCGGTTGTAACTAACGTAGCAAGAGGAGATATAGTAGATGATGAGGCATTAATCGATGCATTAGATAGAAGAAAAGTTTACGCAGTTGGATTAGATGTCTACAAAGGAGAGCCAAATTTAAATCCTGGCTATACAAAACATAAAAGTGCATTCATCTTACCTCACCTAGGAAGCGCAACTAAGGAGACCAGGACAGCTATGGCTAATCTAGCCATTGATAATATGACTGAATTTTTTGAGACTGGTGGGTGTAAAAATAAAGTCAATTAGTTTAAAATATTTCTACCTTAAGTTGAAAATAATTTAGAATCCGTCTATTTAGCATAGGACTCTTCATATCTTTTATGTTTTAATTGCTTTGTTAATTAACAAACGAGGAGAGAAGAATGATTAAAACTAAAAAATCAATGAAGGGTAAAACACCTTCAAGAAGAAAGTTCTTCAAGACAGCAGCAGCAGCCGGAGTAGCAGCAGTTGCAATGCCTTACGTAAATTTAGGTGCAGCTCAAACTTTGAAAATGCAAGCAGCATGGCCAAGTGGAGCTAACATCTTTTTTGAAATGGCAGGCGATTATTGCAAAATGGTTAGCGATATGTCTGGAGGATCTTTAAAAATTGATCTACAACCTGTTGGAGCAGTTGTTAAGACTAGTGAAATTGGTCAAGCTGTAAGTTCAGGTGCCGTTGATATGGGTCACTGGGTAACTGCGTACTGGTATGGAAAAAATCCAGCTGCATCATTATTTGGTACAGGTCCATCTTACGGTATGTCATCTCAAGAAGTTATGGGATGGATGGAATATGGTGGAGGAAGAGCACTATACGAAGAGACTATTAAAAAAGTAGGCTTCGATTATACTGGTGTTTTTCATATGCCAATGCCAGCACAGCCATTTGGATGGTTTAAGAAAAATGTAACTAAAGTATCTGATGTTAAAGGTATGAAGTATAGAACAGTTGGTCTTGCTACTAACGTTCTTACTGCAATGGGAATGGTCGTTAGACAGTTACCAGGTGGTGAAATTCAACCGGCAATGAAAACTGGTTTGATTGAGGCAGCTGAGTTTAACAACCCAACTTCGGACTCTCAGTTTGGTATGCAAGATGTTTCTAAGCATTATCACTTAGGAAGCTTCCACCAATCACAAGAGATGTTTGAAATACCGATTAACAACAAATCTTTCAACAGTCTGTCACCAGCAAATCAAGCAATATTAAAAAATGCTGCTTATGCTGCAAATACAGATAACTATTTCAAAGCATTAGTTAGATATTCAGCAGATTTATCTAAATTAATGAATGAACATAAAGTTAACGTTTACCAAACGTCTGATGAAATTTTAGCTCAACAACTAAAAGGTTGGGATAAAGTAATCGGCGATTTTACGAAGAAAGACGCTTTCTTCAAAAAAGTCGTAGATTCTCAAAAAGCATACGCTAAGAGAGTAATGAAATACTTGCTGATGAATCAGCCTAATTACAAGCTAGCATATGAAAATGAGTTTGGACCAATTGGTAAAGTTAAAATATAAACTTTAACTAAAGTAAATTTAAAGGGGGCTAAAAGGCCCCCTTTTTTTTATTTGCTAAACTGACTGTATTTATCATAGAGTAAAATAATGAGATCTTTCATAAAATTTGCAGATACCCTTAGTGCTTCAATGGGAAAAGCTTTTTCTTGGTGCATTGTAATTTTAATGGGAGGCACATGTTATGAGGTAATTATGGCATATGCTTTTAATAGTCCTACATTATGGAACTTTGATTTTAGTTTACAGATGTATGGAGCTATTTTTATGATGGCAGGAGCATATACCTTGTCTACTGAAGCACATGTAAGAGGGGATGTCATTTACAGACTATTCCCAACAAGAGTTCAAGGTTGGATTGATTTAGTTTTATATTTTATTTTTTTCTTTCCAGGTATTTTAGCTTTAGTATTTTACGGATATGAATACGCAGCACTCGCTTGGAAAATAAAAGAAACTAGTTGGAACAGTCCTGCGCAAATACAAATTTATATGGCAAAGTCTATAATACCCTTATCTGGATTCTTATTAGCAATTCAGGGTATTAGTGAAGTGTTTAGAGCAATTATATGTATTAAAACAGGTCACTGGCCAGAAAGACTATCAGCAGACGCTGAAGAAACAGAAAAAGTATTAATGAGAACCTCACAAAAGGATGACAAAGCCGATGTTATTTGAACTTTCAAATCCTGAGATAGCAATTTTAATGATGAGTTTATTTCTTTTTGCTGTTTTATTAGGTTTCCCAATCGCATTCACTTTATTAGCGATGGGAGTTGGATTTGGTTATTATGCTTACTTTGATCCAAGTAGAATGGATCATTTACTCGATAATCGGATATTTTCTTTATTAGTTCAAAACACCTATACGATAATGGATAATACCGTTTTAACTGCAGTCCCTTTGTTTCTTTTTATGGGCTATTTAGTAGAAAGAGCAGGAATTGTAGCAAAATTATTTTTTGCGATTAGATTAGCATCTCATCGACTGCCAGCATCAATGGCTGTTGCAGCACTTGTAACTTGTGCATTATTTTCAACAGCAACAGGAATTATCGGTGCTGTTGTAACTTTAATGGGACTTCTAGCTTGGCCGGCAATGATAAGAGCTGGATATGATAAAAAATTTGCATCAGGTGTAATTTGTTCTGGAGGTTGCTTAGGAATACTAATCCCACCAAGTATTATGTTAATTGTTTATGCTGTTATAGCTCAGCTTTCGCCCTTAAGACTTTTTGCAGCTGCGATATTTCCAGGTTTAATGTTAGCTGGATTGTATATTCTTTATGTAATAATAAGAGCATATTTTAATCCATCTTTAGCACCTAAACCAGCAGCAGAGGAAATACCACCGAGATCCGAGATATTAAAAGAGGTATTAGTATCTTTTGTTCCATTATTTTCTTTGATAATTTTAGTACTCGGTACAATTTTAGCAGGACTTGCTACTCCAGCCGAGGCTGCAGCAGTCGGTGCTTTTGGAGCTTTAGTGCTTTCATATTTCTATAAATCTTTAAAATGGAAAAACTTTAAAGAGTCGGTATTTCTTACAGCAAAAACAAGTGCAATGATTATGTGGTTGTTTGTGGGTTCATGGACCTTCGCATCCGTATTTTCATACCTTGGAGGACATGAAGTTTTTGAAACGTTCTTCAAATCAATGGATATTCAACCATGGCAATTTCTAGTAATTACGCAAATAATAATATTTTTACTGGGTTGGCCCCTTGAGTGGACTGAAATTTTAATTATTTTTGTTCCAATATTCCTACCTCTTGTTGAGTTTTTTGGAGTAAACCCTTATTTTTTTGCAATGCTAATAGCTTTAAATTTACAAACTTCTTTTTTAACACCACCTATGGCAATGTCAGCCTACTATTTGAAAGGAGTCCAAAGCAGGAATGTTGAACTAATGCAAATATTTAGAGGTATCATGCCTTTTTTAGGCATTGTAATTTTAGCTATGGTTTTAATGTATATATTCCCAGGTATTGCACTATGGTTACCAGATACTTTATTTGCAGATTAAAATTTTAAATGTCAAATCTTTTTTCATTACCTGTTTATCAGTTAGCTGAAAAAATAAGAAAGTCTGAATTAACATCGATAGAACTTTGTACAAATTATATTGATCAAATTAACAAATTTGAAAAGGATGTTAAAGCCTGGGTTCACTTTGATAAAAAACTTCTTCTAGAAAAAGCGGATGAGGCTGACAAACACCGTAAGTCTGGTAAGCCTATGGGTCCATTACACGGAATTCCAGTAGCATTAAAAGATATTATAGGTACTTATGATATGCCTACTGAATGTGGAACTGTTTTACGTAAAGGTAAGACACAATCTCAAAATGCGGAAATTGTTGATATATTAAAATCAGCCGGAGCTATTATAATGGGGAAAACTGCAACATCCGAATTAGCATTTCTTGCCCCACCTGCAACTAGAAATCCTCACGATTACTCTAGAACTCCAGGTGGTTCATCTAGTGGATCTGCGGCGGTTATAGCAACGCATATGGCACCGTTGTCAATCGGATCTCAAACTGGAGGTTCAGTAATAAGGCCAGCCTCATATTGTGGTGTTGTTGGTTACAAACCTAGTTATGGATTAATTTCTAGAAATGGAGTTTTAAGGACCTCATATAATTTAGATCATATTGGTGTTTTTGGAAAAACAGTGGAAGATGTTGCTCTCCTTGCAAAAATTCTAATAAAAAAAGATCAATATGACGAAGCAACTATACATTATTCATCCGAATTTATGTTAGAAGAATGTCTAAAAGGACCGCTTTTTGAACCAAAATTTATTTTTTACAAAACAGATAGTTGGAAAAAAATTGATAAAAAATCAAGGGATTCATTTGAATATTTTATAAAATCTTTTAAAAAAAATATAGAAGTCTTTGATACTCCTTCCTATTTCAAAGATATTGACAAATTTCATAGAGTTATTCATGAATGTGATTTAGCAAATAATTTTCAAATGTATTATAAAAAATCAAAAAACAAATTGTCTAAAGAAATGCAAACAGCAATATCTAAAGGTATGAAACATACTGCAAAAGAATATTTAGATGCAGTAGATTTTATGAAAAGAAGCTATGAGTCTTACAAGGAGGTTTTCGAGGATTATCATGGTGTACTAAGTCCTTGCAGTACTGGGGTTGCGGATAAGGGATTAAAAAGCACAGGTAGTGCAGATTTTAATCGAGTATGGTCCTATATGCACACACCAGCTATATCTCTACCTTTACTTCAAGGGGAAAATAATTTACCTTTAGGAGTTCAATTAATCGGCGACAAGTATGACGATCATAGATTTCTTGGAGTTGCTAGGTGGTTGGAACAAAAAAGTAAGGAGCACAATGAATAAGATTACAACACTTGTGGGTTTATCTTTCGCAATATTTTTTTTAATAGGTTTAGCAACAACTCTTACAAGGTCAATGATGATATCTTTCTTTGATGTTCTACCAGTTTATATATTGATGGGTGTTGCTATTATTATGATGGTTTACGAGGCATTTTTCGATAAAGAATAAATTGAAAAATAGTTACTCAATCTTTATTCCTTATTTACTGCTATTTGTTCAACCAATTTTTATGGCTAGTAACTTAGTTGTTGCAAGAGGTGGCGTTGAATATGTCCCTCCAATATCATTGGCTTTTTGGAGATGGACAATAGTTTTTTTCATTTTATTATTTTTTAACTTTCAAACTTTAGTAAACAAAACCAAAATAATTAAAAAAGAAATCAAAAAATTATTTTTCCTTGGAGCTATGGGATGTGGTGTATGTGGTGCATTTCCTTTTCTGGCAGGTCAAACTACAACTATTATAAATATGGGTATTATCTATACTTCGTCTCCAATTTTTATAATTTTAATTTCTTACCTTTTTTTTAAAGAAAAATTCACGTTTATAAAATTTTTAGGATTAGTTTTGTGTTTAATAGGTGTTATTATAATTATTACAAAAGCTGACTTAGAAATACTCTTAAGTTTAAGATTTACAACAGGTGATTTATGGATGTTAGGTGCATCAATTGGTTGGGCCCTCTATTCAATTTATCTTTTTAATTGGAAGTCAAATTTATCTGTATTTGAGAGGTTTACTTTAATATCATTATTTGGAGCTGTTAGCTTATTCCCTTTTTACCTCGCTGAGGAAATGTATTTAAGAAGCACTGAATTTAATAGAATTTTCTTTATTTGGACATTTTTCGCTGCGATTTCTCCAGGGATTATAGCTTTCAGCCTTTACACTTATGCTCAAAAATATCTTGGCGCCACAACAACTGGATTTACTTTGTATTTATTTACGGTTTATGGGGCTTTCTACGGTATTGTTTTTTTTAATGAAAATTTAGAAATCTACCACTATGTATCAACTATACTAGTTTTTCTTGGGATATATTTAGTTAAAAAAAAAATAAAAAATGAAAAAAAGTAAAATGAATATTATTAATATAATCGCATCTATATTAATTTTATACTTAATTATAGTTATATTTATTTTTTTTTATCAAAGAAAGCTTTTATACCACCCCTCAGAAAATAATTATCTTGATGAAACTAATCTTAATCATAAAATTGAGAGGGTCTATATTCAATCTGATAATGAGTTGGTTGCTTGGCATTATACCGGGGACAAAAAATTTAAAACAATTCTTTTTTTTCATGGGAATGCAGGAAAATTAGACAACAGAGTTTATAAACTGAATGAGCTATCCAGATTAGATGTAAATTATTTAATCGTAGCTTATAGAGGTTTTAGTGGCAATAAAGGTAACCCTAGTGAGAAAGGTTTGTATATGGACTCTTTAGCCGCAAAAAAATGGCTAAATAATATTGGCGTAGAAGACGAAAGTATAATTTTATATGGAGAGTCCCTAGGTACAGCTGTTGCAGTAAATTTAGCATCAGAAAACAAATTTGCTGGCATAATTCTAGAGTCACCATTTACTTCAATGGTAAAACTTGCAAAAAAATATTATCCATATTTGCCTGTAAAAATTCTTTTAAAAGATAAATATGAGTCAGAGAAAAAATTAAGAAAAATAAATACACCAATTTTAGTTATGCATGGAGAACAGGATACAATTGTACCTTTTGAAATGGGAAAAAGAATATATGAAATATCTTTGCAACCTAAATACAAATATTTCAATGAAATAGATGACCATATGATGGATTATAACTCCCAGCTTATCCAAAGTATCAATGAGTTTATAAAGAGTTTAAATTAAGACACATTATAGTCAAATAAGAAACCAATTTTAATTTTAATCTTTTTTTATGAAATATTTGATAATATTAATTTTAAGTACTTTTTATTTTGGAAATTTAGTTGCAGAGATAAGTAATCAAAATTTCCATAATTTATTCAATGTAGGAAAAATGGAGTCTTATAACAAAGAATTTACATTATATTTTAAACCAAGAAATAATGCAATATTAGCAAGAGGTGAAGAAAGAAATTATATAAAAGATTATCCGCAAGACCTCTATATATATATTCATAAAACAAAAGAGGATGTCCCTCTAATCTCTTATGAATGGTTTCCAAGAGCAGTAAAAAATATGACAAAACATTATAAGTATCCAGTTTTTCCCGAGGATTTTGCTTATTATTTATTAGAAGATAACAATACACTTGTAATGATAAACACAAAAAAAAAGAATAAAAAAAACTTTGAGTTTAATATCGCAAAAAAAGAATTATCTATTCATAAAAATAGTGGAAAAATGGATTTCATTATTTCTACTCTTGCTAAAAGTTGTGGTTTTAAAAATTTATCAGATAATTATAAATGTAATTTTTATAAGCCATTAGTTTCAACGTATATATTTAATTAGAACCAATAAAAGCATCAGCAAATTTTTTCGAGTCAAAAATTTGAAGGTCATCTATCTTCTCTCCTAAACCAATTGCTATAATTGGAAGTTTGTATTTCTGTGCTATCGCAATTAATATGCCTCCTTTGGCTGTACCATCTAACTTTGTCATAATTATTCCAGTAAGAGGAATAATTTTATTAAACTCATCTACCTGATTAATTACATTTTGACCGGATGTTGCGTCTAGTACAAGTATAACCTCATTTGGAGCATCTGGAATAATTTTCTTAGTTACATTTGCTATTTTTTTATATTCCTCCATCAAATTTTTTTTATTTTGAAGTCTACCCGCTGTATCAATCAAAACTTTATCAACATCATTTTTTTTTGCGTAATCTGTAGCCTTAAATGCTACAGATGCAGGGTCAGATCCCGCAGAGGATTTGATAATACTAACATTAATTTTATTCGACCATTCTTCCAGTTGTTCAATTGCTGCAGCCCTAAATGTATCACATGCAGCAAAGATAACTTTATTATCGTTGTCTTTAAATATTTTACCAATTTTTCCGATAGTGGTTGTTTTTCCAGCACCATTTACACCAGAAATTAAAATAATTTCGTTTTTAATTTTTTTATCAAAAAATTCTTTTTTTTCTAATGGTTGCATTAACGAAATTATAAATTCTTTTAAAAGATTATTGATTTCTGAAACTTGATCTAAATTAGGATTTATTCTTTTTTCTGAGATAATAGATTTAATTTTTGATGATGCATCTATACCAACATCGGCACTAATTAAAAAATCTTCGATTTCATCTAATTTTTTATCACTAATTTCTTTTTTTATTACTATTTCTTTGAAACCTTCGGAAATATTATTTGCACTCTTCTTAAAACCTAATCTAAATTTTTCAAAAATACTCATTATAATTTTACTTTTAATTTTTCAATTTCTGAGACTAAACCTTTCATTTTAATATAATTATTATGCTCTAAGATTATTGATAAATTGCCAAGTTCAAAACAAATGTCAACGTGACTTCCAACTAAACCGTTTAAATTAGCGGCAAAAGCCGTTGCACACGCTGCAGATCCGCAAGCCTTTGTTAGCCCTGCACCCCTTTCCCATACTTTGACAGAAATTTTTTTTTTATTTTCAATTTTAGCAAGGGTTATATTACATCTCTCTGGATATAGACTGCTGGTTTCTAATTTAGGCCCAATTTTTTCTAGTTCAAAATTATTAATATTATCAACAAAAAAAATTGTATGAGGATTTCCAACATTTACTGCCGTGCCTCCAGTAAAAATATTTTGATTTTTATCTTCAATTTTAATACCTAAATTTTTTGTATTTTTATTTTTGCTAAGTGGTATTTCTCTCCAATCGGTTTTTGCTTTTCCTATTGTGGTTTCGACTAAATTTTTACCTAAAATTTTAGAATATAATTTGCCAGATTTTGTAATTAAATTTACTTCTTTTTTATTCATCTCTTTTGAAATCAAATAAGCAACGCACCTAGTTCCATTACCACAGGCTCCTGACTCGCTTCCATCAGAATTATAAAAAATTAATTGAGCGTCGGCTTCATTATTTTTGTCTACTAATATCAATTGATCACAACCTAAAAAATTTCTGTCGCATATTTTAATAATTTGTTGTTCTGAGAGATTTATTTTATTGTCTCTAACATCTATAATGACAAAATCATTACCTAAACCATCCATTTTAAAAGCATTAATATTCATAGGTTTATACTTAACTTATTTATTGACTTTTTGAACCTCTATTATAGTTTACTCACGTTTCCGCAAAAAACAGCAATTTGCGGTGTCTTTGGTAACAAAGAGATCGACATCAGTCAGCGATATTCGCCCACTGATGCGATAACTGCTGGAAAAAAATATGTTTGAAAATTTAACAAAAAAGTTCGAGGAAGTTTTTTCCTCCTTAAAAAAAGCTCCTTCACTTGATGAAAAACAAGTCGATGAAGGTTTGAAAGCAATAAGGCTTGCGCTACTTGAAGCGGATGTCTCCTTAGAGGTTGCTAAGGAATTTATCTCTAAAGTAAAACCTAAAGCCATTGGTAAAGAAATTATCAGATCTACGTCACCTGGCGAGATGGTTGTAAAAGTTGTATTTGATGAATTAGTATCACTTTTAGGTGAAAAAAATTCTGAAATTAACCTAAATTCTGTTCCTCCAGTCCCAATTATGATGGTTGGTTTACAAGGATCCGGTAAAACTACTACAACTGCTAAAATTGCAAAATTCATTGAAAAAAATAACAAAAAAAAAGTGATGATGGTAAGTCTGGATATTTATAGACCAGCAGCCCAAGAACAATTAAAATTATTAGGTGAACAGAATAATATTCTAACTCTTCCAATTATAAAAGGACAATTACCAGGAGATATTTGTAGAAGAGCATTAAGTGCTGCGAATTTAAATGGTTCGGAAGTTATTATATTTGATACGGCAGGACGTACTCAAATTGATCTTCAAATGATGAGTGAGATTAAAGAAATAGAAAATGTAATAAAACCTTCAGAAGTAATGTTAGTTGCAGACTCGTTAACAGGTCAAGTGGCGGCGAATGTTGCAAAAGAATTTAAAAATACTGTTAACGTATCGGGTATCGTTTTGACCAGATCTGATGGTGATGGTCGAGGAGGAGCAGCATTAAGTATGAAATATATTTCAGAAGTTCCTGTAAAATTTTTAGGTGTAGGAGAAAAAATTAATAATTTAGAGGTATTTCACCCAGATAGAGTGGCTAACAGAATTTTAGGAATGGGAGATATCGTTTCTTTAGTTGAAAAAGCTGCAGAAGATTTGGATGAAGAAAAATTAAAAAAAGCAGAGGAAAAATTAAAAAAAGGACAATTTTCTCTCGAGGATTATCTTTCGCAGTTAAGACAAATGAAAAAAATGGGTGGAATTGAAGGGGTTATGTCTTTTTTACCTGGAGTTTCTAAAATAAAATCACAAATGGATCAAGCCGGTGTTGACGAAAAAATTATTGCTCGAAATGAAGCAGTTATCCTATCTATGACAAAAAGAGAAAGAGAAAACCCAAAGATAATCGATGGATCAAGAAAGAAAAGAATTGCTAATGGCTCAGGAACTGACATTGCCACTATCAATAAATTGTTGAAACAATTTAAAATGATGTCTGAAATGATGAAGAAAATGTCAAAAGGAAATACAAAAGGCATGGCTGATAAAGGAATTCCGCCAGAACTTTTTAATCAATTAAAATAACAAAAGGAGAAATATGTTAAAACTAAGACTATCAATGGGAGGAACGAAGAAAAGACCAGTCTACAAAATAGTTGTAGCAGATAGTAGATTTTCAAGAGATGGAAGATTTATAGAAAAATTAGGTTTTTTTAATCCACTAATGCCAAAAGATAAAAAGGAACGAGTTGGATTAGCTGAGGAAAGAATAAAATATTGGTTAGGTCAAGGAGCTCAACCAACAACAAGAGTAGCAAGAATTTTGGGTGAAAATCAAATAATGCCAATGCCTGAGAAAGGTAACAACCCTCAAAAAGCTATTCCTAAGAAGGACAGAAAAAAAGAGGAAAAATCTAAAGACGAACCTAAGGAAGAAAAAAAAGTTGAGGCACCTAAGGAAGAAAAAAAAGCTGAGGCACCTAAGGAAGAAAAAAAAGCTGAGGCACCTAAGGAAGAAAAAAAATAAATGTTTATCACAAGATTATTTACTTTGTATCCAGAAATGTTTCCAGGCCCATTAAGCGAAGGTTTATTTGGAAAAGCAATGGAGAACAAATTATGGAATTTGGAAAATATTGACATACGTAAATATTCAAGTGATAAAAATCTGAAAGTTGACGACACCCCTTATGGAGGTGGATCAGGCATGTTAATAAAACCAGATGTTGTAGGAAGTGCGTTAGATAATAATATTGCAAAAGGAGAAAAGGTTATCTTTTTAACACCAAGGGGTAAAATTTTTAATCAAAAGATCGCAAAAGAACTTTCATCAGAAAAAGTGATTAATATTATTTGTGGACGTTTTGAGGGTATCGATCAAAGAGTAATTGAAACTAGAAATATTGAAGAGTATAGTATAGGTGATTTTATACTTTCCGGAGGTGAGACAGCGGCGTTTGTTTTTATAGATGCAATACTAAGACTATTGCCAGGAGTTCTGGGTAACGAAAATTCGACAAAAGACGAAAGTTTTGAAAACGGGCTTTTGGAGTATCCTCAATACACAAAACCTCAAATTTGGGAGGAAAAAGAAGTTCCAAATGTACTTTTATCAGGGGATCATGCTAAAATTAAACACTGGCGTTTATCTCAATCTGAGGCTATAACACGCGACCGAAGACCAGATTTATGGCAAAAATATAATAAAAAAAATTAATTTGACTAACTTAAAAATGAAAACAATTGATGAAATAAATAAAGCGAACGTTACACAAATATCTGCAGAAAAAAAACTACCAGATTTTTTTCCAGGAGATATTATTAAAGTTGGAGTAAAAATTTCCGAAGGGAAAAGAGATAGAATTCAATACTTTGAGGGAGTTTGTATCGCAAAAAAAAATAGAGATATAAATTCATCATTTACAGTGAGAAAAATATCTTTTGGTGAAGGTGTTGAAAGAACATTTGCATTGTATAGTCCTATTGTGGATTCAATTAAGGTAATTAGATCAGGAGAAGTAAGAAGAGCAAAACTTTATTATTTGAGAGATAGAACAGGTAAATCTGCAAGAATTGCAGAAAAAATTAGAAAAAATATCGGTATCGATGTAGAAGTTAAACAAGAAAATATTAATACTCCAGTAGAAGCTGATGAAAAAGTTGCTGTAGAAAACCAGGCTCAAGAAATTAATAAAACCACAGAAGAAATAGAAGATTCAAAAAAAGAAGAGACCTTAAAAAAAGATGAGGGATCTTCAGAAAAAAAATAATTTTTTCTAATGTCTCAAACTTTGTACGATAAAATTTGGAATCAACACTTAGTCCATCAACAAGATGATGGAACATCTTTACTCTTTGTTGATAGACATTTAGTACATGAGGTAACTAGTCCTCAAGCCTTTGAGGGTTTAAGAACATCTAATAGAGAAGTCAGACAACCTAATTTAACTTTGGCTGTTGCAGATCATAATGTTCCAACAACGGATAGGTCAAAAGGTATTGCAGATAAGGATTCAAAAATTCAAGTAGAGACTTTAGAGAAAAATTGCAAAGAATTTGGAATTAAATTGTTTGGTATGAACGATAAAAGGCAAGGTATCGTTCACATCATAGGGCCAGAGCAAGGTTTTACTCAACCAGGGACAGTAATTGTGTGTGGAGATAGTCATACTGCAACCCATGGAGCATTTGGAGCTTTAGCGTTTGGAATTGGAACATCTGAAGTTGAACATGTATTAGCAACACAAACTTTGGTTCAAAAAAAATCTAAAAACTTACGAATAAGTGTAAATGGAAAACTCTCAATTGGTGTGACATCTAAAGATGTTATTTTACAAATCATTGGAAAAATCGGAACAGCTGGAGGAACTGGCTATGTTATAGAATATGCAGGTGATGTAGTTTCTTCATTAAGCATGGAGCAAAGAATGACAATTTGTAATATGACTATTGAGGGCGGAGCAAGAGCTGGGCTGATTAAACCAGATGAAAAGACATTTAAATATTTAAAAGACAGACCTTTTTCTCCAAAAAAAGAAAATTGGGATAAGGCTTTAAATTATTGGAGTAAACTTTATTCAGATGACAACGCAATATTTGATGAAGAAGTAAAACTTGACGGCAAAGATATAAAACCGATGGTTACTTGGGGAACTTCTCCTCAAGATGTTGTACCTATTGATGGAAAAGTGCCAAATCCGAAAAATATTACTGATCCAGATAAGAAAAGCTCAATTGAAAGATCTTTAAAATACATGGGATTAAAGCCAGATATAAATGTTAAGGATATAAAAATCGATAAGGTGTTTATAGGAAGTTGTACTAATGGGAGAATTGAGGATTTAAGAGAAGCTGCAAAAATATTAAAAGATAAAAAAATAGCTAAACACGTTAATGCAATGGTTGTGCCAGGCTCAGGACTTGTAAAAGAACAAGCAGAGCAGGAGGGATTAGACAAAATATTTATTAGTTCAGGTTTTGAATGGAGAGAACCTGGATGTTCAATGTGCTTAGCAATGAACGCTGATAAATTAAAACCAGAAGAGAGATGTGCATCTACATCAAACAGAAACTTCGAAGGACGTCAAGGCAGGGGTGGACGAACTCATTTAGTAAGTCCAGCAATGGCTGCCGCTGCGGCAGTTTCTGGCAATTTAGATGATGTAAGAAAATATTCCAATTAATGAAAAAATTTACAAATTTAAAAAGTATTCCAGCTTATTTGCCGATAGTCAATATTGATACAGATATGATAATTCCTAAACAATTTCTTAAAACTATTAAAAGAACAGGGCTAGGAAAAAGTTTGTTTTTTGAAATGCGATATGATCAAGATGGTAATGAAATAAATGATTTTATTCTAAACAAAGATCCATATAAAAATTCAAAAATATTAATCGCTGGAAAAAATTTTGGTTGTGGTTCCTCAAGGGAACATGCTCCTTGGGCGCTTTTAGATTTTGGGATTACTTGTGTAATAAGCTCCAGTTATGCAGATATTTTTTATAACAATTGTTTTAAAAATGGAATTTTACCAATCACAATTTCAGAGGATAAGATTAAAGAACTTGCAGAGTACTCTACACGAAAAGAAGAAATTAAAGTTGACTTAATAGAGCAAAAAATTAGTTACGGAAATAATGAGATTAAATTTGATATCGATGATTTTAAAAAAGAGTGTTTAATTGAGGGTTACGATGATATTGCTTTATCTTTAAATCATAAGTCAAAAATACAAGAATTTGAAAATAAAATTAAATCTGAAAGACCATGGATTTTTAATGATTAAAGTTAAAAAGAGAAGAATTCTTTTACTACCTGGAGACGGAATTGGGCCAGAGGTTACCGCAGAAGTCAGAAAAATTATAGAGTGGTTAAATAAAAATCGATCACTTGATTTTGAGATTCACGAAGACTTAGTTGGAGGTGCAGCATATGATAAACACGGAACGCCAATTACTGATGAAGTTTTTTATAAGGCATTAGAGAGCCAAGCCGTAGTTTTAGGTGCAGTAGGCGGACCTAAGTGGGATAATTTAGAGTTTTCAAAAAAACCTGAAAGAGCATTACTAAAATTAAGGAAAGAATTAAAATTATTTGCAAATTTAAGACCAGCCATATGTTTTAAACAATTAGTTGACGCATCAAGTTTGAAACCAGAAATAGTCTCTGGACTAGACATTATGATTGTTAGAGAGTTAACAGGAGGTATCTATTTTGGAGAACCACGTGGAATTAAACCAATTAACAATGGCGAGAGGAAAGGAATTAATACTCACACTTATACGACCAATGAAATAGAAAGAGTTGGAAGAGTAGCTTTTGATTTAGCAAAAAAAAGAAACAATAAAGTAACTTCATGTGAAAAATCAAATGTGATGGAGGCTGGACAACTTTGGAAAGAAGAAATTCAAATACTTCATGACAAAGAATATAAAGATGTTGTACTTGAACATATGCTCGCAGATAATTGTGCAATGCAACTTTTGAGGAACCCAAAACAATTTGATGTAATTGTTACAGATAACTTATTTGGTGATATTTTATCAGACGAAGCTGCAATGCTTACAGGATCATTAGGTCTTTTGCCCTCTGCATCCCTAGGGGCAAAAGATAAGGATGGAAATATGAGATCAATGTATGAGCCAGTACATGGTTCAGCTCCAGATATTGCTGGCAAAGGATTAGCTAATCCTATTGCTACTATACTAAGTTTTTCAATGGCTTTAAAATATTCTCTAAATTTAGATAAAGAAGCTAAAGAAATAGAGGATGCTGTACAAAAAGTCTTAAATGATGGGCTTAGAACTAAAGATATTTTGTCTAAAGGCAACAAAGAGGTATCAACAAAAGTAATGGGTGATGCGATTATTGCTTATTTGCAAAAGTAGAAAATATAAATTAATTTATATAAATATATGACAACATACACAGCACCAGTTGACGATATGATGTTTCTTTATGAGAAACTTAGAAATAACAAATCGTATAATGAATTAGAAAAATATAAAGATGTTACACCAGATCTAGTAAAAAATATTCTCGAGGAGGCTGCAAAAATTAATCAAAATATTATTTTACCATTGGCCAAAGTCGGCGACGAGCAACCAGCTATGTTAGAAAATGGTGTTGTTAGAACACCGCCAGGATACAAAGAAGCTTATAAAAAATATATAGAAGATGGCTGGACCTCTCTATCTTGTGATCCAAAATATGGTGGTCAAGGAATGCCAAAAACTGTAAGCGCTTTTTTTGATGAAATGCTTTCCTCTGCATCGTTATCCTTTAAGCTCTATAGTGAGCTAAGTATTGGAGCATATAATTGTATAAACCATCACGCAACAAATGAAGTTAAAGATAAATATTTACCTAAAATGGTAGAGGGTAAGTGGAGTGGCACAATGTGTTTAACTGAACCAGTATGTGGAACTGATTTAGGTTTATTGAAAACAAAAGCAGTTGAGCAGAGTGACGGAACATATAAATTAAGTGGCCAAAAAATTTTTATTACATCTGGAGATCATGATTTAACAGAGAATATTATTCATTTAGTAATTGCCCGGTCAACAGACTCTCCATCTGGAACAAAAGGAATTAGTTTGTTTTTAGTTCCTAAGTATATTGTCAATGACGACGGAAGTTTGGGACCAAGAAATGGTATTAGCACTGGATCAATTGAAAGCAAAATGGGTATAAAGGGCTCAGCAACATGTGTTTTAAATTTTGATGATGCAGTTGGTTATATGATAGGACCAAAAAATAAAGGACTAAACTCAATGTTTACGATGATGAATCTTGAAAGAATTGTCGTAGGAATACAAGGTCTAGGAATATCAGAAATAGCTTACCAAAATTCTTTAATGTATTCTAAAGAAAGGAAACAAGGAAAAAGTAATAACAATAAAACATCAAATGGGTCTGCTGATTTTATCATTGAACATGCAGATATTAGAAGATCACTTTTAAACATGAAATCAATAATAGAGGGAGAGAGAGCACTATGTTTCTGGTTATCCCAACAAACTGAAGTCAGCTTAAACCACGAAAACAAAAAAATTAAACAAGAAGCAGCTGACTTTGTGTCTCTTATGACTCCAGTGGTTAAAGCTTTATTTACAGACATGGGATCGGAGATAACAAGTGAAGCAATGCAAATTTTTGGAGGATATGGGTATACAAAAGATCAGGGAATAGAACAACTATATAGAGATAATAGAATCACACCAATTTATGAGGGCACGAATTCTGTCCAAGCTATCGATTTAGTTTTTAGAAAATTAGTTAACAAAAACGGGGACATAATTGATCGATATATAAACATGGTAAAAAAGGAAATGGAAATAAATAACAATGAAAAAATTGCTCCATTTATAGCAATATTAGATACTTATTTAGAGAAGCTGTCTTCTTTTACATCATGGGTTAAAGATAAAATTCAAAATTCCAAAGATGATGCAAATGCTGCTAGCAATGATTATTTAAAAGTTTTAGGACTGGTAGCCGTAGGTTACTCATGGTTAAAGGTATTACAAGTGAGTTTCGAAGATTACGACAATAACAAAAATTTTTATGAGGATAAAATTCAAACTGCAAATTTTTTCTTTCAAAGAGTCCTTCCAAGAATAGATACCCATTGCTCATCTGCTATGAGTGGTAGTAGATATATAATGGATTTTAAATTTAATTAAAATGAGTAGCTTTGAACAAAATCTAGATAAAAATAATGCAAACTTTGTTCCATTAACACCACTAACTTTTTTAGAGAGAGCTAAAGATATTTATCCAAATTATGAAGCAATTGTGTACGAAGATAGAAAGTACACATGGTCAGAAATCTATAAAAGATGCACTCAATTTGCTAGTGCATTAGAAAAAATCGGAATTGGTAAAGGCGACACCGTATCTGTAATGGCTTGTAATACGCCAGAAATATTCGAGTCACATTATTCAGTACCTATGACTGGTGCTGTTTTAAATACTATCAATATCAGATTAGATGCTAAAACAGTAAGTTACATACTTGAACACAGTGATGCGAAAGTATTAATTGTAGATAGACAATTCCATGAAGTGGTCAAAAAAGCTTTATTAAGTATCAAAAAAAAGATTAAGATCATAGATATTCACGACAAGCATGCTGATCAATCAAAGTTAAATAAAATAGGAGAGCTTGAATATGAGGAATTTTTAAGATCTGGAGAAACCAATTATATTTGGAAGAAACCAGATGATGAGTGGCAAGCAATTTCTCTAAGTTACACATCTGGAACAACTGGAAATCCAAAAGGTGTTGTTTATCATCACAGAGGGTCTTACTTAATGGCAACCGGCAGTGCTGTTGCTTGGAACATGCCAAATAGACTTGTTTTTTTATGTGTTGTTCCAATGTTTCATTGTAATGGATGGTGTTATCCATGGACAGTACCTATGCTCAACGGAAAAACTATTTGTTTGAGGAACATAGATATAAAAAAAATTTTTGACTTAATTGATAAATATAAAGTTACACACTTTGGAGGGGCACCGATAGTTCTCAACATGATCACAGGTGCTTCCGAAAGTGATAGAAAAGAGTTAAAACATAAAGTTCATGTTCTTACTGCTGGTGCACCACCACCAAGTATCATTTTTAAAAAAATGAAGAGTTTAGGATTTGAAGTTATGCATGTATACGGACTAACGGAAACTTATGGTCATATAACTCAATGCGCTTGGAATGATGAGTGGAATTCTTTAGATGAAGATAAAATAAACGAAATTAAAGCAAGACAAGGCGTTAGGTATCCAAATACAGAAGGTGTTTCAGTTATTGATCCAGAAACAATGAAGCCAGTTCCACGAGATGGAAAAACAATGGGTGAGATAATGATAAAAGGAAATGTTGTTATGAAGGGATATTATAAAGATAAGGATGCTACTGCCAAAGCAATGAAAGATGGTTGGTTTCACTCTGGAGATTTGGCCGTTATGCATCCAGATGGTTACATAAAAATCCAGGACAGATCTAAGGATATAATTATATCAGGGGGAGAAAATATTTCTTCAATAGAGATTGAAAATACTCTAGCAAAACATCCATCAGTATCTATAGCCGCAGTTGTTGCAAAACCCGATGAAAAATGGGGAGAGGTACCTTGTGCATTTATAGAGTCAGTAAAAGATAAACCAACAACTGAAAAAGAGTTAATAGATTTTTGTAAAGAGACACTAGCTAATTTTAAAGTTCCAAAAAAAATAGAATTTTGTGAATTACCTAAAACTTCAACGGGAAAAATTCAGAAATTTGAATTAAGAAAAAAGGCTAAGGAGCTAAACTGAATATAAACATCAACGATAAAGATGTTTTCATCTCAACAGGTGGTAGAGAAATCGATCACTCAAAATCCACCATCATGTTAATGCATGGAAGTGGTTTAAGTCATATTGTTTGGTCTTTACATGAGCAATTTTACATTTCAAATGGATACAATGTATTATCAGTTGATCTACCAGGACATGGGAATTCAGTAGGACCAGCTTTAGCCTCTATTGAAAAAATATCAGATTGGGTAAGTAATTTAGTAAAATTTTTAAAAATAGATAAAATTAATTTTGTAGGGCACTCACAAGGTTGCCTTGTGGGAATTGATTTATCATCAAGGTATCCAGATCTTATTCAAAAGCTTATTCTAGTAGCCGGCACATATAAGTTACCAGTTAATCAAGATTTATTAGACTTTGCATTTGCAGGTGACGAAAAAGCAATTTTATTAATGATGAAGTGGGGTTATGAGGGTTCAAAAGCTTTCATAGGAGGAAATCCTGTTAAAAAAATTATTAATTCAACAAGGGAAATTAGAGAAATTTTGTATGTAGACTTAAATGCTTGTAACAATTATAAGTCCGGTAAAGAATCTTTAGAAAAAATCGTTTGTCCTACTTTGTGTATTTTTGGAGATATGGATAAAATGGTTCCTCTAAAAATTGGAAACAAAATGGCCGAAATTATAAAAAATTCTGAAATAAAAATTATTAACAATTGTGGTCATATGATTATATTTGAAAAAGCTTTTGAAATGAGAAAGTCTGTTTTAGAATTTATAAAAAAATGAAAAATTATTTTATATCTAAATCTAAAAGATTAAGAGGCACTCCCTATACTTCCAGAGTCGAAAAACAAGGTGTTACTGCTTATACTATCTATAATCATATGTTGTTACCTACAAGATTTGAAGATACTTTAGAGGAGGCATATCACCACTTAAAAGAACACGTACAAGTTTGGGATGTATCTGTTCAAAGACAAACAGAAATTAACGGCAAAGATTCATCTAGATTAGTGCAGCTTATGACTTGTAGAGATCTTTCAAAGGCTAAAGTTGGCAGATGCTATTATGCTCCTATAATTGACCACAATGCAAAGTTGATAAGTGATCCAGTAATTTTAAAACTGGCAGAAGACAGATGGTGGATATCTTTATCAGACTCTGACTTTGAGTTATTTGCTAAAGGTTTAGCTATAGGACTAAAATACGATGTAAATATATTTGAGGCAAAAGTTGACATTTTTTCTGTACAAGGACCAAAGTCTACTGATTTAATGAAAAAAGTTTTAGGACCAAAAATAGAAGAATTAAAATTTTTTGGATTTGATTATTATGAGTTTGCAGGATCTAAACATTTAATTGCAAAATCTGGCTGGTCTAAACAAAGTGGTTTTGAAGTATATATGGAACACGAAAAAGCCGGTCTAGCATTTTATGACAAATTGTTTGAGGTTGGAGATGAATTTAATTTGAAACCAGGCTGCCCAAATTTAATTGAAAGAATAGAAAGCTCTTTATTATCTTATGGAAATGATATTGACATAGGAGATAATCCTTTAGAATGTGGTTTTGATAAATACGTAAATTTAGATAATGATTTAGAATTTTTGGGAAAAGATGAATTAAAAAAGGTAAAATCTGAAGGCATTAAAAAAAAGTTAATGGGAGTTAAAATTGATACTAATGAAATTGCAGTCACAAGCTCAATAAATATTTATGACAATTCTAACAATTTAATTGGAGAATTAAGATCTGGGTCATTTAATCCAATGTTCAAACAAGTTATTGGAATAGCTATGATTAATAAGCCCTATTTTAATGCCTCACAAGAAATTAAAATAAATTTAGACGGAAAAAATTGCACTGGAAAACTTTGTGATTTGCCGTTTATTTAGTAATATAATTCTTAACATATCATGAATTTAGCAATAGTCGGTGCAACAGGAAACGTAGGTAGAAAATTAATTGAAGTTCTAGAAAAAAAAAAATTTCCTATAACCCAAGTCCACTTAGTTGCCTCATCCAAAAGCGCTGGAAAAATCATAAGATTTTTTGGAAAAGAACATAATGTACAGGATCTAGAAAAATTTGATTTTTCTAAAGTAAAAATTGCCTTTTTTGCTGCGGGTAGTGCGGTTGCAGAAAGATGGGCGCCTGTTGCGGCTCAAAAAACAATTGTTATTGATAATTCTAAATTTTTTAGAAAAGACCCCGATATACCTTTGATTGTACCTGAAGTTAATTCAAAGGAATTGTCTAAATTTAAAAATAAAAATATTATAGCAAATGCCAATTGTTCAGTTATCCCAATAGTTGTGGCACTTAAACCTTTGCATGATTTATATAGTATTAAAAGAATTGTAGCTTCCACATATCAATCCGTATCAGGAGTCGGAAAAGCGGGTGTAGATGAGTTAATTTCGCAAACAAGAGAAGTACTTGAAAATAAAGACGTTATCTCAAAAAATTTTACAAAACAAATCGCATTTAATGCAATACCTCATATTGATACTTTTCTTGAAAATGGCAGCACAAAAGAAGAACAAAAAAATCATGACGAAATTAAAAAAATTTTAGATAATAAAATTAATATAACATCAACATGTGTAAGAATTCCTGTTCTTGTCTCTCATTCTATTAGTGCTAATGTTGAGTTTAATAAAAAATACAATCTTGAAGAAATAAAAAATGTTTTATCAATCTCTCCTGGTTGTAAAGTAATTGATGAACAAAAAGATGGTGGATACATCACACCTGTTGAAGCTGAAAATAAGTTTGATACATTTATTTCAAGAATTAGACATGATAATTCTCAACCAAAATCAGTAAATATGTGGATTGTATCTGACAATTTACTAAAAGGTGCAGCTTTAAATGCAGTTGAAATAGCGGAAACTTTAATTAAAAATAATTTTTATGGAAAATAAAAATCCTCTATCTCCTCATATTCAAATTTATAGTTGGCATATATCCTCACTAGTTTCAATTGGTCATCGTATTACTGGAGTAATTAATATAATTATTCTTACAATAGTTATGTTTTGGATCGGATCGCTTTTAATCGGAGAAAATTTTTATCAAACTATTTTTAATTTTTTAAACTCTTTTTTTGGAAAATTTTTTATAATAGGAACTATATGGTCTTTTACTTTTCACTCACTTAGTGAACTTAGACACCTATTCTGGGATTTGGGTTATGGATTTGAATTAAAAACTGCAAACTTAACTGGTGCTCTAGTAATAATCTTTTCTATAGTATTCACTGTAATTATCTATCTAATAGGAAGGGTGTTTTTTTAATGATTAATCCTACAAAAAAATGGCTCTTTCTTAAAGCTTCATCAGTTATTTTGATACCATTGATGGTTTGGTTCACAATTGTATTTGCAGGTATTTATGACAAAAATATTGTTGAAATTACCGCTTTTTTTACTACTCAGCCTACGAAATTTTTATTATCGTTGCTATTTGTGGTGGCTTACTTCTTTTCAGCTCTCACAATTAGTGAAATTTTCGAAGATTACGTAGAAAACAGAAAAATTAAAAATGTCGCAAACAAATTATTATATTTATTTGCTATAATAATACCTGTAGTTTTATTAATAATAATTTATAATTTAGAAATATGAGTTCATATAAAATAATTGATCATGAGTATGACGTTGTAGTTCTTGGAGCAGGTGGATCAGGTCTAAGAGCTGCTGTAGGTTTAAGTGAGGCAGGATTAAAAACTGCTTGCGTATCCAAAGTGTTCCCAACTCGTAGTCATACATCTGCAGCACAAGGAGGAATTTCGGCTGCACTTGGAAATATGGGTGAAGATGATTGGAGATGGCACATGTATGATACCGTTAAAGGAGCCGATTGGTTAGGTGACCAGGATTGTATAGAATATTTATGTAAAGAAGCACCAAAAGCAGTTCTAGAACTAGAGCAATATGGGGTGCCCTTTAGCAGAACAGAAGAAGGAAAAATTTATCAGAGACCATTTGGTGGTATGACAAAAAATTATGGTAATGGCACAGTTCAAAGGACTTGTGCAGCAGCAGACCGTACGGGTCATGCAATATTACATACTTTATATGGACAAGCTTTAAAACATAATACAGAATTTTTTATTGAATACTTCGCTTTAGATTTGCTTATGAAAGATGGAGAGTGCAAAGGTTTGATTGCATGGAATTTAAATGATGGGACAATTCATAGATTTAGGTCACATATTACTATTATAGCAACAGGTGGGTATGGAAAAGTTTATTATTCAGCGACATCCGCCCATACTTGCACTGGAGATGGAAATGCTATGGTTCTAAGAGCAGGATTGCCATTACAAGATATGGAATTTGTTCAATTCCACCCAACAGGAATTTATGGACACGGAACCTTAATATCTGAAGGTGTAAGAGGAGAAGGTGGATACCTTGTAAATTCTAAAGGGGAAAGGTTTATGGAAAGATATGCTCCTAAAGCAAAAGATCTCGCTTCGAGAGACGTAGTAAGTAGATCTATAGCAGTAGAAATAAACGAAGGTAGAGGAGTAGGAAAAGAAAGAGATCATGTTCATCTACATCTAGATCACTTGGATCCAAATGTTATAGAAGAAAGACTACCTGGTATATCAGAGTCTTCAAGATTATTTGCTAATGTTGATGTAACAAAAGAGCCAATACCAGTGGTTCCAACAGTTCATTACAATATGGGTGGAATACCAACAAACTATAAAGCAGAAGTTTTAACATTGAATGGTTCAGCAAAAACTGTACCTGGACTAATGGCGATTGGAGAAGCGGCATGTGTATCTGTCCACGGAGCAAATAGACTTGGGTCAAATTCTTTAATAGATCTTGTAGTTTTCGGAAGAGCGGCTGCAAAAAGAGCATCAGAACTTGTTAAACCTGGAACACCTCATGAGAAAATTTCTGACTCAGAAACTGACAGATGTCTAGACAGATTTGATAAACTTAGAAATGCCAGTGGATCAAATAGCACTGCCGAATTAAGATTGTCGATGCAAAAAACAATGCAATCAAAATGTGCAGTATTTAGAACTGAAAAAACTTTGAAAGAGGGTGTTAATGAAATTAGAAAACCCTTTGAAGGCATGGATGATTTATCAGTTAAAGACAAGTCATTAATATTTAATACTGATTTAGTAGAAACTCTAGAGTTTGATAATCTAATCAGACAAGCTATTACAACAATGGACTCTGCATATCATAGAAAAGAAAGTAGAGGCGCTCATGCAAGAGAGGATTTTCCAAAAAGAAATGATGAGAAATATATGCAACATACATTATCTTGGTGTAATGGAACAAAAACTAAAATTGATTATAGACCAGTTCATAGTTCAACATTAACAAATGATGTTCAATATTTTCCTCCACAAGAAAGAGTTTATTAATGGTTCAAATAAGTTTGCCTCAAAATTCTAAAATTGAAAAAGGCAAATATTATAAAGATAAAACTGGTTCAAAAAACTTACGAAAAGTCAATATTTATAGATGGGACCCTTCTACAGGTGAAAACCCAAGAATAGACACTTATGAAGTTGATATGGATAATTGTCCATCAAAAGTACTTGATTTACTTAACAAAATAAAAAATGAAATAGACTCATCGATTTCTTATAGAAGATCTTGTGCTCATGGTGTCTGTGGATCTTGTGCTATGAATATGGATGGAAAAAATGGATTAGCGTGCACAAAGCCTCATTCAGAAATAAAAGGTGATATAAATATTTATCCCTTACCTCATCTAAGAGTACAAAAAGATTTAATTGGAGATTTGTCAACATTATATAAACAATACGCATCAGTTGAACCCTGGTTAAAGAATTCTAATACTAAAAGTGAGAAAGAGAATTTTCAATCAAAAGAGGATAGAGCTAAATTAGACGGATTGTATGAATGTATTATGTGTGCATGCTGTTCTACATCTTGTCCTAGTTACTGGTGGAATGGTGATAAATATTTAGGCCCAGCTGTATTATTACAAGCATATAGATGGATAATAGATTCTAGAGATGAGGAAAGAAAAGAAAGATTAAAAAAAGTTGCGGATGAATTAAAGCTTTATAGATGCCACACTATCATGAATTGTACAAATGCATGTCCAAAAGGATTAAATCCAGCAAAAGCGATAGCATCTATTAAAAAAATGCTTGCAACAAGCTAATTACTTAATTAAATAAAATCGTCATGAATTTAATACAACACTTTGTAAATGGTAAAGTATACAAAGGAAGTTCATCAAAAAAAGGTAAAGTATACAACCCTGCAACTGGCGATCAAGAGTCTGAGGTAATATTGGGTAATAAAGAAGATCTTAATAAAACTGTTGAACTTGCAAAAAAAGCTTATGAAAGCTGGTCATTGAAACCACCACTACAAAGAGCAAGAGTAATGTTTAAGTTTAAAGAATTAATTGAGAAAAATTCAGATGATATAATAAAGCTGATAGTCTCTGAACACGGTAAAGTTTATGAAGATGCAAGAGGATCATTAACAAGAGGACTAGAAGTCGTAGAATTTGCATGTGGCATCCCTCAAATACTAAAAGGTGAATTTACAGAAAATGTTGGATCGGAAGTTGATAGTTGGTCAATAAGACAGCCACTTGGTGTATGCGCAGGCATAACACCCTTTAATTTTCCTGCTATGGTTCCAATGTGGATGTTTCCAATGGCAATAGCATGTGGAAACTCATTTATTCTAAAACCATCTGAAAAAGATCCGTCATGTGCATTTAGGCTTGCAGAATTATTAAATGAAGCAGGATTGCCAGAGGGAGTATTTAACGTGATTAATGGGGATAAAGAAGTTGTTGATGCAATTTTAAATAATAATGACATTCAGGCAGTTAGCTTTGTTGGATCTACTCCAGTTGCTAAGTATATTTATGAGAATGCAGCGAAAAATGAGAAAAGGGTTCAAGCATTAGGCGGAGCAAAAAATCATTGTGTTGTAATGCCAGATTGCGATTTAGATCAAGCAGTCAATGGTTTGATGGGAGCAGCTTATGGATCTGCTGGTGAAAGATGTATGGCACAATCAGTTGCAGTTGCAGTAGGAGATATTGGAGATAAATTAGTTGATAATTTATCAAAAAAAGTTGAAGCTTTAAAAGTTGGTCCTGGAATGGATAAAAATTCTGAAATGGGACCTCTGATAACTAAAGAACATTTAGAAAAAGTAAAAGGATACGTAGATTTAGGTGTCAAAGAGGGTGCAAATCTCGTTGTTGACGGTAGAAATTTAAAACTTCAAGGTTATGAAAATGGTTTTTTTTATGGGTGGATGTTTATTTGATAATGTAAAAAAAGAAATGAGAATTTATAAGGAAGAAATCTTTGGACCAGTATTATCAGTTGTGAGAGCAAAAGACTTCCATGAAGCCTCGGAATTAGTGAATAATCATGAGTATGGTAATGGTGTAAGTATTTTTACAAGAGATGGCGACGCTGCAAGATCATTTTCAAGTAAAATAAAAGTTGGAATGGTAGGAATAAATATACCTATACCAGTTCCAATGGCATTCCATAGTTTTGGTGGATGGAAAAGATCACTATTCGGGGATCAGCATATGCATGGTCCTGAAGGTGTGAGATTTTATACTAAACTTAAAACAATAACCTCAAGATGGCCATCAGGAATAAGATCAAACCCTGAGTTTGTAATGCCCACTATGAAATAAAAATGGGAAAAAAAATATCATTAATTGGCGCAGGTCAGATTGGAGGTACTTTAGCTCATTTACTCGGTCTCAAAGAGGTAGTTTCAGAAGTAGTATTATTCGATGTTGCCTCTGGTGTTGCGAAAGGTAAAGCTTTAGATATAGCGCAATCATCCTCTGTGGATGGTTTTAATGTTAAATTTTCAGGAACAAATGATTATAAAGATATAAAAAATTCAGACGTTATTATTATTACTGCAGGCGTTCCTAGAAAACCTGGAATGAGCAGAGATGATTTGCTTGGGATAAATTTAAAAATAATGAAACAGGTTGCTGAAGGTATAAAATCAAATTGTCCAGATGCTTTTGTTATTTGTATAACAAATCCATTGGATGTGATGGTTATGGCTTTACAAAAATACTCAAATTTGCCAAAAAACAAAGTGGTTGGAATGGCTGGAATATTAGATTCTTCAAGATATAAATTATTTTTATCTGAAGAACTAAATATCCCTGTAAAAAAAATTGAAGCTCTAGTAATGGGAGGTCATGGAGATACTATGGTTCCATTACCGGGTTTCACTAAAATAAATGGGAAAAAGCTTTTAGATTTAGTCAACGAGGGCATAATTACAAAAGAGAGAATAGAAGAAATAAATCAGAGAACAAGAGATGGTGGTGCAGAAATAGTTAAATATCTTGAAAAAGGATCTGCTTATTATGCTCCAGCTGCTTCAGGTGTAGAGATGGCAATAAGTTATATTAATGATGAAAAAAAATTACTACCATGTGCGGTTTATATTAATGGTGAATATGGTGTAAAAGATATTTATGCTGGTGTCCCAGTGATAATTGGAAAAAACGGAGTTGAAAAAATTACTGAAATTAATTTATTGAGCAATGAAAAAGACGAATTTCTAAAATCAGTTGATGCGGTAAAAAAACTTTGGGAAGCAGCTATTAAAATTGATCCGGATTTGAATAGATAATGAATATACATGAGCACCAGGCAAAAAAGCTTTTAAAAGAGTATGGTGTCCCAGTTCCTGTGGGCGTATTTGGCTTCAGTGTGGACGAAATTTTACAAAAATCAAAACTTCTCACTACTGAAAAGTATGTTTTGAAGGCGCAAATACATGCTGGAGGTAGAGGGAAAGCAGGTGGGATCACAATTGCAAACAGTTTGGAGGAACTTAAACAAGCTGCAAATCAACTTTTTGGAAAGACTTTAATAACTCATCAGACTGGACCAAAAGGAAGAAAAGTTGAGAGACTGTATGTAGAGGAAGCATCAAACATAGACAAAGAATTTTATTTGTCTTGTCTAGTTGATAGAAAAAGTTCAAAAATTGCTTTTATTTCTAGTGTTCAAGGTGGAATGGATATTGAAGAGACTGCAGTAAAAACACCCAAACAAATCATCACTACAAAAGTTGATATTAGTAAAGATATATCCGAGAGTGATTGTGAAAAAATAATAAAAGTTTTTAACTTAGAATACGATGCAAAAGATCAAGGCGTAGATCTAATAAAAAATCTATACAAAATGTTTATTGAAAAAGATGCAAGTTTAATTGAGATTAACCCATTAATACTAACAAAAGAAAATAATATAGTTTGTTTAGATGCCAAAGTAATATTAGATGATAACGCGCTTTTTCGACATCCAGAACATTTAGATTTAAGGGATTTAAAAGAGGAAGAGGAGACAGAAATAGAGGCAAGTAAACATGGTTTATCTTATATAAAATTAGATGGCAATATAGGATGCATGGTTAATGGTGCTGGCTTGGCTATGGCTACTATGGATATAATCAAATTATATGGTCAAACACCAGCAAATTTTTTAGACGTTGGAGGTGGTGCATCAAAAGAAAAAGTTTCCGCAGCGCTAAAACTGATTTTATCAGATAAAAATGTTAAAGGTATTTTGATTAATATTTTCGGCGGCATAATGAGATGTGATGTTCTTGCGGCAGGTGTTGTAGATGCTGCAAGTGAAATAAAAATAGATTTACCAATTGTTGTAAGATTGGCAGGCACTAATGTTGAAGAGGGAAACAAAATATTAAATAACTCTAAATTAAAAATTATTCCAGCTTCAGATTTATCAGATGCTGCAGAGAAAATTGTTAATGCTATTACATAATGTCAATTTTAGTTGATAAAAATACTAAACTTATATGCCAAGGATTTACTGGTTCCCATGGTACTTTTCATTCAGAACAAGCTTTAAAATATGGAACTAATTTAGTTGGTGGTGTTACACCAAGAAAAGGTGGTCAAATCCATCTTGGAAAACCAGTTTTTAATTCTGTAAAAGATGCTGTGACTGCAACAAACGCAAATGCATCAATGATTTATGTTCCTGCAAAGTTTGCCGCTAATGCAATAATAGAAGCTATTAATGCATCAATTGAAATCATAGTTTGTATAACAGAGGGAATTCCAGTCATAGATATGTTGAATGTGAAAAAACATCTTTCTAATTCTAAATCTAAATTAATAGGCCCAAATTGTCCGGGAATAATTACTCCTGATGAATGTAAAATTGGTATTATGCCTGGCAATATTCACAAAAAGGGCTCAGTAGGAATTGTTTCGAGATCTGGAACCCTGACTTATGAAGCTGTAGATCAAACCTCAAAGTTAGGATTAGGACAATCTACCTGCATAGGTATTGGCGGGGATCCAATAAATGGAACAAATTTCATAGATTGTCTTGAACTATTTTTGAACGATCCAGAAACTGAGTCTATAGTTATGATTGGTGAAATTGGAGGTTCAGCAGAAGAGGAGGCATCAGATTTCATAAAAAATCATAAAATAAAAAAACCAATGGTTGGTTTTATCGCTGGAATAACAGCTCCACCTGGAAGAAGAATGGGACACGCGGGCGCCATAATATCAGGCGGTAAAGGCGGAGCCATGGAAAAAATAAAGACAATGCAAGAAGCTGGCATTTCAATTGCTAAATCACCAGCAGATATAGGAAAAACTCTATTAAACAAATTGTCACTTTAAATATTCTTTTCAGACACTATAATAAAAATTATTAATGAGTGCGGAAAAAAATTTAAATCTTAAAAAAACATCTTTTTTGTCAAAGACTAACAGCTCTTTTATAGAACAGATGTATATAAAATATATTAATGAAGATGCATCATTGCCAGATAGCTGGAAAAATTATTTTCAAGAATTAAACGAGGACACATCTTCAATACTCAAGGATATTAAAGGACCATCTTGGAGTAAAAATAATGATTACTTAATAAAAAAGAAAATCAACTCAACAGATTTTGAAAAAGAAAAAATAGATTCGGTTAAAGCAATAGCACTAATAAGAGCTTATAGAATTAGAGGTCATTTAATAGCAAATCTAGACCCTCTTGGAATGATGAAAAGAGACTACCTACACGAACTACATCCATCTGATCATGGTTTTACAAAAGAAGACTATAACAGAAAAATTTATGTCAGCTCTTATCTAGATAAAAATTACGCAAGTATTAATGAAATAATGTCCAAGTTAAGAAAAGTATATTGCTCAACAATTGGAGCAGAATTTATGCATATCTCAGACCCAACTGAAAAAGTATGGTTTAGAGAGAGAATGGAAAAAGAAGAAAATCAAATTAATTTTACAAATAATGGAAAAAAAGCAATTCTTAAAACTATAATAAAAGCAGAGGGATTTGAAAAATTTTTGGCAAAAAAATTTATTGGAACCAAAAGATTTGGATTAGATGGAGGCGAGTCTTTAGTACCAGCATTAGAACAGATCATTAAAAGAGGCGGACAACTTGGTGTTAAAGAAATTAAAATCGGAATGCCACACAGAGGAAGACTTAATGTTTTAGCAAATGTTTTACAAAAATCTTATAAAAGAATTTTTAATGAGTTTGCTGGAGAACTAGATGCCAAAAGCGAGGACTCAGCCGGCGATGTAAAGTATCACCTTGGGGCGTCTTCAAATAGAGAATTTGATGGTAATTCAGTTCACGTTAGTTTAACAGATAATCCATCTCATCTAGAGGCCGTAAATCCTGTAGTATTAGGACAAGTGAGAGCTAAACAATTCTATCATAACGATAAACAAAGACGTCAAGTTATACCAATATTAATTCATGGTGACGCTGCATTTGCAGGACAAGGAGTGGTTGCAGAATGCTTTGCTATGTCCGGTCTTAAAGGACATAATACTGGTGGTACAATTCATATAATTGTGAATAATCAAATTGGATTTACAACAAGTCCTAGATTTGCAAGGTCAAGTCCTTATCCTTCAGATTTAGGTAAAGTTGTAGAATCGCCTATTTTACATTGCAATGGTGATGATCCAGAAGCAGTAGTCCATTGCGCAAAAATTGCAATCGAGTTTAGACAGAAATTTAATAAAGATGTTGTCATTGATTTAATTTGTTACAGAAGGTTTGGTCATAACGAGGGAGATGAGCCTTCTTTTACTCAACCATTAATGTATAAAAAAATTAAGTCACATAAAACAACGTTAAATATTTATTCTTCAAAATTAATAAAAGAAAATTCAATTTCTGAGGAAGAATTTCAAAAAGAAAAAAATCAATTTAATGTTCTTTTAGAAAATCAATTTAAATCAGCTAAAGATGATAAGCCTAAATTAGATTGGTTTACTGGTACATGGTCTCGTTACAGACCCCAGAAAGGTAAAGATAGAAGAGGTAAAACAGGTGTAAAATCTGAGAGTTTAATAAATATTTCCAAACAGATAAATCATTTAGGTGAAGAACTTAAAGTTCACAAAACTATTAAAAGAATATTTACCAAAAGACATGAGACGGTAATTTCAAAAAAAAATATTGATTGGTCAACCGCAGAAGCATTAGCATTTGGTTCGCTTCTTAATGAGGGATTTCCTGTTAGATTAGTTGGACAAGACTCTGGAAGAGGAACATTTAGCCAAAGACATTCTGTATTAAGAAACCAAGACAATAATTCAAGATATATTCCACTCAATAATATTTCAAATAAACAAAAAAATTTTGAAATAGTTGATAGTTTTTTATCTGAATTAGCAGTTCTAGGTTTTGAATACGGTTATAGTTTAGTTGAACCTGAGACTTTAACTTTATGGGAAGCGCAGTTTGGTGATTTTGCAAATGGTGCTCAAGTGGTGATTGACCAATTTATTTCCTCTGGAGAGAGAAAATGGAGTAGAGCTTCAGGATTAGTTATGCTGCTACCTCATGGGTATGAAGGACAAGGACCGGAACATTCATCAGCAAGACTTGAGAGATTTTTGCAATTAAGTGGACAAGAAAATTTACAAGTAGTCAATTGTACAACCCCAGCTAATTATTTTCATGTTTTAAGACGACAAATCCATAGAGATTTTAGAAAACCTCTAATAATAATGACTCCAAAATCTTTACTAAGAAATAAATTATGTGTGTCAAATCTTGAAGATTTTGAAAAAAATAAGTCTTTTCACAGAGTTCTAAAAGATCACTCCTATACTGATAGTGAAAATTTTATCAAATTAAAACAAGATAAAGACATCAGGAAAGTAATTATATGTTCCGGAAAAATTTATTTTGATTTACTTAAATCAAGAGAGAGAATTAAAAAAGATGACGTAGTTTTAATTAGAGTAGAACAACTTTATCCTTTTCCAGTTAAGTCTTTAGTAAAAGAAACTAAAAAATATGCAAAAAACGCTAGTTTTTTTTGGTGTCAAGAGGAACCAAAAAATATGGGTGCTTGGAGCTCAGTTAGAGATTATATACAATGGACTTTAGAGTATATTGGCGCTAATAATAATAAAATTTCTTATATTGGTAGAAACCCAGCTGCTTCACCTGCAACAGGGTATGCAAAAAGACATATTGCCCAACAAGAAGAAATTATAAAAAAAGTATTTGAATAAATATGAGCGAAAATATATTAGTCCCAGTTCTTGGAGAAAGTGTAACCGAGGCTACAGTTGCACGTTGGTTAAAAAAAGAAGGAGAAAAAGTATCTGCAGACGAGCCAGTTGTAGAGTTAGAGACCGATAAAGTAAATTTGGAGGTTCCGTCTCCTGTTAGCGGAGTAATCTCAAAAATAAATTCCAAAGATGGAGATAATGTAGAAGTTGGATCAATCTTGGGTATCGTTTCAAGCGGTTCCAATGATCAGCCCGAAAAATTGCAAATAAACGAAAAAATCCCACCAGTTACAGAGAAAATAATTACTGAGGCAGAAAGTTTTGTAGAGGAAAAATCTAAAAAAGAAGATGCTATAAAATCTAATGAACAAAATGACAGACAGATAGAAACTAAAATTTTTGATATAGAGGATAAGGATGAACCATTAGTTCTAACAAATGAGATTAAAAATGGAAAATCTGAAATTTTAAATAATAATCTTTCACCAGCAGTAAGAAAAATAGCTACAGAAAAAAATTTGAAACTTGAGGGAATTACAGGATCTGGAAAGCGTGGAGCAATTTTAAAAGGTGATCTTTTAAACTTAATGAATAAGACACCAGAACCAAATCAAAGAAAAATAAAGTATGGTCAAGAAGAAAGAATACAAATGTCTAGATTGAGACAAACAATCGCAAAAAGATTAAAATCTGCGCAAGAAACTGCAGCAATGCTAACTACTTTTAACGAGGTAGATATGTCCAAGGTGATAAATTTTAGAAAAGAAAATCAAGATGAGTTTAAAAATAAATTTGGTATAAAATTAGGCTTCATGTCATTTTTTGTGAAGGCTTCAATAAAAAGTTTAAAGTTGTATCCTGCAGTGAATGCAGAGATAGAAAACAATGACATAATTTATAAAAATTATTATAATATTAGTTTTGCAGTTGGAACCGAAAAAGGATTAGTTGTGCCTGTTTTAAAAAATGCAGATGAAATGTCATTTGCAGATATTGAAAGCAATATAAAAACTTTATCGGATAAAGCAAATAGTGGTTCTTTATCGATTGACGACTTACAAGGTGGAACATTTACAATAAGTAATGGAGGTGTTTATGGTTCTATGTTGTCAACTCCTATATTAAACCCACCTCAATCAGGAGTTCTAGGAATGCACAACATTGTTGATAGACCTATAGCTGTTAACGGAAGCATTCAAATAAAGCCTGTAATGTATTTAGCACTATCTTATGATCATAGAATTATAGATGGTAAGGAAGCTGTATCTTTTCTTAAAGAAATTAAAGATAATTTAGAGGAACCTGAAA
>CACEOC010000011.1 GCA_902561075.1 uncultured Pelagibacteraceae bacterium
CACCAACGAGAGCTATCAGGATAAGTTGGTATTCCCTCAAACATTACAGTAGTTGCGCCATTTGAGAGAGGTCCATAAATAATATAACTATGTCCTGTCACCCATCCAATGTCAGCACTACACCAATAAATATCTTTTGGCTTATAATTAAAAATATATTGATGTGTCATAGAAGCGTAAACCATGTAACCACCCGTAGTGTGAAGCACACCCTTTGGTTTCCCTGTTGATCCAGAAGTATAAAGGATAAACAATGGGTCTTCCGCATTCATCTCTTCTGGTTCACAAATAGATGAAACATTTTTAGTAATTTCGTGATACCAAACATCTCTACTTTCATCCCAATTAATTCTATTTCCAGTTCTTTTTACAACAATACATTTTTTTACATTTGGGCAATCAACCAAAGCTTCATCAGTTATTGATTTTAAATGAATAGTTTTACCTCCTCTTATTCCCTCATCTGCAGTAATTACATAATCGGATTTACAATCGTTAATTCTTCCTGAAATACTATCGGGAGAAAAGCCACCAAAAATAATAGAATGAATTGCACCTATCCTTGCACAAGCTAGCATAGTGTAAGCTAACTCAGGTATCATTGTTAAATATATAGTTACCCTATCACCCTTTTTAACTCCCAATTCTTTTAAACCATTTGCAGCTTTTGAAACTTCTTGGTGTAATTGTTTATAAGAAATCTTTTTTTGAACCTTAGGATCATCACCTACCCAAATTATTGCAGTCTTATCTTTATTTCTTTTTAAATGTCTATCTATACAATTTGCTGAAGCGTTTAAAGTTCCGTCATAATACCATTTTATGTGAACATCAGACTTGCTGTATTTAACATCTTTAATTTTTGAATAAGGCTTTATCCAAGTTATTCTCTTACCTTCTTTTTTCCAAAAACTATCGTTATCCTTTAATGATTGTTTATATTTTTTCTCATATTCTGATTTGTTAACGGTAGCTTTTTTTATCCAATCACCTTTTACTTTATAAATTAGTTCTTTAGGTACCTCTAATTTTGTATTCTTCTTTAATTTAACTCTTTTATTCTTTTTTCTTTTAATATTTTTTCGAGTTTTTTTACTTTTAGTTTTAATTTTTCTTTTTGATTTTTTCTTTTTTTTTTTAGGCATTTTTTTATAATTTTATCTTACCCATCTTCAAAATAATTTTCCAGCATTTAGTATCAATAGGCATCACGGATAATCTGCTTTGTTTTATTAAAGAAAGCTCACCTAAAGCTTTAATTTTCTTCATATTTTCAAGAGTAACAGGTATATTTAATTTTTTTACAAACTTTACTTTAACAGCAACAAATTTTTTTTGTTTGTCTGTTGGATCAATAAAAGCCTCTTTAATTACCTCTACAATTCCAACAATTTCTTTACCTATATTAGAGTGATAAAAAAAACATAAATCACCAACTTTCATTTTAAGCAAATTATTTTTTGCTTGGTAATTTCTTACACCATCCCAAGTAGCACCTTTTTTACCTGATTTGATCTGTTCATCGATTGACCACACATCCGGCTCTGACTTAAGTAACCAATACTGCATTTAGTTTTAATTTTTATTTGTCATTTGATATATTATTTATGTAATTAATATACTGGCTTAAGCAACAATTAATCATAATTGAACTCCTGCGCCCTTTAGAAAGCTTGCATCTTTATCTAAAGGCCATCTAGGTCTTGCAGGACAATCTAATTTATCGAATTTATTTTGCTTAAATTTTTCTAATCCTACAAAAGCTATCATTGCTGCATTATCTCCACATAAATCATATGAAGGAAAAATAGGTTCAAATTTTTCCTCTTTAGAGGCAACAGTTAAAATATCCCTTATGCTTTTGTTTGCGGCAACTCCACCTGCTACTACGAAAGTGTTTTTTTTTGTTTTATTGATTTTTTTAAATTCTTTGAATGCAATTTTAGTTTTCTTATATAAAATTTCGTTTATGGTCTTTTGGAACGAAGCTGCTAAATTATATTTTTCTTTTTCATAATTAATATTTTTTGTTACTTTTAATACAGCAGTTTTTAGACCTGCAAATGACAAATTACATCCACCTTTGTTGATTATAGGTTTGGGCAAAGTATATTCATCGGGATTTCCTTTTTTAGCAAGTATCTCAATTTGTGGACCTCCTGGAAAATCTACACCTAAAAGTTTTGCTGTCTTATCAAAAGCCTCACCTAGAGCATCATCAATAGTTGTACCCAATCTTTTATAATTTCCTAACCCATTAACACTTAAAAATTGAGTATGACCGCCTGAAATTAGTAAAAGTAGATAAGGAAAATCTAAATTGGTATGTAGCTTTGGACTTAACGCATGTCCCTCTAAATGATTCACACTTATAAAAGGTTTATTTAGCGAGATAGATAAACCTTTCGCAAAATTAAGCCCTACTGTCAGACATACTATCAAACCTGGGCCTGCTGTTGCCGCAACTGCATCAATTTCAGAAAAATTTTTTCCACTTTTTCTAATTGCTTCTTTTACAATTAAATCAATTTTTTCAACATGAGCTCTTGCAGCTAAATCTGGTACTACTCCTCCAAATTTTTTGTGAACTTCAAATTGACTGGATATAATATTTGATAGTATTTTTGGAACACCAGATCCATTATTTTGGATTATGGATGCAGCCGTCTCGTCGCAACTTGTCTCAATTCCTAGTATTAAAGGTTCTTTTTGCATAATTTTATTTTTAATTAAACGATTAAACTATAATTATGCAATATACAGAAATTTTATGAAAAGGAAAAAATTAATAATAGGATCTAGAGCAAGCAAATTAGCATTAATCTATGCTAACAGAGTTAAAGACGAAATTTCAAAGTACTTTAATCAGGAAATAATCATAAAAAAAATAACAACAAAAGGTGATACAAAAATAGACATAAGACTTAGCGAAATTGGAGGAAAAGGATTATTTTCTAAAAATATAGAGGAAGAGCTTCTAAAAAAAAATATAGATATTGCAGTGCACGCACTTAAAGATTTGCCATCTTTTGAAACTAAAGGTTTAAAAACAAATTGTTTTTTAAAAAGAAACAGTTCAAATGAAGTATTAATTAGTAATTCAAAAAAAAAATTAAAAGATTTAGTGCCTGGATCTATAATAGGCACTTCTTCGTTTAGAAGAGAATTTCAACTTAGGAATATTAGAAAAGATTTGAATTTTAAACTTATAAGAGGAAATATAGACACTCGTATAAAAAAATTAAAAAAAGGCGAATATGATGCAATTATACTTTCAAAAGCAGGATTGATATCATTAGAGATGGATCATGAGATTACTGAGGAATTTACGAATAGTGAGATAATACCTAGTGCAGGACAAGGAACCATTGCAGTTCAATGTAGAGATGATGATCATGAAATAAATGAATTTTTAAAAAAAATAAATCACCATGAAACCAGTTTAAAAGTCAAAGCTGAGAGAGAGGTTTTAAAAGTTTTAGATGGTGATTGTGAGACTGCTGTAGGTACTTTTTCAGAAATAAACAATAATGAGATTTTTATATCTGGCGAGCTTTTCTCTATTGATGGAAGACGAAGGTATTATTATAAAGTAAGATCTGAAACAAAAAAATCGATTGAAGCAGGAAAAACATTAGGAAAAAAACTTAAAGAACAATCTGGTGGTGATTATAAAAAATAATATGCATATAATGCTTACAAGACCAATAGAAGACTCAAAAGTGCTTATTTCTAAACTGAAATTATTAGGCCATGATGTTTCTCACATGCCAGTCATTAAAGTTAAAAGAAGGGAATTGATAAATCTTAAATATGAAGAATATTCAGGCATAATATTTACAAGTTCAAATTCAATTAAATTTTTAGAAACAAAAAATATATCCAAATCTATTTATTGTTTTTGTGTAGGATCAGCCACCGAAAAACTTGCTTTAGAAAAAGGTTTTCAAAACGTTTATGCAGCTGGCGGTAACGTGAGAAACTTAAAAGAAATTATAATTCAAAATTTTAGCAAAAAAATAGGGAAACTTTTATATGTTAGTGGAGAAATTGTTTCATCAAATTTGCATAAAGAATTAAAAGATGAAAATTTTGATATTGATCGCGTTATTAATTATGAGGTCGAGCATAATAATGATCTTGATCAAAATTTTATTGAGCAAATGAAAAGCTTCATGCCAGAGATAATTTATGTATATTCTGAAAATAGCGCAAAAAGTTTGCTAAATATTATTAAAAAATACGAACTAGTTGACTATTGGATGAATACTAACTTAATGTGTTTGGGTGAAAAAACATCTTCAGTTTTAAACGAGATAAAATGGAAAAAGATTTTTTTATTTAATCCTGGAGATGAAGAATTTTTATTATATAAAATTTAATTATGGAAATATTGACTAATTTTAATGATCTTTTTTTATCTGTTTGGAATAAAGGAATAGTAGGAATTGATTTTACTCAGATACTAATTGGACTAGGAATATTTTTTATATTTTTGATATTCAGAGGACTAATAAGTAAACTTATTATAAAAAAACTCGAAATCATATCTAAAAGGACTACCAATAAGCTTGATGATACTTTTGTAAAGGCAATGGAAGGCCCGGCAAAATTTTTACCTATAGTACTAGGTTTTTTCTTTGCGAGCTATTATATAACTTTTGCTGAAGAAACTAGGTCGTTTGTTGATAATATTAATAGAACTTTAATTACAATTTTGCTGTTTTGGACTATTCATCAAATTATTGAGCCAATTTCTTATGTCTTAAGTGGACTTGATAAATTATTAACAAGAGAATTAATCGGTTGGATTATAAAATCCTTGAAAATTTTAATATTTATATTGGGAGCTGCTGCGGTATTAGAATTATGGGGTATAAAAATTGGACCAATAATTGCAGGACTAGGATTATTTGGAGTCGCAGTTGCACTAGGAGCTCAAGACCTCTTTAAAAATCTAATATCTGGTATTTTAGTGTTAGTAGAAAAAAGATTTAAAATTGGGGATTGGATAATTGTAGAGGGAATTATAGAAGGAATAGTTGAAAAAATTGGTTTTAGATCAACTGTAATAAGAAAATTTGATAAATCTTTAGCAATAATTCCAAATTTCCAATTTGCTGAGAACGCAGTAATAAATGTCAGCCAAAAAACAAATTGGCTAATTAGCTGGAATATTACTTTGCAGTACGACACTACGATTGATCAACTAAAAAAAATAAGAGATAAAATAGAAGATTATATTAATAATCATGATGACTTTAATGTGGCTGTAGGTGTTTCGGTGAGAGTAGATAAATTCTCTGACAGTTCAATTGATATGTATGTAAGATGTTTCACTAAAACTAATAGGTGGAGTGAATATTTACAAGTTAAGGAGAGATTAGCTTTAGGAATTAAAGAAATTGTTGAAGCAAACAAAGCATCATTCGCATTTCCTAGTCAATCTATTTATGTTGAAAAAAAATGATTGCATTATTTTATTTGATTTTACAAATTATAAAACTTTATAGTTATGTGGTTATTGCTAATGTTGTAATTAGCTGGCTGGTTGCTTTTAACATTTTAAATACTTCTAATAGATTTGTATATTCAATTTTAGATTTCACATATAGATTAACAGACCCATTTTTGAACAGAATCAGAGCATTTTTACCCAACCTGGGTGCTTTTGACATCTCCCCTATTATACTTCTATTGTTGCTATGGTTTGTAGAAATGTGTATGAAGATTTACGTTGCTCCAATAATTTTTTAAGCATTTATGATATTAATTGATGGAAAAAAAGCTGCTGCAGAATTAAGAAATGAACTTAAAGATGAAGTTTCGGAAATTAAAAATAAATATAATAAAGTTCCTGGTTTAACAGTTATATTAATTGGAGATTTAACCCCTAGTCAAATTTACGTTCGTAATAAAGAAAAATCTGCTTTAGAAGTAGGTCTTAAATCTGATGTAATTAAGTATCCTGATACAGTAGATGAGAAAAAAGTTTTAGATAAAATAAATGAATTAAATAAAGACGATACAGTTTCAGGTATTTTAGTCCAGCTACCATTACCAAAACATATTGATAAACAAAAAGTAATAGAAACCATTCATCCAAGTAAAGATGTTGATGGATTTCATCCTATGAATGTAGGAAATTTATCATCTGGGTATGAAAGCTCAGTTCCTTGTACTCCTTTAGGATGTTATTTATTAATAAAAAAAATAGAGCCAAATTTAAATGGAAAAAAAGCAGTAATTGTTGGAAGATCAAATCTTAATGGCAAACCTATGACGCAGCTTTTATTAAAAGAAAATTGTACGGTCACCATTACACATTCTAAAACAAAAGATTTAAAAGCAGAATGTTTAGAAGCAGACATAATTGTTGCAGCAGTAGGTATCCCAGAACTAGTCAAAGGAGATTGGGTAAAAAAAGGAGCAATTGTAATTGATGTTGGAATTAATAAAACAGATAAGGGTATAGTTGGTGATGTAGACTTTGATCAAGTATCAAAAGTTGCAAGCGCTTTAACTCCTGTGCCCGGCGGCGTTGGTCCAATGACAATTGCATGTTTATTAAAAAATACTGTTGAGTGCTTTAAAAGATCACAAAAATAAAATAATATTTACTGATTTCTTATGAGTGGATAAACCTTAGGACTTAAATATTTATAATTTGTGAAAATTATTAAAATTAAAGTAATTGCTCCAATGCCTAAACCAATACTTATAATTAAATTTAAATTTAGTCCCCAAGTTAAATTAAAAATATCTTCTATTACATAATAAGACCCAATAATTGCAAATATAATTGCTATTAAAATTATTGAGGAGAAAACTAATAAAAATTCAATAATAACAGAAATTATCACTTCTTTTTTTGAAAAACCTAATATTTTAAAAATTAAATTTTGAAACTCTTTAGTTTTTCCTTGAACAATTATAGCACTAGAAATTACAATTAAACCAATAATTATTGTAATTGAAGAAATTAATATTACTGCAACAAATACTTTATTTAATACATTTGTTACTTTTGATAAGTAATCTTTTATTTTAATTATCGATAAACTTGGTAATGCAGTTAATAATTTTGTCTCTTCAAATTTATTTTGATTTGAAAACTTAGCAGTAGCCAAATATTCATGAGGTATATTGCTTGCAAATTGTGGATTAAATAACATTGCAAAGTTTATTGACAGGTCACGGTAGTTAACAGCTCTAAAACTTTTGACTTCACCCTCGATCTTTTTTCCATAAATGTTAAGAGTAAAAATATCTCCCAATTTTACATTAAAATCTCTAGCTACTTGAGCGTCTAAAGATATTTGCAATTTATCTGGCTGAGTCAAATCCCACCAAACACCCTCAGTTAGAGGATTATCCACTGGAATTTTATCAGCCCACGATGATCTTCTCTCACTTTCAATGACCCAATAGCTGTTATTTTGAGGTGATATATAAGTTTTCGGATCAATACCATTAATTTTCTCTAATGCATGAGATACGATTGGAACGACTTCAACATTAGCGTTATTGTCCATTTGTTTTATTTTTCTTAAAAAAATTTCACGTTCATTATTTTGTATACCAATGAAGAAAAAGTCTGGGGCAATTTCTGGTATAGACTTAGAAACTTCTCGTTTAAAATTGTCTCCCACCAATGCTAAAGTAAATAGTAATGTTACGCCTAACCCTAATGACATAATTGTTATTGGGGTAATACCTTTAGATTGAGTAATATTTTTTATACTAACTTTAAAAGAAATATTAGGATTATTTTTAAATTTATTTAAAAATAATATTATTACTTTAGATAATAAAAAAAATATAGACAAACAAATAAAAAAAGCACCAAAATATGCTAGACTAATAACAGGTTTGTCAGAGCCAAATATAAAAATCGAGATTAATATTGATAAAAATATTAAGCTTATAGCAGATGACTTTTTTGTGTATTTAAACTTTAAACTTTGGAACACATTTCTAAATAAACTTGATGCTTTTACTTGTTCTATGGCATTTATTGTTGGTATAGAAAAAATGGCAAGCACTAGTAGTCCTACCAAAAAAATTCTTGTAAAATTTAAAAACGAAAAGATAGGTTCGATATTTAGACCAAGATTTTCACTTAAATAAAAACCTACAATAGGAACTAAAAAAAAACTAGACACATATGCGCATATGCAAACAACAATAAGTAAAATAAATAATTGAACATAATAAATAGATTTAATAATACTCGAATTAAATCCTAATGCTTTTTTGACAGCTATAGACATATTATTCTTGTTTACAAATGACAGCAAAGTATTTGAAATTCCAATACCTGCTATTAGCATTGCGCTAATTGATACGAGAGACAAGAATTGGGAAAAGTTATTTATAACCCTTTTTAGCCCACTCGCTGAGTTTTCTGGGTATCTGATTTGAACTTTATCATCTTTTTTAAAAATTTTAATTATATTGTCTCTTGTTGTTTTTATATTATCGTTTTGTTTAAATTTAACTTTATATTCGTAATTTAAAAAACTGCCTAGATTATTTAATTTCAAAAGATTTAGAGTTTTTTTTCCTGCAATAGCAAAATCACCAAATGCCACAAAGCCACTAACATCTGGTACAGATTTTATAACTCCTATTACAGTGAATATTTGATCTTGAATTTTTATTTTTTCATTTAAGTTTAAATTTAAACTATTAAAAATATTTTCATTTACTAATATTGTATTTTTTTCTTTGTGGATCCTAGATAAAGCTCCTTGAGGCTCATGACTAACATCTCCAAATAATGGGTATTTGTTATCAACAGTTTTAACTCTTACAAATAAAGTTTTATTTTTTTCATTTCTCGTGGTCGAAATCATTGTACTAAATTCAACCATTTCAGAAACAATCGCGAAGTCCTTAACTTTATTTATTAAATTTAAATCACCTTGAAATCTGTTGTAATCTAACTCAAGATCACCTCCTAGCAACTCCCTTGCATTATCTCTTAATTCTTTTTTCAAACTATCTTCGATAGTTAAAATTACACTAAGAATAAAAAGACTAATAAATAAAGTTAGGACAATGCTTTTAATTTTAAAATAATTTCTACTTAAATCTTTTATTGAGTATTTAAATATTAATTTTAATTCTGAACTTTTAGGAAATTTTACCATCTATAATTTTGATTTTTCTTTTTGATTTATTTGCAAGCTTATGATCGTGTGTTACCATTATTAAAGATGATCCTTCCTCTGCTACATACTTAAATAGTATTTTTGATATCATCAGAGAATTTTCACTATCTAAGTTCCCAGTAGGCTCGTCAGCTAAAATTAATTCTGGTTTCATAGCTATTGCCCTTGCAATCGCAACTCTTTGCTGTTCCCCACCTGACAATTGACTTGGAAGGTTGTTGAATCTATTTTTTAATCCAAATCTGTGTAATAATTCTTTAGCTTGACTGTTAGGGTTTCTGAACTTATTTAATTCTAAAGTTAATGCTACATTTTCTAAAGCAGAATAATTAGGTATTAAATAAAAGGATTGAAATACTATTCCTATATTTTTTCTTCTAATTTCTGAGATTTTATCCTCTGATAAATTCGTTAAATCTTTATTATTAAAATATATTTTTCCAGAAGTGGCTTTTTCTAATCCACCTATAAGCATTATTAAACTTGTTTTTCCTGATCCGCTCTCCCCTACAATTGATATAGTTTCTTTTTTTTTAACAGTTAGGTTAATATTGTTCAAAACTATTAAATTCTTTTTATCATTTTGATATTTAAGGTTAACATTTTGTAATTTAAGAAGTGTAGTCATGAATAAAATATTACTTATTAAAATAATATTGCTCTGTCTAGTAAGCATAAAAGTCTATGCAAAAGAAAAAATCTTACTTTTTGGGGATAGTATAATGGCTGGATATGGCCTACCAGCCGAATATCATTTATCAAACGTTTTAGAAAATGATTTAACTTCTGAAGGTTATAATTTTGAAGTTATTAATGGCAGTGTATCTGGTAGTACTTCAGCAAATGGATTGAACCGTGCAGAATGGAGTTTATCTGATTCTGATATAAGTTTAATAATACTATGCCTTGGAGCAAACGATATGCTTAGAGGAATAAATCCAGATGAGACAAGAACAAACTTAGAAAAAATAATACAAATTGCTAATAAAAAAAAAATTAAAATCATTTTAGCAGGAATGTTAGCTCCAAATTCACACGGTAAAATCTATAAAAAAAAATTTGACAATGTTTATCCTAATTTATCAGAAAAATATAATTTACCATTAATACCATTCTTATTAAAAGACGTGGCATTGAAACCTGATTTAAATTTAAATGATGGGATTCATCCAAATAAAAAAGGCACAAAAATTATAAGCAACACGATAAAAAACAAAATTTTAGAAAACATATAAATATTAATTTAAAAATATGATAAAAAAATATCACCATTTAAAAGATGGAAGCTTCAGAAATCCAGAAGGATCTCCTGTAAGAGATATGAAATTCAATTGGAGTTATAGAATATTTAATCAAGAAAAAAAAAAATTAAATATGAACATTCCTAACGAGCACGTAATTTCCAAGGATATGGTGATTAAATCACTTAAAGAAAATGAAAACAGTGATTATATATTCTGGATTGGCCATGCTACTTTTTTAATTAAATTGGGAAATACAACTATTATAACTGATCCAGTTTTTGAGAAAAATATGGGGCCTTTAATTTTTGGTCCTAAAAGATACGTAGATCCAGCTATTGAATTAGATGAATTACCAAAAATTGATTTATTTCTTTTAACACACAACCATTATGATCATCTTAGTATTAGAACTATACAAAGATTCCCTTACAAGAAAGCTACAGTTGCTACTGCTTTACAGCTTGGAAAATATTTTACTAAAAATGGATTTAACAATGTTACCGAATTGGATTGGTATGACCAAATAAAAGTTAATGATTTAAAAATAACATTTGTGCCTGCGGTTCATTGGTCAAAAAGAAGTCTTTGGGACACTAATAAAACTTTATGGGGTAGTTTTTTAATTGAGTATAATGGAAGAAAATTTTTCTTCGCATGTGATACTGGTTATGGTGAAATTTATAAAGATCTAGGTAAAAAATATGGACCTATTGATCTAACCTTTATCAATATTGGAGCTTATAATTTTTATCCAATGGCGCAAAAAAAAGATAAATCCATTTATCATACAAATCCAGAAGAAGCTCTTAATATTGGACAAGATTTAAAAAGTAAAAAAGTTTTAGGAATGCACTGGGGTACAGTAGTACTCTCGTTAGAGCCTATTATGGAGCCAGGCGTGAGATTTAAAAATTCTTCTAATCAATATGGTTATGATCCTGATGATGCGATAACATTTAAGATTGGTCAGCTAGAGACCTTAGATAATATCTTAGGCTAATCTTGATCGACCACCATCTACTGCAATTACTTGACCAGTAATCCATGAACTATCTTCAGAAATTAAGAATTTAGCAAGTGAAGCAGAGTCTTGCCCTTCACCAATCCTTTTTAAAGGATGTGCTTTTGCTATTCCATCTGCGATTGCAGAATTTTTTAACATCGGTTGAGCAATTTTAGATTTTGTTAAACTTGGAGCAATACAATTTACCCTGATATTTGGAGCAAACTCTGCTGCTAGACTAATTGCAAGCCCTTCAACAGCTGCTTTTGCTGATGCAATAATAGAATGGTTTGTAAAACCTCTATGAACAGCTGCAGTGGAAAAAAGAACTATTGATCCTTTATTCTTTCTAAGACTATCTTGAAAACCTTTTATAGCCTCAACTGCAGAATAAAGATTAAGTTTCATGCATTTATTGAAGTCTTCTTCTTTTGTCATTCTAACAGGTTTTAAATCTATAGATCCTATGCAATAAGCAATTCCTTTTGCCTCTGGTACATCGGACTTAACCTTCTCCATAAATCCATCCTGTAGAACATCAGCTACAGTAAAAGTGCAACCCAATTTTTCTGCGATCGGTTTAACTTCATCTTCATTTCTGGCAACTAAATGAATTTCAGCTTTATCATTTGCAAGTTTCTCTGCAAGACTAGAGCCGATAGAACCTGTCGCACCAAAAATAATATATTTTCCTGACATAAATTTTTTTTTAGTTATATTAACATTATGAAGTTATTTTTTATACTTGGAAATCAATTATTTCCACCAAAATACCTGGATCGCTACAAAAATGACCACCTATTTTTCATGGCTGAGGACCTAGAGCTTTGCACGTATGAGAAACACCATAAGCTTAAAATATTACTATTTTTATCTTCTATGAGATCGCATGCAGATGAATTAAAAAAAAATAAACTTAAAATAGAATATTCAGATATCGAGAATAAAGAGTTTGGTAAAAGTTATACAGAAAAATTGAAAAAAATTATTAATTCAAAAAAAATAAACGAAGTAACAAGTTTTGAAGTTGAGGATAAATTTTTTGAAATCAAATTAACTAAATTTTTTAACAATATAAAAGTTAAATGGAATGTTATTAAAACACCAATGTTTCTTAATTCTCGTCAGGAGTTTGATGCATATTTGAATAAAAATAAAAAACCTTTTATGGCAACATTTTATAAAGAAACTAGAAAAAAACTGAATATTCTAATGGCGAAAGATGGAACACCAGTGGGAGGTAAATGGAGTTTCGATGAGGACAACAGAAATAAATTACCCAAAAATATTTCTATACCTAAATTTCCAAAAATTGGTGAGACCAAACATACTGTAGCCTTAAAAAAATTAGTTGAAAAGAAATTTCCAAGACATCCAGGAAGTGTAGACAATTTTTGGTTAGCCACAACTCACAAAGATGTAGTTAAGTTATTAGATTTTTTTATTAAGGAAAAGTCTAATTTGTTTGGAGATTATGAGGATGCGGTTGATCAAAAAGATAATATATTATTTCATAGCGCACTAAGTCCATATATTAATCTTGGTTTAATTACTCCAGAATTTGTTATTGATAGAATTTTAACCCATCATAAGAAAAACAAAATAAGACTAAACTCATTAGAAGGATACATAAGACAAGTAATCGGTTGGAGAGAATTCATGAGGGGAATTTATAGGGGTTATAATGAAGAGATGGAAACACGAAATTTCTTTAAACAAAATAGAAAAATGAAAAGTTCGTGGTATGAAGGTAATACGGGTTTACCACCATTAGACTATGGAATTAAAAATGCTCTAACACACGGTTGGTCACACCACATTGAGAGATTAATGATACTAGCTAATATTATGAACCTTTGTGAAATTAAACCTATCTATGTTTATAAATGGTTTATGGAAATGTTTGTAGATTCGTCTGACTGGGTAATGGTTCCAAATGTTTATGGTATGGGATTATTTAGTGATGGTGGAATTTTCGCAACTAAACCTTATATATGTGGATCAAGTTATTTTATGAAGATGATGGATTTTAAAAAAGGTGAGTGGTGTAATATTATGGATGGTCTTTATTGGAGGTTTATAAATAGAAACAGATCCTTCTTTTTGAAAAATCCTAGATTATCAATGATGGTTCGTATTTTAGATAAAATGAAACAAGAAAGAAAAAAATTAATTTTTTCTGCGGCAGATAAATTTATTAAGGAGAATACTTATGTCAATTAAAGTTTTTTTAATAATTCTTGTAATATTTGTAAAATGGAAATTGACCATTACAAAAAACATTCAGATAATTCATTAGATTGGATAGATATAACCAATAATGATGAAGCAATTTCTTTAACTTCTAAAACTCAAGCAGAGCTTCTAAGAAGATTGCATGTTATTCAGGACGGACAAGTAATTGGTGGTGCAAAAGCATTTCTAATCATTTGGTCAAATATTCCAAAATACAACTTTTTATACAAAGTCTTCAGTAAAAAGCCCTTATTTATATTATTTCACTATGCGTATGAGATTGCTGCATATTTTTTATTCTTGAAAAATAAACATCAACTAAAATGAAAAAATCCTACTTACCGACTAAATTATGCATAGTTTGCAAAAGACCATTTAACTGGAGGAAAAAATGGAAACTCAACTGGGAGAAAGTCAAATATTGTTCAAAAAGATGCTCTGGTAAAAAAATATGAATTTAGAAAAATATAAATGGAAAAGTAGAATTTTGTTTGTTTCAACACCCAATTACAAGGAAAAAAAATATTTAAATGTAAAAAAAATATATCAAGAAAAAATTAAAGAATTTCACAAAAGATACATAAAGTTAATTTGTAAAACTGACAAAAAAAACAATTTTTCAATTGATCTCATAGAATTCAATGGAGAGTCAAAAAAAAAATTAGATAAACTTGATTATAAAGTAGTTTTCAAAACTTTTAATAAAATGCCACTAAGCAATAAAATTAAACCTATAAATTTGTCTTTATTTTCAGATTACAATCCTAAAACAACCACTAAAGGTCTGGGATTTAAAAATAAAGAAAAAGCTTTATACACAATTAATACTATAAAAAATAGATCAACAAAATATCAGGTAAACGTCATTGCGACTATGCTTGGGAGGGCAAAAAACCACCCAAATAAAACTAGAGATATGAATGATGCTATAAAATTATTTAGTGAGTGGATGAAACAATATAAAAAAAAAAAATGAAAATTAACGTAATTATCAATTTAAAAAAAATTTTATTCTTATTCTTATTAATATTTCCAAATAAACTTTATGCTAGTTTTTTTGAAGATTTAACAAGTCAAATTGTTGAAAACCCAAAAAGACTTAGTTATGGAGTTTCTGTGACAGATGTAAATAAAGATGGAAACTTTGATTTTGTGGTCACTGGGTTTGGTTATCTTAACTTAGCATTATCTTATAAAGATGGAAAATTAATAAATATTATTAATGAAAATATTTTTTCTGATGAATTTAGAAGAACTATTGGTGTTGCTGCATGTGACATTGATAAAGATGGATACGAAGAAATATATTTCCTTAACACAGACACGTATAGTGGTACGAAAAAATACTCAGATAGACTAATAGATTTTGATGGAAAAAAATTTATAGATTTATTTGAAGTTGAAAAAAATAAAAAGGATTTAAATTTGACTGCTGGACGGTCAGTTGCTTGTGTTGATAGAAAAGGTGATGGAACATACGGCGTTTATGTTGCTAATTATGGGGGACCAACTAGATTTTATGAATATAGTGACGATGTAATAGTTGATAAGTCAGTTCAATTAAATTTAGCAAAAGTAACAGGAGGTCGAGCAGTTGTAGCAGGTCATATTATTTCAAATAAAATAGATATTTTTGCTGCCAATGAGAGGGGTGCAAATTTCCTTTATAAAAATAATAACGGTAAATTTTTAGACGTTGCATACGAGTATAGAGTAGAGGACGTTCTTCAAAACGGTCGAGGTACAGCTTTATCAGATATATATTATAGAGGAAGATTGGATATTTTGAATGGTAACTGGGGAGGTTTTCATAGAGCTTATGTATTAAAAGATAAAAATTTTGAAGATATTGCAAAACCAACGTTTGATGTACCAACAAGAATTAGAACTATTGTTTCAGCTGATTTAGATAATGATGGATATGATGAGGTTTTTATGAACAACATAGGTGAACCAAATAAACTTTTCAAAATTTTAGATAATGGAGTTTTAGAACAATTACCACTAGATATTGGTTTAGAACCTGATGGTTACGGAACCGGAGCTGCGGTAGCTGATATAGATAATGACGGTATATTGGAATTATTAGTTTCTCATGGTGAAAGCAGAGACCAACCATTATCCCTTTATAAAGCAAAAGTGGACCCTAACCATAAATATTTAAGAGTAAAACCTATGAATAAATACGGAGCACCAGCAAGAGGTGCAACCGTAACTCTTATCTCGAACTTAAGAAAGCATTCCAAAACGATTGATGCTGGATCTGGATATTTATGTCAGATGGAACCAGTCGCTCATTATGGGATTAGAAAAAATGAAAAAAATATTAGAGTTCAAATTAAATGGACAAACGGAAAAACCAAAACAATTTCAGTTAAAGATTTGAATCAAACAATTACGTTAAGACAAAAATAATTATTTTAAAGGTTGAAGAACTCTATTTATATAATGTATTACACCGTTTGAAACTTCAACATCAGCCGTTACAACTTCTGCCTCATTAATATAAACTATACCATTTACTTTTTTAATCGTAATTTCTTCACCGTTAATAGCCTTAAGTTTAATTTCACCGTCTATTTCAGAAGAGTTAATTTTTTTTGAAAAAACGTGTCGACCTAGTATATTTACTAACTTATCTTTATTTTCATCTCTTAAGAGACCATAATATGTTTGCGCACTTATGGCAGCAAATGCATCATCTAATGGCGCAAAAACAGTAAAAGGTCCAGCACCTTTTAGATTTTCATTTAAACCAGATTTAGAAAGAGTTTCATTTAATTTATTAAATTTTCCTGCTTCATTGAGTTTATCTATAACGTTCCCAAATGTAATAGACGGTACAAAAATCATTATAATGAAGCTTAAGAATAGATAGATTTTTTTCATAAGCTATAAATAGCAATAAATTAATAATTTAAAAGGTTGTTCGAGTGCGACAAATGTTAGAATAAAATTATTACAAAATATCAATATTTGATGTATTAAAACTCATGACATTTTGTTCAGTATCATTAATAGCATTATTTATTGCTGCGCTAGGTATTTTTATTTTTAGAAAACCTTCAAAAGCAGAGTTAAATAAATTCGAAAAAGAAGACCAAGAGAGATTCAACTGGTCAAAAATGGGTTTTTAAAAACCAAATTAAATTATATGAAATTACTGCAAAATATTTTTAGATTAACTGCATTTATTTTGTTAGCTCTAACTTTTTCAAATATTTCCACTTCCTCTGAAAAAAATTATTATAAAGATTTAGTTACAGATTGGTCTAGAATCTTTCCAGACAATAATAGAAACGCTGCAGGTCCAAAATTTTTTAAGTATATAATTGATAAAGAAATTACCTATAAAGATTTTGTTGAATACAATAAATTATACTGTGCTGTGTCTGGATCACTAATTGATCCTAATAGTAGTGCTGAGTTTGTTAATATAAGTGAGGAAAATACTGGAAAACAAATGTGTGGAAATTATTATAGATGTTGTGTGCCCTGCTCATGTGATTTAATGAAATATACGACGGTTCAAAAAATGAAGCACAAATTTAAAGATGGATTAAAAGAATTTTATGTTCTTACAATTAATAATCCTTGTACAAAAAAAGATTTTCCTGAGAGAGTAACAAAAAAATATTTCTGTGATGGTAGTAATATTTCAAAAGACCAAGTTTATAATTTAGATGGACGAATGGTCATTGGTTTGTTTCATAATACAAAACCATGTAATGATAATGACATAAAAATTGTGAAAGCCCATCCTGTTACTGGAGAATACTGTGATATCAGAAACAACACCCCTTTAGAAAAATTACAAGCTGGAATGGGAGATATATTTATAAAACTTGCTAGGTAAACTTAGTAATTATCTTAGGTATATAATTTTTAAAATTAAAAAAACCTTTGTTACAAAATTGCCAAGAAAATTGATCCAATTCCCTATAAATAAATTTATAATTATTTAAGTTAGATAAAACAAAATCCAAATTTTCTCCAACAGATGGGTAAAGAATATAAAAGTTACTTTTTATATCTTTTAATTTATCAATTGAAACCTTCTCACAATTGATTGATAAGCTTTTAATTCTTTCAAGTTGGTCATTAATTAACTCAGACTTAAATTTTATAACATTATCACTTAGTTTGATATTTCTAAATTCATTTGAGTTAACAGCTAAAATTATTTTATCAAATTTAAATAGTTTAAAATCTGAATTTTCAAATGATAAATTATTTTCAAAAATGACAAGCGTTTTATCTTCACTTATTTCCGGATTAATAAAATCGTTCTTAATAATTGAATAAGTTTTATCAGTCATTTTTGGGGGTGCGTTCTCATTTAATTTTATATTTTGAAACCTATTATTAGTAAATTTTTTAATATTCCATTCTGATGCTAAATAATGCTTTCCTTGTGTTTGAATACCAGCAACCCATCTCCAACCTAGTGTATTTGATGCAGCATCTCCATCATAAAGATGTTTTAAAAAAAGTTCTGCACCTAATTGCCAAGGTAAATCAAGTGTGAAAATCCAGATACTAGCAAACCACATTCTCGTATGATTGTGCAAGTAATTGTGTTTTTTTAATTCTTTTACCCACTCATCAAAGCACTCGATATTAGTTTTTCCTTCTATTGCTTTTAGATAATTTGGATCTTCTCTATATTTCTCTCTTATATTATTTAAGCTGATTATATAATCACTCCAAACTGAAGGTCTTAACTCTAGCCATCCCTTCCAATAAGTTCTCCAGAGCACTTCTTGAATAAATTTTTCGTTTTTACTAAAGGAGGATTTTGCTAATGATTTTTTAATAACTTCAACCTCGTTAAGAACTCCATGAGTTATATATGGGGATAGACATGAAACATTATCACGTTTGTCATGTCCAAAATCAAAATTCCTCAATTTTGAATAGTCCGATAAGTTTCTTTCAACAAATCTATCTAACTTTTCAATGGCTTTCGCCCTAGATGTCTCAAAATTCATAATTATTTATTTTAGCTTTTTTTTGTGAAAATTAATGAATCTCTCTACGTTAGATTTATTAAACGTTTTATTTTCCTCAAACGAAACTTTTTTCATTGAATAAGCTTTGCTTTTAGTTAGTCTTGAATAAATAGTGATATTTCCTTTATATAGCTTCAATTTTACTGAGCCGTTTACTTTGTTTCTTTTATTATCAATAATTTTTTGTAACTTAAATCTTTCTTTAGAAAACCAATATCCATTATAAATTAATTCAGCATATCTTGGCATTATCTCATCCTTTTTATGCATTGTTTCTTTATCTAATGTTACGGACTCTATTGCTCTATGAGCATGTAACAACAAAGTTCCACCTGGAGTTTCATAAACTCCTCTAGATTTAATTCCAATAAATCTATTTTCAACTAGATCCACTCTTCCAATTCCATTTTTACCAGCTAACTGATTAAGTTTTTCTAAAAGTTTAGCGGGTGAAACTTTTTTACCATTAATTCCATAAGGATCTCCATTTTTAAAATTGATTGTCACAAAACTTGGTTTATTAGGAGCTTTCTCAGGAGATATTGTTCTTTGAAATATAAATTCCGGGGCAAAGTTTTTGGGATTTTCCAATGCTTTACCTTCTGTTGAAGTATGAAATAAATTATCATCAACTGAAAAAGGTGATGCACCTTTTTTATCTTTAGGAATAGGTATTTTATTTTTTTTTGCGTATTTAATTAAATCTGATCTTGAATTCATTTTCCAAATACGCCAAGGAGCAATGACTTTTATTTTAGGACCAAAATAATGGTAGCCCAATTCAAATCTTACTTGATCATTACCTTTTCCTGTTGAACCATGAGATACTGCAAAAGCTTTGAATTTTTTTGCAACTCTTATTTGATCTTTTGCTATTAAAGGCCGTGCGATTGATGTGCCAAGCAAATAAACACCTTCATATAGTGCGTGACCTCTTATCATTGGATAAACATACTCTTTAACAAAAGTATCTTTTAAATCTTTTATAATAATATTTCTTACTCCTAACTTTTTTGCATTACTAATTATTTTTTTTTTATTAATTTCCTGACCAATATCAGCTGTATATGCGACTACCTCAGCATCATAATTTTCCTGAAGCCATTTAAGTATAATTGAAGTATCTAATCCACCTGAGTAGGCTAAAATAATTCTTTTTTTCATTTATTTTGTGTTAATAGGTTTTCCGTTCTCTAAAACAGACACATTTGCATTTGCAGAAATAATAATTCTGTCTTGATCTCCTTTATATGGATATGATCCGTGAACAACATAACTTGGCCAAATTAGCATTTTACCTTCTTCGGGATTAAAATCATGGACATTAAATCTGTTATAATAAGATCCAAAATCTAAAGTTGTTCTATTAGGGGTTGGTTTTTGAAAGTAAGTCCCTCCATTTCCAGTTGTAGCATCTTTGCCAACCTGAACATAATAAACGCAACACCAGCTACATTCTCCGTGATTATGAGGCAGCACAAAGCCACCTTGCTCATAATGAATAAACCATGAGCCAGTTATTGAAACTCCTATCTCTTTATCAGAAAAATTATTTAACAAATTTTTATTTGCTTCATTTGACATTGTAAAAAAACCTCTCATAATAAAATCAGAAAATAATTTGTCGTAAACAGGATTTTTTTGCATATGTAAATCGTATTTGCTCTCGTAAAGATTATAGTTTTCTGTACCTAGTGAGCTTTTTTTACGTCCTGAGGGATTTTTCTTTTTGTAGTCCTCGAAAAAATTAATTAATTCTTTCTTGATGTTCTGATGATTTTCGTTGTGAAATTCTCCAAATAATGTTGGCCAAAGAGCTCTTATTTTATTTTTTTCGCTCATTACTCACAACTTTTTTTTGCACTATTATAAGCTTTAGTAAATCCCATTAAAGAATAATGATCAATTGTTTGTGAGCCTGATTTATTATAGCCGGTCACCATAATTCTTGAGGCTTTTTTCATGGTTTTTATAATTTTTTTTTCAATTTTATTTTCACTAATCCAGGCGAAGTTTTCTTTTTTAATATCAAATTTATAATTTGATTTTCCAGATTTTGCTGAAACAGTATTTTGTTCATTAAAATCATACCCAGACGTTGTGCTTACTTCGTCAAATATTTTTTCATTAGGTCTAAAACTTACAAAAATTCTTGAATCTCTCTCAGTTTTTTTTGGGGATTGAAGAACGGGTTTGGATTGTGCAAAGCAAACCTTTTCTGTGCCATTTTTATAAACTATAGTTTCCCAATCTTTAAATTTTCCAATTTTTTTAATATCCTCTGCGTTTGCTGTACTTGATAAAACTAAAATATATATGAATAAAGCACTATAAATTTTTTTAATTATGGACATGGGTTAGGATATTTTTTTTGAACAGTATTAATTTCATTTATTACATCTTTGTCTAAATTTACTTGTACACTTTCTATATTTGTTTTCAACTGCTCCATTGTAGTTGCACCAATAATTACACTTGTCATAAAATCTTGCATCTCGCAAAATTTTATAGACATTTGGCTCATATCAAGCTCAAATTTTTTACTGATTTTGTAATACTCCTCTACTGCATTATTAGATTGTGGTTTTCTGTATCTGCCCCAAAATTCATAATCCCTCTCAATTCTTGAGCCTTTAGGCATTGCTCCGTTTCTATATTTTCCACTCAAATATCCACTGGCTAGAGGAGAATATGACAAACAACCTATTTGTTCTCTGATCGAAACTTCTGCAAGTCCAACTTCATATGAACGATTAAGTAGACTGTAAGGATTTTGAATTGACATCATTCTAGGTAAATTTTTATCCTTAGATAATTGCATAAAATTCATAACTCCCCATGGAGTTTCATTGGAAAGACCTACGTACCTAATTTTTCCAGAATCAATATACTTTTTTAAATCACCCAACACGTCTTCAAACTGATTCCACTCACTTTCTTTATGAATGTACCCAAGTCTTCCAAAATTGTTTACGTTTCTTTCAGGCCAGTGTAATTGATACAAATCTATATAATCTGTTTTTAATCTTTTAAGACTATTATTGATTGCGCTTTCTAAATTTTTTCCAGCAAAGCTATTTTCTCCATCTCTAAGGTAGTTTCTGGAAGGTCCTGCTACTTTTGAGGCAAGTATAATCTGCTCTCTTTTTTTTGATTTAACAAACCAATTGCCAATTATCTCCTCAGTTAAACCGTATGTATTTTTTTTTGGAGGAACAGAGTATAGTTCTGCGGTATCCCAAAAATTTACTCCATTATCAATTGCATAATTCATTTGTTCAAAAGCCTCCAACTCAGTATTTTGTTCTCCCCATGTCATAGTGCCGAGACAAATTGTGCTCACATTAAGGTCTGTATTTCCTAATTTTTTATAATTCATAATTGTAAACTATAAGTAATTTTACTTTGATAGCTTGAAAATATATCAAATTATTACTATATATAAATTATGGAATTTAATAGGGATAATATATTAAAAAATAAAACAACGACTGCCAAAACTGCTGCAGTTACAGATGAAGGCTTAAGAGCTTACATGCTTAAAGTCTACAATTATATGTCAACCGGTGTTTTGCTAACAGGAATTATTGCGCTTTTAACATTTAAGATGTCTGTAGTTACTAGTGCAGATGGTTCAATAGTCGCTTTAACACAAATTGGTAATGCAATTTACTTGTCTGGTTTGAAGTGGATAATTATGTTAGCACCTTTAGGGATAGTTTTTTATATGAGCTTTGGTATTAATAAAATGAGCTCATCAAAAGCTCAAACTGTATTTTGGCTTTTTGCAGGCCTGATGGGACTTTCACTTTCCTCAATTCTATTAGTTTACACAGGATTAAGTGTAACAAGAGTTTTCTTTATTACTTCTGCAACATTCGGTGCAATGAGTATTTACGGTTATACCACAAAAAGAGACCTTACAAAATTTGGATCCTTTTTAATAATGGGTTTAATTGGAATTATAATTGCATCTTTAGTAAATATTTTTTTAAAATCATCTATGATGTACTTTGTTATATCAATCTTAGGGGTACTAATATTCGTAGGACTTACAGCTTATGATACTCAGAAGATTAAAAACATGTATGTAGCTTCTGATAGTGGAGAGTTAATGGGTAAAAAAGCTATAATGGGCGCATTAACTTTATACTTGGATTTCATCAACTTATTTATAATGCTGTTAAGATTGTTTGGACAAAGAAGATAATTATTTTTGAACTTTTTTCCAATTAGTATTATTTAGTAAATTTTCAAGATTGTCTGAGTTTTTATAAATTATACCTTTTGAATCAGTTATCACGTATTTAAAATATTTATTACTAGGTTTAAAGTTTTTGCAAATTTTATACATTTCATTCTCAGCTGCATTTTTAAAAATACTAAAACCTACCTGTTTAGCTGAAATAGTTAATCCATAATCTTTCCAGGATCCTTCTGAAACCATTTTCGCATAAAGATCTAGAATTATTTTGAGTTCTTTCTTTTCAAAAAAAATTTTTTTTTTATCTGCATCATATTTATTATTAATTATTAATTTTAAATTAGTTTTCATCTATTTTATATTTATTTATTAAACCAATTTGGAATGCTGTAAATATGAATGAAATTGGTAATAAACCCCAAACTTTAAAGTTTACCCAAAATTCTTCAGACTGGGTCCTCCATATTATTTCATTTAATATTGCTAAAAAAAAGAAAAAATATATCCACCTATTTGTTAAAATATACCAGCCTTCATCCTTTATTAGTAATGATTTTCCCAAAAATTTTTTTAACAAAGGTTCTGATGAAAAAAATTTCCCAAAAATTAAAATAGTTCCAAATAATATATTCACCACTGTGGGTTTAATATATATAAAAATTGGGTTATCAAAATATATTGTAAGTGCTCCAAAAAAAGTAATTAAAATACCTCCAACAAGAGGAATCATTGAAATTTTTTTTTCTAGAAACCAAACTATTACGAGAGCAATTAATGTTGCAACTATAAATGGTGGTATAGCAACCTTTAGGTCTTTATCGTTATTATAGTAAAAACTGAAAAAAACTAAAAGCGGGCCAAAGTCTGTGACAAATTTAATCAAAGATTTATTCACAACACATATTAACAGATTGAGAAAACATTCAAGTTTTTTTATTGATTTTTTCTTTTAAATCCCCATATTAATATAGTGACTGTACAAAAAGCAAAATTTTCAATAGGCGACGTTGTAAAACACAGACATTTTGATTTCAGAGGTGTCATTTATGATGTGGATTTTGAATTTAATAATTCAGAGGAATGGTATCAATCAATACCTAAAAATGTAAGACCAAGAAAAGATCAACCATTTTATCATTTGCTTGCTGAAAATGACGAAATTACTTACGAGGCTTATGTATCTGAGCAAAATTTATTAGCGGATAACTCAGAAGAACCTATTAAACACCCTCTAATAAATGAGATATTTTCTGGTAAAAGAGGATCTAGCTACTTTAAGCCGTCTAATTAATATCCCAGTCAATATTTAAACACATTTAACTCAAAACTTAGACATATCTATTTGAAATAAGTTAATTATTCTGATCAAGGACACAAACTTCTTCCTTATTTATCTCCCTCTGTGTTCTTGGTCAGAAATTCCCCTAGAAAATATTTTCATAATGATTACATAGTTGTTCTTTATGCAACCATTTATAAAATTAAGCAAAATGAGCTTTAAAGCTCAAAAATATATTTTTATTTTATTTATAATAGTTTTTTCAATTGGAGTTATTGAAGCTCTTGTATTATCACCTGAGGATTATAAACAAAGCGATAGCGTTAGAATAATGTATGTGCATGTTCCATCGGCTTGGACTTCAGTTGGTATTTTTTCATTAATCGCTATTTTATCTTTAGGAAATTTAGTATTTAAAAATAAATATTTTTTATTAATCGCAAAAAGTTTAGCTCCATCTGGTTTGGTATTTAATATAATTGCTCTAGTAACAGGATCAATTTGGGGGCGTCCGACTTGGGGAACTTGGTGGGCGTGGGATGCGAGAATTACTTCGATGCTTATACTATGTATTTTTTATATACTTTATATTTTATCTTGGAGAATTCTTGAAAATAAAACGAGTGTTAACAAAGTTACGTCTTTAATATCAATACTTGGACTTATAAATCTACCTATAATTAAATTCTCTGTAGAATGGTGGAATACGTTACATCAACCAGCATCAATAACTCTTTCAGGTTCCTCTATACATAGCTCAATGTTGCTGCCATTATTCATTATGACTGCGGCATTTGTACTTTTTTCAATTTTAATATTTTTAATGAAATATAATACAGAACTGATAAAGATTAAAAATAAAGGATTAGATAGAATATGATTTACGAATTTATAAGTATGAACGGATACGGATTATATGTTTGGTCATCTTTCATATTTACACTTGTGTGCTTTATTAGTTTATATATAGTAATTAAATTACAGTTAGTAAAAGAGCAAAAAAAATTCAAAACTAAATATTTTGATCTTACAAAAGATGTTTCTGAAACTGTAAGAAAACAAGAGACTTACAAAGAGATACTTGCATTTACAAATATTTCTAAAATTTAACTAATTAATTCATGATTAGTAAAAAAGTAAAGCTAAGAATTACTTTTTTATTTTTTTTATTTTTATCTTTAGTTTTAATTGTTTTCTTAATTTTGAAGTCATTAGAGGAAAATGTTGTTTACTTTAAGTCCCCAACTGAAATTCAAAATCTTAGCGAATTAACAAAAAAAAAAGTAAGAATTGGTGGTATGGTAAAAAAAAACTCTATAGAGATTATGTCGAATGAAATAAACTTTGTAATAACTGATTACAAAAATGAGATTCGAGTAAAGTATTCTGGCATTATACCCAATCTATTTGAGGAGGGAAAAGGAGTAGTTGCAGAAGGTTTTATTCAAGATAGAAGATTTTTTATTGCAAATAAAATTTTAGCTAAGCATGACGAAAATTATATGCCGCCAGAGGTTAAAGAAGCTTTAGAAACAAATAATGATTAGCCACCTAGGTTCTTACTCGCTGATTTTTTGCACTATCTTTGCATTTTTAATTATATTACAATCGGCAAAACTTATAGGAAACCAATCTAAAATTTTTCCAAAAAAAATTTACACTATAATTACTTTACAATTATTTTTTGTAATTTTTAGTTTTTCATGTTTGTTGATTGCATTTGTATCGTCAGATTTTAGCAATATAACAGTTTATAATAACTCTCATACTGAAAAACCGTTTTTCTATAAAATTTCAGGTGTATGGGGAAATCATGAGGGAAGTTTGCTTTTATGGCTTTTGGTTTTGGTTTTATTTCTTTTTTTATTTATATTAGATACAAAAAATTACGACAATAAATACAAATTATTGACAGTTATTTTTCAGGAAATAATTATATTAGGATTTTTACTTTTTATAATTATTACATCTAATCCATTTGATTATATATTTCCGGTACCTTTAGAAGGACTAGGTCTTAATCCGATTTTACAAGACCCTGCTTTAGCAATTCACCCTCCAATTCTATATATTGGTTATGTTGGCACCTCATTAATATTTTCATCTTCTCTTGCTGCAGTTATAAATAATACTGTTAACTCAGAATGGGCGAAACAAATAAAAAAATGGGTATTTCTTTCTTGGATTTTTTTAACACTTGGCATTATGCTAGGTTCAATATGGGCTTACTATGAGCTTGGATGGGGTGGTTTTTGGTTTTGGGATCCAGTAGAAAATGTTTCTTTGATGCCATGGTTTTGTCTAACAGCTTTATTGCATACAATTCTAGTACTTGAAAAAAGAAACGCTTTAAAGAACTGGACCATAGTTTTATCTATTGCAACTTTCTCATTAAGTATGAGTGGGACTTTTCTAGTAAGATCTGGAATTTTGAATTCTATTCATACCTTCGCAAATGATCCATCGAGAGGAGTGTTCATACTTACTTTTTTATTCTTTTTAATTTTCTTAGCAATCATCGTTCTATTTATTTATTCAGAAAATGACAAAAAAACTTCAAATAACTTTAACATTTTGAGTAAAGAAACTGCAGTTTTAGTGAATAATTGGTTTATGATGTATTTTTTATCTGTAGTTTTAATAGGCACTATCTATCCAATATTTTTGGAAGTTTTTACTAATGAAAAAATATCAGTGGGACCACCTTTTTACCAAAAACTGATGATACCCTTTCTTATACCTTTTTTTATCTTTATGTCATTTGGGCCTAGAGTTAAATGGATCAACGACAAACTAAAAAAAATAAATTATACACAAATAATTGTCTTTATATCATCATTAATTATTGCATACATAATATTTACTAATTCAAGTGTTAGTTATCTTTTTTCTAGTTTTTTAATTGCTGCTTCGATATTTCTTGTATTGAATAGCTTACGTGATTTTTTTAGTAAATCTATACAAATTCCTCAAAAAATTTCACATTTCTCTTTTAGTATTCTTATTTTGAGTATTCTTTTAAATGGAATTTACTCAGAGGAATTTAACTCCAATATGAAAGTTGGTGACGAACTAAAGTTTATAGATAAAACAATTAAATTTAAGGGTATTAACTTTGATGAAAAAGATAACTATAAGCTTTTAAGAGGAGATTTTGAGGTTATTGACAGTGGAAAAAATACATTAAATTTTAATCCAGAAATTAGAATATACAACCAACCAGTCATTTCAACAAGTGAGGCCGATATTAAAACTAATTTATTTAATGATAATTTTATAGTCTTTACTTTACTTAAAGATAACGAAATTTTTAATGTAAGATATCAACATAAACCCTTTATGATTTGGATTTGGATATCTATAATTATGCTAGCATTTGGAGGAACTTTAGCAGTTATAAAATATGGTAAATAAGAAAATAAAATTATTCTTAATTTTGTCCTCATTAATTTTTATATTTTTCACCTTTTATTTAGGTCTCAATAAAAATAATTATTATACCACCGAAAATATTGTTTACAAAAAAATCGAAAATTTCGAAAGCTATGAGTTTTTTTCAAACAAAAAAATAAATTTTAAAAATATTTCACCTGACAAAAAATATATAATTCTTAATATTTGGTCATCATGGTGCTTACCTTGTAGGAAGGAACATAAAAATTTAACTGAACTTAGAGAAAATATCGAGGCAGATTTGATAGGTTTAAATTACAAAGATAAGTTCGAAAATGCTAAATCCTTTCTTTCAGAATTAGGAAACCCTTACGATATTATTATCAAAGATAAAAATGGATTAATTTCCATTGAAATAGGAGCGTATGGAGTTCCAGAAACTTATTTGATAAATAACATAAATAAAAAAATAATTAAAAAATATTTAGGACCAATTAATGAAGAAAATATCAAAGAAATTCAATCATTAGTAAACCAATGAATAATAAATTTAATATCGTATATCTACTAATATTCTTTATTTTTATCAATTATAGCTTTGCGGATGAAAAAATAAAAAGAATAGATAAAGTTTCTAAAAATTTAAGATGTTTAATTTGCCAAGGTCAATCAGTGTACGACTCTCAATCTGAATTTGCCCTAAGTATACGAGATTTAATTATTAAGAAAATTGACGAAGGTCAAACTGATGAAGAAATTTATGATTACTTAAAAGTTAAATATGGTGATTGGATTATATATGATCCAAAACTTGATAAAAACACAATCCTTCTTTGGTCAATACCGTTGATTTTGTTTATTTTTGGAGGACTATTAATATTTAGAAAAGTAATTATTATCAAGTAACAAAAAAATGATTTTTAAATATCTTAAATATACTTTTATTAGTTTAGCACTTGCTATGCCATGCTTTGCAGAAGATAAAGTAGTATTTGACAAAGAACATCAGTGGAATTTTTATTCTGGTACTTTCGACTTTAGTGATGATGGAGCAAAATCAACTCTATTTGGAATTCAACACCAAAATGAGAACTTATTAAGGGAAAGTTTTTTAGGTACCTTGTCTCCAGTAACTGGATTTATGTTTACTGCTGATAATGCAAAATATTTTTACACAGGTGTTCAAGCACAATATAAAATTGGATCTTTAAATATAATTCCAAGTTTTACTCCTGGTTTATACGGTGAAGGCGATGGAAAAGATCTAGGACATATTATAGAATTTAAAAGTGAGGTGCAATTATCATTGGATTTGTTTAAGAACACTGAATTAGGTCTTTCATACAATCACATATCTAATGCTAGTATTGGTGATAAAAACCCTGGGGCAAATAGTTATATGTTTAATTTCTTAAAAAGGTTTTAACAAATGTTAATGAATTTAAAAGATTGTCATAATTTCGGAGATTTTAGAAAATTAGCTAAGCAAAGATTGCCGTCTCCAATATTTCACTATATTGATGGTGCTGCAGATGACGAAATTACATACAATAGAAATACTTCATCTTTTAATGATGTTGATCTAGTTCCAAATGTTTTAAGGGGTGTAGAAAATGTTGATTTATCTACAACAATTTTTGGTAAAAAACTTGATCTACCTTTCTACTGTTCACCAACAGCTTTACAAAGGTTATTTCATTATGATGGGGAAAGAGCAGTCGGTAAAGCAGCGCAAAAATTTAATACAATGTTTGGAGTTTCAGCATTAGCAACAGTTAGTGTTGAGGAAATATCCTCACTTATTGATACACCTAAGATGTTTCAATTTTATTTCCATAAAGATAGAGGATTAAATGATTCCTGTTTAGAAAGAGCCAAAGCAGCTAAATTTGATGTTATGGCATTAACAGTTGATACAATAACGGGAGGGAATAGAGAAAGAGATTTAAGAACTGGCTTTACTTCTCCTCCTAAACTTACTTTATCTAGCTTATTTAGTTTTGCTACAAAACCAATGTGGGGAATAAATTACTTAACTAAAGGAAAATTTGAGTTGCCTCATATTCAAGATCATTTGGATGAAGGAACTAATACAAATACATCAATAGGAAATTACTTTTCTACAATGCTAGACCAATCAATGAATTGGAACGATGCTGAAAAATTATGTTCACAGTGGGGAGGTCACTTTGCATTAAAAGGTGTAATGAGTGTTGAGGATGCCAAAAGAGCTGTTGACATTGGTTGTACAGGTATAATGGTATCAAACCATGGAGGAAGACAGTTAGATGGATCAAGATCTCCATTTGATCAAATTTCAGAAATAGTTGATGCTGTTGGTGATAAGTTAGATGTAATTTGTGAAGGAGGCTTTCAAAGAGGCACTCACATGCTTAAAGCACTTTCTTTAGGTGCAAAAGCTTGTGCGGGAGGAAGGCTATACCTTTATGCATTAGCAGCAGCAGGCCAAGCTGGTGTCGAGAGAGCTTTAGGACAGTACAAAGCTGAGTTAGAGAGAGATATGAAATTAATGGGATGTACAAAAATAAGTGACCTAAGTAAAAATAATTTAAGATTTAGATAGTCATGAGAGTTCATGACTGCCTCAATTTTGATGATTTCAGAAATTTAGCAAAAAAAAAACTTCCTAG
>CACEOC010000012.1 GCA_902561075.1 uncultured Pelagibacteraceae bacterium
TTTGGAAATAAATCAGAAATTGGCATAAACGCGGATCCAATTATACCGAAAGAGTGTTCAATGCCATGCATTTGAAGAACTTTTATAAACGCTTCTTCTGTTGTCATTTTAGTCATTATCTAATATCTTTCGTAAAATTTATTTTTAATACAACGGGATTAATATATAAGATTACAAGAAATTCAAACAAAGAAATCGTCACAATGGCAGGCACAGATATTATAATTCATGACAAAAAAGACAATGTAGGGGTTGTAGTTATAGAGAAGATAACGCCAAATCAGGACTGTAATTGCTGGATTATGGAAAATGACGATTCAACAAAAATCCAATCAATTAATGAAATACCACTTGGTCACAAAATTGCTATGGCAGACCTAAAAGCGGGAGATACAATAATTAAATATGGTCACGATATTGGAAAAGTTGTTAAAGATATAAAAAAAGGTGAACACGTTCATGTTCACAATGTAAAAACAAAGAAGTGGTAAAATGGAAATTCCAAAAAGTTTTTTAGGTTATAAAAGAGAAAATGGAAGAGCTGGAACAAGAAATCATGTAATTATTTTACCTGTAGATGACATCTCAAATGCATGTGCTGAAGCAGTAGCAAATAATATAAAAGGAACAATTGCATTACCTCATTCATATGGAAGATTACAGTTTGGTGCAGATCTTGAGTTACATTTTAGAACAATGATCGGAACCGGAAAAAACCCAAACGTCGCTGCAGTTATTGTAATTGGTATAGAACCTAAGTGGACAAAAAGAATTGTTGATGCAATATCAAAAACAGGAAAACCTGTCGAAGGATTTAGCATTGAAGGTGTTGGAGACATAGATACAATTGCTAAAGTTTCTAAAAAGGCACAAGAATTTTCAATGTGGGCATCCGAAAAACAAAGAGAAGAATGTCCAATGAGTGACTTATGGATATCAGTCAAATGTGGAGAGTCTGACACTACTTCTGGTCTTGCCTCAAATCCAACTGTTGGTAATTTAATGGAAAAATTAGAACCTTTTGGTGTTCATTTATGTTTTGGTGAAACTTCAGAATTAACAGGCGCTGAAACGGTTTGTGCAAAAAGAGGCAAAACACCTGAAGCACAGGAAAAATTTATGAAAACTTGGAATGAATATAATGAATTCATTCTAAAGGAAGCAACAAATGATTTATCTGAGAGTCAACCTACAGCTGGTAATATTGCAGGTGGTCTTACTACAATTGAGGAAAAAGCTTTCGGAAATTTTCAAAAAATAGGTAATTTAAAATTTATTGACGTTTTAGAACCTGCTGAGGAACCAAACAAAGGTAAAGGTTTATATTTTATGGATACTTCTTCTGCTGCTGCTGAGTGTGTAACATTACAAGCTGCGGGCGGATTTAATATTCATTTATTTCCTACTGGACAAGGTAACATAATTGGTAATCCAATAGAGCCTGTAATAAAATTAACAGCAAATCCATTAACTGCTAAAACAATGAGTGAGCATATCGATGTTGATGTATCTAAAATTTTATCTAGGCAAATGAATTTAGATCAAGCAGGTGATGAACTAATCAAAGCAACAATTAGAGTTGCTAATGGTAGATTAACTTGTGCTGAAGCTTTAGGTCATAAAGAGTTTGTAATGACAAAACTTTATCGAAGTGCTTAAGCTTGTTGAGCTTTCTTTTTAATTCTTGAAAATAAGTGTCTTACCATAGCCGCTCCTACTCCTAATCCTAGAGCTAAAATTATTGAAGCTAATCCATAACTGATAGGTTGGTCCATTTGAAAATCTTTAACAAATTGAGATAGCCAATTTAAATTTTCTGGTGCAGATTTAGCTACTTGATTTATTGCATCCTCTACAAAAAAAGTATCATATGCAATTGCAATACCTACTAGCAATAAAAGAATTGCTAAAATTGCTTTAAATTCTGAACTATCAACCTTTTCACTAATTTTTTGGCCAAATTGAACGCCCATAATTGATCCTAAAATTAAAACTGTAACTAAAATTAGATCAATAGATCCGTAGTTAAAAGCGTGCAATACTGTGACTATCGCGCTAATAAAAATTGTAACAAATAAAGAAGTTCCTGGGATTAATTTTGTTGGCATTCCAATTATATAAATCATTGCTGGAACCAATATAAATGCACCCCCAATTCCCATAATTGCAGCGATAAAACCTACAATCAAACCAATTAAAATTGGTGTAAAAATACTTTCATATAACTTAGATTTTTTAAATCTCATTCTAAAAGGCAAACCGTGTATCCAATAATGTGAATGTAATTTTTTTCTGACAATAACTTTTCTTCTAGCTCTATCTATTTCTGTAACACCCTGAACAAGCATTAATGTTCCAATGATCGCCAAAATGTACATATATGCAAGTGAAATAACTATATTTATTTTTCCAATATCTTTAAAATATGTAAATGTGATTATGCCTATGACAGTTCCCACTGCTCCGCCAATTACAATCATAAAACCCATTTTATAATCTAGTGTGCCCTTTAAATAATGTGTTGTAGATCCAGAAATAGAGGTGCCTAAAATATTGTTTGCTTCATTAGGAACTGCATATGCAGGTGGAATACCAAGAAATATTAAAAAAGGAGTCATTAAAAATCCACCACCAACACCAAATAAACCAGATAAAATTCCAACAACAAAACTTAGAAAAAAAATAAAAGGGAGGCTGACATATACTTCTGCTATTGGAAGATAGAAATCCATAACAAATAACTATTCCTCTACAGATTCAAAGTCAATAGAATGATTTATTAGTTATATACCTATGAAAGTTCCTAAAAGCATGACACTCCAGTAAGTTGCTAACCCGAAGTAAACAAGAAATTTTGTGTTTATTAGTGAAAAAATATTAGGAATTTGTTTGATAAAAGAGCTTATATTTTTATTAAAATTATCAAACATAACCGTTCACTACACCTAGATTCGAAACTTGGCAAGTGAATTTTTATTAATATTAAAAAATAGTTGCGCCGAAAACTTTTACTTCCCCGCCCTCTTCTCCGAGTACAATTCTACCCAAAAACTCTCCAGGTATTTTTGAACTAGTCTGTCTGTACAGGACTGTTATGTAATCTCCTCTTCTTAAACATCCAAAAGCCTTACAACCTTCCTTTAGAGTTGAGATCAACTCATTATTAGCCCATTGCTTTCCAAGTTCTACTTCGTTAGCTCCATAGAGCATTTGTGATGAAAAATCTCTTGTAAATCCACCATAGTCTTTAATATTTGAGCATTTAACTAGATTGTCCCACATTGGGTCAGCGATTTTGATGATTTCCTCATCAGACTTTTCAAGTAAACTCATATTTTTTGAGTTAGGAAGCTTGTTTTTTCTCTTTTTCGTCTATTATGTGATAAACAGGTTTTTTCTCAAATTCAAACTTGCCTGAGTCTGGATCTCTTTTAGAAACTGTTAAACAATGCCAATTTTCGTCATCTAATTTCATATGATCACCTCTATAGTAATATCCAGGCCATCTGGTCTCTTTTCTGTAAAGTGTATGTTCTGTAACACACTGAGATGTCATTGCTCTATGTTTTAACTCCCAGGCTCTCATAAGCTGGTGATAATCCTCTGCAGCAACATGCTCCAAGTCTTCTTGTAGCCAATCAAGCAGTTCTAACCCTTTTTTTAGAAGATTTTCGTTTGTCATGTAGTTATTAGACAAACCTCCACAATATTCGTCCATTATTTTCTGTAATCTTTGTAAACCTTGAATTGGGGAGATATAACTTGGAGATACAGTTCCTCCCGTAATCTCATTTCTACCGACTGTATAATTTTCTAATGGTTTATATATAACTTCTTTTAGATTATTATATTGTTTCTCAGATACATCAATTCCATTGGCTTTTTTATCTTGAATATATTTTACAGCCGCTTTTGCAGCCAATCTTCCTTCTGTAAAGGATCCTGACGAAAATTTATGTGCACTACCACCAACAGTGTCTCCTGCTCCAAATAAACCATCAACAGTAGTCATTCTGTTATATCCCCAGAAGTATTCATCTGGCGCGATATCTTCAGGACCACTAACCCACGCACCTGAGCATGTAGCATGAGAACCCATAACGTAAGGTTCAGATGTTGTAAGTTCTGGATTAGTATATTTAGGGTCTATATTCTGAGATGCCCAAACTACTGCCTGACCAACTGTCATTCCTAAGAAGTTTTCCCAACCTACAGTCTCTAAATGAGGGTCTTGGAAAGCTTCTTTTGTTACCATATGAATTGGTCCTCCACCTGCAGCCATCTCTTGAATAAAAGCGTGATTTCTTAAACAAGTTGGCGTTGGGTGATGATCAATATACTCTCCAACTAGATTTTTAGTATGGTCATACCATTTTTTTTCGTAATTTTCTCCATTTGCATTCTGAGTGTAAGTTTTTAAATGTAAAAAGTAAGCTCCTACTGGTCCATACCCATCTTTAAATCTACATAATACAATTCTATTTTCCATTTGAGTCATCTTTGCGCCCGCTGCTATAGGTAAAGCGTACGCTGAACCATTACTCCAAGGCGCATACCAAGTTCGTCCCATTCCTTCACCGACTGCCCTTGGTTTAAATATATGAGATGCACCTCCAGCACAAACTATTACTGCTTTAGCTCTGAATACATGATAATCACCTGTTCTCATATTAAAACCAACTGCACCACCAATTCTATTTTCTTTACTTTCATCTTTTAAAAGATGAGTGATCATTATTCTGTTATAAACTTTATCGGCAGATTTTTTTGCTGCTTCTGCAACTATAGGCTTATAACTCTCACCATGAATCATAATTTGCCATTTGCCTTCTCGTTGATATCTGCCTTCTTTATTTTTCATCATTGGTAGACCCCACTCATCAAACATATGAACGGTTGAGTCTACATGTCTTGCCATGTCATAACCTAAATCTTCTCTTACTAAACCCATTAAGTCGTTTCTTGCATACCTTACATGATCTTCAGGTTGATTTTCATTCCACTGCATACCCATATAGCAGTTAATTGCATATAACCCTTGAGCTACTGCACCACTTCTGTCAATATTGGCTTTTTCTACACAAACTATTTTTAAATCTCTGCCCCAATGTCTAGCTTCAAATGTTGCGCCTGTGCCAGCCATTCCTCCGCCGACAACTAATATATCGCAGTCTTCGTAAATAGTTTTATGTTTTGCCATTAATAATAAACTCCCTTTTTAAAGGTGTCTTTATTAATTGTTGGTAAGTCTTTGTTTGTGTTTAAACCATTTGGTTCATTGTAAAGAATTTGTGATTGCATCTCTCCTTGATTAGGTGTGTCAGCTTCAGAAAGTTTTGGAATATGTTTTCCCCATGGTTTTGTAGTAATCGGTGAAACAAAGTTCTTTTCTGTCCCATTTCTAAACTTAATTCTCCAAGAAATTTTTCCTTTTTCCTCTTCTCTTCTAACTCTTACGCTATGACCCATAGGAGCAAAATCAGCATACCCTCTAACATCTATTGCATGATTTGGACATGCTTTAACACACGAATAACACTCCCAACAAAAATTAGGTTCTATATTTTTAGCTCTTCTTATATTTTCATCGATATGCATTATGTCTGAAGGGCAAATATCTACGCAGTGCCCACATCCATCACATCTGGTCATGTATACAAAAGTTGACATATTTATAAGTTCTCCATTTTTAATAACATATTAATAGTGTTTTGGCTCTTCTCTTTTTATACCTAGGCCAAATTGCTCAGGACCCTCAGCTTCAGGTGGTAAATTATCCCTTGAACCATCAGCTTCAGCGAGATTTTTTTGAATTGCAGCACCTGGTTTATAAAACATATGAGCAAATTTTGACCAATAAACTCCACCAAATAGAATCAAATTAGCAACTATGTAAAAAACCAAAAATACTTTATCATCCCACCTAGCACCTAGATCCATATTTTGAAGATAAGACCATATTAAACCAAACAGAGATGTAGCTATTAAAGCCAAAACAAATAGATCAGCTTTAATTATTCTGTACCATGGTTGAGCTTCTGAATAAACATCTACTCTCAAAAAAAACCAAAACCAACAACCACCAATAACTGTAAGTAAAGCACCTGCATGCCAAAGTATCGGCCATATATTAGGTGTAGTTGACGATGGGCTCGTATAAATAAAAACCATAACAACTGTTGAGACCCAAAATAAAATCGTTCCATACATACCCATAACATGAGCCATTCTTCTCTTGCCTGCACCAAGCTCAGATGTTGTTGCTATATCACTTACAATAGTTTTTGATAAAACTTTTATTCTTTCACCTGTTGTTAATACTTTTGTTGCATTTTTTTTTGCTTTTTTTTGCGTTTTCAAAAAAATATTTTACATTTTTTTTATGTATCATATCCATTACTGTCCCAACAACTATCAATGCTATCATTAAAATAACAAATACCTGCATGAATATTGGCGCAATGCTTTCTGTGAGGATGTAAAAAGGATTTGAAGTAAACATTATTTTAATCTCCGCAATTTATAACAATTCTAAATTTCTAATATAGTTACATTGATAGATCAACTGTAATATCTTGGACACTTAGTAACAGCTTTTTTGTAATAATTGTTTAGAATTTTGAAGTATTTTAAGCTTTTCCTTCTCCATTTCTCGCCTTGAATACTATTTACTGAAACAACACCTTTTCCAGATCCAACTAATATTATTTCACTGTAATCTTTTAGATTCTTTAAAAGGATATCTGAGTAATTTATTTTAAATTTTTTATTAATAAATTTAAGCGTAATTCCTTTATAAAAATTTTTCTTGGGAGAAAATATTTTATTATTTTTAATAAAAATTAAATTAGCTGTACCTGTTTCAAAAATTAAATTATTAAAAACTAAAGCTAAATCAGATGATTTTAAATTAATATTTTTCATATTTTTTAAAATAAATTTGTATTTTAGATTTTTATATTCAGGATTTATTCTTCTATATTTTAATAATTTTAAATTAAAATTTTTGCTTGGTGTAACTCTATTTCTAATAGAGATAGAAATTAAATTTTTTGTTATCGCCAATCTTAATAAATGATTATAATTTTTGTTTCTTATTATATTGGTATTTAAAACTTTATTTATTTTATATTTAATGTTTTTTTTGAAAATTTTATATTTTTTTGTTGAATTGACTAAATTCGAGATATGATTTTGTAAAAAAACTATTTTTAAAGGCTTTCCAATTAATCTCATAGTTGTGAATACGCCGTGGCTACCCCACAAATCTTTAAACGGTACCTCTTTTAAAGAACTAATTTGATAAGATTTTTTTAATAATAAAGTCGCCATTTTCAGTTAGGAATGATTCAGGGTGAAATTGAAAACCATAAATTTTATTTTTTGTATCTTCAATAGCCATAGGTATATTTGTTTTGCAACAACGCATTGTTATATTCAATGAATTTGAATTAAAAGGCTCACGCAATTTTAATGAGTGATACCTTCCAACCTTAAAAGTTTTATTTTTTTTAAATATTTTACTTTTGTTTGTTACTTTTACTTTGGATTGAAATCCATGATAAATATTTTTTTGCTGAATTATTTTTCCTTTTTCATTATGTAATATTTGTTGATAACCAAGACAAATTCCAATTATTTTTTTCTTTCCTTTAAAATTTTTATAAATTTGAGATGTTTGAGGATAATCCTTTGGAGCACCTGGGCCTGGTGATAGTACTATTATTTCAGAATTCTTTAATATTTTATGATTTATATTAAAATAATTTGAACAATGAACTTTATCAAACTTCCTAAATTGATGAACAACATTCCAAGTAAATGAGTCTTGATGATCAATAACATAAATCATTTATATAGCTCCAATAAAGATTTTGCCTTTATATAATTTTCATTAAACTCTTTTTTTGCTGTACTATCTAGAACTACTCCAGATGCAGCTGATATTTCTGAAAAATTTTTATAATTTAAAATTGATCTTATAATAATATTAAATCTCATATCCTTATTATACTTTATGTAACCAAAGCTTCCTGTGTAAATATTTCTATCTTCATTTTCCTGATTGTTTAAAAGTTCTAATGTTCTAATTTTTGGACATCCTATAACAGATCCACCGGGCATCATGGATTTAATTATATCTTTTAGTTCAATTTTGTTGATTAATTGCCCCTTTACTAAAGTAACATAGTGATAAAGATGTTTATATTCTTCAACAAATTTTTTTTTATAAATTTTTACGGTCCCCGGCTTGCATATTTTTGATAAATCACTTCTTTCCATGTCTACAATCATGTTATGTTCTTTAGTCTCTTTAATATTGTTTTTGAAAAATTTTAGAGCCTTATGCTTATCTAGACCATTTGATTTTTTTAGTGTTCCTGCAATTGGTTTTGTAAAAATATTTAAACCTTTTTTATTTATCAATGTTTCAGGTGAACAACTAACTATTGAATAGTCTTTATCTCTTATCATAAAGGCTTCTGGAGAAGAATTTACTTTCATTAACTTCCAAAAAAAAATTAATAGGATTTATCTTTGATTTATTTCTGTATTTAGTACATATTTTAATTTGATAAGTCTCTCCCTCTCTTATTTTTTTCGAAAAATAATTAAAAATTTTTTGATATTTAGGGAATTTTATATTCATTTTAAATGGACTTGATACCTGAGTCTTTTGAAAACTATTTTTTAGTTTTTTTTGTTTAAATTTAGATACTATTTTAATTTTATCTCTAATCTTTATAACTGTCTCTGGTTTATAGAATATACCTTTATAAAAATTACTTTTTTTTTGATTTGAAGTTTTTAGACCTATCAAGTTACACAATAGTTCATAACCAAAAAAACCTACCATCATATCAGTTTCTTTTCTGTAATTTTTTTTATTAAAATAATTAAAAAATTTACTTATATTTTTATTTGTTAAAATTACTTTTTTTGAGAAATGAGTATAAATATCATAACCTTGATCTACCTTGTAAATTATTAAAGGTTCATCTGATTGATAAAGCTTTTCTAAATAAGGATTAAATTTAAATTTATGCTTTTTGTATTCTTTCAATTGCTTGCTCTTTTATTGGTAAGTGTATTAAAGCCGCAAATACAGATAATGCAATTGCCAAATACCACGCATAGTCATAAGAGCCATATAAATCATAAAATAAACCGCCTAAATAAGCACCAAAGAACGATCCTATTTGGTGACTTAAAAATACTAGACCATAAAGCAAACCTAAATATCTTGTACCAAAAATATGAGCCACCATACCACTGGTAGCAGGCACAGTAGATAACCAGAGAAGACCAAAACTTGCTCCAAAAATAATTGATGAAATAGTACTAGGTGGTAAAAATATAAAAGCTATAATTGAAATACCTCTTAAAAAATATATTGCACTTAGAATTAATTTTTTACTTCTTTTTGACGACAAGTAACCACTTAATAAAGACCCGAATATATTAAACAGCCCAATTAATGAGAGTATCATTGCAGCTGTCCAATCTTCTAACCCTCTATCAATTACATATTTTGGAACATGAGTACCTACTAAAGTTATGTGAAAACCACAAACGAAAAAGCCTGAGATCAAAAGTATATAGCTTTTGTTGGTAAAAGCTTCTTTTAGCGCTTCAGTTGCCGTCTGCTCTTGTTCAGTTTGGAAACCGCTAGAGTTTTCATATGTATTTGGGGACCTAACAAAATAAGCTATAAAAAACCCTATTGATAAAAATATTATGAAATAAAATAATGTATCTACCCAACCATTATTCTCAAGTGAGTAATTTGTAAATAGAGGAGAGATAAAATAACCAAACGATCCAGTGGCAGTTACAAGACTCATTGCAATAGTTCTGTTGGAAAGTGGAAAATGCTTTCCTACAATTGACATTGGAATACTAATAGCTGTTCCTCCACATCCAATACCTATTAAAACTCCTAAACTAATTTGAAAATAGAGACCAGTATTTGGGCCATTATATAAAAAGAACACTCCTAGGATATAAAACATAAAAGACAACATAATAGCTTTATGTCCACCATATTTATCAGCTATTGCACCAAAAATTGGTCCAGATAATCCCCAACCAAGCATTTGAATTCCAATTGCAAGGCCAAATTCAGTGTTTGAAATTCCAAGATCAATATTAAAATCCATGAAAAACATTCCAAATACTTGTCTTACACTTAATGATATTAGAACAACCAAGCAGGCTGCTACCAAAGTAGTCAATGCTAATCTATTTGTTATAAATCTGTCGGTAGTCATTTTAAAAATTTTAATGAGTTACTTATATCAGTAATTAAATCCTTTGGGTCTTCTAATCCAACGTGCAATCTTACAATATACTCATTTTTATCTAGATTTAGATATTTTCTATTTCCTTGTTCATTTATTTCTTGATGTAAAGCTAAACTTTCATACCCTCCCCAACTGTAACCATGGCCAAATAATTTAAGTGAATTAACAAATCTATCAACTGATTTTTTATTTTTTACTTTTATTTTTAAACCCATTAATCCAGATGATCCGGAATAATATTTTTTCCAAAATTTATAATTTTTTTTATTTTTTTTAAAAGGATATAATACTTCTATATTCTTTTTTTTTGATAAAAATTTTGCTATTTTAATTGCATTGTCTTGATGTTTTTCTAATCTCACATCTAACGTCCTAATACCTCGCATTATAAAGTAAGCATCATCAGGACTCAATCTTAGGCCAGTCATACTTTGAGCTCTAATTACTCTTTTAAATACTCTTTTACTTACGGCAAGACTACCACCCATAACATCTGAGTGACCCGAATAATACTTTGTTGCAGACACTATTGATAAATCAAAACCTATTTTTATAGGTTTTAAAAAATATGGAGTTGCCCATGTGTTATCTATAGCTGTTAAAATTTTCTTTTTTTTTGCAAAAGATATAATTTTACCTAAATCTTGGAATTCAAATGTATTGCTTCCTGGATTCTCAACATAAATCAATTTAGTTTTATTTGTAAAATTTTTTTTGATAGTATCTAAATTATTTGGATCATAAAACTTGGCGTTTATATTAAATTCTTTTAAATAGTCTTCTGTAAGAATTCTTGTGGGACTATATAATGGATCAGCTATAATTATTTCGTCACTTGGTCTTAAAATACTAAAAAGACATAAGAAAACTGATCCAAAACCTGTAGGAGTTAAAAATGTATGATAAGACTCTTCTAGATTAGTTAAGATTTTTTCTAGCTCGAACGTTGTACCTGTACCTTGTCGTCCATATTCAAAGTGTCCTCCTCTAGGATTTTTTATATTTTTCCTCTGAACCTGCCTTAAATCAGACATTGACTTAAAAACCATTGTTGAAGTTCTTATTAATGGAGGGTTCACCGATCTGGTTTTGAAGTCTTTATAAGTATGCTTTAAGAAGGTTTTAATTGATCTGTCCATAAATAAATTTGATATGTAAGTTTGACAATGCTATATCCCACAAATATGTCAATAAAATTATAAAATAAGGAGATTATGGGATATCCAAAAAAACATAGAGGCCGACGAAAAATGGGCTCTAAAAAACGAAGAGCTAGAAAAAAAAATAAAAAGAAATAATCATTCCTTAAAAATGCTTATTAGTTCCAAAATTCGTAAGCTTCGAGTAATTTCATTCCTATTGTTCTTTACTCCTGCCTTGGCACTTGTTGCGTCCCTTTTTGCTCACAATTATTTAGTTTCATTCAATTTTAAACCTAATCCTAAGTTTAATTTTGTAGATAAAATTCCGGGAGAAATAATATTAATACCTTGTGATAAAAGTAATGATTTTTGTAAAAATGTAGATTATGAAATGACAAAAAAACTTCATGAATGTAATAAGTATAGTTTAATTTATGACCATGTTTTAGAAGATGGCAGTTCACTCTATCCTGATTATTTTTTTAAAAATATAACTGATGTTCCAAATAATTTTAAAAATAATGAAAATTCTTATTTTCAAATCAAAATATCCGACAATATAAACCAATATTGCATATTAAATTCTAACTTAAAAAAATATTATGACTTCACACCATTTATATTTGAAAAAATATTCTCTCTTAAATATTACAGTAAAAAAATTTCTTTAGGAACTAGTGTTCCTGTTAACCCAATTTTATATGGAGAAACTTCAATAAGCAATATTGTTAAAAGATACCCGGTTAAAAATATATTTAAACCGTTAATTTATTTAAGTATAATTTTTATGATTGGTTATTGGTTTTACTATAACGTAATCTTTAATAAAATTTTAAGTGAAAAAAAAATTAATCTATTTTTCATATTCGGAATTTTATCATCAATATTTTTGTTGCTTCATGTAATTTTTCTTGGATGGATATTTGAAAGCGAAATATTAGCAAAGTTACGTAGATCATATATAATTTTTTTTATTTTGTTTGAGATACTTGCTCAAGGTTTCTTAATAAACGAAATATTTAAAAACAAAATACAGCTGGACCATTATATTAATAAATTAATAATTTATTTAAAATTAAGTTTTGTTTCATTTATATGCTTTTCAACAATTTTAATTTTGGTTATTTTAATTTTTTATGATCTTGACTCTAAAATCGACTATATTTTAGAGTGGAATTATTTTTTAATATTATTATTTTTTTATTTACTATCTTTTTTAATGTGGAAAAGAAATGCTTAATTTTTAGCAATCCAACCTCCGCCGAGAACCTTAAAACCGAGATTATCTTTTGAGTAAAAAACACAAGCTTGTCCTGGTGAAATTCCATATTCATTTTCAAACAAAGTTAACTCTCCAAAATTATTTGATAAATTTAGTCTTGATTTAATCAACCTTCCAGTTGAACGGATTTTGACATAAATATCTTTATCAAAATATTTTTTTTCACTTAATAAATTAATGTCTTTTAATTTTATTTTTTTTTTGAGCAAATCCTCTTTTGCTCCTACAACTATCTCGTTTTTATCGGGAATAATATCAATTACATATAATGGAATTTTATCAGAAACTTTAATTCCTTTTCTTTGACCTATTGTAAAGTTAACAATTCCATCATGTACACCAATAACCTTATTTTCTAAATTCCTAATATTACCTTTCTTAAATGAATCGGGTCTAAATTTTTCGATTACAGAAACATAGTCACCATTTGGTACAAAACATATATCCTGGCTATCTGGTTTTTCTGATACATTAAGTTCTAACTCTCTAGCGATTTCCCTAGTCTCTTTTTTATAGTATTTTCCCAAAGGAAATCTTAAATAATTTAATTGTTCTCTCGTTGTATTGAATAAAAAATAACTTTGATCCCTAGTTTCGTCTACTGCTCTGTACATCTCTGTTATATTATTATTTGTAATACTTTTGACATAATGCCCCGTAACAAGTGCATCTGCATTTAAATTTTTAGCTTCAATAAATAAATCATTAAATTTAACTGTTTTATTGCACTGAACACATGGTATTGGGGTTTCACCCTTTAAATAACTATCTACAAAGTTATCAATTACACCCTCTTTAAACTTACTTTGATAATATAAAATTTTGTGCTCTATATCTAGTTTGTGTGCTACCCTTTTGGCATCCATAATATCTTGACCTGAACAACATTGTTTTGATTTTGCTACATCTTTACCATCATCATATAATTTTAAAGTTACTCCTAAAATTTGATATCCCTCTTTTTTTAAAATTCCAGCTACAGTAGATGAATCAACTCCACCTGACATTGCAACTACAACTTTTGTATCGCTTGGGCTTTTATTCAATCCTAAAGAATTTAATTCTTTTTTCATAATTATGGTATTTATACTTATTTCTAATATAAGTTAAATTAAATGATTTTTGATTTTGAACCAGGTGACAGAGTTGTAAATCCCTCAAGAAAGGACTGGGGAATTGGACAAGTTCAATCAATTATAAAAGATAAAGTAACAGTAAATTTTGAAAATGTTGGAAAAATAGTAATTAATTCGAATAATGTAGAGTTAGAAAAAATAAGTGATGAATAAATTTAATTTAAAACAGATATGCTTTGATCTTATAGATACTTTTATATTCGCAGGAAAAAAAAGTTTGGAATTAAGAAATGCAGGACTTAAAACAGAATATAAAGAAGACAATACACCAGTGACTAATGGTGATCTAGAGGTAAATAGTCTATTAAACGACAAAATTATTACAGTTACACCAAGCTTACCAATAATCTCCGAAGAAAGCTTAGCAAATAAAAAAAATCAAAACTTAGAAAATTTTTGGCTTATAGATCCAATAGATGGCACCTATGATTACGTAAATAATGGAGAAGAATTTACGATCAACGCTGCTTTAATTTTGAACAGGACACCAAAAGTTGGACTTATTTATGCGCCTTCTAAGGATAGAATGTTTTATTCGTATGCCTCAGGTGAAAGTTATGAATTAAGCAGAGGTAAAAAAATTAAATTAAATTGTTCAAAAAAACTAATCCTAATCAAATTAAAGCAGTTCATTATTCAGAAAAGTTAAAGCCTGAAATCAAAAAATTACATCAAAAATATGGAGTTACTGAATACCATAGAATGAAAAGTTCATTAAAATTTTGTGTTATAGCCTCAAGTGAATTTGATATTTATATCTCAGAACCAAGAGCTTCTGAATGGGATATTGCTGCTGGTCATGCTATCTTAGTAAATGCTGGTGGTGTAATAACTGATTTCGATGGAAAAGAAATATTTTATGGTAAAAAAGACTTTAAAAATCCAAGTTTAATTTTAAAAAGAAGTAATATTTTATAATTATGGATGAAACACTTAGAATAATTCTAATAATAGTAATCTCAGTTAGTATATTCGGATTATTGTTGTTTGTGTGGGTTAAAAATTATATGAAAAGAAAAATTGAATTTTTTCTTGAGCAAAAAAATAAAAAAAATTTTAAAGAAGATTAATTATTTTTTTGTAATCCTCTTTTTCAATATCCATTACTCTTTTAGAAGTCTCGAAATCAAACCCAGATCTTGCTAATATACCAAGATCTTTTTTATAAAACAAAGGTCTATTGTTTTCGTCTCTTGCAGGTCCTATTCTTTTTTTTTTACAAACTTTAATTGCTGAGAAAAAATCTTGATCCTCATTATTTTCATTAATTGTATTTATTGTTTCATTTATAAATTTATCCTTAATACCCTTATTTATAAGATAATTCCTTATTTTATTTATAGAGCTTCCTCTCCGAATTAAATTTTTTGCTTTTGAATTGGAGTAAAACTTATCATTTAAGAATTTATTTTTTTCTAGGTCCTCAATAACAACATCTATGAGATCTTTAACACTATTTTTGTTAACACCAGTACTAAGTTTTAAATACTTTTTTAATAAATATGTTTTTAATTGTTGTTTTGATGGAGCATATTTTTCAATGTAAGAATTAGAGAAATTACGCATTTCTTCAACCGTAACTTCTAAAGATTTTTTTTTTATTTTTATTAGGAATCATAGAAAGATGTAATATATTATATTAAATTATGATCGAACAAATTTCAGCATTTTTTAGTACAGAAATGATATATTTGTGGTTAAACTTAGGTGTAATACCATTTTGGATAATTTTAATATTTTTTCCACAATCAAAAATATGTAATTATATCGTTGTTTCTATTTTTCCATTTTTTCTTTTATCTTTAATTTACTCTTACCTTTTATATTTATTCTATATGACTGGTTACAACTATAATCAAAACTTTTCTTTGTATCTAGGCTTAGATGATTTACGTAATTTATTTTCTGAAAACGCATTTTTGTTATTATTTTGGATTCATTTTTTAGGAGTGAATTTATTTTGTGGCTGTTGGATAGTAAAAGACAGTCAAAAATTTAATATATCAAAATATGTAAATTTTATACCTTTATTTATTACATACTTTATTGGTCCAATTGGACTATTTTTATATTGGTTAATAAGAGTTGTTAATGCAAAAAAGTTTAATTTAATAGACTAGTTCATTTCTTAACTTTAAAACCATCGTTCCTCATAGCTCCAAATCCACCATCAATATGAGATACATTTTTAAATCCCATATCCTTTAATGTCTTTGCTGCTAGAGCTGATCTTCCTCCAGCTGCACAAAATAAAACAATTTCTTTATTAATATCAATTACATTATTTTGTATTAAAGGACTATTAGAATTCAAGGAAAATTCCAATAATCCCCTTGGTATGTGAGTAGAATTTTCGATACTACCAGAGTTAATTAATTCGCTTTCCTCTCTTAAATCTATTAAATTACATTTATTTTCATTATTTAATTTTAATGCTTCATCAGCAGATATAGTTTTGATTTGTTCTGATGCTTCAGAAATAAGAGTTTGTGGTGATTTAATATTCATATTAATGTAAATATTATATTAAATATAATGATAAAAAACAGTCTAAAAAAGTTATTTATTAAATTATCAAGAAAACTAGGTTATGAAATTGTAGACCAAAATAATTTCGTTTCTCCCACATTAAATAAAGAGTTGAATGAAGATTTAAGCCAATTCAATCAAAAATCAATAGTTCTGCCGCTTGGAGAAGTAAAAATTACAAGACAAATAAAAAAACTTTTAATAATTTTAAGAACTAATAGTAATATTGAAATATGGGACCAAAACAAAAAAAGAATTTTTGAAGAAAAAAAAATTGTTTATGTCGAAAAATCATTAAAATCATTAATCAAAAGTATCAAGTTTTCAGAGGAAAAATTGCCAACAATAGATATAAAATTGATAATTTTAGATGACAACTCTACTAACGAAAATTTAACCAAAATTTTGAAAATCTTCGACGTATATGAAGTCAATTATGAGATACTTAAACACGATATGACAAAATATGAAAAAGTTATAAAGGAACAAAAAACAAAGGAAACTTTTTCAAATTTATCTACATTGTTAACTTCATTCAATTTAGGCAAAGATAGTGGAGAAGATTTAATTTTTTTTGTCGAAGACGATTATATTCATTTTGAAAATATGATTACAGAGGTAGTCAAGACTTACGAGAGAATTTCGTCACAATTAGGTAATGATATTTTCATTTGTCCCGCAGATTACCCATTTTTGTATATGAATAATGAAAAAGCAAACATTTTTATCGGTAATGAAAGGCATTGGAGGACTATTAACAAGTCATTATGCACTTTTTTTACAAGTAAAGATTTGCTTAATAAGTATTGGAATAACTTTGAAAAAAACTGCCTAGATAGACATGAGCCTTTTGAAAAGTATCTTAATGAAATTTATGAGAAAGAAATTTGTATTTCTCCTATGAAGAGTCTTTCAATTCATATGGCAAATATAAATTCTAGTTACGGACTGTCTCCATTTGTAGATTATAAGAAAATTTGGGAGGAAAATTAAAAAAGGCCCCTTTTTACAGGGGCCTTTATGAGGGAGAGAAGAATATTAATATTTATTAGTCTCTTATTGCGTAAGCTATTACTCCAGTTTCAGATACGTCTGTACCTTTCATCTCAGCTTCTTTACTCAATCTAATTCCCATACTTGCTTTCATTATTGACCAAACAATAAATGACACCACAAATACAAATGCATTGATTGAAACAACTCCTAATAATTGTGCACCAAAAGTTGTGTCTGGATTTGTAATTGGAACTGCTAATGTTCCCCAAATTCCAGCAAATAAGTGAGCAGGAATAGCTCCAACAACGTCATCTATTTTAAAGCTAAACAATAGTTTAGTTCCATAAACGACAATAATACCACCAACACCACCAATTAAAATAGCAGCTATTGGAGATGGCATCAATGGCTCAGCAGTAATTGCAACTAAACCACCTATCGCACCATTCAACATTTGAATTACATCTGTTTTACCAGTAAGTCTTGTGACTGCTGCTGCAGCTAATACACCACCACATGCTGCTAAATTAGTATTAATAAAGATATTTGAAACAGCTACTGCATCATCAAATGATCCCATTGCTAATTGTGAGCCACCATTAAATCCAAACCAACCTAACCATAATATAAATACTCCAACTGTTACTAACGGTATTGAAGAAGCCGCAAATGGTTTAACTGGTCCAGCTCCAGCTTTTGTAAATCTACCAAGTCTTGGACCAAGTAATAACGCTCCTGCTAACGCTGCTGCACCACCAGTTGAGTGAACTAATGTTGAACCAGCAAAGTCTGAGAAGCCTGCAGAAGCTAACCAGCCTCCGCCCCACTGCCAACCCATTACTATTGGATAAATTACTCCAGCTAAGATAGCCGCAAATAAAAAGAACGGCCATAACTTTATTCTTTCAGCTAATGTTCCAGAAACGATTGAACATGTTGTTGCACAAAATACCATCTGAAAATACCAGTCTGATCCATCTGCATAACCAGTATCAACAGCACTTGCATCTGACCATGGTGTGAAAGATCCAATATATCCACCCTCCGGAATACCATATGCAAGGTTGTAACCAACTAACCAAAACATAATTCCAGCTATTGAAAATAAACCAATATTTTTTGCGCAAATAACTGCTACACTTTTTGATGTAACCATTCCCGATTCTAACATTGCAAATCCACAAGCCATAAACATGACTAGGAAACCGCACATTAAGAAAAGGAATGTATTAAATATAAAACCCACTTCAGCAGAAACAGTTGATTCTGCCATACCCGCAGAGCTCATACTCATTAATAGTACAAAGCTTAAAGCAGGTGTGATAAATTTTTTAAAAAATTTCCCCATTTAACCTCCATTGTTAAGAAAAAGGTTATAATTTTAAAAAAAAATTAACGGAAACGTTTTTAATGAAAAATAGCTATGCAGTTATTGCATATAGTACAACCCTAATCATTGATTTTGATTAGGGTTGTAAATGTGGTTATCTATTGAAGATTTCTTTAAGTGCTTTCGCAGGTAAAAACTTTACTTTTTGAGAAGCTGCGATTTGGATTTGCTCTCCAGTTCTAGGATTACGTCCAATTCGGGCTTTTCTTTTAGCAACTTTATATGTGCCAAAACCAGCAATTTTTACTGAATCGTCACCTTTTAGTGCATCCAGTATAGTGTTGGTAATAGTATCAAAAGTTCGCTCTGCATCTGCCTTACTTTGGTTTAAAGAACCAGCCAATTTAGCCACTAATTGTTTTTTGTTCATTTTAGCTCCGGTTTAACATTATTATTATACTTAACAAAATCGTTGATAATTCAAGCTTTTTTTTTGTATATTATTTAGATGTTTACACAATATATAGTGGCTTAAAAATGTTGATTTTGTTGGTTTTTTTTGATTGTAAAAAAACCTTAAAATAAGCCTAAATCCTTTAAGTCGTTAAAAGTTGCAAAAAACATTAAAAAAAGAAGCAAAAACATTCCGATTCGAAAAAAACCTTCCTGAGTTTTTTGACTCAATGGTCGACCTAAAATTTTTTCAAACGCATAAAACATTAAATGTCCACCATCTAATAGCGGTATTGGAAATAAATTTATCAACCCTAAACTAATAGAGATATAAGCCATTATGCTTAAAAATGGCACCAATCCAAATTCAGCTACTTGACCAGTTATTTTTGCTATACGAATTGGACCGCCTAATTGAGAGCTATCCCCAGAGCCTGTAATAATTGAACCCATATATTTTAAAGTAGATGTAGTAACAAAGTAAACTTCTGAAATAGAATAATAAATTGCTTTTGCAGGCCCTAATTTCTTATGTTTTATTTCATTATTAAATGGAGAAAGTTTAATACCTACTATTCTTTTTTTAATTTTATTTCCTAATCCGTCGTCCGAGTCGATTAAATCAGGTCTTACTTTAAGTATTAACTCATCTTGCGATCTTAATATTTTAAAATCAACAAACTCAGAAGTTGATAGACTTATAAATTTCGAAACATCCAAAATACTTTTAATTTTTTTGTCATCTATCTCCAATATTATATCATTTTTCATCATTCCTGCATTTTCTGCAGGGCTATCTTTTTGAACTTCGTTTATTACAGCTGGTGTAAAATCTTTACCAACAAACATATAAATTGAAGCAAAAATTACTATTGCTAACAAGAAATTAGCTAATGGTCCTCCAAAAACAATTAAAGATCTTTGATAAAGTGGTTTCAGTGTAAATAGTTTTTTTTGGTCTTCCTCATTATACTTTTTCAGAATCTCTTCATGATCACTTTGAGAGAAAACATTTCTATCACCAAAAAATTTCACATATCCGCCGAGAGGCAAAAAACAAATTTTCCATCTGGTGCCTGACCTATCATTCCATCCAAAAAGTTCTTTACCAAAACCTATTGAAAAATCTGTTACTCCAACACCATATTTTTTTTGCAAAATAATAATGACCATATTCATGAATAAATACTACAACCAGAATAAGTACTAAAAAAGGAATTAAAAAATCAAGCATTAACTTATATTAAACATTTTATTTAATTTTCCAAGCTATAATGGGTACAAAGGTAGCAAAAATAAATGATAAAAATAGTAAAGACTGTGACACATACGTCGGAAAAAAATCTATAGATATGAAAGTTCCTATTAAAATAGACTTAGAAAAATCTGGTGAAGGAAAGAAAAGTAAACCTGCGCAGATACCAACTAAGATGGAAATAAATGCAGTTTTAACTGAAAAAGATTTATTATAAAAACCATAAAAAATAGTTAATACCGCAGAGCAGCATAACAAATCTGCTAGTAGAAATAAATACAAGATACTGAAACCTTTTGATGCTATAAAAAAAGTAATAAGACACAATATAATTACTATTATTTTTGATAAGAATAATGAGTCTCTTGTTTTAAAAACTCTATCACTGTCCACAATAATTAAACTTGAAATAGCATTTATTAAAGTATCAACACTACTCACTGTTAATGAAATTGCTAATACAATAATTACAATTGCAACAATTTCAAATTGATCTTTAAACAACAGTTCAAAAAATGCTAAATCAGGAATAACTTCACTATTAGCTGATACTGAGATTAATCCAGAAAACCCCATTAAAAATACTATTGGTATCACTATTAAGAAAGAAATAATTAAACTCTTTTTTAATACTTTATAATTTTTTGCTGCATATACTCTTTGCCAATTTCCTTGATGAAAAAGGTTTGTAGCAGCAACCGCAATGAAAAATGTCAATGCTGAGGTGAAATTAGGAAAGTAATTTAAGCTTAATAAATTAGGTTTATTTTCTTCTATAAATGTAAGATTAAATCCGCCTTGATTAAAAGATATCAAATATGAAAATGATACAACAAGTAAAATCATTAGCAGAACAAATTGAATATTATCAGTAAATAAAGAAGCTCTTAGTCCTCCATATAGAGTATAAATAAGCGAACATGATATTATAATTAAAGCAGTAATCCAAAGATCAGTATCAGAAATAAAATTTATCAAAACTGCGACTGCGGTAACTTCTGCTATTAAAAAAACAGTCATATACAAAACTGATAAAATTAAAATTAATTTATATAAACTCTTTCCGTATTTTAATCTTACAATTTCAATTAAAGTTCTACAGTTTGGATAAAAATTCCTAATTTTTTTAGATAAAAATATTAGAATAAAAAACGGGAAAGCAGTCCCTAACGCATATCCTATTACAGCTCCAATACCACCCCATGTGGCAGCAGATGCTGGTCCAAATAAAATCCAAGTTCCTAGCGCTGATGCAACTAAACTTGTAGTCAAAGATAATGTCCCAACAGATCTATTGGCTAATAAGTAATTATCAATTCCTTTATATTTTTTCGAATATAGAATACCTATTATCAAAAATAGTAATGATAATGATATTATTATAAAAATAGTGTTTGATTGATTTAAATAAATTTCTTTAATCATTTTCCCTTTCTGAATTACCGGACAGGTTCAGTGGGTTTAATCTCAGTCTTTCGACACCCCAAACTATTTATAATTTATAAGATAAACTAATAAATTTCAAATTTAAAAACAAACTAAATGTTTAATATGAATTGGTTTTTTAATCCCAAATTTGTCACTAATTTGATGTTGGTGGACATGGTGAGAATGAACAAATACCGATATATTTTTATTACTTCTAGTTCTTAAAGTATAAATGAAATTGGTACCCTTAAACTTCTTATCAATAACATCTAATTGTAAGTTACTTTTATCATCATGCTCTAAGTCCTCTGGTTGTAATAATAACTTCACTTTTGTACCTATTCTGTGCTCATTAACAAAATTACCTTTTATTAATCCAAGATCATCATTTTCTAATGTATATTGTCCTGTTACAGTTGCAGGGACTAACACCCCCCTGTTTAAAAAATTCACTACATGTATAGAATTTGGATAGTGATAAACATTATAAGGTTCGTCATATTGTCTAAGTTTTTTATCAAGTATTATTCCGCACTTATCACCCAAATAAAATGCCTCATATGAATCATGTGTAACGATTATGGTTGTTATTTTATTTTCTTTAAGAATCTGTTTTAAATTTACTTGTATTTCCTCCTTAAAATTCTCATCTATGTTCGATAATGGTTCATCTAAAAGCAGTAAATCAGGATTAGAAACAACTGCTCTAGTTAATGAAGCTCTTTGAGCTTCTCCTGCGCTAATTTGATGGGGGTATTTATTTAATATATTTTCAATATTTAAAATTTTAATTATTTTTTTTGGATTTAGAAATTTTTTTCCATTTATCTTATTTCTTTCAGTTCCAAAATTAATATTCTTTTGTATTGTGAAATGTGGAAATAATGCATTTTCTTGGAAAGAAAGAGATATATTTCTATTCTCAGGCTCAACATGACTATTTTTTGATGACAATAAATTAGATTTTAATTTAATTGATCCATTTTCAACTTTTTCTAAACCAGCAATTGATCTTAAAATTGTAGTTTTTCCAATACCTGATGGCCCTAGCAAACAGATTATTTCTCCTTTTTTTTCTATATCTAAAGAAAAATTTTTTACTTTTATTTTGCCACCTATCTGGAAATCAACATTTTTAATTTCTAAAAATTTTTTAATCATTGTTTTCTTTGAGAATATATCTTGATATTAATAAAATAAATAGACTTGCAATTAATACCAAAAATAAAGACGGAACTGCCGCTGCCTCTAATAAATCTTGAGATGCATATATATATGCAGTAGTCGCAAAAGTTTCGAAATTAAATGGTCTCAAAATTAACGTTATAGGTAATTCTCTTATGATTTCTAATGATATTAAAATTGTAACGAAAAAAATTGAACTTTTTAAATAAGGTACGTGAATATTTAAAAATGTTTTTAATTTTGAGTATCCAGATAGATAAGCTGTTTCATCTAATGTTTTGTTTATTTTTTCATAACTAGATTTTATTCCATTACAAGATAATGAGTAAAATCGAACAAAGTAAGCAATTACCAATCCGAGTATTGATCCTATAAATATTTTCTTCACGGATTGTAATTCAAAATAATGAATTATTGTATTATCAAACCAAGCAACAAATGAAATATAAGCTAATGCTAATATTACACCAGGCAAAGCATAACCTGATATTGAAATTGTTGTAAGAAAGTTAAGAAATCTACTTTTATTAACTCTGGTTCCATAATTTGATATGAATGAAAAAATAATTAATACAACAGATGATAAAGCAACTAAAAGTAAAGTATTTAACAATAAATCTTGAATATTAAGATCAAAAAAATTTTTTGGATATAATATAGTCCAATATAACATTTGAAAAATTGGAAATAAAAAACTCAGAAAAAATATTAAGAAACAAAATAAAAAAGCTAAAAAAGCTTTAATACCAATTAATTTGGCTCTTTGTTTTTTCTTAAATCCCCCTTGTAAAGGGGAATGGTATTTTGCATTTCTTCTTGAAAATTTTTCAATGACAAACAAAGCAAAAATAAAAATTAATAGGTAAAA
>CACEOC010000013.1 GCA_902561075.1 uncultured Pelagibacteraceae bacterium
GTATTATTATTAAAAGTCGGATGCTGGCATCCAATATCCAAATAAAATCCTTTTTTTTTATTTTTAAATAAATAGTCAATTAGAAGATCACATCCACCATAAGAATAAGAATTTTTTTTGGTTTTTAAAGTTCTATTTACTATACTTATTTTTTTTCTTAATTTATTAATCAAAATAATTTATCCAATCGTGAAAAAGTATTTAAATTTACATATTATTAAATCAAAATAATACTCTATATTCTTTTTTGGTTCTTCCAAAGGACCTTTAAATACTGTTCTTGATTTTAAGTAATGTTTTTTAAAAAATTTAGTAGTAATACCCCATTTTTTTAGAAAAATTCGATCACCTCTATTCATAATGACATTTTTTTTCTTTCGTGTTGTTGTAGATCCAAAGTGATAAACTTTAAAGTCATTTAAACCCTTAAATATTCTAACTCCTTGTTTCCAAAGCTTCATATTAAAATCAGGGTCAGATCCAATCCCTGGGTTAAATTCTTCGCTAAAACCCCCTACTCTATTCCACATTTTAAATGAGATTAAATGAGGAGCAAAATGTGTACCTTGATGATCATAAAAATTGATATTTTTATACCTTGAAAGCAATTCGCTTTCTCTAAATTCTTCTATGTTTGAACCAAAATTGTAAACTATATGACCTGAATTGGGTTCTATCATGGTGCCAGATAAATAAAATTCTGAGTTTTTATGTAATTTTATTTCTTTTACCAGAACCCTGTCCCATTCAGGACAAAAATACATGTCATCATGACTATATAATATATATTTTTTTGTAACCAATTTAGCTACCTTATTGATAGCTGAACATAACCCTATATTATTTTCTGAGTATGTGTATTTATATCCTGACTGCCTAATAAAATCTAAAGTACCATCAGAACCATCATTAATATGAAATAATATTTCATGCTCAAGGGTTGAATTTTTTACTAAACTTTTTAAACAAAGTTTTAAGTAATTAAAATTATTATATGTTGGTATAAGAATTGAAATCATTGAAAGAATAATTTATTAAAATTTTCAGTAGTTATTTTATCTAAATTCTCAGTATCAATATTTTTAATAGTAGCTAATTTTTTTAAAGTATGAATTATGAAACTAGGTTCATTTTTTTTCCCCCTTAAAGGATCTGGTGCTAGAAAAGGGCTATCAGTTTCAACTAATAATTTCTCAATTGGTATTTCTTTAAAAGTGTTCTGTAAATCATGACTTTTTTTGAATGTAATAATACCACTTGCAGAAAAATACGCATTTAAATTTAATAGTTTCTTTGCAAAATCTAAAGAACCAGTAAAACAATGCATTAAAATTTTTAATTTGCTGTTTTTATATTTAGATAGAATTTTGTATGTTTCTTTTTCTGCATTTCTAGAGTGAATAATCAAAGGAACACTTAATTCGATAGAAGCCTCGATATGTTCTAAAAAACTATTAATTTGGGATTCTTTATCACTATTATTGTAATAAAAATCGAGGCCAGTTTCACCCACTCCTACTATTTTCTTATTTTTTCTTACATTTTTAATTATGTCTTTTGACGATATTTTTGAGTTTGAGGTTTCATGTGGATGTATACCATAAGTACCATATATCATCATATCTCTCTTAATAAGATCAATAATATTAGAAAAATTTTTATCTGTGGTACATATGGTAAGTAATTTTTCTATACCAACAGATTTAGATCTAAGAAGAATTTCGTTTAAATTATTAAAAATAGTTTCGTGATCTAAGTGACAATGAGAATCAATCATTTATCGTCAATTTTTTTTGTAAAATGTCTTTTTAAGATACCTTTTTCTTCGAGTCTTTTTTCATATTTGTTTATCTCGTTAACTAAATATTTGTCATATAAGTGAACTACATAAATTAAAATCATCACAAACAAAATTATCAGCAAAATTAAGGTAAATTGGCTCATTATGATTTTGTGGTTTCTAATGTTGAGTAATATTCTAAATTTTTTTCAAATTCACTTAATCTTTTGTAAATACTTCGCAATTCAGTGATTGTAGTCCAATTATGAAGAAATAATGCAAAACCACCATGCACTCTACTAAATGCATTTGATACCTGAACCATAACTCCTAATGTTATCAAACCAGTAAAAAGTCCTGGTCCCATTATTAAATATGGCGCAATTATCATAAATTGATCATAAGTTGTCATCCATCCATCAAAATACCCATAATGAAGATACAATCTATGGTAATTTAATCTTATACCGGTAAACAACTCAAACAATGTTTCAGTTTGTGCATAATTTTTTTTATCATCTTCGCCTAAAACTAAATCTTTTCTAAATGCTGCCTCAACTCTTTGATTATTATACTCCAAACCTGGCAATTTGATACCTACAAACCATGAAATAAATATTCCGCCTAATGAAATTATAAGTGTAAACCAAACCAATGAACCTTCTATATCTCTAAGTACAGGTATATCAACTTTATCACTTAGACCCCAAAGAATAGGTATAAATGCAATTAATGTCATAATTGCCCTGATAACCTGAAGCCCTAATGACTCAACAATTCTTGCAAATCTATTACAGTCTTCTTGTATTCTTTGACTGGCTCCTTCTATTTCATTTTCAACTTTTTGCCATCTTGGTATATAATTAAATGTTATTGCTTCTCTCCAACGTAATCCGTAAATTCTTGTAAACCAACCAGTAAATATCGCTAATACTATGTATGGAAAAACGATGACAGTAAAAGATGGACTTCCTTCAAATCCGTTAAGTATGTAGTCTAATGAAATAAGTTGATCGTAAAATTGTTGAATTCCATCACTAGGATTATTTTTAAAGTCACCAGCATTTTGTAACAAATCATAAAATTTTCCATACCATGTATTTATAGCAACTGTCATTCTTACTTGGAAAAATAAAGAAATTATAAGTGTCAATAATCCACCCCATGACCAAATTCTCCAATCTTTACTTAAATAAAAGCTTTTAAACATTTAGTTAATTTTTTGTGAAATTATCTGCATAAGATTTTTTAATAATTTTTCTTACTTTAGGCTCAATCAATTCGAAGTCTATTTTATTTTTTTTTGCATATGCGACAGCTAATTCTTTGGTTTTAAACTCTAGATTTAACTCCGAATATGTATCATCTGAACTCTCCCACCCCATTAATGGATTAACACTATTATCTTTTGTAATAAATTCTATAACCCATTTGTCGAATTTTTTTATTCCTGACTGCATTGCAGTTTTAGATGGTTTATATATTTTTGCTTTTTTCATATTAATGGTCGGGGTGGCAGGATTTGAACCTGCGACCCTCTGGTCCCAAACCAGATGCGCTACCAGGCTGCGCTACACCCCGAATGAATAACTAATACAGAAGTTATGGTCAATTTCAATGCATAATCAGTCGCAAAAACAAAGTAATTTTTACAGAATCTGGTATATAGAAAAGTATGATAGTAACTTGTCCATGCCCTAATAGTAAAAAGTTTGAAGTAGATGACAGTTTAATTCCAAAAAAAGGAAGGTTAGTTCAATGCGGCTTTTGTGGTCATAAATGGCAATTTAATATCGAACAAAACCGAATAGAGATAAATAAAAATGAAGCAATATTTTCACCTGAATTAAATTCTAATAATAACGAGATTGAAAATGATATAAATAATACTGTTATAGAAAATCATAATGACAAAATAGTCAGCTCAGAACAAGATGATTATATTGAGAAAAAAAAAATTTCAAATTCTTCGAAATATTTAAAATTTTTAATAGTTATCACAATAAGTTTTATTGGTTTAATAATAATATTAGATACATTTAAATCTCCTCTCAAAGTTGTATTCCCTCAATTAGAAAATATGTTGCAAAATCTATACGAAACTTTAAAAGATATTTTTTTATTTTTAAAAGATTTGATAAGTTAAAATGATTAATTATATATCCTCAAGCTTTAGATGGTTTTTCAAATTAGAGGCTGCTAGTGGTATTTTATTATTAATTAGTGCCGTAGTAGCACTATACGTTAGTAATTCAAACTTCTCAGATTTATATTTTAGTGTTTTAAAAGAATACATTTTTATTGGCATTAATAATTTTGGTTTAAAATTAAGTGTTTTACATTGGATAAACGATGCATTAATGGCAATATTTTTCTTTTTTGTTACTTTAGAAATCAAAAGGGAATTTTTACAAGGTGAGCTTTCATCATTAAAACAAGCTATGCTTCCTATTATTGGTGCTGTTGGTGGAATGTTAGTTCCAGCATTAATTTATATATTTATAAATTATAAAACTCCAATTACTTTAAGTGGATGGGCTATACCTTCTGCTACAGATATAGCATTTTCTATTGGAATACTTTCTTTGTTAGGATCAAGAGTACCAATTTCATTAAAGGTTTTTTTAACTGCTTTAGCTATTATAGATGATTTAGGTGCTATAATAATTATAGCATTTTTTTATACTGGTGATTTAAGTATAAAATATCTTTTATTAATTCTTTTAACATTTATCTTATTGTTAATTTTAAACAGACTAAATGTTAAAAAATTTTTCCCTTACTTAATTTTAGGTTTGTTGTTATGGTTTTTCACTCACGAGTCTGGAATACATGCTACCATCGCAGGGGTTTTGTTAGCAGCAGTAATCCCACATAGAAAAAATGAACATGATTTTTCATTATTAATTAAATTAGAGCACGGTATTAGTCCATATGTTGCATATTTTATTATGCCATTATTCGCATTTGCTAATGCAGGTGTATCGTTACAAGGTTTAAGTCTTAACTCTTTATTAGCACCAGTTCCTCTAGGAATATTGCTAGGGTTGTTTGTTGGTAAACAAATTGGAGTTTTTGTTTTTTCATTTGCATCTATAAAACTTGGTTTAGCCACATTACCAACTAAATCTAATTGGATAAGTTTTTATGCAGTAGGAATATTAACAGGGATAGGATTTACTATGAGTCTTTTTGTGGGTAATTTAGCTTTTGTTGAAAATATGGAGTATATGGACGGTGTTAAAATTGGTGTACTAAGTGGATCTTTGCTTTCAACAGTGGTTGGATATGTTCTTTTGTGGATAGGTTCTAGAAAAAAAGTTGATGTTCAAAAAGTTTAATATTTTAATTTTAAGTATAACAATTATGTTCTTTTCAAATAATGGAAATGCAAAATATGATAAAACTTTTTTTGATTTCAACATTAAATCAATTGAAGGTAACAAAATTTATCTTAAAGATTTTAAAAACAATGTAATTTTATTAGTTAATACTGCAAGTTATTGTGGATTTACTAAACAATATGATGGACTTCAGAAAATATATCAGAAATATAAAGATAAAGGTCTTGTAGTTTTAGGTGTGCCATCAAATAGTTTTAATCAAGAGAAAAATGATGAGAGTAAAATAAAAGAATTCTGTGATGTAAATTTTAGTATAACTTTTCCAATGACTTCAATTTATGATGTTCGGGGTGAAAATGCTCATCCTATTTATAAATGGGCTAAAGATAATTATGGGAAATCTGCTGTACCTAAATGGAATTTTCATAAAATTATTATAAATAAAGAGGGAAAAATTGAAGAAACATTTAGTTCTTTAACCAAACCAACATCAAATAAAATATTAAATATTTTAGATAAATTACTTAATTAAAAAACTCATTCCATCGTAGGCAGGTTCAACATTATTTGGTAGTTGCTTCTTTAATTTTGAATAATCAAGACTATTATGTAAATTAGTCAATATTGATTTTTTTGGTTTAATTATTTTTATTATTTTAAGCACAGTTTCTAAATTAAAATGCGAAGGATGATAGTCATGTCTAAGACAGTCAATAATAAATAAATCTATATTAGTTATTTTTTTTAAATCTTTATTGTAAATTTTACTTACGTCACTACCATAAAATATTTTCTTATTAATTAAATAACTAGTTGTTTTAATATTCCCGTGTTCAGTCATAATTGGTTGTATTAATAATTTTTTATTTTTATTAATAAATGTAAAATTCTTTTTTAATTTATTCATTTTTAATATGGCGGGATATTCAAATGTACTTTTAAAACAATATTTAAACGTCTTTTTTAACTGATTACTTGTATATTCATCAGCATAAATATTTATTTTTTTTCTACTAGTTATATAAAATGCTCTAAGATCATTTATACCATGCGTTTGATCTGCATGTGCGTGTGTATAAAAAACATAATCTAAATTTTTGATATTATTTTTAATAATCTGTAATCTTAGATCTGGCGATGTATCAATCAAAATACTTAAATCATTAAATTGAATATGTGCACAACATCTGCTTCGTAAATTTTTGTTATTTTTCGGGTTACATTTTCCATAATTACCATTTATCCAAGGCACACCTAAAGAACTTCCACACCCTAATATAGTAAACTTATTTTTCATTTATTTAAATTAATCTTTTTCTTAATTTATAGTTTTTTTTTAATATAAATTCATTTTTCATTGCTAAAGATTTAGTACTATACTTTTCATAATAGACTAACTTCCATTTTTTTCCTCTAGTGAATTTCGCTCCTTTACCTGTATTGTGTAAATTTAATCTTTTTTGTAGGTTATTTGTATATCCTACATATGAGATCTTTTTGTTATTTTTAAATCTAGATACAATTAAATAAACATAATACGACATATGGCGGTCCCTAGGGGAATCGAACCCCTCTTTCATGGATGAAAACCATGTGTCCTAACCGATAGACGAAGGGACCAAGAATGGCTCTTTTATTGCAAATATTAAAGATAATCAAGTGTTAGCTATTTTATTTTTAACAATATTTATTGAGTTATTTTTGTGCGTCACTAAAGTTTCAGTCTCATAAGTGTTATTCAAAAATTTGACACCTTTAACTATATCTGAATTTGTTATTCCAGTAGAACAGAATATAGACTCTCCTTTAACAATTTCATTTAAACTATATTTTTTATTAAAATCTTTTATTCCCATTTTTCTTGCTCTATTTTTTGTAGCATCATCATTAAATAAGAAACGTCCTTGAAATTTACAATTAAAAGAATCCAATGCAGATGCGGCCAGAACACCTTCAGGACCCCCTCCTATACCAATAAATAAATCAACCAAATATTTTTTATTTGAAACAAAAAGTGCACCAGATACATCTCCATCAGTTATAAACTTAATATTTACTTTTAACCTTTTTAATTCATCAATTATTTTTTTATGTCTTGGTCTATCTAAAATACATACTGACAATTCAGAAGTTTTAACTCTTTTAAAATCAGCTAGGTTATTAATGTTTTTTTTAACAGAGTAATCTAAATCTAAACAATCATTAGGTATTTCAGATCCAAAAGCAATTTTTTCCATATAAGTTTCTGGAGCACTGAAAAGATCTCCTTTTTTTGCAACAGACAATATTGACATTCCTCCAGGTAAATTGTTAGCTACAAAATTAGTACCTTCTACTGGGTCAACAGCAATATCTAAAGAAATACCATTGCCTAACCCAACTTTTTCACCAACATATAGCATAGGAGCTTCATCCAATTCTCCTTCTCCAATTACAATCTCACCATCAATATCTAACTTATTTAATTCATTTCTCATCACATCTACAGCTGCTTTATCAGCCCCATTTTTGTCCTTTTTTCCAATATATTTAAAACTAGCAATTGCAGCTTTAGAAGTAACTAAGGATAATAATATTGCCAAATTTTTATTAATTGACATTTTTTTCTATTTTTTTGAACAAAATATCGATTTTTTTTATTTTTGTATTTTTTTTAATATATTCGTTATTAATAATTGTCTCTAGTTTTATATCAGTAGTATTAAAAATACTCATTACTTTTAATGAAGTATCAGGAATAATAGGATATAACAAAATAGTTACTTTTCTAATAAGCTCTAAAGTTGTGTAAACTATAGTATTTAGCCTTAATATATCTTTTTTTTTATTCCAAGGTTCTTGATCATTAAAATATTTGTTAGCAGCAAATAATTGCTCAACAATAAAATTTATATATAAGTTTATATCTTGATTATCTATATATTTGATTATTTGATCAAAATTTTTTTCATAAACAGATAGAATTGAAATATCATCATTTATAAAACTTATTTCCTTTGGAATCATTAAATCAGTATTTTTTTCACTAAATGAAATAACTCTTTGACACAAATTACCAAAATTATTTGCTAAATCACTATTTATACAATTTTCTAATTTATCTTTTGAAATATTGCCATCATTTCCAAAAGAAACTTCTTTCATTAAATAATACCTCAATGGATCTAATCCATATCTTTCAATGATATCTATTGGGTCTAAAATATTTCCCTTTGATTTAGACATTTTTTGATCACCAGACAAAATCCAACCATGACCATATACTTTTTTTGGGGGATTAATGCCAGCGGCCAGCAAAAAAGCTGGCCAATATACAGCATGAAATCTTAATATATCTTTACCAATTATGTGCAAATCTGCAGGCCAAAAATTTTTAAAATTTATGTTATTTTCATCAGGATAATTAATTGCGCTAAGATAGTTTGTTAAAGCATCTAACCACACGTACATAACATGATCTTTATTATTTGGAACCTGTATACCCCATTTAAATGATTTACGACTTACAGATAAATCTTTTAGTCCACTTTTGACAAAACTTAAAACTTCATTTTTTCTGCTTATCGGTAAAATAAAATCTGGGTTTTTTGAATAAAATTCTAAAAGTGGTTTTTGCCACTTTGACAATTTGAAAAAAAACGACTCTTCCTCGACCCATTCAACTTTTGAACCTGATAATAAGGACTGCCTGATTCCATTTACTTCCTCAATTTCATCTTCACTGTAAAAAGCTTCATCTGATACTGAATACCAACCAGAATATTTTGAAAGATAAATTTCTCCTTTGTTTTCAAGAATATTCCATATATTTTTTGCTGATTTTTTATGTCTTTCTTCTGTTGTTCTTATAAAATCATCATTTGATAAATTTAAAATTTTAGTAAGATCTTTAAATGTTTTGCTTATTTCATTACAAAATTCAAGAGGATCTTTTTTTTGTTCTTTAGCTGCTCTTTCAATTTTTTGACCATGCTCATCAGTACCAGTTAGAAAAAATACTTTGTAACCTTGAATTCTTTTAAACCTTGCAAAAAAGTCAGCTATTATACTTGAATAAGCATGACCCATATGGGGCTTAGCTGAAGGATAATAAATTGGTGTTGTGATATAATAATTTTTACTCATTAAATAAAATATTTAAGTGCTATAAATACTACAATTGGTATAGTTATAAAAGACAATATAGTTGATACAACAATAGTGCTTGCAATACTGTCAATAACAGTTTTTGGAGAATACATAGAACCGACTAAATAATTTAATATAGCGCTTGGCATAGAACATTGTATTAACAAAACTCCAGCTGCTATTCCATTTAAATTAAATAAATAAATTAAAGTTAAACCAACTACAGGACCTAAAATAACTCTTGCTATTGAGGAAATTAGTGCCTTATTAAAAGAGAAAACTTTCAATCTCGTCAAAGCAATACCTAATGACATTAATATCAAAAAAATAGTAGCATACGTGAGTAACATTGTTGTATTAACAATAAAATTTGGCACAGGAATTTGAAAATATAAAATTAATACGGATACCAAAACAGAATAAAAAGCTGGACTTTTTAGTATAATTTCAAAATTAAATTTTTTGCTTGCTAGAAATACTCCTACCGTAAAATGAAATAATATTATTAAAGATGATATAGCTCCGGCCACACCCAGGCCCTCATTACCATATGCGAATAAACATATCGGTAAACCCATATTTCCAGTATTTGGAAGAATAAATGGAGGTAATTCCATTATAATATCTTTTTTTAAAAAAATTAAAAAAATTATTCCTATAATACTAAAACCAATAATTGCTAAAAAATAATAAAAAAAATATTCACTGAATACGCTAAAAGTTAAACCAGTTGTAGTAACAGAATACAATACAATAGCTGGTGATCCTATATTTGCCCCAAATTGTGTTATGAAAGAAGTATCAATTTTAGGGTTTTTTTTTCCTAAAAAATAACCAATACCTACGACAAAAAATACAGGAAATATTACCTCAAAAAGCTTTAGATATATTTCCATATTATAATAATCTAATCAATACAGGACTTCTTAAAATATTTTTATTTTTAGTTATATTGTTTAAACAAATTTTTACATCTATCTCTTTTGTTTCATGAGTAATGATAATTATAGATGCAGTTTTATTTTTGTAATTTGGTTTTTGTATCAATCTTTCAACAGAAATATTTTTATTAGCTAATTTTTTAGTTATAAATGAAAGTACACCTGGTTTATCTTTCACCTCAAACCTTAAATATAAAGAGTTTAAATATTTATCATAATTATATATTTTAGGATTTATTCTTTTTAATCTAGGTATTCCAAAAGGATATTTTACGTTACCTCTCAAAATAGATAATAAGTCAGACATCAATGCCGAAGATGTTGGGCCTGGCCCTGCTCCCTCACCCTGTAAAATACTTTCACCAACAGGATTACCCTCAATAATTACAGCATTCATGACTCCATTTACATTTGCAATATAATTTTCTTTTTTAATTAAACAGGGATGGACTCTTTCAAACAAGGTACCATTAATTAACTCAGAAATTCCAATTAATTTAATTCTGTAATTTAATTGATTTGCAATTTCTATATCTTTCAACTCAATATTTTCTATACCCTCCATTAAACAATTTTTTTTAGATATTTTTTTGTTAAATGACAGAGATGACAATATTTTAATCTTTGATAATGCATCATATCCATTTAAGTCTAGTTTTGGATTGCCAGGTTCTGCATAACCTAATTTTTGTGCTTTTGTTAAAACATCCTTAAAAGATTTTTTTGAGTACATCATTTCTGATAAGATATAATTACATGTGCCATTTAATATTCCATAAACTTTTTTGATTTTATTTGTCGCTAATCCTTCTTTAATCGTTCTAAGAATTGGAATACCACCTGCCACTGCTGCCTCAAATTCTAAATTAACTTTATTTTTTTCAGCTAAAGTGCCTAAATAGTCTCCATGCTTAGCAATTAATGCCTTATTTGGAGTGATAACATTTATCTTTTTTAAGAGAGCTTCTTTCACTACTTTCTTAGAAATTCCATCAGATTTACCGATTATTTCAAATAATATATCTATTCTTTTTTTCCTAATTATTTCTATCGGGTTTTTAAAAAAGATATTCTTATCTATTTTGAATCTTCTTTTTTTTTTTATATTTTTTGCCGAAATTGCAACAATATTTATTTTTTTTCCTGTTTTAATTTCAATATCTTTTTTCTTTTTTTGAATTTGGTTATATAAATAAATACCAATTTGCCCTAATCCAACTATTGCAATATTAACTTTTTTATTCATCGATTTTATTTATATCTGGAAATTCTGAATTAGTTGAATAATTTATTAAATTTTCTTTAAATATTTCATAGGATGAGTCCTGTGTTACATTATAATTAATATTTTCCACTTTAGTATTATATTCCCAAATGGTTGAAGATTTATCAAATGAACAGCCATAAATAAAAAAAACAAAGATTAAAATTACAATATTTTTTGTCATCTTAGACCTTCTGTTATTTTAAAATTATAAATCATATTTAGATTTTGCACAGCTTGACCTGCTCCACCTTTAATCAGATTGTCTATAGCAGATAAGATAATTATTCTATTTTTTTCTTTTGAGTTAATAACTGATATTTTGCAATTATTTGTATTTATCACTGAATTTGTACTCAAAAGAGATCCTTTTTTTTCAATTTTAACAAAATATGATTTTTTATAAAAGTTTTTAAGACATGAAATTACTTTGTCAGTATTGATATTATTTTTGGTTTCCAAGTACATAGTTGTTAAAATTCCTCTAAACATAGGTGATAAATGCGGCGTAAATAAAAATTTAACTTTCTTATTAATATATTTGTCCAATTCTTGTTGTATTTCAGAAATATGTCGGTGAGTTGGTATACCATATACGCTTAATGACTCATATAGATTTTTATCTTTAAATTTTTTATGTACTCCTCTTCCAGCACCAGAATATCCGGATTTAGAGTCTATAATTATATTTTTTGATTTTATTAAATTTTTTTTTAACAATGGTAATAACGGTAAAAGTATAGTTGTGGGATAACATCCTGGACAAGAAATAATTTTAAATTTTTTAACCTTATTTTTTGTTATTTCTGGTAAAGCATATATACTTTTGCTTATATTTTCTGGAGCCAAATGTTTGGATTTATAAAATTTTTTATAGTTGTCTTTACTTATTAATCTAAAATCTGCTGATAGATCAATTAATTTATTTTTTGGAAGCAATAATTTAGATATTTTTTGGGCATCACCATTTGGTGTTGCTGTAAAAACTATATCGACGTCCCTTAAGAATTTTTTAGAAAATTTTACGATTTTAGGTAAATTTTTGTATTTAATAGTTTTATCAAAAGTGTTTATTTTTTTTCCCGCACTTTTATTCCCACACAAGTATTTAATTTTAACAAATTTATGTTTTGATAATATTTTAATTAATTCAGTACCAATGTATCCAGTTGATCCAGCTATTAATATTTTAAGTTTTTCCATAAACAAAAAATTAGAGATGTAAAAAAATATATTATCTTTTTGAAAATTGAAAACTTCTTCTTGCTTTTTTATGACCGTATTTCTTTCTTTCAACAGATCTTGAATCTCTAGTGGTTAATTTTTCTTTTTTTAGAGATGCTTTTAAATTTTCATCAAATTTTAATATAGCTCTTGAAATACCATGAACCATTGCTCCAGCTTGTCCAGTTAACCCCCCACCAGATACCTTACATTTAACATCATAATCAGTTTGTTGATTAATAATTTCAAAAGGTCTTTGAATCTGCATTTGATGATTTGATCTTTTAAAATAATCCTTAAAATCTTTACCATTTACTATAATTTTACCTGAACCTTTGGATAACCAAACTTTTGCAATTGATGTTTTTCTTTTACCTGTTGCGTATTTAATATTTTCCATAAATTATTTTCTTATAATATTTTTTTTGTTTAATTTGTTTACTTCTATTTGTTGAGGATTTTGAGCACTATGAGGGTGTTCATTTCCAGAGTAAATTTTTAATTTTGTAAGTTGTTTTTTTGCAAGTGGTCCACCAGGTAACATTCTTTTTACAGCAAGTCTTAAAGCTTCTTCTGGTTTTTTTTCACTTAATCTCTCTGGTGTAGTAAATTTTATTCCACCAGGATGGCCTGTATGTCTATAATACTTTTTATTTTCAAATTTGCTTCCTGTAAATTTTACGTTTTCGATATTTTTTACTATTACAAAATCACCATTATCCATGTGCGGAGTATAGTTTGTTTTATTTTTTCCTCTCAAAATTTTTGATATAATTGTTGCCAGTCTACCTACAACAACATTTGTAGCATCAACTTCATACCACCCGCATGATAACTCGCTTTTTTTTAGAAATTTTGTCATTGATGATGCTTAATACTTCATATGAAAATAAAGTCAATTACTGGTTTAAACTATTAAAATAAGGCGATAATTAACAGTTTTTTGATCTTGAACATAATATAAAAACTATAATAGAATTAATTTTTAATAATTAAGCTTAGGAGATATAAATGTCTAAATCAACAAATCCAGAAACAATAGCTCTTCATGGAGGAGACTATAGAAGTGACCCAGCTACTACAGCTGTAGCTGTTCCAATATACAGAACAACATCCTATCAATTTAATAATACAGATCATGCAGCCAATTTATTTGGTTTAAAAGAATTTGGTAATATTTACACAAGGATAATGAACCCGACTAATGACGTTTTAGAAAAAAGAGTAGCAGCTTTAGAGAACGGTTTAGCATGTGTAACGGTTGGATCGGGACAAGCCGCATCAACATTTGCTATAATGAACATGTGCCAGTCCGGAGATAATTTCATAAGTTCTACTGATTTATATGGTGGTACTGTCAATTTATTTACACATACTTTAAAAAAATTAGGTATTGAATGTAGATATGCTGATCCATCTGATCCAAAAAATTTTGAAAAACTAGTTGATGATAAAACAAGATGTTTTTATGCAGAAACTCTTCCCAATCCATATTTGAGAGTATTTCCAATTAAAGAAGTCTCTGATATTGGAAGAAAGCACAATATCCCTCTAATAATGGATAACACAGCAGCGCCAATTATTTGTAAACCACTTGATCATGGTGCAGCTATAGTTGTTCATTCGTTAACGAAATTTATTGGTGGACACGGTACAGTAATAGGAGGATGTCTAGTTGATGGAGGTAATTTTGATTGGACAGCTGATCCTAAAAGACAGCCTTTGTACAATGAGCCAGATCACAGTTATGGTGGAGCTGTATGGGGCGAAGTTGTACCGCAACTTACTGGAGCTAATGTTGCTTTCGCAGTTAGAGCGAGAGTATGTTTATTAAGAGACCTTGGAGCGCCTTTAGCTCCAGATAATGCATGGGGAATAATTCAAGGATTAGAAACAGCTCCATTAAGAATGAAACAACATTGTTCAAATGCTGAAAAAGTTGTAGATTTTTTAACAAAACACAAAAATGTAGAAAGAGTAATATACCCTACTCTACACAAAGGCGAGGTTGGCAATAGAGCAAAGAAATATTTTAAAGGTGGAAACGGAGCGCTTTGTGGAATTGAAGTTAAAGGCGGAGTTGAAGCAGGTAAAAAATTTATAGAGGCTCTAAAAATGTTTTACCATGTTGCAAACATTGGAGATGCTAGAAGTTTAGCAATTCATCCAGCGACAACTACTCACAGTCAATTAACAGAGAAAGAATTGCTAGCAGCGGGAGTTACTCCTGGCTATGTAAGACTTTCTATAGGTATAGAACATCCAGATGACATTATAGCTGATTTAAAACAAGCTTTAGATGCGTCAGGTAAACCTAGCTTGAAAGCTGTTGGTTAGAAGTTTTATTTATATAAAGAAAATAAATACTTGAGCTAACAAGAAAAATTGAACTTACTTGGTGCATAGAGGCAAATTTAATCTGTGCACCATAAATTAGAGTAAATATTCCCAATACTATCTGTAATAAAATTAAAGTACCTAATATATATATGCTTGGTAATAAATTATTAAGTTTTTTTTTGTATATTTTGTAAAGCATATATAAATAAAACAATACAATAACATAAGCTAAATTTCTGTGCATAAATTGAACTAAAGATGGGTCATCAAATGCCGATAAATAAAATAAATTATTTATTTTATTATCATCAGGAAAGTACTGATTACCCATTAACGGCCATGTATTATATATGGTTCCAGCATCCATACCTGAAACAAATGCACCAATTGTTATTTGGCAAAATATTAAAATTAAAAAAATACTTGGGAATATTAAACCAATTTTATTATCTGAAATTTTAATATTTTTAAGTTTAAAGTAGTTCCATAAAATTAATGATAAAATTATAAAAGCAATTAACAAATGAATTGACAATCTATAATGGCTAACATCAACTCTATCTATTAGTCCGCTTGAAACCATATACCAACCTATAAAACCCTGAAAACATATTAAGAAAAAAATAAAATACAAATTAGCTAGTTTGATTACAGGAAGTTTAAATGAAAAATATATTAAAGGTATTAGAAAAGCTAATCCAATAATTCTACCTAAAAAACGGTGAATCCATTCCCACCAAAAAATTACTTTAAATTCGCTCATAGTCATAGAGAAATTTTGAAGTTTATATTCTGGTATTTGTTTGTATAAATTAAAATAATCTATCCAATCATCATTTGATAGAGGAGGTAGAAACCCTGAGAATAGCTGCCATTTGGTTATAGACAAACCTGAGTCGGTAAGACGAGTTAATCCGCCTACAACAATCATTAAGGAAATTAATAAAAACATAAATCCTAACCACATGGAGATTTGCTTTTTAATAATTAAATTATCTGTGTACATATTCGAATAAATATAATAATTTTAACTAAATCCAATTGATTAAATGTCGCCGAAAGATAAAAAAAAACTAAAAAAATTAAGAATAAATCTTGATAAATTAGATAATTTATTAATTTCTTTAATAAAAAAAAGAACAGAATTAGTTAAAGAGGTATTAAGTTTAAAAAAATATAAATATCAAATAGTTGATAAGAAAAGGATCAGAATTATATTAAAAAATATAAGAAATAAATCTTTAAAATTGAGAATTGACCCAAAAATAACAAATCATATATGGATAAATATTATTAAAGCATATATTGATTATGAAAGAAGAAATTTCAAAAAAAAATAATTACTTGCTATGAGGAGGAAGTTTTTTTTCTACAAAATTTTCGTGCTTACGTGTATTAGGATTATATTTTTTTAATTTGAGTTTCTCTTTAGCTTTTTCACCACCAGCAGGTTTTTTAACGTAATAAAAGAAAGGACTGTCGGGCTTGTTTTCTGGAACTAATCTCACTTTTATATGTGTTTTTTTTGCCATAATTAATTTTTTAAACTCTTAATTAAATCTGAAATTTTTTTAACTTTAGATTTTAATTCATCTGGATTTATAGTTGATTTTTTGATGACGTCAATATTCTTATCCTTTGTGGATAATGCTTTTTTTACACCTTTTATAGTCATGCCTTTATCTTTTAATAAATATTTTATTTTTTTAAGTGTATTTATAGTTTTATCATCATAATATCTACGTTTGCCTGCAAACACTTTTGGTCTAACTTGTTTAAATTCTTTTTCCCAAAATCTTAATGTGTGAGTTAATAATTTACCTGTTTTTTTATTCACTAAATCTAAGATTTCCGCCACTTCGCTAATTGTTTTATATTGTGATTTATTATCATTCATCTTTATTATTAATATAACTTTTTAGTTCTTTCGAAGCTTTAAATGATATAGTTTTTCTGGCATTAATTACTGCAGTTTTTTTTGTTTTGGGATTTCGACCTTCTCTTTCTTTTTTATATTTAACTTTAAATGTTCCAAACTTTGAAATTTTAACTTTTTTATTATCTTTTAAGTGTTCAAGAATAATTGAGAAAAATTCATCCAACAAAGTTTCTGAAATCTTTTTAGAAAAACCAATTTGCATATATATAGAATTGATTATGTCTTTTTTTCTAAGGTTATCTCTCACTCTAAACAATATTTTTTTTTATTTTATCTATTAAATTACCTTTTATAATTTTTTCACACACATTTAAAGAGTTTGAAAAACCAATAAAATCGGTTCCTCCATGGCTTTTAATAACTGGGGAGTCCAAACCAAGTAGAATTGCACCATTATATAATCGTGGATCTAATTTTTTTTTAAATTTTTTTAGGTTTAAAGTATTAATTAAAGCAGAAATTTTTCCTAACAGTGAACTAGTGAATGCATTCTTTAATTCACTTGTAATAAAATTTGCTGTCCCTTCAGCTGTCTTTAAAGCAACATTTCCAGTAAATCCATCGGTTACTATAACGTTAACATCACCTTCCATCATGCTATTACCTTCTATGTAACCTTTAAATTTAAAAATATTACTATTTATTGAGTTTAACTGTTTGTAAGTATTTTTAATTATATTATTACCTTTTAATTCTTCTGATCCTATATTTAGTAATGCCACTTTAGACTCTTCATTTGGAAAAAGAGCTTTATGTAATGCGGAACCCATAATACTAAAATCAATTAAATTTTTTTCGTTACATTCAATATTTGCACCCAAATCTAAAACGATGTTCATTCCATTTTTATTTGGCCACAATGCAGATAAAGCTGGTTTATCTATACTCGGTATCATATTAAGATTAAATTTAGCTATGACAAACAATGCGCCTGTATTGCCAGCCGAAACAACAATATCTGACTCTTTTTTTTTAACACTTTCTACAGCTAACCACATACTTGTTTGTTTACCTCTTTTAACAGCAGTAAGAGCGGTATCTTCATTTGAGATTTTTTTATCAGTATGAAAAATTTGATAATTTTTTTTTTTTAAAAGTTTATTTATTAAAGGGTTTAATAAATTTTCATCTCCAAATATTTTATAAAATACATCTTCGGATTTTGATGAATGTAAGGCAATTCCTTTTACTACTTTTTCAGGTGAATTATCACCACCCATTGCATCAACTGCAATAGTTATTAGTTTGTTCATATATGTTTATTCTTTTGGATCTATTACTTGTCGACCTTTATAAAAACCAGTCTTTAAATCAAGGTGGTGGGAAAGTCTGTACTCACCAGATTTTTTGTCTTCAATCACATTTTTTGCTGTAACATTAATATGTGATCTTCTTTTACCTGCTCTTGATTTAGTCGTTTTACGTTTTGGTACAGCCATAATTAAATTTTAACTTCTAT
>CACEOC010000014.1 GCA_902561075.1 uncultured Pelagibacteraceae bacterium
TGTATTACAAAAACTTGGTCTATCTGTTGTAGTTGTTCATGGAGGAGGACCAAGAATTAAAAGAGAGCTTGATAGATCAAATATTTCCTCAAAATTTGTTAGAGGTCTAAGAGTTACTGATGAAAGAATTATAAATATAGTTGAAAAAGTTCTAATAGAATTTAATGAAGATATTGTTTCCTCTTTAAGCGATTTAAATGCAAAGGCAATTTCACTAAATACTAAAGAAAATAATGTAATAGAAATTCAGCCTGAGTCTAAAGAATTAGGATTTGTAGGAATTCCAAACAAAATAAATATTGAATTTATAAAAGAAAAAATTAATGAAAAAATTATTCCAATCATATCACCGCTAGGATTGGGATTAGATAAAAAAACTTATAATATTAACGGGGACACTGCTGCTGGAGCAATAGCTAAGTCTCTTAAATCCAGAAGACTACTTTTAATGACCAATGTAGAAGGTGTATTGAATAAAAATAATAATCTAATTGAGGAAATTTCTTCCTCTAAAATATTAGGAATGATTGAAGATAAAACTATAACAGAAGGCATGATACCAAAAATTAACACTTGCTTAGATGCAGTACATAACGGTGTGACAGCTGTGGCAATTATTGACGGTAGAAAGAAACACTCAGTTCTATTTGAGATTTTTTCTGATAAAGGTTCAGGTACTTTAATAAGAAAATGAATAATCTTTCTAATAAAAAAAACTTACTATTAGATTTAGACGGAACAGTATACCAGGATCTTGAGTCAGTTTTTGGTCAGGTTTCTAAATTGATGACAAAATATATTTCTGAAAAACTTAATATTGATTTAAAAAAAGCTAAGGAGTTACAGACTAATTATTTTTACAAATACAATACTTCTTTGAACGGACTAATGATACATCACGATATTCCACCGAAAGAGTTTCTTAAATATGTTCATGATATAGACCTCTCATTTATGAAAAAAGATAAAATCTTAAGACAAGAATTAGAGAATTTAAAAATGAGAAAACTTATATTTACCAATGGTAGTACAGATCATGCAAAAAATGTTTTAAGGCACTTGGGAATAGATGATTTATTTCAAGGTATTTTTGATATTACTGATGCTGAATATAAGCCAAAACCAGAGCCGAAGGCTTTTGATTTGATGACAAAAAAATTTGATTTAGACCCTTCTGAAACGATATATGTAGAGGATATCGCGAAAAATTTATCTATAGGAAAAGAAAGAGGCTGCACAACTGTTTGGTTAATAAATAATGAAGAGTGGGGAAAAATGGAATCAGACAAGGACTACATTGACTATAAAATTGAAAATCTATCTTTATTTTTAAAAGAATTAAGGTTATTAAAAAGTAATTAAAAATGTCTATTGAAAAAATTATAAATGAAGCCTGGGAAAATAAAGATCAAGTTGATCAAAACTGTGATAAATCTTTGAAAGACGCGATTAATCAAGTTATTAATGATTTAGATAGTGGAAAATCAAGAGTTGCTGAAAAAGTAGATGGTGAATGGAAAACACATCAGTACTTAAAAAAAGGTATAATGCTTAGTTTTAGGATATATCCTATGGAAAATTTGAATGGTCCATACAGTAGCTGGTATGACAAAGCGCATCTTTTAAAAGGCAAGACTGCTGGATGGAGTAAAGAACAACATGAAAAAGCTGGGTTTAGAATGGTCCCAAATTCACCAGTTAGAAAAGGATCTTTTATTGGAAAAAATGTTGTCTTAATGCCATGTTATGTAAATATTGGTGCGTACATTGATGAGGGAACAATGATAGACACATTTGCAAGAGCAGGGAGTTGTTGTCAAATTGGAAAAAATTGTCATATCTCTGCTGGTTCTGGTGTTGGTGGTGTTTTGGAACCTGCTCAAGCTCTTCCAACTATAATTGAGGATAATGTTTTTCTAGGAGCTATGTCAGAGGTAGTCGAAGGTGTAGTTATAGGAGAGGGCTCAGTTCTGAGTATGGGTATGTTAATTACTCAATCTACAAAAATAGTTAATAGATCAACTGGAGAAATAACTTATGGAAAAATTCCGCCATATTCAGTTGTAGTACCAGGATCTCTGCCTGATAAAAAAAATCCATCCTCACCATCTTTAAGTTGCGCGGTGATAATAAAACAAGTCGACGAAAGGACTAGATCTAAAACATCAATAAATGATCTTTTAAGAGATTAAGATGCCAATTATTAACGATTTACAATTAGCAAAAGAGCTAATTAAATTTCCAACAGTAACACCTGTCGATGCAGGAATAATGAAATTTTTGGAAAAAAAACTAAAATCAATTGGATTTAAAACTAAAATTCTAGAGTTTGAGGACCACGATAGCAAACCAGTAAAAAATATTTATGCGAGACTTGGAAAAAAAAGTCCAAATTTTTGTTATGCGGGACATGTAGATGTCGTCCCGCCTGGTGACATAAAAAAATGGTCATCCAATCCTTTTATACCAAAAATTAAAAATGGGAAATTGATTGGAAGAGGTGCTAGCGACATGAAATCATCAGTTGCATCCTTTATTGCTGCTGCTGACGATTTTGTTAACAAAAATAAAAAATTTAAAGGCTCTATAAGTCTTTTAATTACTGGAGATGAGGAGGGCATAGCAATCAACGGGACTAAAAAAGTTGTTGAGTATCTAAAGAGAAAAAAAGAAAAAGTTAATTTTTGTTTAGTTGGAGAGCCAACAAACCCGTCTCGTATGGGTGAAATGATCAAAATTGGTAGAAGAGGTTCTATAACTGGTCACTTGAGTATTTTTGGTAAAATGGGACACGTTGCTTATAGTCATAAATCGATAAATCCCTCAACTTGTATTGTAGATGTTTTAAAAAAACTAAAACAATTAAAATTTGATAATGGCTCAAAAAATTTTCAACCTTCAAATCTAGAGATAACTAAAATTAATATAGATAACAAAGCAGATAATGTAATCCCTGGAGATGCACATGCTACTTTTAATATAAGATTTAATGATAGACACAGCTCTAATAAATTAAAAAAAAAAATAAATATCTATTTAAGAAAAATTTGTAAAAAACATAAATGCAAATTTAAAATAGAATATATGGTATCTGGTGAGTCGTTCATTACCAAACCAAACAAAACTACTTATATGATAAAAAATATTATAAAAAAAAATACAAAGATAAATACTCAATTATCTACCTCTGGAGGCACATCTGATGCAAGATTTATTAGAAAGATTTCTCCTTGTTTAGAGTTTGGTATGGTAGGAGCTACTATGCATCAAGTAGATGAAAATATTAAAGTAAGAGATTTGAGAACTCTAACAAAAATTCATAAAGAAATTCTAGAAAATTACTTTTTGTGAAAACAGCTATAGTCACTTCAGATACCTCTGAAAATCATTTAACTGGAGATGGTCATCCTGAACAACCAAAAAGAGTAAGATCAATAATTAATGTTTTAAAAAAAAAGAAAGATTTGATTTGGGAAAAACCTAGTATTGTTCCTGAAAAAATTTTAAAACTTACCCATACAGAAGATTACATTCAAAACTTAAAAAATTCATTTCCCCAAAAAGGGATAAAATTTCTTGATGGAGACACAGTAGTTTCTCCTGGTAGTAAAGAAGCAGTCTTTGATGCTGCTGGTTCAACGATCAGAGCAATTGACGGTATTGAGAATAAGAGATTTAAAAACGCATTTTGTGTTGTAAGACCCCCTGGACATCATGCCGAAAAGAATAAAGCGATGGGTTTTTGTTGTTTATCAAATGCAGGAATAGCAACAAATTATCTTATAGATAAATATAATTACAAAAAAATTGCCTGTGTAGATTTCGATGTTCACTGGGGAAACGGAAATTATAATGTGCTTTATGACAACAAAAGATCTTTATATATATCAACTCATCAATACCCGTTTTATCCTGGAGGTGGTACAGAAAATGATAAAGGTAAATATAATAACTCCCTAAATATTCCTTTGCCAGCAGGCACAAATTCCGAACAATATTTTAATGCGTATGATCGTGTAATTGACAGGTTGATTGATTACAAACCAGACTTTCTTATTTTTTCAGCCGGTTTTGATGCGCACAAAAATGACCCCTTAGCTCAATTTGAACTATCATCAGAGGATTTTTACGAGATTACAAAAAGAACACTCAAAGCAACTAATAAGTTTACAAACGGTAAAGTTTTGTCAGTCCTAGAGGGTGGGTACGACCTTAATGCACTTGCAGAAAGTGCTTTTAATCATGTAAAGGCTCTCTCAGAAACAGAATAATAATGAAACTTTATAAAATTGGTTCGTCAAAAATAAACAATAAAGGTCTATTTGCAAATAAAGATATTAAAAAAGGAACAAAAATTATCTATTATATTGGCAAAATTATTACAAAAAAAGAAACAGAGAGAAATCCTAAATTCGATAATAGCAAAGCAATTTATCTTTATAATTTAAATAGCAGATATGATTTAGATGGTGATTTTTCTTATAATACAGCAAGACTAATTAATCATTCATGCGATCCAAATTGTGAAGTCGACGGCAAAGGTCTTAAATTATGGATTTCATCGATCAAAGATATAAAAAAGGGGGAAGAACTATCCTATGACTATGGATTTGGTTATGACGAAGATTATAAACAATTTCCTTGTAAATGTGGCACTAGAAAGTGCTGTGGTTACATTGTTCGTGAAGGCTCTAGGTGGAGAATTAATAAAAAATATAGAAAAAATTCTAATAGGTAACTTTTTCCAGATAGAGACCGTGAGCGGGTGCTAATGGTGCACAATATTTCCTATTTTTAGATTTAAATACTTTCTCAAATTTATTTAACGTCCATTTTTTTTCACCTAAATACTTCAAACAGCCAACCATTGACCTTACTTGGCTTTTGAGAAATGATTTAGATATAAATCTAATTTTAATTAAATTATTTTTTTTTGAAATGTTTATTTTATAAATTGTTTTAATTGGACTAATTGAGTTACAATTGGATGCTCTAAAAGTTGAGAAGTCGTGAGTTCCTACTAGTTTTGCAGCACCTTTTTTTATCAGATGAATATCAATTTTATTTATAATATGCCACTCTCTATTTCTATTCAAAACAGATTTTGATATATTGTTTCTTATTAAATAAATGTAACTTCTTTTTTTAGCTGAATGTCGTGCATGAAATTGATTATTTTTTTTTATAATTTTTAAAATTGAAATATTTTTTTTATTCAGAAAATAGTTCAAAGTTTTAATTAGAGAATTTACATTCAGTATTTTTGAACTAAGATCAAAATGAGCAGATTGTTCAATAGAATGAACATTTTTATCTGTTCTTCCAGATCCGTGAATTTTGATTTTTTCTTTTAATATCTTTGATAATATGTTTTGTAATATTTTTTGGATAGATTCACCTTTATTTTGAATTTGCCAACCAACCCTTGAAGTGCCATCATATTCAATTAATATTTGATATCTATTCATTCAATAATTTTGTGCCAGGTTTAATTTTACTACCCAATAAAAATTCTTTAGAATTTTGAGGTTTTTTCCCTTGTCTTTGTATTTTTAAGATTTTAAGAGAATTATTTCCACAACCAATAATCAAATTCTCATCAAGCACTTCACCTGGTTGTCCATATTTGGAAGAAATGTCAGCATCTAAAATTTTATATCTTTCATTATTAAATATAAACCAACCTCCTGGGTTTGGATTTAGTGCATTAATTTTAGCTTGAATTAATTCAGCACTTTCACTCCAATTAATTTTACCGTCTATTTTTTCAATTTTGTTTGCATATGTTGCCTCGTGATGATTTTGATCAACAAATTTGATTTTGTTTTCGATAATTTTATCAATAATCTCAATTACAGTTTCCTCAGCTAGATTGCTAAGTCTGTCTAATAATGAATTATAATTTTCATTTTTCTTAATTTCTATTTTGTATTTTTTACAGATTGGACCCGCATCTAATTTTTCAATTATTTTCATAAAACTAATACCAGTTTCCTTGTCTCGATTTATAATAGATCTTTGTATGGGTGCAGCACCTCTATATTTTGGTAATAACGATGCATGTATATTTATAAAGCCATACTTAGAAAAATTTAAAATTTTCTTTGGAATTAATTTTCCATACGCAACGACTATTCCTAGATCAAAACTATTACTTTCTAAGAAATTTTCTTCAACTTCTAAACGTTCAGGAGTCTTTACATTTAATTTATTTTTTTCAGCAAATTCATGAATAATACTTTTGTTTATCTTTTGACCTCTCAGAGATTTTTTAGGTGATTGGGTATATACTGTTAGTATTTCATGTTTGCTGTTATTTATTTTTCTTAAAATAGGCAATGCAAATTCTGGAGTACCAAAAAAAATAATTTTTGCCATTTAAACTATTACTTTTTGATTGCTATTCTTTTGTTTAGAAAGTTTTTTTATTAAAAAATCTTTTTTTAATTTAGATAAGAAATCTATTATTAGTTTACCATCGCAATGTTGTATTTCATGTTGAGCACATGTAGATAATAGTCCATCACATATAATTTTATTTTTTTTACCATTTTGATCAATATATTCTATCCAAACTTTTTTGGGCCTTTCTATTTCAATAAATGTATTAGGTATAGACAAACAACCTTCTTCATATACAGACGTTTCAGAACTTTTTTTGAATATAATTGGATTAATTAAACATATCGGTTTTTTTTCTTGTTCCTTATTAGAAACATCAATTACAACTATTCTTTTTGGTACACCAATTTGAATTGCGGCCAGTCCTATACCCTTAGAGGCATACATTGTATCAAATAAATTTTTGATTAAATTTTTTTCATTTTTTCCAACTTTCTCGACTTCGGTTGAATGTTTCCTCAAAATTTCATCAGGCACGGTGATAATTTCTTTTACGCTCATTTTATACTCTATTAGGAAGAGTTTTTATTATAATTTTATTTCGTAAATTGTCCAAATTTGTTTCATTCAAAACTGCAGTAATGAAATATAACGTTTCTGTTCCTAAGTTTTCTATTTGATCTTCTCCAATAATCTCTACAAGTCGTAGTAAAATCATTCCTATATTGTTATTATTAATTAGCACTTGTAAATCAGTTGGAATATTTGGGTCTTTTTCATATAGATTATCATATTTTTTTTGAATGTTTATTCCGTCATACCTTAAACTATCTAAAAGAATTTTATCTTTTCTCGAAAATATATATTTTTTATTAGACTTAATTTTTTTAAGTATCTCATTGGTATCTTTAGAAATTTTTTCATTATTTAAATCTTTTATGAAGTAATTTAATAATTTTGACTGATGAAGAATTTTATTGTTAAACTTAATATTATTATTTAAGTCCATTTCGTTAATAACATTTTTTTTGTAAAATGTGGTGTGATCTGGCGGTATATCTTCAATTTTAATTTCATTTAAGATTTTAGATAACTCTAAGTAAAAAGCATTATTAATTTCATCGTCTATCATATACTTTTTAAGTTTTTTTAATAATTTCAACTTTTCATCAATATCATATGTCAATAATATTCTTTGATATAACAAAGCTCTACCTTTGTGATTACTCATTAATTTATATTTCTCGTTTACATTCAACAATTCATCTAATGTAAAATTAAATCTTTTGTATAAATTAAATAGATCCTTTTCGGCATAATTTCCATCATGTGTTGCTTTCTCGATTGTTTTAATTTTTTCAATATTTTCTAAATCGATATCATTTACTCTCTCTAATAAATTATTAGATGATAAATATTTCCATATTAATTTAGAGGTGTTTTTACTTGGAACATAACTAAAATTGTCAGATGCCAATCTTGATAAATGAAAATCTAAAACTGATTTGTCTGAAATTTTAATATCTTCCTTATCCACATAACCCATTAATATACTAAATATTTTTTCAAAATATTTATCTTTAAAATTATTCTCTTTTTTTAAATCTAAATAGAGTTGAGCCTCCTCTTTCTTTTCAGATTTTATCAGGCAGTAAATTTTAAATTTATCTATATATTCGTCTGTTTCAAATGTATTGAGATCATTAAATAAATTACACGACTCGATTTCTTCTCCTTCTACTAAATAAGTATCTAGGTAAAATTTAATAAGATTTTGATTACCAACAATACCTCTATTTTTTTCTAAAAAAATTTTTATTAATTCTAAGTCTTTATTTTTAATTAAAAATTCTTGCTTAAATGAAATAAATTCCTGACCTTTAATGTTCATATTTGGAAGGTATGAATTTGTTAGCAATGCGACTTTAAATATTTCACTAGCATCAACAGACAAATTTAAAGTATTAATTTTTTTAATTATTGATTTAATTTGATCACCATCAGTGTTCATCCACATATCAATATTCAAATTGTTTTCTTGAGGATCATACAACCCTATTAATTGCATCTCTTGTTTTCCAATTATATCAAAACTAGATATAGTTTGGTTGTTATTTTCTGATTCAATATTTGATGAGATAATATTTACATTATTTTTCCCAATTTCTTCCTTTGCTATTTCAGAATCTATTTTCTTTATATCCCAAATATCAACAGGTTCGTTTGAATAAGAAATTGATATTTCAAAAAATAAAAATAGTGATAAAAAAAAAATAAAATTATTTAACGATTTTGATATTTTCATTTGGCACTTGTTTTTCAATAATTTTATTTGGGGAAGGAAATTTGATTCTATCAATTAATAAAAAAACACCATAAATCACAATCACAACTATACCGATTTTTATAATGTATCTACTTAAGTAACTAGATAGAGCTGGTCTTGTATTTTTGCGAAATTGCATATATCGTTAAATAATTTCAAATTAAGACATATTTATGTTTTTTCAATACAGAACTTATGACATCTAACAAAAACTTAGTACTTATTGGCATGATGGGATCGGGAAAGTCCACAGTTGGAGCTCAACTGGCACATAAATTAAAGTTAGAATTTATAGATACTGACAAAGAAATCGAAAAATTAGAAAAAAAAACTATTAAAAAAATATTCGAGATTTCTGGTGAAGAATATTTTAGAAAAATAGAGGAGAAAGTTGTTCTTGAAAAATTTAAATTATCTAAAAAAGTTATAGCTTTGGGTGGAGGCAGCTTTCTAAACAACGAAGTTAGAAAAAATTCAAAAAGAAAGTGTTTTGTTATATGGCTATATTGGGATAATGAAACTTTAGTAAATAGAATTTTTAAAAATAATAAAAGACCGAAAATAACAAATTTGAATAAAACAGAATTACATGATTTGATAAATCATAGAAACTTAGTATATAAACAATCAAACTACAAATTAAATTGCGAAAGTCTAAATAAAAGTCAAATAATTGAAAAATTAAAATCTATTTATGAAAATCAAATCACTAAAAGTTAATACAAAACAAAAGAGATATTCAATTTACTTCAACAACAATCTTATAAATGAAATAAATGAAATACTGAATAAAGAAAACTTAAAATTTGAAAAATTTTTAATTGTTTATGACAGTAAAATAAAGAAAAATACTGTAGAAAAAATTTTTAAAAAAATCAAAGCGCCTAAGAAATTTAAACTAAAGTTTTTTTCAAGTGAAACAAACAAAAATTTTAAGAATGTAAATGTAGTGATTAAATATCTTCTAAAAGAAAAGTTTTCACGAAACGACTGTGTGATATCTCTAGGAGGTGGTATTGTGGGTGATCTTTGCTCATTTGCAGCAAGTATATTTAAAAGGGGCACAAAATTTATAAATATACCCACAACACTTTTAGCTCAAGTAGATGCCAGTATTGGAGGAAAGACAGGTATTAACGATAAAAAACATGGAAAAAATTTAATTGGAACTTTCTATCAGCCAGATCTTGTTTTAATAGACATAAATTTTTTAAAAACACTAAATTCGCGAGAATTAATTTGTGGATATGCTGAAATATTTAAGCACAGTTTGATATCCAGCAAACAAAATTTCTATTATCTAGATAAATATATTAAGGAAATTTTATTATTGAGGAGGTCATATTTAATTAAGGCAGTTATAGATAGCTGTAAAATAAAAAAAGAAGTTGTAGAAAAAGATGAAAAAGAAAAAAATCTTAGACAAATTCTAAACCTAGGTCATACATTTGGTCATGCATTTGAAGCCGCTTGTAACTATAAAAAAATTTTGAACCACGGTGAAGCGGTAATATTGGGTGTAAAAACTGCAGTAAAATTTAGTTTAAATAAAAAATATCTAAGCAAGACAACATATAACAAAATAATGATGCATATAGAAAAAATAGATTTTAAGCTGAGTGTTAACAAAATTTTTAAAAAAAAGGATATAAATAAAATATTGAACTTTATGCTTAATGATAAAAAAAATGTATCAAATAAAATAAACTTGGTATTATTAAAGGATATTGGTTTACCAATAATCAATAAACCTTTTCATCAAAGTGAAATTAAAAAATTTTTTTTAAAGGAATTAATTAATCTTTAATTGTATAGAGTGGATATGTTTTTTTATCTCCTGATCTAGAATCTTATAAATTTTCCTCGTAGTTTCAATCTTTTTTTCATTTAGTAAATATTTAGACTTAATAAAGATTTTTATATGAAATTTATCTTTTTGATGGGTCGAATGTTTAATATGAAGATAAGTCTTATCCTGTATTTCAATTTGTTCAATATTTAAATTTACGCAAATTTTTTTTTTTACAATTTCGATAAGTTGATTTATATCCATATAACAACACTATATTAAATGAAAAATATTTGCGACTGGAATAATTGTAAAAAAGAGGGAGAATTTAAAGCACCCATAGAAAGAGACAATAGTAAAAAATTTAGACTATTATGTTTAGAACACATAAAGGAATTCAATAAAAATTGGAATTATTTTAATGGTATGAGTGACGAACAAATAATGAATTTTATTAAATCTGATCTTACTTGGCACAAACCAACTCAAAATTTTGGATCTTCTGACAATTTTTTTAAAGTTTTATGGAATAATGCATTAAAAGATGATGTTACAAATGGAAAGTTTGATCCAAGTTTTGACCATATGAGACAATATAGATTTGATCAAAATGATATTAAAGCGTTTAAAATTCTTGGAATAAACGTGGGTTTAAAATGGGAGAAAATACAAGCAAAATTTAAAAAACTTGTCAAAAAATTACACCCTGATATGAATGCAGGAAATAAAAAATTTGAAGATAAGTTAAAAGTAGTTACTCTTGCTTATAATCAATTAAAAATTACATACAGGAAAAAAATTGATAGAAAATATTAGTTTACAGCCCGACATTAAAATTTCAATAAAACAAACATTTGGAATTGATACAGATATTGAGGTAGATGCTTTTTCAAAAAAAAGTGAACTTGTGCCTGAAATAGATAAAGATTATGTTTTTGATAGAGATACTACTCTTGCAATATTAAGCGGATTTCTTCATAACAAAAAGGTTATCGTCCATGGTTATCATGGAACTGGCAAAAGTACCCATATTACTCAAATTGCAGCCAGGTTAAATTGGCCGTGTGTAAGAATAAATTTGGACTCTCACATAAGCAGAATTGATCTTATTGGAAAAGATGCGATTACATTAAAAGATGGGAAACAAATTACAGAATTTAAAGAGGGTATTTTACCATGGTCTTTTCAAAACCCTGTTGCGCTTGTATTCGATGAATATGATGCAGGAAGAAGCGACGTGATGTTTGTTCTTCAAAGAATTCTAGAAAGTGATGGTTATTTTACTCTTTTAGACAAAAATAAAGTAGTAAGACAAAATAGGTATTTTAGGTTATTTGCTACTGCAAACACTATTGGTCTTGGTGACACAACAGGACTTTATACCGGAACACAACAAATTAACCAAGCACAACTTGATAGGTGGGAAATTGTAACTTCTTTAAATTATCTTCCAGAAGATAAAGAAATGAAAATTATTTTATCTAAAAACAAAAAATTAAGTAATCCAAAAGGTAAAGAAATAATATCTAACATGATTAAAGTTGCATCATTAACAAGAAAAGGATTTATGGCAGGAGATATATCAACTGTTATGAGTCCGCGAACTGTTCTAAATTGGAGCAATAACGCTGAGATATTTAAAGATATTGGATATGCATTTAGAGTGACTTTTTTAAATAAATGCGATGATGCAGAAAAAAGTATTATTTCTGAATATTATCAAAGATGTTTTGGTGAAGACCTTCCTGAGTCCTTAAAAAATATTAAGGTATAAATGAAAAATAATGAAGAGGATTTAAAAAATAAATTCAAACAAGCTTTGATTAGCACATACAAAGCAATATCTTTAGATTTAATTAAATCTAGAAAATTAAACAAAAACTTAAAGGAAAATTCCTATAATTTGGATAAATTTGATAATTACAATATCAGTACGGACCTTGATAAATTAAGGGCAAAAGTGGATTCTGATGCTTTAAGAAAACGTTATAGTAGTTTTCAAATATTTAATAAATACGAACCAGCAAATAATAATGAGAAAAAATTATATGAAATTTCAGAAAAAATAAGATGTGAGTACATCGGATACTTGAAATTTCCAGGTATTAAAAAAAATTTAAAAGAGTCATATTATAAAAAAATTCAAATTTACGATAAACAAAATATTGATTCTAAAAAAGATATTAAAATAGAACTTGCATTTGAACTTTATTTAATCGAAAATATGCTGGGAATAGATTTAATTAATAATAGTAAAAAAGCGCTTAAATATTGGAGTGATGAGTTCGAAAGAGTTTTTTCAAAACACAAAAAATTTCTACTAAATAATTTATACAATCAAAATATATATAATTTGGAAATCTCAAAAATAATAAAAAAATTACAAATATCTGATAATGAGGATACACAAAATGATTTAAAAGATGATGATCAATCAGATAAGGAGGATAATAATGAAAATAATTCACAAAATAATGATGAAGAGAACGAGAGTGATGACGGTGAGGGAAATCAAAATTCTCTTGATATAGAGCACGAAGTTTCAGAATTTAGAATGGATGAACAACTATCTGAGGGAGAGGGTCAAGAGCAAAAATTTGAAAATATATCTCAAAAATTAAGCCTAGTTAATGATGATAACGAATATAAAGTATTTACTGTTGAGCACGACGAAATTGTAAAAGCAGAAAATTTAGAAAATGAAGAGGAAATTTTAAAATTAAGAAAAAATTTAGATCAACAACTAAGTGATTTTAAAGATTTAATTACTAAGCTAGCAAACAAACTTCAAAGACAACTTTTAGCAAAACAAAATAGAGCATGGGATTTTGATCTAGAGGAGGGTTTGCTAGATAGCTCTAAACTTACAAGAGTTGTAATGGATCCATATAACTCATTATCTTTTAAAAAAGAAAAAGATTACGAATTTAAGGACACAATAGTCACTCTTCTTATTGATAATTCAGGATCGATGAGAGGAAGACCTATTACAATAGCAGCACTATGCGCAGATATTTTATCCAGAACTCTTGAAAGATGTTCTGTAAAAGTTGAGATCTTAGGATTTACAACAAAAAACTGGAAAGGTGGAAATTGTAGAGACATGTGGAATAACTCTGGTAAACCAAAAAAACCAGGGCGTTTAAATGAATTAAGACATATAATATATAAATCTGGAGACGCACCTTGGCGTAAATCAAAAAATAATCTTGGATTAATGTTAAAAGAAGGATTGCTTAAAGAAAATATTGATGGTGAGGCAATATTATGGGCTTATAACAGAATAAAGAAAAGAAACGAAGAACGAAAAATATTAATGATTATTTCTGATGGTGCTCCAGTTGATGACTCAACACTTTCGGTAAATTCAGGTGATTTTCTAGAAAAACATCTTAAGAAAGTTGTAAAAACTATTGAAAATAAAAAAGATATTGAGATTTTAGCCATTGGCATCGGCCATGATGTATCAAGATATTATGATAGGGCAATTAAAATTAGTGACGTTCAAGAGTTGGGTGATGTAATGATTAATCAATTAAGTGATTTATTCGGAGATAAAGAAAAATTAAATTAAATTTTCATTAAATCATTATTTCTCCATTTAATATTTACCTCTGCACCATATCTAGTTTCTGAGTTTCTAAGTATAATTTTTGCATAATTTTTCTCAAGTAAAGTTTTACCTATGAATATACCAAGACCCAGACCTGATTTCGAGGTAATTTCTTTCTTAATAGATTTTAAATATGGATAGCCAATTCTACTTAAAACATCCTTAGGGAAACCAGCTCCATCATCTTCAATATTAATTTCTGAAAATTCACTATCACTTTTTATTGATAAATATATATTATTTAAAGCAAATTTATTGGCATTACCTATAAAATTTCTTATTCCATAAACAAGTTCAATTGACTTTTTTATTGGAAATGGATTTGTATCTTGATCCAAATTAGTAATAAATTTTTTGTCAGAAATTTCCTCAAAAGATTTAACAATTTCATTTACATAGTTTGCTAGACTAAAATTTTTTCCTATAAAATTATCTTCAACAAATGGAACAATTGTTAACTTTTTGAGTATTTCATCACATCTTTTGACTTGACTTGATAAGAGCTCTATATCCTTTTTTATTTCTTCTTTATTATTTTTCTGTTTTAGCAATTCTTGAGAAATAATTTTTATGGTAGATAGTGGTGTTCCTAAAGAATGAGCCGCTGCAGCAGCTTGACCTCCTAATGAAACAAGTTCTTGCTCTTTTGCAATTACTTCTTGAATTTTATCAAGTGCTTTTTTTCTTAATCTATTTTCTTTTCCAAATAAATATGCAAAATAATTTAAAAATATTAAAGCTATTATCAGACCTAAAGGTATTGCATAGTAATAGTAAAAGCTTATTTTATAATTGTTAAGTGGAGAGGGCAGTTCAAAGTGATATATGGTTAAAAAACAAATCAAAAATATTGTTACAAACAAAATAATAAGATTAGATTTTATATTTAAGTTAGAAGAGGCAAAAACACTCGGTATAATTAAAAAAATTGAAAATGGATTAAGTATTCCACCTGTTAGAAATAGTAAACTTCCTAATTGCAATATATCGATTAATAAAAAATAGAAAGCAGATTGATTGCTTAATTGTCTTTGTTTGTAGAAATAAAATAAAAAAATATTGCTTATTACTCCAAACAAAACAATTATATTAGCAATAATAAATTCAAATTTAAATTTTAAAATAATAGCAACAAAATTTATAGTGATTAACTGTCCTATAATTCCAATCCATCTTAAATTAATATATGTAGTTTTATCTAAGGAGTAATTTTCAAGATCTTCAATTAGAGACATTTTTAAATATCTAAATTTGAGACATTTATGGCATTTTCGAAGATAAAGTCTTTTCTAGATTTAACATCATTACCCATTAATGTATGAATTAAATCAAAATCTTCTTTTATTTTTTTTGAATACTGCACTTTTAATATATTTCTTGTCTCTGGGTTTAGAGTTGTATTCCATAACTCCTCAGGGTTCATTTCGCCTAAACCTTTAAATCTTTGAATTGATAATTTGGATTTTTCCAATTCAAATTTTGTAATGTATTCTTTTGATCCTTTTTTATATTTTTTTAAATCATTTGAATTTTTTATTATAAATTTTTCCAAGTCATCCTCATCCTTAATATAAATATTTTTTGAATTTTTAGTTACTTTAAATAATGGTGGTTGAGCTAAATAAATATTTCCATTTTCAATCAACTTATTAAAGGGTTGATTATTAAAAAAAGTTAACAGCAATGCTCTTATATGTGATCCATCAACGTCAGCATCTGTCATTATAATAATTTTTCCATATCTCAAATCTGCAATATTTATTTCGGTATCATTAGGATTTAACCCTAGAGCATTTATTAAAGTTACAATTTCATTAGACGAGATCATTTTTGATA
>CACEOC010000015.1 GCA_902561075.1 uncultured Pelagibacteraceae bacterium
AAATAAAATAACTAAAATTAATTATGGCTTTATGCCATCCCCTCACTTGGTTATTGAAAAAGCTGAATTAAAAATAGAAAAAGATTTACCAAAAATTGCAGATCTTAAAAACGTAAAATTATTTATTTCTCTCTTTGATTTATATAACTATAAAAATATAACAATTAAGAAGATTGAACTAAATAAAGAAAATTTATATTTTAATAATCTAAATTTTAAAAAATTAATCAACCACTTTTATGAAAAAAAAAATAAACCAATTTTACTTAAAAAATCAAATTTTTTCTTTGTTGATAAAGGGGGAGATGTCGTAACAATATCTCCAATTAGAAAATTTTTTTATTGGCAAAATAATGATACAAATCAAAAAAAAATAAAAATTACAGGAAATATTTTTGATTCCGATTACAATTTTAATTGGGATAAAGATATAAATAAAAAACCTCAGTCATCTAATTTTATTCTTAAGTTTAAAAATCCTAAATTATTTTTTGAAAATTCACTTGTACTAGAAGATGAACGCAATGTTGGTAAATTAAAAACTAAATTTTTAAATCATACAATTGAAATAAAATATTTAAATAACGATGAAGGTATATTCATTGATTCAATTGGCAACAAACAAGATAAGTTTGCTGTTGATGGAAAAATTGAATTAAATCCATTTTTTTTTGATATTAATGCATCTATAAAAAAACAAAAAATAGGAATTTTTATAAAAACTATTTTATTAAATTACTTTAATTATAAAGAGGATATTCACGAGAACTTAAATGGTAAAATAACTCTTAAATTAAATAAAATTGATAACGCTTATTTTAATTCTGGTTTTTTTGAATTCGATTTTTATAATCGTCAAATATTTATTGAAAATAATAAAATTAAAATAAGAAATATTGGAGATTTATCACTAAAAAACAGTTTATTTTATGAAAGTAACGGAGCAATCTACTTTGCCGGTGAAATTGAGTTAAATATTAATAATCAAGATGAGTTTTATAGAAGATTTTCAATACCAATAAAAAAACGAATAGACTTAAAAAAGATAAATTTTGTCTATCAAACAAATATCGATAGTGATTCATCTAGTATCTCAAATGTAATCTTTAATAAAGAGTCTGATTTTGAATTTAATTTTGAGAACGTAAATAATTCAATCAAAAATAATTTTGATAATTACCAAAAATTCAGAAATGTTGTAAAAGAGGAATTTATAAGAATTAACGAGGGTTGATCATCTTTTTAGGATCAACTATTAAATCGTAATCTTTTTTACTAATTAGGCCTGTTTTTATTGCTTCCTCTTTCAAGCTTGTACTATTCTTTATCGCTTTTTTTGCAATTTTAGCTGCATTGTCATAACCTATTTTGGGCGCAAGAGCTGTTACTAGCATTAGAGAATTATCTAGATAATGTTGAATTTTTTTCTTATCAGCTTTTAATCCTTTAACACAATAATTAGAAAAATTTTTAATACTATCCGAAAGTATATCAATTGATTGCAAAACATTTTCAGCTATTAAAGGTTTGAAAACGTTTAGTTCAAAATGTCCATTTGAACCTGCAATTGTAACCCCACTATGATTACCCATAACTTTTGCACAAACCATGGTTACTGCTTCAGATTGAGTTGGATTTACTTTCCCTGGCATTATTGAAGATCCTGGTTCATTAGAAGGTAAAATTAATTCTCCATAGCCTGCTCTAGGTCCAGATCCTAAAAAACGAATATCATTTGCAATTTTTGTTAAAGCTACTGCTAAAGTATTGAGAACCCCTGAAAAATTTACTACCGCGTCATGTGCCGCCAAAGCAGAAAATTTATTTTTTGCAGGTTTAAAATCTAATTTAGTATATCTTTTTATTTGATTAATAATTTTTTTATCAAAATTCTTTCTAGTGTTAATCCCAGTACCAACTGCCGTTCCTCCTTGTGCAAGAAAATATAATTCATTTAAGGCCTCTTTAATTCTTTGTATACTTTCTTCAATTTGCGAATGATATCCTGAAAATTCTTGTCCCAGTGTTAGTGGCGTAGCGTCTTGAAGATGGGTTCTACCTATTTTTACTATATTTTTAAAATTTTTAACTTTTTTTTTTAACTCTTTACTTAATAAAATTAGAGATGGTAAAAGTTTTCTTTTAGTTTCCATTGTAATAGCTATATGCATCGCTGTAGGAAAAACATCATTAGTAGATTGTGATTTGTTTACGTGATCATTAGGATGTACAGGAGTTTTAGATCCTTTTTTTCCTTTTAAAAGCTCTATAGCCCTATTTGAAATTACCTCATTTACATTCATATTAGTTTGAGTGCCTGATCCTGTTTGCCATACTTTTAAAGGAAAATTATCGTCAAGTTTTCCCATAATAACTTCTTGAGAAGCTTTTATTATCGCATTTGCAATTTTTGCACTAATAAGTTTGTCTTTTTTATGAACAATAGCTGCAGATTTTTTTATAATTGCAATAGATTTAATTAATATTGGTCTAACTTTTACTTCACCGATATCAAAATATTTTTTTGATCTCTCGGTTGAAGCTCCCCAATATTTATCCCCAGGAACATTAATAACTCCTAAACTGTCTGTTTCTTTTCTTTTTTTCATGATTTAAATCAAATATTATAATCCTAAATTTATACAATAATTAAAAGCAAAATAATAGAAGGGTTAACATTAAAGTAAGGAAGGATTATGACAAATTTCGAAAAGGTTGGTATTTTTATGAAAACCTTTGGTCAAGACGTAAAAACTACGTCAGAATTAGCAGAAGATAAAATAAATAAATTAAGAGTGAGTCTTATTGAGGAGGAGCTAGATGAATTAAAAGCCGCAATTAAGGATAATGATATTAAAGAGGTAGCTGACGCTCTAACTGATATATTATATGTGACTTATGGGGCAGGTCATGCTTTCGGAATAAATCTAGATAAATGTTTTGAGGAAGTTCAAAATTCCAACATGAGCAAACTTGGTTCTGATGGTAAGCCTATTTATAATGACAGTGGCAAAGTAATGAAAGGACCAAATTATTTCAAACCCGATCTTTCAAAATTTATTAATAAAATCTAAATTAACCAGGAAGGTTTTTTAATTCGTATAATTGCATCACCGCATTTGTATTTTTTTTCAAATTTGAAATTTTTATCTCTAAATTTGATTACTGCAAATGGATACTGATCGAAAATTAGAATTTTTCCTAACTCAAAATTATTATCTTTAATTATATTATCTTGAGTAAAATTACCCTCAATTTTTTCAATTGAAAATAATCTTTTCGATAGTTTGTTTTTTAATTTTATTCTAGCTGTATTTTCCTGTCCTATGTAGCAACCTTTTTTAAAATCAATACCATTCAATTCCTCTAAGTTACATTCGATACCAAAAATATTATTTTGCAACTTATCAGTATTTATTTGAGGGATACCTAAATCGCTGCTTATCGAATAGTAATCATCAATATTAGATGATTTTAGTTTTAACAATTTTAATGATAAATGTAGTTTTTCAAGATTAATAATTAATCGTGCCCCTAAATCTGTGTGCCTTGGATCTAAATAAAGTGGATCTTCTCTAAATTTGATTGTATGTCCTGGTAAATTTTTGCTGTGCTCTAAACTTAAAAATTTTTCTTTAGATAATACTGCAATAACAAATTCATTACTCAAATTTAATATTTCAACACGAGATCTCAATTTATATAATTCAAATTTTTTGTATAATTCTTCGATAATTTTTTTTTCACACTCAATAAAGTAACCATTTTTGTGTTTTACAATAAAAAATTCATATAGATATTTACCTTGTGGAGTTAAGAGAGATGCAAAACAACTTAAATTTGTGTTTACCTTTCTAATATCATTAGAGATTAGATTTTGTAAAAAAGCATCTGTATCTTGACCGTTTATGTATAAGATGCCTCTTTCCTCTAAAATATATACATTATTTTTATTCATAATTGATTGTTCTCAAAGTATAATATAGTTACTTTTTTGCCAAATGTTAGATCTCATAATTAAAAATGGAACATGTTATATTGGTGACAATCTTGAGAAATTAGATCTTGGTATACAGAATGGTAAAATATCTCATATAGGCAACCTTAAAGAGGAAAAATCTAAGAATACAATTGATGTTACTAATAAAATTGTTTTACCAGGTTTGATGGACACTCAAGTTCATTTTAGAGAGCCAGGTTCTGTTGATGCAGAAGATTTACATTCTGGAAGTAGAGCAGCAATTGTTGGTGGTATAACTAGTGTTTTTGAAATGCCAAACACAAACCCACCTACAACAAATTTTGAAGAATTCCAAAAAAAAATTAATATCGGCAAGAGAATGTATTGTAATCATGCATTTTATTTTGGTGCTACTGCTGAAAATTACCAATTATTAGAAAAATTAAAAGATTTGGATGGTTGTTGTGGAATCAAACTTTTTGCAGGTTCGTCAACAGGAAATTTATTGGTTGATAAAGAAGATGATATAGAAAAAGTTTTTAAACATGCATCTAAAGTTGTTGCGGTTCACTCTGAGGATGAAGAAATACTAAAACTAAGAAAAAAATTAATCAAAAATGGTAATGTAAAAACACATCCTGTTTGGAGAAACGAAGAGGTAGCAATATCTTCGACAAGAAAAATAGTTAAAATTGCAAAGAGGTTAAATAAAAAAGCGCATATATTACATGTAACTACAAAAGAAGAGGTAGATTTTCTTTCACAGAATAAAGGAAATATTACTTTTGAAATTACACCCCAGCATTTAACAATTTATGCACCAGATTGTTATGATAATCTTGGATCATATGCTCAAATGAATCCTCCTATAAGAGATAAATCTCATTATGATAGACTATGGTATGCTGTAAGAAATAATTACAACGATACTATTGGTTCTGATCATGCACCACACTTAAAAATAAATAAAGAAAAGCCTTACCCCAACTCACCATCTGGAATGCCAGGTGTTCAAACGATATTACCTGTAATGTTCAATCATATGAATAATGGAAGAATTAACTTAAACCAAATAGTAAATTTTTTATGTAAAAATCCAGTAAAAATATTTGGGATTAAAAATAAAGGTTATATTAAAAAAAACTTTGATGCAGATTTTACTATTGTTGATTTAAAAAAAGAAATTGAAATTAAAAATGAGAATATAGAGAGCAAATGTGGGTGGTCACCATTTAATGGATATAAATTTAAAGGAGTACCAATCTATACAATTATTGGCGGAGATATAAAGATGCAAGATGGAAAAATTATCGGAGAGCCAACAGGTAAACCATTAAGTTTTAAATAGTCTTTGAAGAGAAAGAATTTACTAAAACAACACCAATTATAATTAAAAATAATCCTAAAACAGCCTGCCAACTCAAAGTTTGTTTAAAAAATATGTATCCTAAAATTGCAATTGTAAAAATTCCTAAACCGCTCCAAACACCATAAACGATTGCAATAGGCAGTTTATTTACGACAAATGTTAATAAATAAAATGCAGATAAGTAAAACAACGCAAGAAAGAATGTAGGTATAGGTTTTGTAAAGTTTTGACAAATTGGAAGAAGCATTGTGCCGCAAACTTCGCAAATTATAGCGCCAGCTAAAAATAAATAAGTTTTAATCATTAATTGATAATTTTATTTATTATTAAATCATTTTTTATCTCATCCAATATTGCAGGATCATCAATAGTAGCTGGCATTTTATATTCCTCTTTATCTGCAATTTTTCTAACAGTTCCCCTTAAAATTTTACCCGATCTAGTTTTTGGCAATCTCTTTACTACTATTGCAGTTTTAAACGCTGCAACAGGTCCCACTTTATCTCTAACCATTTTTATACACTCTTTAGATATCGTTTCATTATCCTTATCAACTCCTGCTTTTAGCGCGATTAAACCAATAGGCAATTGACCTTTAAGTTTATCAGCAATTCCGATTACTGCGCACTCAGCTACAGACTGATGCTCTGATAAAACCTCTTCTATTGCTCCAGTTGATAATCTATGTCCAGCAACATTGATAATGTCATCTGTTCTTGACATTATCCAAATATAACCATCCTCATCAATATGACCAGCATCATAGGTTTGATAATATCCATCATAGTTAGACATATAAGTATTTTTGTATCTTTCATCTGCATTCCATAAAGTTGGAAATGTTCCTGGAGGAAGAGGTAGTTTTACAACTATGTCACCCATTTCATTTGATTTTGCTAAAGATTGATCTGGTTTAATAATTCTTACATCATATCCAGGAACGGCTTTGCATGCAGAGCCATATTTTGTATCCATCATTTCAATCCCTGTGCAGTTCGAGCTTATAGCCCAACTAGTTTCTGTTTGCCACCAATGGTCAATTACAGGAACCTTTAATAACTTTTCAGCCCATTTTATAGTATCCGGATCCGCTCGTTCTCCTGCTAAAAATAAACTTTCAAAAGAGCTAAGGTCATATTTCGAAAAAAATTTTCCATCAGGATCCTCTTTCTTAATTGCCCTGAATGCAGTTGGTGCAGTAAAAAGAGATTTAACTTTGTAATCCGAAATAATTTTCCAGAAAGCTCCAGCGTCAGGAGTTCCAACTGGTTTGCCCTCAAAAAGTACTGTGGTACATCCTTTAAACAACGGAGCATACACAATGTATGAATGACCGACTATCCATCCTATATCACTTGCAGACCACCATACATCTTTTTCATTGATATTATAAATATTTTTCATAGTCCACTTCAGAGCAACGATATGACCACCAATATCTCTTACAATCCCCTTTGGAATTCCAGTGGTACCAGATGTATAAAGGATATAAGCATAATCATTTGAATTCATTTCGACGCAATCCGTATCTTTTGAATTTGCTAACGCTTCTTCCCAGCTTATCTCAACTGGAGGATTCAATTTAACTTCATTTCCTTTTCTTTGAAAAAAAATTACTCTTTCAACTTTATGCTTAGCGAGTTTTAATGCTTCATCAACAAGAGGTTTATATTCAACTGTTCTAGATGGCTCAAAACCACAAGAAGCAGTTAACAAAATCTTTGCTTTACTATCGTCAATTCTACTTGCTAATTCATTAGATGCAAAACCTCCAAAAACAACTGAATGAATTGCTCCAATTCTTCCGCATGCAAGCATAGCAACAACTGCCTCAGGTATCATTGGCATGTAAATTATAACCCTATCTCCCTTTTTTACTCCTTGATTTAATAAAGCCCCTGCAAATTTAGAAACTTTGTCTTTTAACTCTTTATATGTGTGTTTAGATTTATTCCCTGTAATAGGACTATCATATATTAATGCTGTTTTATCACCTTTACCATTATCAATGTGAATATCTAATGCGTTGTAACAAGTATTTGTTATTCCATCCTCATACCATTTATAAAAAGGATGATTAGATTTATTTAAAATTTTAGAAGGTTTTTTAAACCAAAAAATATCCTCGGAGTTTTTTTGCCAAAAATCCTCAGGATTATCTATGGAATTTCTATAAATTTGGTGAAATTTGTTTTTCATTACTAATTGATTCCTTACGCCTAAAATATATTGATTTTATGTAACAGGTTGTATTTAATTTTAAAAAGTCAATAAAATCAACACTTATTAACTGTAAAAAAGTCTTCAATTAACTAATTTAATTTGATAATTACCGACCTAACTTGGGTTTATTGCGTAATAAACCTGTAGTTTAAATTTAAACTATAAAAACTAACTAATGAGGGAGTTTTTTATGAAAACATTAAAAACGTTAGCATTTGCTGCGATAGCTCTAATTGGAGCATCAACAGGTGCTAATGCTGCTGAAGCCTTTTTAGCTACAGACGATTTCGTAGGTATTTCGTTTTGGTTAATTTCAATGGGTATGTTAGCAGCCACTGCGTTTTTCTTTATGGAGCAAGCTAATGTTAGCACTCAATGGAGAAAATCAGTAAACGTAGCTGGACTTGTAACTGGTATAGCATTCATTCACTATATGTATATGAGAGCGGTTTGGGTTGAAACAGGTGATACTCCAACTGTTTACAGATATATTGACTGGTTAATTACTGTACCTTTACAGCTAGTTGAGTTTTATTTAATTCTTGCAGCAGTAAGAAAAGTTCCAACTGGAATATTCTGGAGAATATTAATTGGTTCTATCGTTATGCTTGTAGGTGGATATGCAGGAGAAGCTGGATTCATCAACGCGATGCTAGGTTTCATTATCGGTATGGCTGGATGGATTTACATTCTTTATGAAATATTCTCTGGTGAAGCAGGTAAATCAATGGCTAAATCAGGTAACAAGTCTCTTGTTACTGCATTCAGCGCATTGAGAATGATCGTTACTGTTGGTTGGGCTATCTACCCACTAGGATATGTATTTGGATATCTAACTGGTGGAATAGATGCAAACTCTTTGAACGTGATTTACAACTTAGCTGACTTTGTGAACAAGATCGCTTTTGGTCTAATCATTTGGTCATGTGCAGTTGCAAACTCTTCTAAGAGAGCTTAATTAAAAGATAACTAAATTTTTAAATAGGGCAAGTTTCATACTTGCCCTATTTTTTTTTGCACTTATATATCTCCTATGGCTAAAATTACTTACATTGAACATAACGGAAATTCGCATACTGTTGATGTTGATAATGGATTATCGGTAATGGAGGGAGCCGTTCAAAATAATATTCCTGGTATAGATGGAGACTGTGGCGGGGGTATGTCTTGCGCTACTTGCCATGTTTATGTCACAGAAGATTGGTTTGATAAATTAGAGAAAAAATTAGATGGTGAAGAGGATATGTTAGATCAAGCTTACGAACCAAAAAAAAATAGCAGGCTTAGTTGTCAAATAACAGTCTCAGATGAGTTAGATGGTCTAATTGTTAATATGCCAGAGAAACAAGTTTAATGATTAAAACTGATGCGTTAATTATAGGAGCTGGACCAACAGGATTATTTACTGCACATCAATTAAAAATTATAGGTTTAAATTGTGAGATTGTTGATAACCTAGACAAACCAGGTGGACAATGCATAGAACTTTATCCAGATAAACCCATATACGATATTCCTGCTATTCCAGAGTGCACAGGAGAAGAATTAACAAAAAATTTATTAAATCAATTAAAACCATTTAGTATAAATTTTCATTTAGGTGAAAGAGTTGATCAAATAAAAAAAAAAGAAAATAAATGGGAAGTTAAAACCAACAAAGATAAGTGTTTTATTACACCTAATGTTATTATAGCTGGGGGTGTTGGGTCATTTGAACCAAGAAAATTTTCACCAAAAGAGTGTGCAAATTTTGAAGATAAATCAATATTTTATTCAGTAAAAAACAAAAAGATATTTGAGGGAAAGACTGTTTCAATATTTGGAGGAGGTGACAGCGCATTAGATTGGGCAGTAGAGTTATCAAAAAAATCTAAAGTAAACCTAATACATAGAAGAGATGAATTTAGAGGAGCACAAGCAACTTTAGATAAGGTTTATGAATTACAAAAATCAGGAAAGATTAATCTTTTTACTAAATATCAACTAAAATCTGTTAAAGGTAACGGGACACTTGAAAGTATAGATATTGAACATGAAAACAAAGAAATCACAAATCTTAAATCTGATTATGTATTAGGATTTTTTGGATTGATAATGCAGCTTGGGCCAATAGCAAATTGGGGTCTTAATTTGAATAAAAAAACAGTAGAGGTCGATACGGAAAAATTTGAGACAAATCAAAAAGGCATTTATGCAATAGGTGATATTTGCAACTATCCAGGAAAATTAAAACTAATATTATCAGGGTTTCATGAGGGCGCACTAGCTGCAAGGGCTTGTTTTAAACTTGCAAAACCAAATGAAAAATATCGATTTGAATTCACAACTTCGTCTAAAGCAATAAAAGAAAGACTTGGTGTAAAAAGTGATTGAGTTATTTGCCTCTGATACTCCAAATGGAAAAAAAATAAGTATAATGTTGGAGGAAATCAATCTTCCTTACAAAGTAGTTCCAGTAGATTTAAGCAAAGGTGAGCAATTTGAAGAGAAGTTCGTTAAAATTAGCCCCTTTAGCAAAATACCTGTAATTAGAGATAGTGAAACAAAAAAAAATGTTTTTGGATCTGGAGCAATATTAATTTATTTAGCAGAAAAGAGTAATAAATTTTATGATAAAAATAATAAATTAAATATTGACCAATGGTTGATGGCTCAGATGGGGCTAGTTGGCCCTATGATTGGTCAGTATCATTCCTTCTATCGTTTCAATAAAGGAAAAAGTAAATACGGCGAAGAAAGGTATTTTAAAATTACTAAAGATTTGTATTCTAGACTTAATATGAGACTATCAGAGTCAACGTATCTCGCTGGAGAAGACTATTCAATTGCTGATATTGCAACTTGGCCATGGATAGCAAGACATAAATGGCATGATATAGGATTAAAAAATCATGAAAATTTATGCAGATGGTATGAGGTTATCTCAAACAGAGAGCCTGTTAAAAAAGGTTATGATTTTATGGGCGCAGGTGAAATACCTAAACCTTAATCATCTGCATGCACTTTTTCGTCTTTTTCATGTTTCTCCTGTGCAGCTATACAAAGTGTTGCTACAGGTCTTGCCATAAGTCTTTTTAAACCTATTGGTTCACCTGTATCTTCACAAAATCCGTAAGTTCCATCTTGTATTTTTTTTAAAGCTGATTCTATCTTGCTTATTAATTTAATTTGTCTATTGATTGCTCTCATTTCAACATTTTTTTCAGTATATGACGATGCCTGATCAACTATATCTGCAGAGGTACTATTGTCATCAAGAGAACTATTAAATAAGGCTTCATTACTACTTCTTTTTAATTCAGTTTTCCAATCCAAAAGTTTTTTTTTAAAAAAAGCTAAATGTTTTGCACACATATACTTTTCGGTTTCTTTTGGGATATATGTTTTGGAGATCTTTACCATAAGTAAATTACTAAGTTTGGTGAATATATTCATGAATTAATAGGTGTCAATAAACCATAAATTGTATAAATACAGGTAAAATGGTTGATAAAATTATGAATATAAGAATTTTGTTTTACTCTTTTCTAGGGCTGCATTTAATAATATGGACAGTGATTCCATTTATCACTAATAATAATTTACCACTCGACACTATAGAAGCACTAGCATGGGGTAGTAACTTGGATTGGGGATTTGACAAACATCCACCAATGAGCGCAGTATTAGTAGAAATATTTTTCCAAATTTTTGGGAATAAAGATTGGGCTTACTACCTTTTAAGTCAAATTTGCATTATAATTTCTTTTTTTGTTGTTTTTAAATTATCAGAGGAATTTTTAAAAAATACATTACTCTGTTTTATATCTGTTTTATTATTAGAGGGAATTTATTTTTATAATTTTACTACACCAGAATTTAATGTAAATGTTTGTCTAATTCCTTTCTGGACTTTAACAGTTTTTTATTTTTGGAGAGGTCTTAAGTATAACCGAATTACAGATTGGTTTTTGTTAGGTGTTTTTGCAGGTTTCGGATTTTTATCTAAGTATCTTTTTATTTATCTCGGTCTAGCTATTGATTTTTATTTAGTTTATAAAATCTTAAAAAAAGAAATTAATTTAAAATGTTTAATTTCAGTTATACCTTTTTTACTAATTATTTTTCCACATTTAATTTGGCTAAATGAAAATAATTATATTACAATTACATACGGTTTAAAAAGAACTGGAGCAACTGATCAAGGTATTTTAAATCATATTATTTTTCCTATTATATTTTTAGCTAAACAAATTGTAATTTTGATACCATTTTTTTTAATGATTTTTTTTCTAAATCAAAAATCTAAAATTACTTTTAATATAAAAGATGAAAAGTTAATTTTTTTATTAGCTATAAATTTACTACCTATACTATTAATTTTGATAACCTCCTTACTTTTAGGTGCTAAAATTAGAACAATGTGGATGACACCTTTTTATATATTTTTAGGTCTACTATCTGTTTATATTATTCAATCAAATATCCAATTAGCAAAATTGAAAAACTTTATGACCACATTTATAATATTATTTTTTCTTTCACCTTTTATTTATGGCTATATTTCTATAACTGAGAATAATAAAAGAACTGATTATCAGGGAAAAAAGATTGCAAATATAGTTGAAATGGAATGGAACAAATTTAGCAAGAATGAATTTGCGTTATCATCTGTGATAGGGGATGAGTGGGTTGCTGGCAACTTATCTTATCATATAAAATCAAGACCCAAGAGATACGATTTATCTGTAGATACCAATGAACTCGATGGAGGATTTATAATAGTAAATCATCCAGAGCTAAATTGTAAATCTAGTTTTTATCCAATATTTAAATCTGTAAAACTAGATTTTGAGGGAAATCCATGCATTGTGATGTATAGTAATTTAAAATGAATATTAGTGATAAATGGAAAAAAATCTTATTTGCAGCCATTATTATTGGCGCAATTGAATTATCTGGATTTGGAATATTTGCATCATTCTTTAGACTCTTAAGCTCTGTAACTCCATGAGAATAATTATTTTAATTCCAATTTATAATGATTGGCAATCTGTCAGCCAATTATTAAAAAATATTGATTTAGTTGTCAAAGACATCAATCATGATTTTTTAGTTTATCTAATTAATGATGGTTCAACAGAAAAAAAACCAAACAATATTGGACCAATTGATAATTTGAAGTCATTAAAAATTATAAATATGACTAACAATATCGGTCATGCAAGATGTATTGCTTCAGGCATTAAGTACATCTATGAAAACGAAAATTTTGATTACATAATACCTATGGATGGTGATGGTGAAGATAGGCCCGAAGAAATAAAAACCTTTGTCGAAAATCAAGCTTATAATGAGAATACCCCAATAGTTGGAGAAAGAATTAAAAGATCAGAGAACTTGATTTTTAAATTAAGTTATTTTTTTCACAAATTGATCACACTCGTATTTACTGGAAAATCGATAAAGTTTGGAAATTTTACTTTTCTCCCAAAAACAACTATTGAAAAATTATTAAATGATAAAGCGACATGGAGTAGCTTTTCAGGAGCATTGGTTAAAGTTGAAAATAATTTTGCTTCTATACCATCAGTTAGAGGAAAAAGATATTTTGGACCATCAAAAATGAATTTTTTAAACCTTGTCAAACATTCTTTATCTATCATTGCAGTTTTTAAAACTAGCGTAATTATTAGATCAATAGCTTTCTACGCGATATACTTAATATTAATTTCTAATAATATTAGTTTTATTACGTGCATACCTTTAGCTCTGATTATTATATTTGGTATATCTATTGTAAAAATCTCTAGCAGAGAAAATTTAGATGATTTTAAAAATTCACTATCAAACATAAAAAGCATAGAAGCAAATGATTAAAAAAAATAATATTCTAATTACTGGTGGGGCGGGATATATTGGAAGTCATATCGCAGAAAAATTAGAAAAAACAAAATCAAAAGTAATTATTTACGATAATTTAATCACTGGCTATAGGAGACTTATAAATAAGAGAGCAATATTTATAAAAGGAGATATTAAAAATAAAAAACTATTATCTAATACAATAAAAAAATATAATATAAATACAGTTGTTCATTTAGCTGCTTATCTTAACGTAAGTGAGGCTGAAAAACATAAAAAAAAATATATTGTTAATAATATCAATGGAACACTTAATTTAATTAAGTGTTGCAGCGTTTCCTCTGTGAAGTATTTTGTTTTTTCATCATCTTGCTCTATTTATGGAAATATAAATGGTGCAGTTAACGAAAAAAAAATTCCAAATCCTCAAGGACATTATGCTTATACCAAATTTAAAAGTGAACAAATTGTAAAAAAATATTCAAAAAAATTTAAATATAAATATGTTATTTTAAGATACTTTAATGTGGCTGGAGCAAGTAGTTCTGGAAAAATTGGAGAAATACAAAGATCTTATGGACATTTAATTAAAAATTTAGCCATACAATCACTTAAAAAAAAACCAATAATTTCTATTTTTGGAAATGATTACAATACTAAAGATGGGACTTGTATTAGGGATTACATTCATGTCTCAGATCTTGCTGATATTCATTTAAAAAGTTTAAATTATATTTATACAAAACCATCATTATTACTTAATTGTGGATATGGAAAAGGTTACTCAGTTTTAGACATTGTTAATTTATTCAAAAAAATGAATAAAAATACTATTGTTAAATATGCCAAAAGAAGACCTGGTGATGTTGCGCAAGTTTACGCCGATACAAAAAAATCAATTAAACTTTTAAAATGGCGACCAAAATATAATAACTTAAAACTAATTCTTAAAAGTGCTTTTAAATGGGAAAAAAAAATTAAAAAATCTTAAATCTTTAGAACGCTTTTATTGTTGGTATACAATAAAAATCAGCAGTATCAATTTTTGAAGAGTGTTCTCTTTTCATGAACCATTTTTTTCTTATACCGGCACTTGCGACGCTTAATGTTGATCTTCC
>CACEOC010000016.1 GCA_902561075.1 uncultured Pelagibacteraceae bacterium
ATTTTAAGTTTAAAATAAATCATTTTGTTGCATTATTAATTTTATTTATTGGTATAATATCATTATCATTATCTATTGATCAAAGTAGCCACATAATAAATTACGATAGGTTCATTATTTGGGGCTTACCGTCAGCATTAATTGTTTTTGGAGCTGTCAATACGAGACCATTTTATAATAAAATATTTTTTTATCTAGGTAATGCGTCATACAGCATATACTTAGTCCAAGTTTTAACAATTCCTGGTTTTTATAAAGCTATTAATCTTTTTGAAACAAATTTAAATAACGAATTACTATCTGTAATCTGTTTACTCTTTAGCGTAACATTTGGGTGCTTTTTTCACACCTTAATTGAGAAAAAGTTAAAATAAATTAAAGAGTTTACAAAAAACTTTTATAAGGTATAAAACCGTTGCCTGGTGATTATTGCGAAAGGGTAATACCCGATCCCATTCCGAACTCGGAAGTCAAGCCTTTCTGCGCCGATGGTACTTTGTCTTAAGGCATGGAAGAGTAGGTCGTTGCCAGGCTAATCATTTTAAATGAAAAATATATTAGTTGTTACAGGTGGGGCGGGATTTGTAGGATCTAACTTAATTGAATTTTTTATACTTAAAACTAAATTTAATATCATTAGCCTAGACAACTATTCAAGTGGTTCAAAAAAAAATCATATAAGTAATAGTAGAATAAAATATATTAATGGAGATACTAAAAATATTTTTAAAATTTTGAAAATTTATAAAAATAAAATTCATTCAATTTTTCATTTTGGCGAATTTGCAAGAATCTATCAAAGTTTTGAAAAATTTAATGAGTGTTTTGACTCTAATACATTAGGAAGTAAAGCTGTATTTAAGTTTTGTCTAGACAACAAAATTAAACTTATATATTCAGCTACATCTGCTAGTTTAGGCAACTCCGGTAAAGATAGAAATTTATCGCCTTATGCTTTTACAAAATCAAAAAACTTAGAACTTCTCGAAAATTTAAAAAAATGGTTTAACTTTAAATACGAAGTAATATATTTTTACAATGTTTATGGTCCAAGACAAATTAAGACTGGATCAATGGCAACTGTAATTGGAATTTTTGAAAATTGTTATATTAAAAATAAACCCTTAACAGTAGTAAGGCCAGGAACTCAAACTAGAAGATTTACACATATAAACGATACAGTTAATACTTGTTATGAGGCATGGAAAAAAAATAAATGTCTTCATTATAGTATTTCAAATATGCAAGTTTATTCTATACTTCAAGTTGCAAAAATGTTTGACTTAAAAATAAGATATTTGCCTAAAAGGTTAGGGGAAAGGTATGCTTCAGCTTTAGCAAATGTGTCATTTAATAACAAAGTTCATAAAAGATATGGAAAAATAAAATTAAATGAGTATATAAAATCCTTTATAAAAAAAAATAAGTAAATAAAAATGAAAATTGCAAGTTCACTTAAGTCCTTAAAAAAAAGAGACCTTAATTCTAAATTGGTTAAAAGAAGAGGAAGGGTTTATATTATAAATAAAAAAAATCCAAAATTCAAAGCAAGACAAAAATAGAATATGATAATTGGCGCAGTATCAGAAAATAAAAGTAGTGAAAAAAGAATTTCTATCACACCAGAAATTGCAAAAAAGTATTTAGATAATGGATTTAGTGTTATCATAGAAAACGATTTAGCATCTCATTTAGGCATATCAGATGAAGATTTTCGAAAAGCAGGTTGCCAAGTTGATAATAGAGAAAATGTTTTGAAAAAATCAAATATTGTTTTGCAAGTAAACTTACCTGATGACGATAGTTTAAATTTGGTAAAGGAAAACGATATTTTAATTGGAAATTTTAATAGTACCGAAAATAAAACTAAAATTCAAAATATATCAAAAAAAAATGTGTCTGTATTTTCGATGGAACTTTTACCAAGGATCACTAGAGCACAATCAATGGATATTTTATCCTCTCAAGCAAATTTAGCTGGTTACAAAGCTGTTGTTGATTCATTTGCTCTATTCAAGAAAGCAATACCCATGATGATGACTGCAGCAGGAACAATATCAGCAGCAAAAGTTTTAATTGTGGGAGCTGGTGTTGCAGGACTTCAAGCGATCGCAACTGCAAAAAGAATGGGAGCAATCGTCTTCGCAACTGATGTAAGAATGGCATCAAAGGAACAAGTAGAAAGTTTAGGAGGAAAATTTTTAGTAGTCGAGGGAGCAGAAAATTTAGAGACCGAAGGAGGATATGCAAAAGAAGCTGGCGATGAATTTAAAAAAAAACAAGAAGAATTAATTGCTGAAACATTAAAAAAAATAGATGTTGTTATATGTACAGCATTGATACCAGGTAAAAAAGCTCCAAAAATTATAAATGAAAATATGATAAATAATATGCAGCCAGGATCGGTGATTTATGATTTGGCAGCATCTCAAGGTGGAAATGCAGCTTATACAGAGGTCGATAAAATTGTTGAAAAAAATGGCGTGACAATTGTTGGTGAAAGTACAATTCTTAATAAATTACCTACGTCTGCGTCAAACTTATATGCAAAAAATATATTTAATTTTGTTTTAAATCTTTATGATAAAGATAATAAAAAAATTAATATTAATATGGAAGATGAAATAATAAATAAAACATTGGTTAAGTAATTATGGAAATTGATCCTTTTATATTTAGGTTAAGTATTTTTATACTCTCGATTTTTGTTGGCTATTATGTAGTTTGGAGTGTTACACCTTCTCTCCATACGCCTTTGATGTCAGTAACTAATGCAATATCGTCAGTAATTATTGTGGGTGCTATTATAGCAGCTTTAGCTGGGAACAACATAAATGTGTTTGAAACATCAAATATATTCGGCTTTCTAGCGATATTGCTAGCTGCAGTAAACATTTTTGGTGGATTTCTTGTTACTCAAAGAATGTTGGCTATGTATAAAAAGAAAAAAAAGGAAAAGTAATTTATGTCAGCAAATTTATTAGCAATTTTTTATTTAGTATCAGGGGTGCTTTTTATTTTAGCCTTGAGAGGCTTATCATCTCCAGAAACTTCAAGACAGGGAAATTTATATGGCATAATCGGTATGGCACTAGCAATTGGAGTTACAGTTTTATCAGTTGGAAATTTTTCAACAGGATTTTTATATTTAATTTTATTTCTTTTAATAGGCGGCTCAATTGGAGCTTTTATAGCATTTAAAATCCCTATGACTGCTATGCCAGAGTTAGTTGCTGGCTTCCATAGTTTAGTTGGACTAGCTGCTGTGTTTGTAGCTATTTCTGCTTTTTTAAATCCAAACGTATTTAATTTAGGAATGCCGGGGAGTATTAAAATTGCCAGTTTGATTGAAATGTCTCTTGGTGCTGCAATTGGAGCAATAACATTTACAGGATCAATCATTGCTTTTCTAAAATTGAGAGGCTTAATGTCAGGATCTCCTATTACATTTTTTGGACAACATTATTTAAATTTATTGCTGGGAATATCCTTAATAGGATTAATTTATTTTTTATGCACTACACAAAGTCAAAATTTATTTTGGTCATTAATTGCTATATCGCTTTTAGTAGGTATTTTGTTGATAATCCCAATTGGAGGCGCCGACATGCCAGTAGTTATATCGATGCTTAATTCTTACTCAGGTTGGGCAGCGGCAGGAATAGGTTTTACTCTGGAAAATAGTGCATTGATTATCACAGGAGCACTTGTGGGATCATCAGGTGCAATTCTTTCGTACATAATGTGCAAGGGCATGAATAGATCTTTTTTTAACGTAATCTTAGGAGGCTGGGGAGCTACTGAAGAGTCTGGAAAAACTTCTTCAAAGGAACAGAGACCTGTTAAAAGTGGAAATTCAGACGACGCAGCCTTTTTAATGAAAAATGCCTCATCTGTAATTATAGTACCTGGCTATGGAATGGCAGTTGCTCAAGCTCAACATGCATTGAGAGAAATGGTTGATGCATTAAAAAAAAATGGTGTAAAAGTTACTTATGCGATACATCCAGTTGCAGGCAGAATGCCAGGTCATATGAATGTTCTTTTAGCTGAAGCAAATGTTCCTTATGATGAAGTATTTGAGTTGGAGGAAATTAACAATGATTTTGCTAACTGTGACGTTGCATATGTTATTGGAGCTAACGACGTTACAAATCCAGTTGCTAAAACTGACCCCCAATCCCCAATTTATGGAATGCCAATCTTGGATGTAGAAAAATCTAAGTCAGTACTATTCGTAAAACGAAGTTTGTCTCCTGGATATGCAGGTATCGACAATGATCTTTTTTATAGAGACAATACTTTAATGTTATTTGCAGATGCTAAAAAAATGACTGAGGATATTATAAAGAGCCTATAAGTTGACTAAAATTTATTGCGATATAGCTGACAAATCTTTAATTAAAATTTTCAATCGTAAGAAGATAGTGAAGGGTTTTACTACTAATCCATCCTTAATGCGCAAAGCTGGGGCAAAAAATTATGAGAATTATTGTAAACAGATCTTAAAGATCACGAATAAACCCATATCTTTTGAAGTTTTTGCAGATAATGAAAAAGATATGATTAATCAAGGTAAAAAAATAAATAGCTGGGGCAAAAATATATTTGTTAAAGTTCCATATATAAATTCTAAGAATAAATTTATGGGAAATGTTATTAAAGAGTTAAATAAAAGTAAAATTAAAATTAATGTTACTGCTGTATACAAAGCTGGACAAACAAAAAAAATTTTAAGTAAAATTGATAAAAATACTAAAATAATAATTTCTATTTTTGCTGGAAGAATGTCAGACGCAGGAAAAGATCCAATACCTGAAATAAAAAAAAGTATAGAATATGCTAAAAAATTTAAAAATGTTGAAATTTTATGGGCTAGTACAAGAGAGGCTTATAATTATACTAATGCAAAGAATTTAGGGTGTCATATAATTACTGCACCCCCTAACATAATTGAAAAGATTGAAAGATTTGGTAAAACTTTTACATCGTTGACTGTCGAAACAGTAAAAGCTTTTTTATTTGATAGCAAAAAGTCAAAATTTAAATTGTAATTAAAATTTGGTTGCGGGGGACGGATTTGAACCGCCGACCTCAAGGTTATGAGCCTTGCGAGCTACCAGGCTGCTCCACCCCGCGATAATTAAAATCTATTTTTAAGTTTGTTTAGTTTTTTTACTCTTTTAATATTTTCTTGCTGAATTCTTTTCTTCTTTTCTGAGGGTTTTTCATAATTATTTTTGAGCTTAATTATTTTAAAAAAACCATCTCTCTGAAGTTTTCTTTTTAAAACTCTAAGAGCTTGTTCTACATTATTATCTTTAACTTCTATTTTAATGGTATCCTCCAAATTTTCGGTTAGTTAACATTTTAAAACTTAAATGTCTATAATATTAGTCCTTTTTTTCTTGTAATTTTTTTTCTCTTTTTATTCTTCTGTCAGCTTTTTCCAAAGCGCTTATAAGCTCTTTTTGGGAAAATAATCCAAGTGCGACTGGATCTTTTGCATTTAGATTATTATAATTCCAATAATTTTTATTTCTTATCGATGTAACAGAATTTTTTGTTATACCAATTAATTTTGAAATTTGAGAATCTTTTAATTTTGAGTGTTGTTTTAATAACCACAACGCAGCATCAGGCTTATCTTGTCTTTTAGATAACGGAACATATTTTTTTATTTTCTTTTCTGAAAATTCTATATCAACATCGTCATTCTTCATTTTCAATGATCTATTATTATCTTTTGAAGACAATTCAATTTCTTCTCTTGTTAATTGACCTGACATTATAGGGTTATAGGCGACTATTCCCTTGCCAACTTCCCCATCTGCTATTCCTTGGACTTCAACTTCGTGCATTTTACAAAATTCCGCAATTTGTTTAAATGTTAGTGTTGTGTTTTCAACAAGCCACAAAGCAGTTGCCATTGGCATTAATGGAGGTTTAGACATTACTTATTATCTGATTTAAAATTTTTAAATTTTTTGTTGAACTTACTAACTCTACCTTTATCAAGTAATTTTTGTTTTCCACCAGTCCAGGCTGAGTGAGATTTTGGATCAATTTCCAGTTTTAATACATCGCCTTCGGAACCCCAAGTTGACTTTGTTTCAAATTGGCTGCCATCAGTCATTTCGACTTTTATAACGTGATAGTTTGGATGTATTTTTTTTTTCATAACGGGTCTTATAGCAAAAGATTTATTAAAAACAATTAAAACTTAACAATTTTTTCTGACAATTTTTTGTAAATTTGTTGGCTAGATGCTAATAAGCTAATTTTTTTATCTTTTTTAAAATCTATATCACTTGTTTTGCCACCTGCTTCGTTTACAATTAAAATTCCAGCAGCAATATCCCATAGATTTAAACCATTTTGAAAATATCCATCAAATCTTCCAGCACCAACATAAGCTAAATCTAACGCTGCACTACCAGTAACTCTTGAAAATATGTTTGTATTTTTTATACCTTCAGAATTTGTTGCAAATAAACATTCATCAATATTTGTTTTTTTTGAAACCTTTATTCTTTGATTATTAAAGAAGGAACCTTGATTTTTCTCGGCATAAAATAGTTCGTTTTTAATTGGATCAAAAATTAAACCACAAGTTATTTCGTTTTCAAATTTCAAAGCTATGGAAATACAAAAATGAGGCACTCCGTGAAGAAAATTCGATGTTCCATCTATTGGATCAATAATCCAAGTATTATTTTCGTCATTATTTTTTATGTATCCAGCCTCTTCAGATAGTATAGAAAATTTTTTTTTATATTTCAGCAACTCTTCTATTAGTATTTTTTCAACTTTTTTATCTGCATTAGTTACAAAATCTTTAGGTCCTTTTTTTGATACCTGAAGTTTTTCCAATTCACCAAAATCTCTTATTAATACCTTAGATGCTTTTTCAGATGCTTTGATCATAATATTTAAATTTGGTGATATTGAGTTCATTTTAAACTTTCTTTAAATATTCTAATGTTCTGGTGTCTATTATTATTTTATCACCTATATTTATGAACGGAGGTACTTGAATTTTCAATTCATTATCCAGTATTGCAGGTTTGTAAGATGAGGAAACTGTTTGTCCTTTTATTGCCATCTCAGTTTCCTTAACCTCAGAAATTATTTGGTTTGGTAATTCGATCTGAATGGGTTTTTCATCGTAAAAACTTATCACAACTTCCAAATTTTCTGATAGCATTTTTTCTTTGTCGCCTATAACATTTTTTCCAACGGTAACTTGTTCATACGACTTTGAGTTCATAAAAACGAATTCTTCCTTATCTTTGTAAATAAAAGAAAACTTATCTTCCTCAACAGTTGCTTTTTCTACTGTCTCACTTGATCTGAAACGTTCATTAATTTTAGTGCCACTATTTATACTCTTCATCTCTACTTGATTAAAGGCACCACCCTTTCCTGGTTTAACATGTTGAATTTTTAGAACTTCCCAAAGATCGCTTTTATATTCGATAAGCATACCCACTCTAATTTCATTAGCATTAATTTTCATAATTCAATAAACTTATAGCCTCTTTAGGAGTTAATTTTTTATTATTCCAAATGTAGCCGGAGATAGCCAAAAAATTTGCTTTATGCAATAGTAGATTTTTATAATTTTTGTAGGTTATACCCCCTATAGCAACAATTGGTATATTAGTTAATTTTCTTGTTTCTGAAATTAACTTCAATCTTGCTCTAAATTTAGTTTTCTTAGTCTTTGTTTCATAGAATGCTCCTAAAGCAATATAATCAGCTTTATTTAGAATAGCTTTTTTAATAAGAATTTTTGAATTATGACAAGTCAACCCAATAATTTTATTTTTTAATATTTTTCTTGCTGCTAAAATATCCATATCTGATTGACCTAAATGACATCCATCACAGTCTATAAATTTAGCAATATTTGGATCATCGTTAATTATAAATTTAACTTTGTTTTTCTCACAAATTTTTTTTACTTTTTTACCAATATCAATGATATTTTTTCTTGGGTAATTTTTTATTCTAAGTTGAAAATATTTTATTTTTTTTGAATCTAAAACTATATCTAAATTTCTATAAAAATCTTTTGAAATTTTATTAGGTGATATGAGATATATAAATTTTTTTTTATTTATTCTCAAGTTGATTTGACCATTTTCCTTGAGCTGCCATGCTATTCATTTCAGCTCTATGATTAAATACTTTTTGTGTACCACTAATATCATTAGGGTTAGCTGACCAATATTTTAGTGCACTTTGTTGTAATGCTCTTCCATATGAAAAAGTCATTATAAATTTTGTATTGTTATTTTTATTTATTAAATTTAATTTTTCTGTAGCCTCAACTTCTGACTGTCCGCCTGATAAAAATGCAATGCCTGGAACTTCAGAGGGAACTGAATTTTTTAAACATTCAATAGTTAAATTTGCTAACTCTTGGTTTGAGATTTTTTGTTTTGAATTATTTCCTGGAAGTATCATATTTGGTTTTAATATTATCCCACTTAAATCTACATTATGAAAAATCAATTCATCAAAACATTTTTTTATAACTTCCGTTGTCTTATTTAAACAATCATTTGCACTATGATTGCCATCCATTAAAACTTCAGGTTCAACTATTGGGACCATATTACACTCTTGGACTATCGAAGAGTATCTTGCTAGTGCATGTGCATTTGCAGCCATAGATAATTTACTAGGATATTTTTCTGAAATAGTATACACGCCTCTCCATTTTGTAAACTTTGCACCTAGGGTATGGTACTCCTTTAATCTTTCTCTTAGACCATCTAATCCTTCAGTAATTTTTTCCTCTTTTGATCCGGCTAAAACTTTAGCGCCGGTGTCGACTTTAATTCCTATATGAGATCCCATACTAGAGATAATTTCAGGAATTTTTTTTTTATTATATGATTGTCTAATTGTTTCATCATATAAAATTACCCCACCTATACACTTACTCATGCTACTAGAGTTGAAAAGTGTGTTTCTAAAACTCAATCTATTTTCTGGGCTTGACGATACCCCTACACTCTCCAGTCTTTTGGTCATAGTTCCAGTACTTTCATCTGCAGCTAAAATACCTTTTCCATTTGATATAATTTCTAATGCAATTTTATTTAGATAAGACATGTTAATTTAAAGCTTTTATACCAGGAAGTTCTTTTCCTTCAAGATATTCTAAAAAAGCTCCACCGGCAGTTGAAACAAAATTAAAATTATTTACTACTCCCAATTTATTTAAAACAGCAATTGTATCACCACCACCAGCAACAGAATAAATTAAATTCTTTTTATTATTTTCAACAATTTTTTTTGCAATTTCATAAGAACCGTTTGCAAAGTTAGAATTTTCAAAATATCCTGTTGGACCATTCCATAGAATTGTTTTACTAGAATCAATTATTTCTTTTATTTTATCTATAGTTTTTGGTCCAATATCTAAAATAATATCATCATTGATTACTTCATTTAATTTTTTTACTCGTGCTTTGTCCTCCATATTTTTACCTACAGCTACGTCTTCAGGATAAATAATTGAACATGAATGAATTTTTGCATATTTAAATATTTCATCTATTATTTCATTACAGTTATCCTCTTTAATAGATTTTCCTATAGGATGACCTTTATAATTTAAAATATTATTAGCCATACCTCCAGTAAGTATAATATTATCAAACTTTGGAATTAAATTCTTTATCAAACCAATTTTTGTTGAAACTTTAGAACCACCCACAATACATGAAATTGGTTTTTTTATTTCGCTAGTGATTTTTTTTAATGCACTTATCTCGGTCTGTAATTGCAATCCTGCAAAAGAAGGAATAAACCTAGTGATATTGCTTACCGACGCATGTTCTCTGTGCGAGCATGAAAAGGCATCATTAACATAGATGTCTGCAAGTTTTGATAATTGTTCTGAAAAAGTAATATCATTTTTTTCCTCCTCTTCATAAAATCTGATATTTTCTAAAAAAACTAATTGATCTTTTGGGTCTTTAAAAAAATCATTTTTTCTTAATTTAAAAATATTTTCATTAATTAACTTAATTTTTATGTTTATTTTATTTTCTATATTCTCGCATATTGGTTTTAGTGAAAGTCTATTTATTGATTTGCCTTTAGGTCTTCCAACATGTGAAATGACTAAAATTTTAGCTTTATTTGCTAATAAAAATTTAATTACAGGCAATACTTTGTCGATTCTAGTCTCATCAGTGATAACTCCATCTTTTAAAGGAACATTCAAATCAAGTCTTAATAAAATTATTTTACCATTTAAATTTTCTTGATTTTTTATATATTTCATTAAGAAATTTTATGAAGGTACTCAACTATATCACACATTCTATTAGAAAAACCCCATTCATTATCATACCACGCTGAAATTTTACCCATATTTTTTCCAACTACGTTTGTTAAAGATGCGTCGATTATCGATGATGCAGAATTATGATTAAAGTCAATAGAAACAAGCTTTTCATGAGTAATAAATAAAATTTTTTTTCTTTGTTTATTTGCAAATTCTTCAAATGCTGAATTAATTTTTTTAATACTTAATTCTTTTTTAGTACAAAAAACTAATTCAACCAATGAAACATTTGGAGTAGGAACTCTCATTGCGACACCCTCTAGTTTTCCTTTCAAAGATGGTATAATTTCCCCAATAGCTTTTGAAGCTCCTGTTGAAGTTGGCACTATAGATTGACTCGCGGATCTAGCTCTTCTTGGATCCTTATGTGAGTTATCTAGAATTCTTTGGTCACTTGTAAAGGCATGTATAGTGGTCATAAAACCCTGCTCTATATGAAAATTATTGTTTAATATATTAGCAACAGGAGCTAGACAATTTGTTGTGCATGATGCGGCTGAAATAATTTTGTCTCCTTTTTTTAACTCTTTTTCATTAACACCAAAGACAATTGTTCTGTCTGCATTTTTACAAGGTGCGGATACAATTACTTTTTTAGCTCCTTTTTTTAAGTGTGTTAATAATTTATCTTTATTATTAAATTTACCTGTACATTCAAAAACATAATCAACATTAAATTTATTCCAATCAATATTATTTAAATCTGTCTCTTGTCCAAAAGAAATTTTATTTTTATTAATAATTATATGTTCATCATCAAAGTTTATTTCAGCATTAAATTTACCATGTATTGAGTCATATTTTAAGAGGTTTGCGCATGTTTCAGAGTTTGTTCTGTTATTAATGTATTTGATTTCAATATTTTTATTTTTATTTTTATTTTCAAATATTGCTCTAACTATCATCCTCCCTATTCTTCCCATTCCATTGATACCGACTTTTATCTTCATAATTTTTTTTTTATACTTTTAATTATACTTTTCGAATTTAATTTAAAATAATCATAAATTTTTTGATATGGCGCACTTTTTCCGAATTCATCAATTCCAAAATTCAATCCGTTTATACCTGTGTATTTTTTCCAATAATTTGTCTCTGAAGCCTCTATAGATACTACTAGTCGTGTTTCTTTTAAAATTTTATTTTTATAATTATTGTTTTGTTTATCAAATAACTCCTGACAGGGCATTGAAATAACTTTAGAATAAATATTCTCTGTGGCTAATTTATGACAAATTTTACATGCTAAACTGGTTTCAGACCCGGAGGACAATATAGTTAGATCAATTTTGTCTTTTGTTCTTAAAATTTCGTACCCACCTTTCTCTGATTCATTTTTATTTGAATTTTTTTTTCTTACAGGATTTATTCCTTGTCTTGTTAAAGCTATTACACTTGGAGCATCTTTATTCTTAATTGCAATTTCCCAACATTCAAAAGTTTCCATTAAATCCGCAGGTCTAAAAATATTAAGATTTGGAATTGATCTAAGGCTAGTTAATTGCTCTATTGGCTGGTGAGTAGGACCGTCCTCTCCTAAACCAATAGAATCGTGAGTAAAAATATAAATCACTCTTTGCTTCATCATAGCAGCAAGTCTTATTGATGGTTTGCAATAATCACTAAAAATTAAAAAAGTTCCACCATAGGGAATTAGATTACTATGAAGAGCTATACCATTCATCACACCACACATGGCATGTTCTCTAACTCCATAATGAATATAATTACCAGAAAAATCCCCTGGCTTTATTATTTTGTGGTTTTTGGTTTTAGTATTGTTTGAACCAGCTAAGTCAGCGGAGCCTCCAATAAGATTAGGTAAATGAGACGCAACATCTAAAAACATTTCAGATGTTTTTCTAGTTGCTAATGGTTTCAAACTTTTCAAGTATTCATTTTTAATTTTTTTAATTGAAGTATTTAACGATTTTAAATTTTTTTTTAAATTTATTTGGTTAATATATTTATTTTTAAATTTATTATTTTTTTTATGAGCTTTAATTCCAATCTTTCTCCACTCATAAAGTAAATTTTTTGGTATTTCAAACGGTTCGTAGTCCCAATTTAATTTTTTTCTAACCAATTTAACTTCGTCATCTCCCAAAGGACTTCCATGAGATGATGCTTTTCCACCTTTATTAGGCGAACCATAGCCAATTTTTGTTTTGCAAGAAATAGCGATAGGTTTTTTTGATTTTTGTGCTTTATTTAAAGCCTTTGATATTTCATTAAAATTATGTCCATTAATTTTTAAAAAGTTCCAACCATAACTCTCGAATCTTTTTTTATGATCATCTGAAACTGCTAAACTAGTGGGTCCATCTATAGATACTGAATTATTATCAAAAAGGAGTATAAGATTTTTAAGTTTTAAATGTCCTGCAAGACTTAAAGCTTCGTGGCTAATTCCTTCCATTAAACAACCATCACCAGCCAATACATATGTTTTATGATTAATTTCTTTTTTCCCGATTTTCTTTTTCAAATATTCTTCAGATATTGCAAATCCAACAGCGTTTGCTATCCCTTGACCCAAAGGTCCCGTTGTAGTTTCTATACCAGTATTTGGATGGTATTCTGGATGACCTGCACAAATAGAATTTAATTGTCTAAAATTTTTTATATCTTTTAACGAAACACTTTTATAACCTGTTAAGTAAAGCAAAGAGTAAAGAAGCATTGATCCGTGTCCAGCGGAAAGGACGAATCTATCTCTATTTATCCAACTTGGATTTTTAGGATCAAATCTTAAAAAATCTTTAAATAACACTGTAGCTACATCAGCCATCCCCATAGGCATACCAGGGTGACCAGAATTGGCTTTTTGCACAGCATCAATAGATAAAAACCTAATTGCATTAGCAAGATCTTTATAAGTTATTTTCAAAAGTTATCCTGTATAGACTTAGACGATTCAATTTATTATTATAGTTATATATATGAAAACTATTAGCGAAAAAGAAAAAAAACTTCAAGAAGCATTAAATAAGCTCATTGATTTTGAATTCACCAATAAAGATGCTAACCCGAAGATTGATTTTTTAAATGAAAAAAAGAATCAATTAGAAATTGAAAAAAAAGACTTAGAAAATAAATACGAAAAACTGCAATTAGAATTTAATCAATTAAAAGTTAAAATTGAACGATTAGACAAAAAACATAAAAACGAAACTGAAAAAGAGAGGAAATTCGACGATAAAATAGATGAATTAAATCAAGAAACGGATATCCTACTAGAGGAAATAGACAAATGGCAAATGTAAATATTAAATTTAATGGTAAAGAATTCTTATTATCATGTGAAGATGGTCAGGAAGAACATTTAGAAGAATTATCTTTATATCTTAACGAAAAATTTGAAAACTTAAAAAAATCATTAGGAAATATTGGTGAAAATAAATTATTATTAATAACTTCGATTACAGTTTTAGATGAATTTTTTGAAACAAAAAAAAAAATTGATTTAAAAAAAAATGAAATAGGTGAGATAAAAAATAAGTTTAAAGAACTTAAGGCCTTGGTATATGATTATAAAGATAAAAAAGAAGCTGAAATAAAACTTTTAAAAGATAACCTTGAAGAATTAA
>CACEOC010000017.1 GCA_902561075.1 uncultured Pelagibacteraceae bacterium
AGGCTGTATCTTTACCAGGAGTAGAATTTGATGAAGAAAAAATTTTGTCATCAACCGGAGCACTAAACATTCCAAAAGTTCCAAAAAAAATGCTTATAATTGGAGCTGGATATATTGGTCTTGAAATGGGATCAGTATGGTCTAGATTAGGTTCAGAGGTTCATGTTATTGAATATCTTGATCATATAACACCTGGTTTAGATAAAGAAATATCACAAGAATTTATGAAAATTTTGAAAAAACAAAAGATTAATTTTCACCTAAACACTAAAGTTGAAAGAATATCCAAAACAGATAAGGGAGTTATTTTAGAAACTAATGATAATCAAAATAAAAAACAAAAATTTGAGGGTGATGTAGTTTTAATTTCTGTTGGCAGAAAACCGTTCACTAAAAGCTTAAATATAGAAAACATTGGAATTCAATGTGACTCAAAAGGTAGAGTGAAAGTAAACGAAAAATTTGAGACTAACATAAATAATATTTATGCTGTTGGAGATGTAAAGGATGGCCCGATGTTAGCTCATAAGGCAGAGGAGGAAGGTATTGCAGTGGCGGAAATAATTGCTGGTCAAGCTGGCCATGTAAATTATGATTTAATTCCAGGTGTGATATATACTACTCCAGAAGTGGCTTATGTAGGTAAATCAGAGGAAGACCTAAAAAAAATAAATCTAAGCTATAAAGTAGGAAAGTTTCCATTTATGGCAAATTCAAGAGCAAAAGCAGTAGATAAGCCCGAAGGATTTGTAAAAATATTAGCTGACAATAAAACAGATAAAGTTTTAGGTGTTCATATAATAGGTCCTCATGCCGGTGAGATGATAGCAGAAATGTCGGTAGCAATGGAGTTTGGTGCAAGTTCTGAGGATATTGCAAGAACTTGTCATGCTCACCCTACTTTTTCTGAAGCAATTAAAGAAGCAGCATTATCAGTAGATAAAAGACAAATTCATTCGTAATATATAAATTATATTATGAGATATCCGATTCTATTACCTAATATTTTTAATCATCCGTTTACATATGAAAGTGATAAAAAGTTAAAAGTAGGGCAATATGTAGTTGTACCTTTTGGTAAATCGAAAATAACAGGAATAGTTTGGAATGAATTTGAGAAAAACATTAAAAAGGATTTTAAACTAAAAAAAATAATTAAACCAATTGATACACCTATACTAAATATATCTACTATAAAATTTCTAAATTGGTTTTCAAAGTATAACTTAATTCCATTAGGTATGTCTTTAAAATTACATTTATTAAGCAATAACGTTTATGAAAGTTTAAAAAGTGATGTTTTTGATAAATATTCAAAGGCTTCGAAAAGTGAACAATTTGAATTTTCTGAAGAACAAAAAAAAGTATTATTAAAAATAAAGCAAAATAAAAAATTTTTTAGAGTCCACTTATTGCAGGGTACAACTGGATCAGGAAAAACGATGATTTATTTTAAATCAATAAAAGATAAATTGAACCAAGGATACCAAGCCTTAATACTCTTACCAGAAATTGGATTAACATATGAATTTGAAAAAAAATTTAGAGAATTTTTTGGTTTTAATGCTGCAGTTTGGCATTCAGGTATTTCTTTAAAGAGTAAAAAAATAGTCTGGAACGGACTTGCTTCAGGAAAAATTAAAGTAGTTATAGGAGCGAGATCTGCATTATTTTTACCATTTAAAAATATTGGAGAAATTGTAGTTGATGAAGAGCATGATCAATCATTCAAACAGGATGAAGGTGTAATATATAATGCAAGGGATATGGCAATTACCCGAGCAAAGTTTGAGAACATTCCAATAATGCTAGTAAGTGCTGTTCCCTCTGTTGAAACTTACAACAATGTTAAAAACAAAAAATATTCTTCTTCAAGATTAATCAAAAGATATAAAAATGCGCAGTTACCTAATTATGAAATAATAAATTTAAGAAAAAATAAACCCGAAAAAAAATCTTTCATCAGTCCATTAACGAAAAATAAAGTATTAGCTCACCTTAAAAATGGAGATCAAGTTTTATTTTTTGTTAATAGAAGAGGATATGCACCACATGCTATGTGTGTTAATTGTATAAAAGTTTTTTCATGTCCAAATTGTTCAATAAATTTGGTATTTCATAAAAGAACAAACAAATTACATTGCCACTATTGTGGGTATAAATCTTTATTAGATAGAAAATGCACAAAAAAAAATTTTTGTGATTTAGTTTTTAGTGGACCTGGAGTAGAAAAAATTAATGAGGAAATAAATAAAATTTTTCCAGGGTATAAATCTCAAATATTTTCAAGTGATACTATGAATAAAAAGTCCTCAAAAGAAGTGATAGAAAAAATTACATCAAACGAAATAAATATTTTAGTAGGTACACAATTAATATCTAAAGGCTTTCATTTTCCATATCTAAATTGTATAGTTGTTTTAGATATAGATTTGTCAGCAAATGGACACGACTTAAGGTCATCAGAAAAAAATTTACAATTATACCATCAATTATCTGGTAGGGCAGGAAGAGCAGGAAAGCCCTCTAAAGTCTATTTTCAAACTTATGATCTTAAATCTAAAACAATAGAACAAATAACCAACCAAGACCCATTTATTTTTTTGGAAAATGAAATAAAAATTAGAAAGAAATATAATTTGCCGCCATTTGAAAGATTCATCGGTTTAATATTAACTTCTATGAATCCAAAAAACCTTTATGAGGAGTCTTTAAAAATTAAAGAGCACTTAATCAAAAGATTAAATTGTAAAATCCTTGGCCCTGTAGAGGCACCAATATTTAGAATTAAAAAAAAATATAGGTATAGAATTTTAATTAGGGCAAAAAAAGATCTTTCGCTTCAGCAAAAATTGCAAAATGCTTTAGATGCATTTAAAATACAACCTGGAATAAAACTAGCGGTTGATGTAGACCCAATTAACTTTAATTAATCAATATAATGGGGTCATTTTGAACAATCTGTCCCTTGAAGGGATATAATACTTGTGTTAATTAGTTGCACAATTTTACCAATTTATATGGATAATTGATTTGTCTAACAAAAGTTTAAAAACATCTGTAAATAATAGTTATTCGCAAGCTCTTTATGAGTTAACAGCTGAAAATAAAACTACAGAAAAAGTTGAAAAAGAGGCAAATGCTATAATTAAATTAATGGATGAGAGTCCAGAATTCGTTAGTTTGATAAAAGACCCGACTAATACTCAAAACGATCAAGAAATAGTTATGGTAAAAATTTGTGACAAATTTAAATTTGAGGAAATATTCGTTAAATTTTTTAAATTGTTAATCAAGAAAAGAAGATTATTTTTTTTAGAAAAAATCCTTAAAGATTTTATAACGATTTGTTCAATTCAAAGAGGCGAGGTTATAGCAAAATTAACCTCTGCCAAAGAACTATCAAAAAGTGAATTAGAAAACATAAAAAATAGTCTTAAAGATAACTTTGGAACTAATTTGAAATTAAAATTTAATCACGACCCCTCGATAATTGGTGGGCTCATAATTCAGGTTGGTAGTATTATGATAGATACGTCAATAAAGAATAAATTACAACAGATTGAAAATAATATGATTGGAGCATAAATGGAAATAAATCCTTCGGAAGTAACTAATATTTTAAAAGAGCAAATAAAAAAAATTGGTGATAAAGCAGAAGTATCTGAAGTTGGACAAGTTTTATCTGTTGGTGACGGAATAGCAAGAATTTATGGATTAGATAATGTCCAAGCTGGAGAAATGGTAGAGTTTTCGGATGGTTCAAAGGGAATGGCTCTTAATTTAGAGAATGATAATGTTGGTGTGGTTATCTTTGGAGATGATAAAGCTGTAAAAGAAGGTGACACAGTAAAGCGAACTGGTGCAATTGTAGATACACCTGTTGGAAAAGAATTACTTGGAAGGGTAGTCGATGGATTAGGAAATCCTATTGATGGTAAAGGACAGTTAGATAAAAATGTAAAACGTAGCAGAGTGGAAGTTAAAGCACCCGGCATAATTCCTAGAAAATCGGTCAGTGAACCTATGCAAACAGGTTTAAAATCTATTGATAGTTTGGTTCCAATTGGGAGAGGACAAAGGGAATTAATAATAGGTGATAGACAAACAGGTAAAACAGCTGTTGCAATAGATGCCATAATAAATCAGAAAAAAATAAATGAGTCCAATGATGAAAAACAAAAACTCTATTGTGTTTATGTTGCAATTGGTCAAAAAAGATCAACTGTTAGACAAATTGAAAAAACATTAGAGGAAGCTGGAGCAATGGAGTATACAACAATTGTTGCCGCTACTGCATCTGATGCTGCACCTTTACAATTTTTAGCCCCGTATACTGGGTGTGCAATGGGAGAATATTTTAGGGATAATGGAATGCATGCTCTTATTATTTATGATGATTTGTCAAAGCAAGCAGTAGCCTACAGACAAATGTCGCTTTTATTAAGAAGACCACCAGGAAGAGAAGCTTATCCTGGAGATGTATTTTATTTGCATAGTAGATTACTTGAAAGAGCTGCGAAACTAAGTGATGATCATGGTGGAGGATCTTTGACAGCACTTCCAATAATAGAAACTCAAGGCGGAGATGTATCAGCTTTTATACCTACGAATGTTATTTCAATTACAGATGGGCAAATATTTTTAGAAACCGAGCTTTTTAATCAAGGTATAAGACCTGCGATTAATGTTGGATTATCAGTTTCAAGAGTAGGGTCATCTGCTCAAACTAAAGCTATGAAAAAAGTTTCTGGCTCTATGAAGCTAGAGTTAGCTCAATATCGAGAAATGGCTGCGTTTGCTCAGTTTGGATCAGATTTAGATGCGTCAACTCAAAAACTATTAAACAGAGGTTCAAAACTTACTGAACTTTTGAAACAACAACAATATTCACCAATGACTGTTGCTGAGCAAGTAATATCAGTCTTCTGTGGAGTTAAAGGTTATTTAGATGATATTGAACAAAAAAATATAGCTGAATTTGAAAAATCAATAGTTCAAAAATGTAAATCTGAAAAACCGGAGATAATCGAGTCAATCTCAACATCAGGAAAACTGGAAGAAGATACTGAAAAATCATTGTCAGAAGTTATTTTAGAATTAAAAAAAAATATGAATTAATGTTATGGCAAGTTTAGACGATTTAAAAAAAAGAATTTCTAGTGTTAAATCTACTCAAAAAATTACAAAAGCAATGAAAATGGTTGCAGCTGCTAAATTAAGAAGAGCACAAGAAGGTGCTGAAAAAGGAAGACCTTACTCTGACAGGATGAATAATATAATTTTGAATTTATCAAAAAATATTAATGATAAAGAAAATGCTCCAAAACTTTTATCTGGCTCTGGTAAAGATGAAGTTCATTTGTGTGTGGTCATGACTTCAGATAGAGGGCTTTGTGGAGGTTTCAACTCAAATATTATTAAAAAAGCTAAATCATATTTTCAAAAGGTAAATGATCAGGGAAAAAAAATTAAAATTATCACTGTTGGATCAAAAGGATATGATCAATTGAAACGACTATATGAAAATGATATTTTGGAAAAAATTTCTTTTAAAGAGTCAAAAAATGCTAATTACTTTGATGCTGAAAAAGTAGGAAAGATTATAATTGAAAAATTCGAAAAAAAAGAGTTTGACGTATGTGTAATCTTTTATAACCAATTTAAAAATGTTATTACTCAAATACCACAAGAACAGCAAATTATTCCACTTAAAACCTCTGAAGGAGAAAAAAATTCAACAATTGATAATTATGAATTTGAACCTGAAGAAGATGAAATTTTAAGTAATTTGCTACCCAAAAATATTTCTACACAAATATTCAAAGCTATGTTAGAAAACTCTGCGAGTGAACAAGGATCAAGAATGAGTGCAATGGATAATGCAACAAGGAATGCTGGTGAGATGGTTGATAAACTTACAATTGAGTATAATAGAAGCCGTCAGGCAGCAATTACAAAAGAACTAATAGAAATAATATCGGGGGCGGAAAGTTTATAAAATGAGAAAAGGACATATTACACAAGTTATAGGAGCAGTTGTTGACGTAAAATTTGAAGGAGAATTACCAGAAATTTTAACAGCATTAGAATGTGATAATGGAGGCAATCGACTAGTGCTTGAAGTTGCTCAGCATCTTGGTGAGTCCAGTGTTAGAACTATTGCAATGGATGCAACAGAAGGTCTAAAAAGAGGAGACGAAGTTAAAGATACAGGTGCCCCGATTAAAGTACCAGTTGGTCCTGAAACTTTAGGAAGAATTACAAATGTGGTTGGTGAACCGATCGACGAAAAAGGTGAAGTTAAAACTAAAGAAAGCTGGCCAATTCATAGGTCTGCCCCAGAGTTCAACGATCAATCGACTGAGACTGAGATTTTAGTCACAGGAATTAAAGTTGTAGATTTACTAGCCCCTTATGCAAAAGGTGGAAAAATCGGATTATTTGGAGGAGCTGGAGTTGGTAAAACTGTTCTAATTATGGAATTAATCAATAACGTTGCAAAAGCTCATGGAGGATTCTCAGTTTTTGCAGGTGTAGGAGAGCGAACAAGAGAGGGCAACGATCTTTATCATGAAATGATTGAGTCAGGAGTTATAAAACCTGATGGCCCAGGCTCTAAAGCTGCCTTAGTTTACGGACAAATGAATGAACCTCCAGGCGCTAGAGCAAGAGTAGCGTTATCTGGTTTGACTGTAGCAGAATACTTTAGAGATCAAGAAGGGCAAGATGTTTTGTTTTTCGTGGATAACATTTTTAGATTTACTCAGGCTGGGTCTGAAGTTTCTGCTCTTTTAGGAAGAATACCTTCAGCAGTTGGATATCAACCAACGTTGGCTACAGACATGGGTAATCTACAAGAGAGAATTACCACAACAAACAAAGGTTCTATTACATCAGTTCAAGCAATTTATGTTCCTGCAGATGATTTAACAGATCCTGCACCGGCTACATCGTTTTCCCACTTAGATGCAACTACAGTATTATCTAGACAAATTGCTGAAATTGGAATTTATCCAGCAGTAGATCCCTTGGACTCGACATCTAGAATATTAGACCCAAGAATAGTGGGTGAAGAGCATTATAGAGTTGCGCGTGAAGTTCAAAAAGTTCTTCAGACTTATAAATCTTTACAAGACATTATAGCAATCCTAGGCATGGATGAATTGTCTGAAGAGGACAAACTTATTGTTGCAAGAGCAAGAAAAATCCAAAGATTTTTATCTCAACCATTTTTTGTCGCCGAAGTTTTTACTGGATCTCCTGGTAAATTGGTAGAGTTAGAGTCTACAATTAAAGGTTTTGATGCCATATGCAAAGGTGAATACGACCATCTTCCTGAAGCAGCATTTTATATGGTCGGAACGATTGAAGAAGCCATAGAAAAAGCAGAAAAAATGGCAAAAGAAGCTGCTGCATAATGAGTGATGAATTCAAAGTTGAGATAGTAAATCCAGATAAATCATTTTATTCAAATGAAAGTGTAAGAGAAGCTGTTGTTCCAGCATTTGAAGGCGAGATGGGAATTTTAAAAGACCATATATCAATTATATCTTTCTTAAAACCTGGAATTATAACTATACTCAATAACTCATCAGAGGAAAAATTTTATGTAGAGGATGGTATTTTAGAGTTTAAGGATAACGTCTTGTCAATTCTAACAAGCTCTATTTATAATATTAAAAATATTCAAAAAGATAAAATTGCCACTGATATTACTGAAGCAGAAAAAGCTTTAAAGAACCCAGATTTAAACGATGAAGGCAGATACTTAATCTCTCAAAAAATTGATGTTTTAAAAACGATTAACTAATATTGAAAACATTTTTTATTTCATGCTGTAATTTTTTGTACACTTCTAGCTTAAAGTGAACAACAACATCAGTCAATTGACCAACATCAATCCATTTCCATTTAAAAAATTCAGGTTTTTTAGTATTTATATTAATTTCAGAATCGTTTCCTAAAAACTTAACAATAAACCATTTTTGTTTTTGTCCTTTAAATTTTCCTTTCCAAATTATTCCTAGTAGGTAATCTGGTAACTCGTAAGAAATATACCCCTCTATTTCCTTTACAAATTCAATATTTTTAATACTTGTCTCTTCCTCGAGTTCTCTCAAAGCTGCTTGGTAGTAATTTTCTCCACTATCGACACCTCCCTGAGGCATTTGCCAATAGTTTTTTGGATTATCTATTCTTTTTGCAACAAAAATCTTGTTATCATTATTTATAACAATTATCCCAACACCATCTCTTAATGGTAAATTTTCAAACTTTTTTAACATTTTAACCTGTCAAAAGTTCTATAGCAAAATTAAGCTGGTTATCTGTTTCTGTGTTTATCCTAAAATTTTCATTTTCTTCTGAAATTTCAAAATCAGGTATAACACCTACTTCGGATATGGAATTACCAGAGGGTAAATAATACTTAGATACTGTAAGTCTTATAGCTCCATCATTCTTTAATGGTATTATTGATTGTACTGAGCCTTTCCCATAAGTTCTTTCACCAATTAAAATAGCTCTTTTATGGTCTTTAATTGATCCAGCAACTATTTCAGAAGCAGAGGCAGAACCGTAATTAATTAATACAACAAACGTTTTACCATCTAGAATATCACCTTTTTTTGCAAACCACCTTCTATTTTCTGATTCTTTCTTACTTTTTGTTGATACAATTTCTCCTTTATCCAAAAAAAAATCAGAAATTTTTATTGCCTGTGATAATAATCCTCCAGGGTTATTTCTTAAATCAAGTATATAATATTTTATATTTTTTTTTTTAAATATATTAATTTTATCTTTTACTTGATCGCTACTATTTTCATTAAAAGAAGTTAATCTTATGTAACCAATATTTTTGTTTTTAATTTCTGATTTAACAGATGCCACTTCAATAACTGCTCGTTTAATTTTAAAATTTAAAGCTTTCTTAACTCCCACTCTTCTTATCGTAATGTTTATCTCGCTGCCAATTGGTCCCCTCATAAGCTCAACTGCTTCAGTTAAGGATTTTCCCTGTACTTGAATATTATTTATTTTCACGATGTAATCTCCAGCTTTGATGCCTGCCTTTGAAGCTGGTGAATCGTCTATGGGTGAAATTACTTTTACAACACCTGCCTCCATGCTGACCTCGATACCTAGTCCTCCAAATTCTCCACTAGTTTCAGTTGCCATTTCTTTATACATTGATGGCGACATGTAAGCTGAGTAAGGATCTAATGACTGAAGCACACCATTAATTGCAGCATCCATAACTTCACTTTGATCGATATCTTCAACATATTCTTTTTTAACTTTATCAAGAACTTCACTAAATAAATCTATTTTTTTATATATATTATTTTCATTGCCTCTAGAAGAAGAGCTATAACTTAGATTAAATATTAAGAAAAAAATTGATGTTATTAATATAAATTTTTTCATATAATAACTTTTTCTTTAGGAATAATTTCAGACCAAATCTTTTCTAATTCATAAAATTTTCTTTTTTCAGGATTAAATATATGTACTATTAAATCAATACCATCAACTAGTTTCCAATCTTGACTATCTTTTCCCTCAATTTTAGAATTACTTATTCCATTTTTTTTAAATTGATCTAATACTTGCTCCGATAAAGACTGAATGTGCCTTGAAGATGTGCCGCTAGCAATAATCATGAAGTCAGCTATTGAAGATTTTCCAGCTAAATTAATTGTAACTATATCTGAAGCTTTATTGTTATCTAGAGTTTTTATAATAACATTTTTTAGTTCGGAATATTTATCCATTAATTAAAATAACCATATCAAATTTTTCTTAATTTTGAAGAAGAAATATTGACTTTTTTAAACCTTACAAATTTCAAATTTTTTTTGTTCAGTCTCTTAAAAGAAACTGATTTTAGAGAGTTTGCTTTGTAACCATCCCTGTCGAAAACTAAAATTTTACAATTTAGTGAAATCTCTCTCCATTTAAACCATTTATGAAAATTTATAAGGTTATCAGCACCCATTAAAAAGGTTAAATCTGAATTCTTGTTATTCTTTTTTAAATATCTAACTAAATTATATGTTTTATTAGATTTGATTTTATCTTCATAATATTTAACTTTTATAAATTTTTTACCCCTAACTAATTTTTTAGCTTCATAAATTCTTTGCTTTAAATTTTTAGAACTTTTGTTTTTAAATGGATTTTTTTTAGTTACTGCCCAAATAATTTCATCAATTTTGAACTTTTCTCTTGCCGTTGAGGATAATTTTACATGACCCAAATGCGCTGGATCAAAAGTACCACCCAAAATACCGATACTTTTAACTTTTTTTGTCAATTTATTTTCTAATTTGTCCTTTTCCAAAAACTTCATATTTATAAGTGACTAACTTATTTAAGCCAACCGGTCCTCTTGGAGGGAGTTTATTTGTTGATATACCAACTTCACCACCAAAACCAAATTCTCCACCATCCGCAAATTGAGTCGATGAATTATGTATTGCTATAGAGCTTTTTACTTTTTTTAAAAATATTGTAGCAATTTTTTTATCACTAGTGATTATAGCGTCGGTATGCATTGTTCCATATTTATTAACATGACTTACAGCTTCGTAAACATCATCAACAGATTTCACTGAAATTGTAGAGCCTAGGTACTC
>CACEOC010000018.1 GCA_902561075.1 uncultured Pelagibacteraceae bacterium
TCATTAAATTAATGGACTATTTTAGGTTTAAGTCCAATAGAGCCAAGGGCTGAACCCTTATCATCATCTTCAACTTTAATATCTTCTTTGTTATTTGGATAAACATTTTTATTAACAATATTCTCTATTTCTGATCCAGATAGAGTTTCATAAGTTAATAAAGCTTTTGCTAATTTATGTAAATCATCAATTTTTTCAGTCAGAACTTTTCTTGCTCTTTCATAACCCTTTTCTACAAATTTCTTAATTTCGGCATCTACTTTCCTTGCAGTTTCCTCTGACATATTTTGTTGTCTTGCAACAGACCTTCCTAAGAAAACCTCTTCCTCATTTTCTCCGTATGCTATTGGGCCTAATTCTTTGCTTAAACCTGCCCTCATAACCATCGCTCTTGCTCGTTTTGTAGCTTGCTCGATATCACTTACAGCACCGGTTGTTACTTTATCATCTCCAAAAATTAACTCTTCCGCTACTCTTCCACCCATTGCTATAGCCATTTGAGCATGAAGTTGTTCTCTTGTTTGGGAAACCTCATCTTTCTCTGGAAGTTGCATCACCATACCTAATGCTCTTCCTCTTGGAATTATAGTTGCTTTATGAATAGGATAAGCTGCTTTTTCATTTATTGTGACTATTGCATGACCTGCTTCGTGATAAGCTGTTAATTTTTTCTCGTCTTCCGTCATTACCATTGACCTTCTCTCAGCTCCCATCATCACTTTATCTTTTGCCTCTTCAAATTCTAAGTATGTAACTATTCTTTTGTTTTTTCTAGCAGCTAAAAGAGCAGCCTCATTTACTAAATTTGCTAAATCTGCCCCTGAAAATCCTGGAGTACCTCTAGCTATAGTTCTTAAGTTTACATCTGGAGCCATAGAAATTTTTTTACTATGAACCTTTAAAATTTTTTCACGACCAATAATGTCTGGCAACGATACAACCACTTGTCTATCAAATCTTCCTGGTCTTAATAATGCTGGGTCTAACACGTCAGGTCTGTTAGTTGCAGCGATAATGATTACACCTTCATTAGTATCAAAACCATCCATCTCTACAAGAAGTTGGTTTAAAGTCTGCTCTCTTTCGTCATTACCTCCGCCTAAACCTGCGCCTCTACTTCTTCCTACAGCATCTATCTCGTCAATAAATATGATACATGGTGAATTTTTTTTACCTTGTTCAAACATGTCTCTTACTCGTGATGCTCCTACACCTACAAACATTTCAACAAAATCCGAACCTGAAATTGTAAAGAAAGGAACACCTGCTTCGCCTGCAATAGCTCTAGCTAACAATGTTTTTCCTGTGCCCGGAGGTCCAACTAAAAGACAGCCTCTTGGAATTTTTCCACCAAGACGACTAAATTTTCTCGGATCTTTTAAAAACTCTACGACTTCCTCAACTTCTTCTTTTGCTTCTTCAACTCCGGCAACATCATTAAAAGTAACTTTGCCCTTAATTTCGTTCATTAACTTTGCTTTTGATTTTCCAAAACCCATAGCACCACCACGTCCACCCTGCATTTGTCTCATAAAAAATATCCATACAGCGATTAGTAAAAGCATAGGAAACCAAGAGAGTAACACTCCAAATAGAGAGGGCATTTTTTCGTCAATTGGAGAAGCAGAAATACTTACCCCTTTATCAGTTAAAGTTTGAATTAAATTTGGATCATTAGGAGAGTAAGTTGTAAAATTTTCACCATTAGCCATAATCCCTTTTATGTTGTTGCCTTGAATCTCTACTTCAACTACTCTTCCATTGTCTACTTGTTCCAAAAATTCAGAAAAAATTATGTTATTGTTTTTTTGGATTTGATTTTGTGGGTTTTTGAACATGTTATATAACCCAATAGTTAAAACTATTATAACTGCCCACATTGCTAAATTTCTAAAGTTCATAGATAATAAATTTAAGAATTATTAAAAATTAAACAAGAGGCAAATTATACTTATTTTTAAATTTTTTTCTCATTTTCTTTATAAATTAAGGTCAAATTGCCAAATTTTTCAATAATACAACCATGTAAAGTGCTTTTTTTAAATGTTTGATTCAGTATTTCTTTTATAATTTTAACAACCTTTTTTCCTCGTGGAGGATAATATTTTCCTCCTAAACTTGATAAAATTTCTAATAGAGATCTCAAAGATATCTCTAATGGATTTTCAAAAAAATGTGAATTTAAAATCAGAAAATTTTTCTTATGAGTTTTTTTGACATTGTGCTTAATATTTTGGTTAATATAATACTTAATAGCCCTGTTGGCCTCTGAAAGATTATTTATTGTTAGAGTAATTTTATCAAGATCAAGACCTTGATCTGAAAATTCTTCAATCATGTTTCTTACTTTTGTTCTCTTAAAAATAGGGTTTTTATTTGATGGATCTTCAATATAGCTTCCAAAAACTTGCTTAGATATGTATTGTAACTCTGATTTTTTTGTATCTAAAAATGGTCTAAATATAATTTTTCCATTAACAAAATTATTTAATTCATTAAAAGAGACAAATCCTTTTAATCCTGAGCCCCTGAAGACTCTTAAGAAAAAATTCTCTATTAGATCGTTTCTTGTGTGACCAGTTAGAATTAATTCAGATTTATCTAATTTCATTTGATTAAATAAAAGTCTATATCTATTTGATCTAGCAATTGATTGCAGATTACCATTTTTCGTTTTGTTGCTAATCCATCGAATAACCTTTAGGTTTATTTCAAAAAATTTCAATTTTTGTTTGATTTTATTTGCCTCAATTTTAGATGAGGTTCTCAATCCATGATCAATGTGATAAAAATATACTTTTTTTCCTTTTTCAATTTCATAACACTTTAAAAAGAAAGCTAGAGCCATACTATCTGGGCCACCAGATATTGCGCCAGATAATTTATTATAATTATTATATTTGTTAATATTTTTTTTAAATTGAGTATAGTTATTTAATATTCTTTTATTATTGAGATGACTTAATATTTTTTTATGAATTATTTTTTTTACACTCAAACTTTTTTTCTTCATATTTAGCTTTTTGAATTACCGATTCTTTCGCCTCAGGATACTGCTTCTTAACACCTGTAATCATTAAACATCCCTGATCTTTCTCCCCAATTTGTACTAATGATACTCCAAGTTTTAATAAATTTATTGGCGCCTTTTCACTTTTTGGATAATTTTGATATCCCTCTAAATAAGCTGAAGCTGCATCAGTATAGAGCTGTCTAATTCTAAAAGTTTCAGCATACCAATATTGAGCATTTCCAGCTAAAGAGTGTTGAGAGTTTGTCTTAACAAATTCTCTAAAAGCTCTTTCAGCCGTATTATAATCTCCAATTTTAAGAAAGCTAGTTGCAAACTCATATTGTTTTTCAGGTGATACATCAGGCAAAATTTTTTCTTCGGTAATGAAATTTTCTGTAACAACAGAACTAGTAGTATCAATCGACTGTGTCTCTTGTATCTCAGTTTTACTTGCCATATCCTTATAAGAAACCGAGCCTAGATCTTGGGGTTCAGTAGAGCCTGGCAAAATTTGTATGTCATTGTCTACATTCGAATTTTGAGTGGATTTTTCAACTTCTAAACTAATATTTTTGTTTATATTTTTTTCAATTTGTTGAAAACGAAGTTGATTATCCGCTTGGATCTTAGAAAGTCTAGTAGACAATTTATCTAATTTAAAATTTATTTCTTCAAAATTATTTGTCAAATTTTGGAATTGACCTTCGATTTCAGAAAGTTTTAATAAATGTCTAGTTAAAGCATCTTCAGTTTCGGATTGATTAGAAAAATTTTCATTTTCATTTTTAGATCTAAAATTTTCGGAGTAAACAGCTTTTTCTAAAGTTTTGATGTCACTCTGTATCAATTCTAATATTTCTTGTAAATTGTGGGTATCTGATAAGGAAATATTAATTGAAAAAAAATAAAATATTGAAAAAAAAAATATTTTTTTTAAAAGTTTCATGATTTTATTTGTAATAATAAAAATGGCAAAAAAAAGACCCTAGATTAGTTCTAGGGTCTTTAAATTTTAATATTAAAGTTAGTTTGCTTTAACAGTTACAGATCTTCTATTTTTAGACCAAGCTAAAGGATTTGAGCCAGAGTCCACTGGTCTCTCTTTACCATAACTTATTACTGAAACTCTGTTTGATGAAATTCCATAAGTCATTAAATAATCTTTTGCAGAGTTAGCTCTTCTCTCACCTAATGCCAAGTTATACTCTCTTGTTCCTCTTTCATCTGCGTGGCCTTCGAGAACAACATTGATGTCTGGGTTTTTTCTTAACCAGGCAGCTTGTTTTCTAAGTGTATCTCTAGATGCAGTAGTTAAAACTGACTCATTAGTTGCAAAGAAAACTCTGTCAGGCACACCACTTGCTAGATACTCCACTGTATCTGTTCCTGTATAGACATCACCTTGCATTTGAGAGTCCATTTTTTTCTGTGTTGCACAAGCCGATAATAAAAAGCTTACAGCAAATGCTAAGATAATATTCTTAAAAATCTTGTTTGAAATCATACTGCTCCTTAATTAGTAATTCTTTATAATTTAACTTTTTCACAACTCAATAGATCTTTCAAGCATAAAAATCAATTTAAATGATTACAATTTATGACCAAATTTGGATTAATTTGTTAATAATGAAGACCAAGAGGGGTCAGATCCATCTGTTTCTGTAGATATCTGTCTTTCATTATATCCAGTTAAGTCGATTGACCATAACTTAGCTGAAAAACCCTCGCCTTTATCATCTGATTTTGTTTCTCTATAAAAAATCAGCACTCTTCCATTTGGAGACCATGAAGGTGCCTCTTGATAATAATTTTCTGTTAACAATCTTTCACCTTTTCCATCTGTCCTCATAACTCCGATATAAAATTTTCCTTTATGAAGTTTTGTAAATGCTATTAAATCTCCTCTAGGTGACCAAACTGGAGTACCGTATAGTCCTTTTCCAAATGATATTCTTTTAACATTTGTGCCATCACTTTTCATAGTATAAATCTGCTGAAAACCACTTCTATCAGAATTAAACGTAATATATTTTCCATCTGGAGAATAAGATGGAGATGTATCAATTGAAGGATGATTAGTTATTCTTTCAACTAATCTAGTTTCTAATTCCATTGTAAATATTTCTGAGTTTCCATCTTTAGCAAAACTCATAATAATTTTCTTACCATCAGGTGAAAATCTTGGAGCAAAAGTCATACCAGGGAAATCACCTACTACTTCTTGAATTCCAGTCTCAATATCTAATAAATACACTCTAGGCAAATTTTTAAAATAAGATAGATAAGTAACCATTTGGTTAGTTGGATTAAATCTTGGCGTAAGTACAAGTTCATTTCCTAATGTTAGATATTTAGTATTAAAACCATCTTGGTCCATTATCGCTAATTTTTTGATTCTTTTTGTTTTTGGACCTTGCTCAGCTACATAAATTATTCTTGTATCAAAATATCCTTTTTCTCCCGTTAATCTCTCATAAATTTTATCTGAAATAATATGTCCTACTCTTCTCCAATTCTTTGGTACTGTGGTAAATGCTAAAGCCAATATTTCTTTTCCGGCAAGAACATCCCACAACCTAAATTCTACTCTCAATTTTTCATTTTCTAGTTTTATTTGTCCAGTTATCAAAGCTTGAGACTTTATTAACGCCCAATCTTCAAACCTAGGTTTTAAATGTGCAACGTCTGGCTTTTGAAGAAAAGCTTTCTTTGCAATTGGATTAAAAAGACCAGTTGATTTGAGATTATTCTCAACAACTTTTGATATTTTTTCCCCTAATTTAATAATTTCGTAATTACTCTTCAGATTTTGATCAGTATTCTCGTCAGAAAATAAAGGCGACACTGCCACTGGCAAAGGATTTAAATTTCCTCTTGTGATATCAACTTCTATTATTGCACTAGACTCTGTAATTAACAAAAGAACAAAAAATAATTTAATAAATATTTTCCTTATCATCCTTCAAGCATCTCCCTTGCATCAAAATTTAATTGTAAATCTTTCCATCTCTCATATCCAGTGGACGGTACCCTCAAAGGCTGACATAATTGCACAGCTCTAAGAGCACTCTCAGCTAAAACTCTATAAAAATTTTGTCCTGGCATATTCATACGAGCATGATCAATTATTTCTGAGTCTATTATTGTTCCATCTGGTTTTAATTTCAATTTAATTCTAACTAACAAATTTTCATTATAAGGCAATCCTAACGGGATACTCCAACAACCAAAAATTTGAGCTTTTAAAGCATCTTCTTCGCTTAAAGTTAATGCAGAAATATCCATTGATTTATCTTGTGATTGAGTAATTTTTTTATTTTTAATATTTGTTTCGGCCAAATCCTCTTTAGATTTGTCAATTAAAGCTGCTATATCGTTTGGATTAAAGATCTCTTTTTTTTCAAATTCTGATGCTTGTTTGACTTTGTTATCATCTATATCAGGATTTTGTTTTTCCTCAATTTTTTTTATTTTTTCGACTTTTTGATCTGGCAAAGGAATGGCATCAGGCTTAATTTTTTTAACCTTTTTTGGCGGTGCTTGTTCGGAAACTAATTTTTCATCTTCCTTTATTTTTTCGATTATTTTTTTTGCTTTTGGTGCAAATGGAATATTGGTCTTATCTTTGATCTGTATAAGTTCAACAGATATTATTGGAGGTAAATCCAAGGGTTTTTTTGCAATAAATGGCAAACTTATTAAAGTAAAAATAATTATGAACACATGTAAACCTGTTGAAATTAACACGCTTTTGTACATGTAATTATCTCTCTTTATATGGCTCTGATATTAAAGCAACTTTTGTAAAACCTGAACCAGACAACATTCCCATTATTTCTAAAACTCTACCATAATTAATTGTTTTGTCTCCTCTTACATATATTCTTGTATCAGTTCTATTCTTTGATACAGCAAGAATTTTAGGAATAATATTATCATATTCCACTTTAGACTCTTGTATGAAAATTTCACCTTTAGAATTAATTGTTAAAGTTAAAGGCTCTTGTTCTTCAGGAAGAGAGTCTGCTGAGCTTTCTGGTAGGTCTACTTGAACACCAACAGTTAAAAGTGGAGCAGTAACCATGAAAATAATTAAAAGAACCAACATAACATCTACAAATGGAGTTACATTTATTTCACTTATAGGTTCATTGTATGATCGTTTTAATTTGAAGGCCATTTAATTAAATGATTGAAGAAAACCTTCTAGAAAAGTTTTCAAGTTTTTGAAAATATTTTCTAGAATCGTTGCTAAACTTATTATAGGCAACAACTGCTGGTATTGCAGCTAATAAACCAAGTGCAGTAGCAAAAAGAGCCTCTGCAATACCAGGAGCTACAATTGCAAGACTTGTATTTCTAGAAATGGCTATTGACTGAAATGAATTCATAATACCCCATACTGTTCCAAACAAGCCTATAAATGGAGACGTTGAACCAACAGAAGCTAAAAAGGTAAAATTTTTTTCTATAATATTCATTTGTTTCTCTATATTTGATTGAAGAGTACTATTAAGTCTATCTGATAAATTGCTTCTTGATCTAACTTTCAAAACGGACTGCATTGTGCCTCTAAAAACTTTAGCCATCGGATCATCTAAATTTGCTGGCATACCATTAAAAAAAGTTTCTGCAGACTTTGACTTCCAAAATTTATCTTCAAATTCTTCTGAGGACTTATTTATTTTTTTAAAAAGTTTATGTTTTTCTATTATTATTGCCCATGAAAAAATTGATGCTGCTATTAGTATAAGAATTACACTTTTAACAATAATATCAGCTCTTAAAAAGAGTTTTAAAATTGAAAAATCTGTGCTTGTTAAGCCAACTGCTTGCGTTGTAATTTCAGCTTCCATTTGAGATCTTTTTCACTAAATTGTGTCATCAATTTGTCTTAAATGTTAGCTTCAATCCTCTAATTTATAAGTATTATTAAAAAAACTAGCAATTAAAATTGCATCTGCTTTGTTAATATCTTTTTTTTTTGATAGTTTATTTGATATTTCAGGAAAAATCTCAATTGCCTTAGTCCTACTTGCTTGTTTCTCTGAATTTAATAAATTAAAATATTTTTTCCATTTTGCGGGTCTAACAAAATGAAGTGGCAACCGCATTGCGGCACAAATTCCCTTAATAACACCAAAAGATTGACCAAAATTAAACATACTTGTTACTCCTTGTCCAGGCATTGCGGATACTTGTTCCAAAACTACATTAATTTCGTTTTTTGGAATATTTTTAATTCTCTCAGAAATTTCGTTGTATATTTGAGCACCATTTACTTGTTTTTTATTTTTTTTGCCATCAGTCATATTAGGCATATCAATTATCTCAATAATTTTTCCATTTTTAAAAAAACAAATTGCACCAGAAATCCCTGGATCGATTCCTATTATTAACATTTACTATTCCTTAATATTAATATTTGCATAAACTTTCTGTACATCATCATCATCTTCTAAAAAATTTAGAAATTCTAAAACTTCTTTTTCAACTCCTTTTTCTAGTGAAATTAAATTAGAGGGTATCCATTCTATTTCTGTAGATATAAAATTTTTTATTTTTAGTTCCAATTTTTTTTTTATTTCATATATATCATTTTTTTTACAATGAATTTCATAATATTCATTTTTCACTAAAAATTCGTCAACACCAATTTCAATTACATACTCATATACTGCATTTTCGGAAATTTCACTCTTATGTATTTTTATTACACCAATTTGAGAAAAACTATGAGATACTGACCCTTGGGTTCCTAACGATCCACCATTTTTATGAAATATAGTTCTAATATTTGATGCGGTTCTATTCTTATTATCAGTTAAAGTTTCAACTATACACGCAACACGGTGTGGACCAAAACCTTCATATCTAATTTGTTCGTAATTTGTAGATTCTATTTGTTCTGATTTCTGAATAGCTCTTATGATATTATCTTTTGGCATATTTGCTGATCTCGCGGATTGAATTGCCGAACGTAATCTTGAATTAATATCAGGATTTTTATCGCCCAATTTAGCTGCAACTGTTATTTCTCTTGATAATTTTGAAAATATTTTTGATCTTATTTTATCAACTTTACTTTTTTTGTGTTTAATACCAGCCCAATGAGAGTGTCCAGCCATAATTAATTTTTATTTCGCAGATCACCGCCTGAAATAAAACTTCTAACATTTTTTGCAAGACCGGTTTTAATATCCGCGTTGACTATAGCTCCACAAATTGAGGCTTCACCCTCGGATGGTTCTCTATTACCTTTATTCTTCTTTAAAAATTTATTTAAAGAATATTCTTTATTCATTCCTATAACGGAATTATATACACCGCACATACCAGCATCGGTTTGATATGCGGTACCCTTTTCTAAAATTCTACAATCATTAGTTGGTACATGTGTGTGAGTTCCTATTACTAAAGTAGCCATTCCATCAAAGAAATGGCCAATTGCCATTTTTTCGCTTGTTATCTCACCGTGAAAATCCACAATTAAAAAATCATAATTTTTTTTTAACTTGTAATTTTCAAGAAAAGTTTTGGATGACTGAAAAACATTTTCACATTTTTTCATATAAACATTGCCCATTAAATTTAATACACCAACTGTATAACCATTTTTAGATTTAAAAATTCCAAAACCCTCACCTGGCAAACCTTCTGACATATTTTTTGGTCTTAATAATCTTTTTTCACTTTTAATATGTTCTAAAGTTTCTTTTTGGTCCCAAATATGATTGCCTGATGTTATTACATCAACGCCACAAGAAAATAGTTCATTTGCAATATTTTCGCTTATACCAACTCCCGTACTAAATGAGTTTTCACCATTAGCTATAACAAAGTCTATATTATTAACTTTTATTATTTTAGATAGATTTTTTTTAATAGCATTACAACCTGAGTTGCCAAATATATCGCCTAAGAATAAAATATTCATTTATAAATCTATTTTTTATATTCATATTTATTAATTTTTCTATATAAAA
>CACEOC010000019.1 GCA_902561075.1 uncultured Pelagibacteraceae bacterium
TTATACCATTAAAGAAAAAAAAGAATTTTTGAAATATAACAAGAATTATAATCTTATATTTGAAAATTTATGATTTTGATTTTTTCAAGTAATTTAATCTTCCAATAATTTCATCTCTATCCATATAATATCCTTGTAAATGTCTGTGACCTGAATTTGGGTCAAATGCAGTTCGACCATGTAAAACTCTTCGATTATTAAAGGAAAATATATCACCTGGCTCCATTCTAAAATTAATTTGAAACTTATCACTATGTAATAAATTCCCAAATTCGTGATGAGCTTTATAAACTTTATCCATTATATCTGGATGACAGTCTAAGGCATCCATCGTGGCAACACTAAATCTGATATCATGATAATCATTATCCTTTGTTAATCCTATTGCTGGCGCATGAAAACCTCTATGATTTTCTTGAGTGTAATCTTTATCTCTAAATTTTAGATAAACTTCAGTTAAGGTATTAAAGATTTCATTATTGTTGTGTTTTAAATACTCTGCAACTGCGAAACCATCTACTGCTGAAGATTCTCCTCCTTCTGCAGAATTTATTAAGCAATGTAAAAATTGGTACCCTGGTGGATTTTCAAACCAAGGTAAGTCCATATGGTTTCTTAAAGCGTGAGCTGTATAAGCAGAATTATTAGGTTTTGGAATATTTATAACTTCGAATGGTGTTTTAAAAAAAGTTTCCCTTGTGTGACTAATTCTATTTAAAACTGTAAATCCAGATTTTTCTTTAATAGGTGCATTTTTAACAATTGCGATACCTGTGTGATGAAGTAATTCAAGCCACTTAATCAATCCATCTGTACTTTCCATTATTTCATCGTGCTCAACACATATAGAATTAAAGTCATCTTTAAGTGAACTATCCCATAATTTATAAGGTGAAATATATTTTTTTTTATTTTTAATTGTGTAACAATTATCTCTTAACCAATTTAAGTCAAAATAACTCGTATGATTGCCCTCGATCCATTCAATTTCTAATTTACCGTCTTTATTTACGTTGTAATTTTTTGGATTAATTTCTTTACTTACATTTAGTATATTAAACATTCTGTGATTTGAATCTTTGTCGTGTGCTGTCGGGCAATTATCTCTAAGCCACAAGTAATTAAACTTACTCTCTTCTCCGTCTGACCAAAGAACTTTTAAATAGGTACTATTTTTTTCTAGCTTCTTAATTTCAGCCATAAATCAATAATTATTTAAAATACAAAAATTTGCAAGATACAAAATCAACTGTTACAAAGTCTTTAAGATGTCCAAAATAGAAATAAATAACGTATATAAAATATTTGGCAGCAATCCTAAGTCAATTCTCCCAATGGTTAAAGAAGGAGCATCAAAAGAGGAAATTCTTGACAAAACAGGACACACAGTTGGACTGGATAATGTTACATTGAAAATAGAGGAGGGAGAAATATTTGTGTGCATGGGCTTATCTGGATCAGGAAAATCAACTTTAATTAGACACCTTAATAGACTTATCGATCCAACAGATGGAGAAATAATAGTTGAAGGTACTAATGTGATGAGTTTGAACAAACAACAGTTGATAGAATTTAGAAGACACAAAATGAGTATGGTCTTTCAAAGATTTGGGTTATTTCCACACAGAACAGTAATTGACAATGTTGGTTATGGTCTTGAAATGCAAGGTGTAGCTGTGGAAGAAAGAAAAAAAACAGCCATGAAAAAAATTGAATCTGTAGGTTTAAGTGGATTTGAAAATCAATATCCAGCACAATTATCTGGTGGAATGCAACAAAGAGTTGGTTTGGCTAGAGCATTAGCAAATGATACTGATATAATGTTAATGGATGAAGCATTTTCAGCATTAGACCCATTGATTAGAAGCGATATGCAAAAACAATTAATAGATCTTCAGTCAGAATTAAAAAAAACTATAGTGTTTATTACACACGATTTAGATGAGTCTTTAAGGCTTGGAGATCACATTGGAATTTTAAACCATGGAAAATTAGTTCAGGTAGGCACTCCTTTTGATATTATAATGAACCCTGCTGATGATTACGTTAAAGCATTTGTAAAAGATGTTAACAGGACTAAAGTTATAAAAGCAAAAACTATTATGATATCTGAAGAAAATGTGAATGGAGTTGATAAAAATAATATTATAAAAGTAAAAGAAGACCAATTTATAGAAGAGTTTTTACCACAGGTTGTTGGTACAAATACTAGCTGTGAGGTAGTAGATAAAAGTGGAAATATCAAAGGTTATATAACAAAGAAAGAACTGCAGAAGACACTCACCAAGTCTTAGGTATGCGAAATAAATCATTAAAGAACAAAAAAATAGTTATTTCGGCTGGTGCATCTGGAATAGGCCTAGCAATAACCAAAACTTGTCTAGAGAGAGGTGCGACTGTACTAGTTACAGATATAGATAAAAAATTTATAAATAAATTAAAAAAAATCCCAAGTTATAAAAAAAATTTATTTTTGTATAATTTTGATGCTGCTAATGAGAATGATGTCAGTAATTTTTTTAAATCAATTTCAATAAAATTTAAAAAAATCGATTGTCTAATTAATAATGTTGGTATAGCTGGGCCAACTGGAACTTTAGAAAAGCTCACATCTAAAGACTGGGAGCAAACTTTAAAAACAAATGTTATAAGTCATTTTTATTTTACTAAACTTGCAATACCTTTGTTAAAAAAAAATAAAAGTGGTTCAATAATAAATATATCATCAGGAGCTGGGGTACTAGGTTTTCCTCTAAGATCTCCATATGCAGCAAGTAAATGGGCAGTAATAGGAATTACAAAAACTTTGGCTATGGAGCTGGGAAAATACAAAATAAGAGTAAATGCTATTTGTCCAGGCACCATCAAAGGAAACAGAATGGTAAAAGTAATTAAAAATAAAGCTAAGTTTCTAAAAGTTTCTGAAAAAAAAGTTGAGAATGATTTTCTAAATATGTCGTCAATGAAAAGTTGGATATATGGTGACGACGTTGCTAAAATGTGTGCATTTTTAATATCAAACGACTCCGAAAGAATTTCAGGACAGGTAATTGGTGTTAATGGTAATGAACTTAGACTTGACTAAATTAAAGTTGTCCAATTAATTCAGGAGCAATTTTTTTAGATTTCCCAACAAATCTTAAAGATTTTATTTTATCAAGGTTTGATTTATCCCCACCGACAACTACAAAACCGATCATGCCCATAGCTTTATGTGGTGTACACTGATATGCATAAATTCCTGGAACAGTAAAAGTGTATTCAACGTCAACATTCATCTTTGATTTGAACTTCTCAACACCATCTGGTGTTCCATTTTTTATAAATTCTACGTTATGACCCTTAGTTGTTGACTTCCAAATTATTGTATCCCCAACGTTAATATTAGCAACTTTTTGCGAATAAACCATCATCTCATTACCTGATTTATTTAGCATTTCTATTTCCAAAGTCTCAGAAAAAGCTTTCATTGTAAAAAGAGAGCTAATTAATACATATAAAACTATTTTTAATGTCAAATTCATGATGTCTATATATTCTTAATTTTAGATCAATCAATAAGGATTTTTGTTACATGTTGCCACATGATTTAGAGTTTTAAATCTTTTTCGGATATTTCCATAAAAGGAAAATGTGAGTCTTCAAAATAAATATTTTTTGCTTTTTTCAAGATACTAATATCATCAAGTAACCCTGCGTAAAGATAAAATTTTTTCCATCTATGAACAAAAGTTAATACTGGTGCTGCACACTTGCCGCAAAAATACTTGGTAATTTTATTTCCACTACCTCCTGTATGTTCGAATGTAGATAATAATGATTTGTTTATATCTATTGCATCTCTACGAAGTTCTATGATTGACATTATACCACCTATTTTTTTTCTACAGTCTATACAATGACAACTAAAAACTCTTGGAAGCTCATCTAAAGTAACGTTAAATCGAATAGCTCCGCATATACATCCACCTTTTTTATTAACAAACTTTTTTTCCATTAATTTCTAATTTTCTTTAAATATCTGTTTCTTAAAATTTGTAGATTGACTAAATAGTCATCTCTTATATCAGCTAAATTCGCCACGGACTTGCCTCTTGCCTGACTTTGAGTGCCTTTAATTATTCTATCAGACAGTTTTTTAGTGAGTTTTGGAGCTTTTAGTTTAGTCCAAGGTAATTTCAGCGCTGGCCCAAACTGTCTTAACATATGTTTCATTCCTTGATTTCCGCCTGCAAGATGAAAGGTTAAAAATGTTCCCATTAGTGAGTATCTTAAACCTGGACCATCTTCTATAGCTCTGTCCAATTCTTTGGTCGTTGCAAAATTTTCATTAATTATATGAAGTCCTTCTCTCCACAAAGCCTCTTGAAGTCTATCAGCTAAATAACCTGGTAATTCTTTCTTAACCATAATTGGTTTCATTGAAATAGTTTCATAAAATTTTTTAGCTTTATTAAGAAACAATTTTTTTGTTTTTTTTCCTGGTACAATTTCAACTCCTGGCAATAAATATACAGGATTAAAAGGATGACCTATCAATCCTCTCTCTGGGTATTTACATTTTGAATATATTTTTGATGGTAGCAAACCAGAGGAACTTGAGGATATAATACTGTTACGTTTTGAGTATAAACCAATTTTTTTCATCAACTTAGTTTTTACATTGTAATTTTCTGGAGCACACTCAAAAATAAACTCTGCGTTTTTTAAAGCTTCATTTAAATTTATATGAAAAGATAAATTATTAAAATTTATTTTTTTTTTTGAGAACATTTTTTTAACAAATGGCCATGTTCTTTTAATTTCTTTAATTAAATTATTTTTATGTTTGAGATTTATGTCGTATGCATCTACTTTTTTACCATGAGCCAAACATCTAATTACCCAACCTGTGCCTATAACTCCTGTTCCTATCACAGCAACATTTTTATAAATAGACATTACTTGTGTTTTACAAGTTTTAATTTCTCTCTTGTTTCTTGAGGTGTCATAATTGATGCACCTAAATCTTCAACTATTCGTCTAGCCTTCTCAACTAATTGAGGATTTGTAGCTAGCTTACCTTTAGATATATAGAGATTATCTTCTAATCCTACTCTTGGATTACCACCCATGACAACAGTTTGAGCAACATAAGGCATTTCATTTCTTGAAATTGCAAAACCAGACCACACAGCTTCTTTTGGCATAATATCTTTCATTGCTTGCATCGCCAAAGGAGTTGCTGGTGCTCCCCATGGTATTCCTAAGCACATTTGAAACATTGGAGGATCGCTCAATAAACCTTCCTGATAGAGTTGAGCACCAAACCACATATTGCCAAGGTCGAAAGCCTCTATTTCTGGTTTTACTTTTATTTCCTGTAATTTTTTTGCTGCTTTTCTTAAGTCTCTTGGTGTATTTACAGTTATTACGGATCCGTCTCCAAAGTTTAGTGTTCCACAATCTAATGTACATATTTCCGGAAGAAATTGTTCTGCGTTTGCAATTCTCTCCATCACATTAATCATGTCAGTCAATGGTCCAAACTCTAAAGGATTTTTTTCTCCGATATCAAGGTCGCCGCCCATTCCTGTTGTTAAATTAAGAACAACATCTGTATCAGATGATCTAACCCTATCGACGACTTCTTTATAAAGTTCTAATCTCCTGCTAGGAGTTCCATCCTCTTCTCGTACATGAATATGAGCAATTGCAGCCCCGGCTTTTGCTGCTTCTATAGAAGCTTTTGCAATTTGTTCTGGAGTTTTTGGTAAATCTGGATGTTTGCTGGCCGTATCGCCTGACCCGGTTACTGCACAAGAAATAAATACCTTATTGTTCATTTTTATTAGTTAGAAAATATAATATCATATCATCTAAGATTATAGGATATAATAATTTAATGGAATTAAATAAAATAAAAGTAAGACGTAGCTTTATTTTTACACCAGGTCTAAATCCGGAAATGTTCCCTAAAGCTCTGGCTTCGGGTGCAGACATGGTATGCATTGAATTAGAAGATGGGATTGCAATTAAAGATAAGGATGAGGCACGGAAGCATACAATTAATGCATTAAAAACATTAGAGGTGAAAAATGATGTTGAGTTAGTTGTAAGAGTAAATTGCCAAAGAACCAAGCCAGGTCTTTTAGATTTAGAAGCTTTTATTTCAAGTAAACTAAAAGTTAAAGCTTTGATGCTCCCTAAAGTTAAAACTCCTGACGAGATAACTTTTATAGATGATTTGTTATCTGATTGTAATTTAGATACTGACCTTCATGTTATAATGGAAACTAACGAAGCTCTTGAAAATATTTATGATATTGCACATTCTAGTAAAAGAATAGTTGCATTGTATTTTGGAGGAGTTGACATGGCTGCAGAATTAAGAGTGCCAAATAGTTATGAAAATCTTGTTTATGCAAGATCTAAATTAGTACACGCAGGTGCTAGCGTTGGTGTTGATGTTATTGATGTACCTTACTTAGATTTAGAAGATATGAATGGTATGAAAAAAGAAGCAGAGCTTGTTAGAAACTTAGGTTTCACTGGAAAAGGATCTATTCATCCTAAACAAATAAATATTTTAAATAAAGTTTTTACTCCGTCTGAAGAGGAAATAACTAAAGCAAAAAAAATAATAGATCAATTTAATGCATCTGATACAGGTCTTGTTGTTATTGACGGTAAGTTAATTGAAAAACCTGTTCTTAGAGAAATGCAAAGAAGAATATTAGTAGCTGAGAAAATAAGCAAATGAGTATCTTTTTAACAAAACAAAAAATTAAGAAAGAGTGGACTGATTATAATGGTCATATGAACGTTGCTTATTACGTATTAATATTTGATCAATATGGTTCAGAGGAGTTAATGACATTATTTAAAATGGGTGAAGAGTCAGCAAAAACAACAAAAAAAAGCACTATGGTTGTCGAATCGCACATAACATACAATCAGGAAGTTCAAGAAGGTGATGAGGTAGATGTTAACTTAATTTTTTGCGACCATGATAAAAAAAGAATTCTTTATAAACTTGAAATGGTTCACAGCGAAAAAAAATATATTGCTTCAACCATTGAAGCATTATCTTTATATGTAGATTTAGGTGAAAGAAAAGTATCAGAATTTGAAAATGAGAAAATTAAAATAATGGATGAATACATATCAAAACACAAAGATAATTTTAAAATTGATAATTTAAAATTTTTATCAAAATTAAAAAAATAAATTAAAAATTTTTCGTGACAAATTTAAATACAAAATATATTCTTAAATAATGCAAATAAATTTACTTTCGGGAGCACTTGGTGCTGAGATTAAAGGTATTAACTTAAAAGACACCTCTAAAGAAAATTGGAAAGAAATTAATTCTTTAATGTTAGAACATAAAGTAGTTTTTTTTAGGGACCAGGATATTTCATCGAATGAACAGATAGAACTTGCAAAACATTTTGGACCACTTGAAAAACATGTATACGTGAAAGCTCGTGAAAACTACCCAGAAATTTTAAGAATAATTAAAGCTCCAGATGAAAAGCATCAATGGGGAGAGGGTTGGCATACTGATGTAAGCTACAATCCAAAACCAACAAAAGTTATCATATTAAGATCTCATAAAATTCCACCTGTTGGCGGAGATACAATGTTTTCTAATATGGAATTAGCTTACGATACTTTAGAAAATGATATTAAAAAAAAAATTGATGGCAAAAAGGCGGTGCATAGTTCTTTAGGCGCTGCAGCGTTTACTGAAAATTATAAAGAGATGCAAGGGAATGGAAATTTAAAGGAATATTCAAATATTCACCCTATAGTAAGAGTTCACCCCGAAACAGGAAATAAAATCTTATTTGTTAACTCTATGTACACAAAAAGAATTTTAGATTTGAGTGAAAGAGAGAGTGATGAAATATTAAAAAAAATTTTTAAACATCAGGAAAGACTAGATTTTACTTGTAGAATTAAATGGACAGAAAACGCTGTAGCTATTTGGGATAATAGATCACTTCTACATCAAGGATTAAGTGATTTTTTTCCTGGTCGTGGTTTAGGCTATGAAAGAGTTATGGATAGAATAGCTATTGAAGGCGATGAACCAAAATAAATTATGAATTTTGATTATATAATAATCGGTGGGGGATCTGCTGGTTGTGTGTTAGCCAACAGATTAAGTGAGAATTCAAATAATAATATTTTACTTATAGAAGCAGGCAAAGATAGCGATATTTGGAAAGTTAATATGCCATTAGCGATACTTTATGCTATGCATGATCCTAAGTATAATTATAAATATTATTCTGAGCCTGAACCACACTTGAATAATAGAAAAATTTTTTGTCCACGAGGAAAAATGATTGGTGGCTGTTCTGCACATAATGGGATGGTTTATGTTAGAGGAAATCCTAATGATTACTCAAGATGGGCTAAAATGGGTCTCGATGAGTGGTCTTATGAAAAAGTTTTACCTTATTTTAAGAAAATTGAAACTTGGTCTGAAGGTGGAAATGAATATAGAGGTGGTGACGGTATTTTACCAGTTAACCAATCAAAAAACTCAAATCCACTTTTCAAAGCATTTATTAATTCTGCTGGGGAAGCTGGATACAAAATAAATTCAGATATGAACGGCAAAGATCAAGAGGGTTTTGGAATGTACGATGTGACTATACATAATGGTGAAAGAGCAAGTGTTTCTAAATATTATTTAAAACCAGCTAAATCCAGAAATAATTTAAAAATTCTAACTGAAAAATATGTCAAAAGAATATTATTTGACGGAAAGAAAGCAATTGGTGTAGAAATTTTAAGCAAAAATAAAAAAGTTGAAAAAATTTACTCTAATAAAGAAATTATTTTAAGCGCTGGTGCAATTAACTCTCCACAAATACTAATGCTATCTGGAATAGGTCCAGGAGATCATTTAAAAGATAATGGAATAGATGTTATTCATAATTTAGAAGGCGTAGGTGCTAACCTTCAAGATCACCTTGAGGTATATATACAACAAGAATGTAAAAAACCTTTAACACTTTACTCTTATGTAAATAAAATTAATATGGTAAGAATAGGAATTCAATGGTTCTTATCTAAAAAAGGACCTTGCTCTTATTCATTCTTAGAAGCAGGAGGTTTTTGTAAATCCTCGCCAGAACAGGAATATCCTAATATTCAATTCCATTTTTTTCCTGCATTTGTAATTGACCATGGTTTAGTTGACCCTGATAGACATGGTTTTCAATTACATGCAAGTCCGAATCATCCAAAAAGTAGAGGAAATATAAAATTAAAAAGTTCAAATATTTTTGACTCTCCGACTATTAAATTTAATTATTTAGAGCATGAAGATGATATGAAGCAGACAATTGAATGCGTGAAAGTTGCAAGAAATATACTTAAACAAAATTCTCTTAAGGAGTATGCAGGAAAAGAAATAGGACCTGGTGAGGATGCTACCTCTGATGAAACTATTGTTGAGTATATAAGATCAAAAGCTGAGACAGCTTATCATCCCTCATGCACACTTAAAATGGGTATTGAT
>CACEOC010000020.1 GCA_902561075.1 uncultured Pelagibacteraceae bacterium
TTTAAATTAAAAGGTATTAAATTTAAAAATATAAAAAAAATACTTTTTTGTAGTGTTGTTCCCAAAAGTTATAAAATAGTAAAAAAATTTTTTAATCTCTATACAAATATAAAATGTAAAGAAATTAAAGATTTAAAAATTTCTAAATTAATTAAAATAAAAGTGAATAAAAAACAAATAGGATCTGATAGAATTGCAAATGCAATAAGTGCCGCTAATAATAAAAATAATTTTATAATAGTTGATTTTGGTACAGCAACAACTTTTGATGTTGTATTAAAAAATAGTTATATTGGAGGTGTCATTGCTCCAGGACTAGAGTTATCATTGTCAAACCTAATTAATAAAGCCTCATTAATACCTAAAATTAAATTTAATAAAGTTAAACATGTTTTGGGTAAGAATACAGTTGATTCTGTTAAATCTGGTTTTTACTGGGGTTATACAGGATTAATAAATAATATTATAAGTTTAATCACAAAAGAATTTAAATATAAGTTTAAAATTATTCTAACAGGTGGCTTAGCTCATTTATTTAAAAACAATTTAAAATATAATTCGTATATAGATAAAGAACTTACGATAAATGGATTAATTAAAATAATATAAAATTTTATGAATGAAGAACTAATTTTTTGTCCTTTGGGTGGTGCTGGTGAAATAGGTATGAATATGAGCCTATACTCTTATGTTAAAGATGATTTACAAAAGTGGCTAATCGTAGATGCAGGTGTAACTTTTGCAGACGAAAGTTTTCCTGGAATAGATTTAATTTATCCTGATATAGGATTTATAGAAGATAAAAAAAATGATTTATTGGGAATAATTCTTACTCATGCGCACGAGGATCACATAGGTGCAATATCTCATATTTGGCCAAAATTAAAATGTAAAATTTTTGCAACACCTTTTACTGCTGTTTTGGTATCTGAGAAATTTAAAGAAAAAAAAATTGATATATCTGACTATTTAAAAATAGTTCCATTAGGAGGAGTTTTAGATTTAAAACCATTTAAAATTGAATTTGTTTCATTAACACACTCAATTGTTGAACCAAATGGTTTGTATATTAAAACACCGAACTCAAAAATTTTACACACTGGAGATTGGAAATATGATCCAGATCCACTTGTAGGATCAAATATTAACTCTGAAAGATTAAAAGAAATTGGGAAAGAAGGTATATCCACCATGATATGTGATTCTACAAATGTGTTTAGTGTTGGACGCGCAGGTTCAGAATTAGATGTTAGAAATAGTCTTTTAAATATAATTGAAAAATTAAATAAAAGAGTCATCGTTACATCGTTTGCCTCAAATGTTGCTAGAATGGATACGATTTTTTATTGTGCAAAGAAAACAGGAAGACAAATATCATTGGTAGGTAGGTCAATGCATAGAATCTACAAAGCTGCAAAAAAGTGCGGTTACTTAGAAAATGCAATAGAACCTATAGATCCAAGAGAAACTAAGAATATCTCAAGAGAAAAAATAATTTATCTTTGTACCGGAAGTCAAGGTGAACCAATGGGAGCAATGAATAGAATCTCTACTTATATTCATCCCGATGTAAATATCGAAGCAGGAGACACTGTTATTTTTTCCTCAAAAATAATACCTGGAAATGAAAAAAAACTTTCAAAAATGCATAATCAATTAGTTAGAGATGGAATTGAAGTTATTTCTGAAGAGACTGATTTTGTTCATGTATCAGGACATCCGAATAGAGATGATTTAAAAGATATGTACGAATGGATAAAACCTACGTCTGTAATACCTGTTCATGGAGAACAAAGACATATGTTAGAACATATTAAATTTGCAAAAGAAATGTCTGTACCATATCCAATTAAAGTTGAGAATGGAGATATTGTTAGATTATATCCAGGCAAATCTCCAGAGGTTTATGATAAAGCCCCATATGGAAAAATATTAATAGATGGAAATATTGGAGTAGACGAGGATGCTAAGTCTATAAAAGAAAGACGTAATCTTGCTTCAAATGGTTTTTTAAATATAACTATAATAATTGGAAATAAGGGTGAAATATTAGAGTCTCCTGTAATATATTTTAAAGGTCTACCAATAATAGAAAATGATAAGTTTCGTGATAATTTAAAAGATACTGTTGAAAATATAATAAAAACTTTTTCATTAAAAAATGTAAAACAAGATGAAAATCTAATTGAAACTTTAAAAATAGGTTGCAGAAAATTAACTAAGGAAAAGACTGGTAAAAAACCAGTAACCAATATAAATTTAGTAAGAATATAATAATAATGTATTTTTCTAAATCACTTATTCCAATTTTAAAAAATAATCCCTCTGAAGCAAAAATAAAATCACACAAGTTAATGTTAAGAACGGGTATGATTAAGCAATCTTCTGCAGGAATATATTCTTGGTTGCCACTTGGCTTTAAAATAATGAAAAAAATTGAAAAAATAGTACGAGAAGAACAAGACTCTATAGGAGCTCAAGAATTACTTATGCCGACTATACAATCTGCTGATATTTGGAAAGAGAGCGGACGATATAATGATTACGGAGATGAAATGCTTAGGATTAAAGATAGACAAAATAGAGAAATGCTATATGGCCCAACAAATGAAGAATTGATAACTGATATTTTCAAGTCATCTATTAAATCTTACAAATCACTTCCCCAATTAGTTTATCATATTCAATGGAAATTTAGAGATGAACTAAGACCAAGATTTGGTGTTATGAGATGTAGAGAATTTTATATGAAGGATGCATATTCGTTTGATTTATCTGATGAAGATGCGACTTTCTCTTATAATAAGTTTTTTTTATCTTACCTTAGAACTTTTAAAAGATTGGGATTATCTGCAATTCCTATGGCTGCGGATACTGGACCCATTGGAGGAAATTTGTCTCATGAATTTGTAATAATTGCTGAAACTGGTGAAAGTAAAGTTTATACTGATAAAAGAATATTAAGTTTAGATTTTCAAGATATCAAACCAGAACAAAAGTCTCTATCAGATTTAAGACTAAATTTTGATCAATATTATGCAGTAACAGACGAAAAATTTAATCAAGAAGAATTTGATAAAAAAGTGAAAAATGAAAATAAATTGCAAACAAAAGGAATTGAAGTAGGGCACATATTTTATTTTGGTGATAAATACTCAAAATCTATGGATGCGTCTGTAGATTATAATGGAAAAAAAAGTTATGCAAAAATGGGGTCATATGGCATTGGTGTTTCAAGATTAGTTGGTGCACTTATAGAGGCAAACTATGATGATGAAAAAGAGATAATGAAATGGCCTACATCTGTGGTTCCTTATCAATGCGCAATAATACCTTTAATCGATAAAAAAGATAAAAGTAATTTAGAAAAAGCAGAAAAAATTTACAAAATTTTAGATAGCTATAATATAGACACAATAATAGACGATACAGAAGAAAGTATAGGATCAAAAACTAAAAAATTTAATATGATTGGAATTCCAAACCAAATAATATTAGGAAAAAAATCGACTGAAACAGAAATAGAATTTAAACAATTTGACAATCAAACAAAAACGCTAAAGCTGAATAAAGTTATAGATATTATTAGAAAAGATTTAATAAATTGATTTCATCATTAGAAAAAAAAGTTACTTTTAGATTTTTAAAAACAAAAAAAAATGAGGGATTTGTTAACATAATAACAATTTTTTCATTTATTGGCATCACATTGGGTGTTGCAATTTTAATTATTGTCATGTCAGTAATGAATGGTTTTAGAAGTGAGTTAATCAATAAAATAGTTGGATTTAACGCACATGTAATTGTTAAACCTTATGAAAAAAATTTTGATAAATCTGATGTAAAAAATCTTCTCTTAATTGATAATTTTGACTATTCAGTAGCCAGTAATACAAGTGAAGGCGTAATAATAAATAAAAATTATACAAAAGGAATTTCGGTTAGAGGATATAAAAGAAAAAGTTTTCAAAAATTAGATTTAGTAAATAATGGAAATTTTGAGGGAAATAAAAACCTTAATTCTAAACATATATCAATTGGAAAGGAATTAAGTTTTACTTTAGATGTAGGTATAGGAGACAAAATAATTTTAATGTCGCCCTTTGGAGTTGAAACTATTGTAGGGGCATTACCCAAACAAGAAAGCTACATAATCGATTCAATATTTGATAGTGGTCTATTTGAATTTGATCAAAATGTTGTTTTTATGAATATAATAGACTTAGAAAATCTATTTAATTTGGATATCGATGATAGAAATATGGAAATTTATTTAAATAAACCAAACAGAATTAATGAAACTCTTTTTGATATAAGAGAAATTTTTAAAGACAACATTATTTATACCTGGGCAGATATGAATAAATCATTATTCTCAGCCTTAAAAATAGAGAGAAATGTAATGTTTATAATATTGTCGCTAATTATTATAGTTGCTGCATTTAATATTATATCTGGATTAACCATACTGGTTAAAAATAAAACAAAAGATATCGCAATTTTAAAATCTATAGGTGTACAGAATAATTCAATTGCTAAAATATTTTTTTTAGTAGGATTTATAATTGGGTTATTTGCAACAATAACAGGTATAATTTTAGGTGTAGCTTTTTCTATTTATATTGAAGAAATAAGAATTTTATTGAGCCAAATATTTAACATTCAAATATTTCCGGAGGAAATTTATTTTTTAAGTAAAATGCCATCTGAAATAAATTTATTTTCTATTCTAATAATTGGGTTTGTCTCAATATGTATTACAATTTTAGTGTCACTATACCCTGCGATTAAAGCATCGAATCTGGACCCCGTAAAATCTCTTAAATATGAATAATTTTTATATAGAATTAAATAAAATTTCAAAAAGATTTAATAAAAATAATGTGAAAGTTTTTAGAAATTTAACATTTAAGTTTAAAAAAGGAAAAATTTATTCTATAGTCGGACCATCAGGATCAGGAAAATCTACCCTTTTAAATTTATTATCTTTAATTGATAGACCAACTAGTGGAAATATTAAAATTCTTAATAATAAAATCAATTTTAATAAATTTAGTATTAATGACAGTATAAGAGCTAATAATATTGGAATAATTTATCAAGATAAAAATTTATTGTCAGATTTTTCAGCTTTGGAAAATATTTTTTTAGCAAGACTTGCAATTACAAATGATGAAAATAAAGCTTATGTAGAAGCAAAAAAGTTAATTAACAAAATAGGATTATCAAAAAGAGAGAATCATTACCCTTCTGAATTATCTGGGGGCGAGGCTCAGAGAATCGCTATTTGTAGAGCTTTGATAAACTCACCAAAAATAATTCTAGCAGATGAACCAACTGGAAATTTAGACCAAAAAAAAGCTAAAGATTTTTTTAAATTGTTATTTAAACTAAAAAATAAAAATAGAACTATAATATTTGCAACTCACAATTTATATTTTGCTAAAATGGCAGATTGTAAATTGTCTTTAAATAATGGTAAGATAATTACTTTAAATGAACGAAGTAACAAATAACATTAATTTTACTAATTTTAAAATCCATACTCAATATTCTATATGTGAAGGTGCCTTAAAAATAGATAATTTAAAAGATTACTCTAAATTAAATAAAATTAAATGTTTAGGTGTTTCTGATACATCTAATTTAAGTGGAGCTTTAGAGTTCTCTGAGAACATGTCTAAAGTTGGAACCCAACCGATTATTGGATCACAAATTAATTTTAATTTTAAAAACGATTACGGACTTCTTACAGTTATTGCAAAAAATAAAGTAGGATACCAAAATTTAGTAGAATTATCGTCATTATCATATCTAAAAAATAATGAGTTATCTTTACCAAATTGCCTCTTATCTGACTTAATTAGTAAAAAAAATGGATTAATAGTAATGTCAGGAACTATTAATGGTTTAATTGGTAAACTTTTCAAAAATGGAAAGTTCGATTTAATTGAAGAAATCTACGAAATATTATCAGATAAATTTAAGGATAATTTTTATATAGAAATTCAAAGACATAATGATGTAGATGAAAAATCTTTTGAATTAAAAAATTTAGAATTATCTTCAAAATTTAATATACCTATAATAGCATCTCAGGAGGTCTTTTATTTAGATAAGGATATGTACGAAGCTCACGACGCACTCGTATGTATTGGAGAAAAAACATATATAAATGAAAAGAACAGAATTAGTTATTCTGATCAACATTATTTAAAGAACTCTGATGAAATGGCTAAACTTTTTGCTGATCTACCCGAGGCATTAACTAATAATTACAATTTACCGTATAGATGTAGTTATAGACCAACTTTTTCAAAACCAATATTGCCAAATCTAAGTTCAGACGAAGATGGAAATGCAGATACAAAATTAAATTATGATTCTGTAGAGGGTTTAAAAAAAAAATTTATTAAAATTTTTTGTAAAAAGGAAAATAATCCCGAAAATCATGAATTTTTTATAAAATACAAAGAAAGACTTGATCATGAGTTAAAAATAATAACAGACATGAATTATTCTAGTTATTTTTTAATAGTAGCTGATTATATTAAATGGGCAAAAAAAAATGATATACCCGTAGGACCTGGACGTGGCTCTGGTGCTGGCTCACTAGTTGCATGGTGTTTAGAAATTACAGATCTTGACCCAATTAAATTTAATCTTATTTTCGAAAGATTTTTAAATCCTGACAGAATTTCTATGCCTGATTTTGATATAGATTTTTGCGAGGAAAAAAGGGATCTCGTATTTAAATATTTATCCGATAAATACAAAAACAGCGTAGCTCATATAATAACTTTTGGTAAACTAAAGGCAAGAATGGTTATAAGAGATGTAGGTAGAGTTATCGGATTATCGTATGGTTTTATTGATAGCATTGCAAAAATGATTCCTTTTGACCCATCGAGACCACAATCATTAACTGAATGTATAAATTCTGAACCTAGGCTTCAAAAATTAATAAAAGATGATAGACGAGTTAGCAAATTGATAGAAATTTCACTAAAACTTGAAGGATTAAATAGAAATGTTGCAACTCATGCTGCTGGTGTTGTAATAGCAGATAAAAAATTAACTAATACGGTACCTTTATATAAAGATAATACCTCAGACCTGCTTTTACCCTCAACACAATTTGATATGTATTCTGCTGAAAATGCGGGATTAATTAAGTTCGATTTCTTAGGACTAAAAACTTTAACAGTGATTAATAAAACACAAAAACTTATAAATAAAAAAAAAATTAATTTTGAAATCGAAAACATAAATTATAACGATCCAAAAGTTTTTGAAACACTATCATCAGGTTATACAGTTGGTTTATTTCAGTTAGAGAGTTCAGGAATGAAAGATGCATTAATTAATATGAAACCAACTAATTTAGAGGATATAATTGCTTTGGTGGCACTTTATAGACCTGGTCCTATGAGCAATATACCAATCTACAATGAGTGCAAAAACGGTTTGAGAGAGCCGGATTATATACATCCATTGCTTGAGGAAATACTAAAACCAACTTACGGTGTTATTATTTATCAAGAGCAAGTTATTCAAATTGCACAAAAGTTGTCTGGTTTTACCGCAGGAGAAGCTGACATATTAAGAAAAGCTATTGGTAAGAAAAAAAGGGTAGAAATAGAAAAACAAAAAATGAGATTTATTGAAGGAGCTGTTAAAAATAATATACCAAAGGATGTTGCAGCTGGAATTTTTTTAAAAATTGAGCCATTCGCAGAATATGGATTTAATAAAAGCCATGCAGCGGCATATGCTATAATTGCATATCAAACGGCTTATTTAAAAACCTATTTTAAAAATGAATTTTTTTCAGCATCAATGTCAATGGACATATCAAATCAAAGTAAATTGAGTGAATTTTATGAGGAATTAAATAGATTAAAAATAAAAATTATACGACCAGATATTAATGAATGTTTTGCTGATTTTCAGTCTGATGAAAATAATTTCTATTATGCATTAGGTGCAATTAAAAATGTCGGCTATGAAGCTATATCCAATATTGTAAAAGAAAGAAAGTCTAATGGTAAATTTAAATCTATAAGTGATTTTATTAATAGAATTAATCCCAAAGATATTAATAAACTCCAACTAGAGGGATTGGTTAAAGCTGGTGCTTTCGATAGTCTTGTTAAAAATAGATCTTCAATTTTTAATTCTATTCCAAAATTAATTACTACCTCTAAAAATATTTTTGAAAATAAAACATTGAGTCAAATAGGTTTGTTTAATGATTTTGACAATGAGAATAATATTTTAAATGAGGAAAAAGAATGGGAATTCGAGGATAAATTGTCTAAAGAATTTGAAGCTATAGGTTTTTATATATCTAATCATCCACTCAATAAGTTTAAAGATGTATTTAACGAATATAATATTTTATCATATAAAGAGTTTTATGATGATGAAAAAATTTTAAATGCAAATATTGCTGCTACTATTCTCAAAATTCAAGAGAGGAA
>CACEOC010000021.1 GCA_902561075.1 uncultured Pelagibacteraceae bacterium
AGTTACCCATCAAATACAATTTAGAAAAATATGATGAGCCCGCTCAAAGATATTGTCCAGCAGGAGTTTATGAAATTCAGTACGAGAACACATTACCAAAGTTTGTGATAAATTCACAAAATTGTATTCATTGCAAAACATGTGATATCAAAGAACCTTCTCAAAACATTACTTGGGTTACGCCAGAGGGAGGAGGAGGGCCTAGATATGGAAATATGTAGTTTATTTAAATCTAAATAAAAAATTGTTTTTAAATTTTTCGATAAAATTTCTGTTATCTCCAAATTTTGGTTCATCAATCCCAGGTCTTCTTTTCCATCTTGCATAGAAATATTTTGTACGTCTAAATAAAGAATTGTCGTTTATATAGTAATATAAAGCTAATGATTTTCTGCCTTTATCTTGAGGGCATTTAATTGGATCGGGAAAACCATGATTTGACTCAATATCTGTTCTAAAAATTAATGCATGATTGATTTTTGGATAAATCTTTAAAAAATTATTGGTCATATTTTGGTCCCATAATTCAATTGCACCTCCCCAGTTTTCATCCCATCCTTCATTTAAATAAACTAATAAATTCAACATTCTTTTAAGTTTTTTATTTCTTATATAAACAAAATCAGAATGTATCTTTAAATAGCCTCCATTTCTACTTTCGTGCATTCCACCTCCAAATAAAGAAGGATCAGGAACAAGATTTTTGATATTAAATTTTTCTTCAAGAATATCTATAAAGCTTCGAGAATTAAGATAATCTATAGTTTTTTTAATCTCTTGTGGGAATAAATTATAGTCATTAAGTGAACGTTTTGTCTTTTGAAACAAAGGATCAGAAGTAGAACCAACTGTATCTGGAAATCTAAAAGATGAGGATACACTTTTTATTATATTTTCCGGAAAAAAATCTTTTGTAGAACAATGACCATAAGGTTCGTTATTTACGTTCAAAATTTTTTTATGATGCGTTTTTAATAAATTATAGTCAAGATTTTCCATCAAGATAAATCTATTGCATGTTTTTTTAAAATATCAATAGGTATTAATTCTAAAGTTTTTTCATGTGTTCTTTTCATATAAATAGGACAACCTTTACCAGCCTTAACTGCCTTTGCAAACCAACTTGCACATACGCACCATTTATCACCATCTTTCAAACCTGGAAAACCATGGTTTGGATGAGGAGTAATCAAATCGTTTCCAGCTTCCTTACACCATTCAAGAAATTCATTATTTACCTGAACACAAACTGTGTGTAGACCTTTATCATTTTCATCTGTATTGCAACATCCATCTCTAAACCAACCAGTTAGAGGAGATCTTGAACATTCCTCTAATTCTTCACCTAAAACATTTTTTTGAACTTTAGGCTTTTCCATAAACATTATAAATATCGTTATCTATATAAGCATTAAAAGAAATAGATCTTCTTTCATCTTTGGTGTTTTTAAAAGGAAAAACAGTATGCATCAAATAATTTGGAAAAAAATAAAAGTCTCCAACTTTAGGAATAATATTCATAGTAGAGTGACACAAAAACATTCTTGATCCGTGAATTAGTTGTAGATTTCCCCCTCTATATTCTCTATTTTGTTTTTCTTGGACATGTTTTCCAAGCGTTTTTGGAATTTTTAAAAAGCCAGCCCCTGAAATATGCCCACCATGCCAGTGTGTAGGATTGTATTCATTTTCAAATTGTCTAACAATCCATGAATTTACTAATTGAAACTTCGTAATTTTTTTTTTTAATTCTAATTCTATCCACCTGCTAGTACAATTTGCTAAAAAATTTCCCCAGCCGCTTTCTCTCATTATTTTTTCTTCTAATTTAAATTCCTGAGTAACATCTCCTACTAACTTTTCTCCGTGATCCAACTTGTTGGATAAGGATTTATTATCGACAATATTATCTATATAAAGGTTTAATTTATTTATTATATCATTAGGAATTTTAACTTTCAAAATTGATGGGCCAAACTCTTTGATTAATTTAAATTCAACTTTTTCCATTTTTAATTTACATTTTCGAAGATTAAATTTTAGTTGGGTTAGGTTGCCCTTTATAAACTTTTTCAGGATCGAATTTTTTTTCTTTTTCCTCGAAATTCATCTCAACTTTTCTTCCGTTTTCGATTTTACCAAGTGGTATCGATCTATAAAAACACGACCTATATCCCACATGACAGCTCGAGCCTTGTCCTATATCAACACTCATCCAAATGGTATCTTGATCATCATCAATTCTTAATTCTTTAACACTTTGTATAAATCCACTAGTCTTACCTTTGTGCCAGATTTGTTTTCTTGATCTACTCCAGTAGTGAGCTTCTTTTGTTTCAATAGTTAACTTAAATGCCTCTACATTCATATAGCCGTGCATTAATACTTCTTTTGTATTTGCGCAAGTTGTCACAACTGGAATCAATCCATCATTATCAAATTTTGGGGAAAGTAAGTTTCCTTCTTCAATTTCAGCTACATTTTCTCTTTTTTTAAACATAATTTATTTTATTAACATATTTGGAAATATATTAAATATTTTAAAAATAAAGAATTATATATATAAGGTTTTTATGAAATCTGAAAAAAATAAAATAGTTGATTTTAAAGACAGTTCTAAAGTCTCTGACCAAGAGGCCGAAGAAGCTTTTAAAAAAATTCTTAAATGGATTGGTGAAGATCCCTCAAGAGAGGGTTTAATAGAAACGCCTAAGAGAGTAGCAAAAGCTTTTAAAGAGTACTTTAAAGGATACAATGAAGATCCACACAAAATTTTAAATAAAACTTTTGGAGACGTTGAGGGTTATGATGATATGGTTGTCCAAAAGAATATTTCAGTGCAAAGTCACTGCGAACATCATATGGCGCCAATAATTGGAATAGCACATGTTGCTTACATACCAAATCAAAGAGTAGTAGGTTTGAGCAAACTAGCAAGAGTTGTTGAAGTATTTTCAAAGAGACTTCAAACACAAGAAAGATTAACCATGCAAATCGCAACAACATTAATGGAAACCCTAGACGCAAAAGGTGTTGCAGTTACAATAGACTCAACTCATCAGTGCATGACTATGCGTGGAATTAAAAAAGAGCAAGCTACAACAGTAACGAACTATTATTTGGGTCAATTCAAAGAAGATTTAAGTTACCAAAATAGATATTTGCGATTCATAAGCAAATAATATTAAATATAAATTATATATAAATGTCGAACAATTTCAAAGCTATAGTTATAGATAATCAAGACGATAAATTTACAAGAGAAGTCAAAGAGCTTGATAAAAGTTTTTTAAAGGATGGAGATGTTTTAGTTAAAGTTGAATATTCAGATCTTAATTTTAAGGATGCAATGATACTTAAAAATGGCGGAAAGCTTGTTAAAGAATTTCCAAGAATACCTGGTATTGATTTCTCAGGAACCGTTGAAAAGTCCGATAGCGATGAATTTAAAGAGGGAGATAAAGTTATACTTACAGGCTGTAGAGTTGGAGAATTGTTTCATGGCGGATATTCACAATATGCAAAGGTTCAAAAAGATTTTTTAATAAAATGTCCAGATAGACTAAGCACTAAACAGGCAATGATACTTGGAACTGCCGGGTTGACTGCTTTACTATGTGCTTTTTCAGTAAAAGCTAGAGAGGAATTACTGATGCAGAGTAAAGTAAATGATGTACTAGTCACAGGATCCACAGGAGGAGTTGGAATGGTTGCGGTAATGGTTTTATCAAAAATGGGAATTAATGTTACAGCAATAACTGGCAAACCAGAAAAAGAAATTTATTTAAAAGAATTAGGCGCTAAAAACGTTATAAATCGTAAAGAATTTGAAGGCGAACCAAAATTATTAGACAAAGGTACATGGGATGGTGTGGTAGATACAGTGGGTGGAAATATACTATCTAATGCAATATCTCAGACAAAACCAAAAGGAATTGTTGCATTATGTGGAAATGCTAGCAGTAATAAATTAAATACAAATGTTTTACCATTTATTTTAAGAGCTATTAAATTATGGGGAGTTGACTCTGTAAATATAAGTAAAAAAAGAAAGCAATTTGTCTGGGGGGAGTTTCCAGATTTAATTGATTTTACTATTTTAGAAAAGGCAATTAAAGAATTAAGTCTTCAAGAATTAATTGAAGCTTATCCAGCAATGCTTGAAGGTAAACTTCAAAACAAAATACTTGTGGACGTAAATAAGTAGATGGATTGGGATAAACTAAAAATATTTCATGCTGTTGCAGAGGCAGGTAGTTTCACAAGTGCTACAGTAATACTAAATTTAAGTCAGTCTGCAATTAGTAGACAAATTCAATCTTTAGAAGAAGATCTAAAAGTCAAATTATTTGAAAGGCATGCAAGAGGTCTTACTTTAACAGAGAATGGAGAATATGTATATAAAACCGCCCACGAGGTAATAAGCAAATTAAAAGAAGTAGAAACGACTTTAAGTGATAAAAAAGACAAACCTAGTGGTAAAATCGTAGTAACAACTGTTATGAGCTTCGGAACTACTTGGTTAACCCCAAGGATACAGGAATTTATGGACTTAAATCCCGAAATTGAGGTAGAGTTAGTTTTTGATAATAAGGAGCTTGATTTAAGCACAAGACAGGCCGACATTGGTATTTTTATGCGTAGACCTAAACAGCTCAATTATATTCAAAAAAAATTAATTGATTTAAATTATCATATATACGGATCTCCAAAATATCTCGAAAAACACGGATATCCAAAAAATATAAATGACTTAAACAAACATAAATTCGTATCATTTGGTAAAGGCGCTCCATCACCAGTTTATAATCCTGATTGGGCATTAAAATTGGGAATGAAAGACAATAAAAAAAGAAAAACATGCATGAGAGTGAATAGTGTTTATGGATTGTTATTAGCAGTTCAAAGTGGAGTAGGACTAGCTGCATTGCCAGATTACATAGCCCTAAAACAACCAAACATAGTAAAAGTACTTCCCAATATTGAAGGACCAATTACCGAAGCACATTTTGTATATCCTGCGTCCCTTAAAAATGTTGCAAGAATCACAGCTTTTAGAAATTTTTTATTTAGTAAAATTCAAGAATGGGAATTTTAGTTTAAAAACCCAATAAAACGTGCGTTTTTGGTGCTACAATATGATAATAATTATCATTTGCATTGAGAATAATAATCAATTACAATATCATCATAATATGAAACTCATATATCGAAATAAGGAGAGAAAATGAGATTAATAAGTATATTTACTGTTATTTTTTCACTTTTAATAGGTTCTGCATTTGCTAATGAAGTCAATGTTTATAGTGCTAGACACTACGATAGTGATATTCAACTTTACGATAAATTTACAGCCAAGACTGGAATTAAAGTAAATGTTGTTTCAGGTAAATCAGGCGCTTTAGAAAAAAGAATAATAGAAGAAGGTGGAGGAACTGCAGATCTTTATATTACTGCTGATGCAGGAAGATGTGGAGCTTTTAAAGCTAAAGGAATGTTACAAGCAGGATTGTCCTCTGACACAATAAAATCAGCTGTTCCAAAAAACTTTAGAACATCTAGTTGGGTAGGAATTGCTAAGAGAGCAAGAATTGTTTATTTCGCACCAGAAAGAGTAACTGGAGCTGAATTAGCAGGTTTAACTTATGAAAGTTTGGCTGATCCAAAATGGAAAGGTAGATTAGTAATTAGAAAATCTAACAATATCTATAACCAATCATTGGTAGCTTCATTAATTAAAAATAATGGAAAAAAAGCAACTGAAACTTGGGCAGAGGGCGTTGTTTCAAACATGGCAAGAACTCCAAAAGGAAATGATAGAGCACAAATTATGGCTGTTGCTGCTGGTGAGGCAGATATTGCTGTAGCAAATACATATTACTTAGCTCTAATGTTATCTGGTAAAAAAGGAGCAGAGCAACAAGAAGCAGCAAAAAAAGTAAAACCTTTTTTCCCTAATCAAGATGGCAGAGGAACTCATATGAATATTAGTTGCGCAGGATTAGTTAAAGGTGCTCCAAATAAATCAAATGCAGTTGCGTTGGTGGAATTCTTACTAAGCAAAGAAGCCCAAGAGCATATAGTAAATAATACTTTTGAGTATCCTATGATTGCAGGTGTTTCACCGCACGAGTTAGTAGTAAATATGGGATTAGATTTTAAACAAGATCTAAAAACAAAAGTTGTTAATTATGGAAAAAATCAAGCAGCAGCGGTAGCAGCAATGACAGGAGCTGGTTGGAAATAATATGTTAATCGACAAAAAAGAATTTATTCAGGAAGTTGATTTGAATAAGTCTTCAAAGGCATGTCCTACATGTGCTTATGAGTGTGAAAAAATCAACAAGAGAATAAATGGGAGAGAATTATCTGATTTAGAGACTAAAGAAATTCCGCAAATTCTAAAAGTCTTTAACTTTTGATTCATCTAATTTGTGTCCACTTCAAGGTCTCCTTTGTAGTGGACACACCTAAGTTTTCATGATTTAAAAATATAAATGAGAACTTTTAATATTTGGTACTTAAGTAGTTTTTTAATCTCTGTAATAGTTATAATTCCAGTAGTAACAGTTTTTTTAAGTTTCTTTGAAAGCACTAGTGATTATTTTGAGCTTTTAAAAAATACTTTTTTATTTGAATATATATCAAATTCATTAATCTTAGTTTTTGGTGTTTTGTTTTTAACTTTAATAATTGGAGTTAGTACAGCGTACATAGTATCATTTTATAGTTTTCCTTTTTCAAATTTTTTTAAATGGGCCTTGATATTAGGTTTTGCAGTACCTCCGTATATTTATGCTTATTCACTAACTGCTTTTTTTGAGAATTACGGAACAGCGTACACAATATTAAAATCATTGTTCGGTGAATTTAATTACAATTTGCACATACCTAAATTTGATGGAATGATTGGAGCCATACTATCAATTTCATTTTCAATTTATGCTTATGTGTACATTTTAACTACAGCGTCTTTTTATTTCCAATCAAACAATTTGATTGAATTAGGGAAAAATTTGG
>CACEOC010000022.1 GCA_902561075.1 uncultured Pelagibacteraceae bacterium
TTTATCGATGGTCTGCAATTATAGTCGGCTTTATTGGTGTTGTCTTAATACTAAAACCAACTAGTAATATTTTCAATTTTTATTCGATATTTTCAATATTTACTGCTGTCGCCTGGGCTTTCTCAGTTATAATTTTAAAATTTCAATTTTATACATTGCTGTTTAATGTAATTGGGGCTCTAATATTATTTATTATTTTATCAAGTGATTTTAATATAAATAGTACAAGAGACCTAATGCTTATGATGCTAACAGGTATTCTTGGAGGATCAGCAGCAATTCTATTTGTTTATGCTTACAGACTTATATCAGTAAGCAAGTTAGCATCATTTGAATATTTTGGAATTCCCTCTTCATTTTTATTAGGCTGGTTATTTTTTAATGAAGCTCCATGGTCTCAACTATTTCCTGGTGTATTATTAATAGTAACTGCAGGATTTATTATTATTTGGAGAGATGCTCAAAAAAATAAACGAATTAAAGGTAGTAAAAAATTTTATTAATTTAGGACTTGGACTTCATTGATTTCATAACAATGGACCTATCTATTTCACCTAAAAGCTCACCAGTTTCATTACATACAACTGGATAGCTTTTGTCCGAGTCTACCAACTTATCAATCAAAGTTTCAATTTTTAAATTATCCATTATACAATCTGTTTTTTTTGAAAATAAATTTTTCGTTTCATCACAACAGTCTGCTCTCATAACTTTTCCAGCACTTAAAACTTTATATTTAGGTACATCCTCACAAAAATCTTTGACATATTGATCTTTTGGATTTGCTACTATTTCTTCAGGCGTTCCCACTTGAGAAACTTCTCCATCTTTCATAATCGCAATATGATCTCCCATCTTAATTGCCTCTAAAAAATCGTGAGTAATAAAAACCATTGTTTTTTGTAACTTCTCTTGAATTTTTAATAATTCATCCTGCATTTCTCTTCTGATTAATGGATCTAAAGCAGAAAAGGGTTCGTCGAAAATTAAAATTTCAGGGTCAACAGCTAGAGCTCTTGCCAACCCTACTCTTTGCTGCATACCTCCTGACAATTCTCTTGGATAATTATTGTGCCAACCCTCCAAACCAACCATTTTTAAGACCTCCATTGATTTATCAATCCTATCTAGTTTTTTGTTACCTCTTATTTCTAAACCATATCCAATATTTTCAAGTACTGTTCTGTGTGGAAATAAACCAAAATGTTGGAAAACCATACTCATTTTATTTCGTCTTAAATCAAGCAATTGACTGGTACTCATCTTTGTAACTTCAACGTCATCCATCTTTACTGTACCTGTTGTTGGCTCTATTAATCTTGAAATACATCTAACCAGTGTTGATTTGCCACTTCCTGATAAACCCATTACAACAAAAGTTTCACCTTTTTGTATTGAAAAACTTACATCTTTAACAGCAACTACATGGCCAGTTTTTTCCTGAACTTCTTTAATGGATAAACTTTTATCAAGGTCTTTTATAATTCTCTTTTCATCTGGTCCAAATAGTTTCCAAATATTTGAACATGTTATTTTTTGTTCACTTGGCATGCAAAATTTATATGAATAAAATAGACATTATTTTTCTTTAAATGTAAAATAGTTTATTAAATTATGTCTGCGGAAATATTAGATAAATCAAAAGCTAATAAGAATATTGTAAAATATATAGTAGTTTTACTGATATTTTTGGGAGCACTAGTATTATCCATTCAAAGCGAAGGTCAGTCTAAATTTCCAAAATCTGTTACAGATGAGTTTACGTTTACTGCATGGGTTAATGATGGAGAAGATTACTTAAAAAAAAATTATAGATGGATAACTAAGATCATAGCAGGTTATATTAAATCTGGTTATTATTTTTTAGAAGATTTTTTAATAGATTCTCCTTGGTTACTTATTGCATCAATTTTATTTTTACCCTGCCTAATTGCCGGCGGTTTAAGATTAGGTTTATACTCTTTGTTTGTTATTTATTTCTGGGGAGGAGTAGGTATGTGGGACGAGTCCTTACAGACTTTAGCGTTAATGGGTCTTTCGGTTGTACTTTGCGTTTTCTTTGGTGTTTTACTAGGTGTTCTCTGTTCACAAAGTGATAGGTTTGAAAATTTTATGAAGCCTATTTTAGATACAATGCAGGTGATGCCAGCATTTGTATATCTTTTTCCTGCGCTATTTTTTTTTGGGATTGGAGGTGCACCAGCAATTTTAGCAACAATGATCTATGCAATGCCACCTGTCATTAGATTAACTAACGCTGGTATTAGACAAGTTTCTGAACAGATTATTGAGTCTGCAACTTCATTTGGTTCAAGTAAATTGCAGTTGCTATTTAAAATTAAAATTCCTCTATCATTACCAAGTATAATGATGGGAATTAATCAAGTTATAATGATGGCTTTGGCCCTTGTAGTTTTAGCCTGTTTTATAGGGGCTGAAGGAATTGGTGGACAGGTATGGTTGGCTATTAGAAATTTAGATGTTGGTTGGGCTATGGAAGGTGGTTTGTGTATTTTGTTTATGGCGATTATGTTTGATAGATTTAGTATGTCTTTTAGCAAAGAGGAAGAAAGACTACCTTTAGATGTTCAAAAATTTTATCTTTTACCACAAAGTTGGGAAAAATTTCAAATTGCCAGAATTTTTGAAAAACCTTTAAGTTATTCACACGCAATAATAAATTTAGTTTGTAAGAAAATTACAAATTTAATTTCATATGTAGCAGAATTTATTACTTCTTTGTTTAACAAGCCTTTAGGAAGAGATATTGGAGAATTTGTTGGTAATAGATACTATATTATTCCTTCATTTATTGTTTTTTTTATTATTAGTTTTATAGACTCAAATATTTTCAGCATCGGAACATTTCCAGAAGAATGGAAACTCTCAATAAGACAACCAATTGCTGACACTGTTAAATCGCTTACAGTAAATCCTGGATTTATTGCATTTACAAAAGGTTTAAGAGCATTCGTTTATCTAAATCTTTTAAATCCTCTTGATACTTTTTTAACACATACACCGTGGTGGTATACAACCGCAGTATTTGCATTAATTGGATATTTTACAGTGGGATTAAGATTTGCTTTTATAACTGTATTACTTCTCCTTTTTATAGGCGCTTGCGGAATTTGGCCTCAATCAATGATAACACTATCTTCTGTTTTAGTATCAGTTGCTTTATGTTTTGCCATAGGAGTGCCATTAGGAATTATTGCATCATATAATCCAAGATTTAAAAATATCCAAAATGTTGTACTAGATGCAATGCAAACTCTTCCTTACTTTTGTTATCTAATACCAGTCTTAATGTTTTTTGGAGGTGGAATAGTTTCAGCAGTTCTTGCAACTGTGATTTATTCTATTCCTCCTATAATTAGATTAACATCTCTTGGTTTAACGCAGGTGTCTGGTACGTTTTCAGAAGTTTCAAGATCATTTGGTGGAACTACTTTACAAACTTTAAATAAAGTAAAATTCCCCTTAGCAGTTCCGAGTTTAGTTATAGGATTTAATCAAACAGTTATTATGGCTTTTGCGATGCAAATTGTTACACCTTTGATTGGCGGAAAGGGTCTTGGATTAGAAGTATTTAACGGACTTGCACGATCAGATACTGGAAGAGGATTGGCTGCTGGTATTGGAATTGTGCTTATGGCAATTATCATTGACAGAATTTCATTAGCTTGGACTAAGAAACAAAGAGAGGCTTTAGGTCTATAAGCCTTATAAAATAACGTATAATAACGTTACATTTAAAAACTTTACATCACGTGTTATTTTGATTTAAAATAACTTATTAATTAATTAATTAAGGGGAAAATAATAATGAATATATCAAAAAAATTATCAGCAATGATACTTTCTATAGTCCTTGTTATTTCTAGTTTTGGAACTGCAAATGCTGCTAAAAGATTAACAGCTGCAGTAGCAGACTGGACAGGAGGAGAGATAACGTGTCAAGTTGCTGTTAGTATTCTAGAAGATGAATTAGGATACAAAATAAAAAGAGTAGTATTCCCATCGGGAACTGGACTGTGGGAAGCAATCGCAGCTGGTGAAATAGACTTTGCTTGCGAGAGTTGGCCAAGTTATGCGGAAGCTGACACTGTAATGATGAAAGGTCCACTGATTTATGATGGTAAGACAATGTTTAATTATGAAGGTGATGGAAGTGTAAAACTTCTTGGAACAACTGGTATAATTGGTTTGTCTGACTACTTTATTCCAAAATATGCTGCTGACAAATTCGGCATTAAATCTTGGAAAGATTTAAACAAACACAAAGATAAGTTTGCAACAATTGAGTCAGGAAAAAGAGGAAGACTAATTGGATGTCCTGTAGCTGGTTGGAACTGTCATGACCAAAAAAGATTAGATCTTTTAGGAATTGACTTTCAAGCAGATGAGTTAGGAACAGAAGCTGCTGCCATTGCAGAAGCTGTTGCAGCATATGAAAGAAAAGAGCCATTCTTATTATATCTATGGCAACCTCATTGGTTCTTTGGTGCTTATGACATGGTAGGTGTAGGACTTCCAGAACACAAAACTTGCGACTCATTTACTGAGGCAAACAACTGGAAAGATTGTGGTACTGCAGCATGGCCAGCAACTGGTTGGGCAAAAGACTACACAATGAACTACGGTAATCCTGAAACATTTGCTAAAGCTGAACATGCTGATGCAGCTAAATTTTTCACAAAAATGAAATTTGATAATGCTGATCAAGCGGTAATGTTAGTTGAAGTTAAGCAAAAGAACAGAGATCTTAAAGAAGTTGTAGCAGAGTGGAAGAAAAATAATCCAAACAAATGGAAAAGTTGGCTTCCATAATTTTATAACTTTATAAAATATTAAAGGGCCTTGTTTACAGGGCCCTTTTTTTTTGTATGAATATAATTCACCGAGGAATAGCTAATAAAAAACTCAAAGAAAATTGTCTAAAGTCTTTTAAGGAATCATTTAATAAAAAGCACGGAATAGAAACAGACATTCATTTTACCAAAGATAACAAAATAATATGTTTTCATGATTTTACATTAAATAGATTA
>CACEOC010000023.1 GCA_902561075.1 uncultured Pelagibacteraceae bacterium
AAAATAGAATATAAAAATAATTTAAATGAACAACAATTAGAAGCTGTCACATATTTAGAAGGTCCGCTGCTGATAGTTGCTGGGGCTGGATCAGGAAAAACTAAAGTGCTAACCTCTAAAATTGCACACATAATCGAGGAAAAAAAGGCTTTTCCAAATCAAATTTTATCAGTCACATTTACAAACAAAGCTGCAAAGGAAATGCAAACTAGGGTTTCAAACATACTTGGCAAAAAAGCAATTGGGCTCTCTTGGCTTGGGACGTTTCATTCTATAAGTGCAAAATTATTAAGAAAGCATGCTAGAGCTGTTGGTTTAAATCACAATTTTACTATAATTGATCAAGATGATCAGACGAGATTAATTAAAAATATTTGTAAATCAGAAAATATAGATATAAAAAAAATTTCTCCAAACTTCATTTTATCTGTTATCGATAAATGGAAAAATAATGGATGGTATCCTGATGAAGTGATCTTAAAAAAGAGTGAAGTAATTGAAAAAAATTTATTACAGATTTATAAAATTTATCAAAATAAATTAATTGACCTTAATGCCTGTGATTTCGGAGACTTATTATTACACTGTGTGAAATTATTCCAGAACAATTCTGATATATGCAAAATTTATTCAAAAAATTTTAAATATATTTTGGTAGATGAATATCAAGATACAAATATAATTCAAAGTAAATGGCTAAGTTTACTTTCGTCACATAATAAAAATTTATGCTGTGTAGGCGATGATGACCAATCAATTTATAGCTGGAGAGGAGCTGAAATCAAAAATTTTCTGGAATTTGATAAAACTTACGAAAATACAAAGGTAATAAGACTTGAAAAGAATTACAGGTCAACTCAAAATATACTATACGTGGCCTCCGAGTTAATAAAAAATAATATGAAAAGAGTTGGAAAAAAACTTTTTTCAGATGGTGAGGATGGAGAATTAATTAATCTGGATTGTTATAGAAACGGAAAAGATGAGGCTATTAATGTTGGAGATAAAATCGAAGGTTTAAAGAAAAGTTTTGGATATAATAATATCGCAATTTTAGTAAGAGCAATTTTTCAGACAAGAGAATTTGAGGAAAGATTTTTAAAAATAGGATTGCCTTATAGAATAGTAGGCGGAATTAAATTTTATGAAAGATCCGAAATAAAAGATTGTATCGCTTACCTTAGAATAATTTATCAGACAAAAGATGACTTGGCTTTTGAGAGAATAGTAAATGTTCCAAAAAGATCGGTTGGTGATACTACAATAAAACAAATTGCTGAATATGCAAAACAAAATAACTTTTCCTATTACGAAGCATCAAAAAAATTAATTGAACTAAATAAAATAAAACCTAAAACAAAAATTGGTTTAAGCATTATTTTAAATCTAATTGAAAAATGGAAAAAAGATTTTCAAAATAAAATTAATCATGTCAAAATTTTACAAATGATCTTAGATGAATCTGGATATAGTCAAATGTTAAAAAATAAAAAAGATTTAGAAAACGAAAATAGAATTGAAAATATTAAAGAACTATTAAGTGCAATGAAAGAGTTTGATAATTTAGAAAGCTTCCTAGAGCATGTTTCTTTGGCAACTTCATTAGACCGAGATTGGGAAGGAGAAAAAGTAAGCTTAATGACTATGCATGCAGCTAAAGGGCTGGAATTTGATGTTGTATTTTTGCCTGGGTGGGAAGAAGGTTTGTTTCCACACCAAAAATCAATTGAGGAAAAAGGTGAAAATGGATTAGAGGAAGAGAGAAGACTAGCTTATGTGGGAATAACTAGAGCAAAACAGTTATTAAATATATCTTTTTCAATGAGCAGATATTATCAAGGCGACTGGGTTGATAGCATAGCATCTAGATTTATTGAAGAATTACCCAACGAAAAATTAAATAAGAATGTTTTTGAAGAAAATGATCAAGTATCTGATTTTGAATTTAATCAAGACGTTGAATTCGAAAGTGAAATAAAAAGCCCTGGATGGATTAGATATCAAAAAAGACTAAAATAAAATGAGAATACTTACACATTTTAAAGATTTAATAGAGTCAAAGTATCTAGATGGTTATCTGGTTCCTAAGAATGATGAGTATTTTAACGAGTATTCCAATCCAAATCGTCTCTTTTCGATATCAAATTTCTCTGGTTCAGCTGGAATAGCAATGATTTTAAAAAAAAAAAATTATTTGTTTGTGGATGGTAGATACAAAATTCAAGCTGAAAAAGAATCTGGAAGAAACTTTAAAATTTTAGAAATATCTAAAAAAGACCCAAAATATGTACTCAAAAGCTTCACAAACAAAATTAATTTAGGAATTGATCCTAAATTATTTACTAATTTTTATTTAAAAAAGAACATAGCGCCTTATTGTAATATTATTCCAGTTAAAGAAAATTTGGTCGACAAAATTATACAAAAAAAAATAAAGTACGTTTCTAAACCATTTTACACCCTTAATAAAAAAATTTCAGGAGAAAATAAAAATAATAAAATAACTAAATTAATACAAAATTTAAAAATAAAAAAAATTGATAATATTTTTATAAGTGCTCCGGAAAATGTAGCTTGGCTTCTTAATATAAGAGGATTTGACAACCCGAATAGCCCTATACCTAATTGCCAATTAATTTTGAATCAAAAAAGAGAAATTTATTTACTAACAGACAAAAAAAAATTCAAAAAAATAAAAAATCAAAAAAATTATGAAAATATCAAATTGTTTAATACAAATGAATTACTGAAAATTTTACTCAATCTAAAAGGTAAAAGTATTTCGATTGATCGCTCTACTTGTTCAAGTTTTAATGAGCAAATCATATCTAAATTATTTTTTATCAAAAGCAATATAGACCCATGTTACAAATTCAAATCTATTAAAAATAAGACAGAGATTAATAATATGATAAAAGCTCACATTGAGGACGGCATTGCACTTACAAAATTTATTTATTGGATGAAAAATAATCGTAAACGGTTAGATGAGCTAAATATTAAAAAAAAAATTAATTTTTTTAGAAATAAAAATAAAAATTATTTATTTCCAAGTTTTTCACCTATTATAGGATCCGGGCCAAATGGAGCAATTGTGCATTATAATGTTAATAAAAATACTAATAGAGAAATAAGAAATGAAGATCTATTATTGTTTGATACGGGTGGACAGTACAAGTTTGGAACGACTGATGTTACTAGAACTATCTGTTTTAAAGAGCCACCCAAAGAAATAAAAAATGTTTTTACGAGAGTTTTAAAAGGTCATATATCGGTAGCTTTAGCTGATCTTAATAAATTAAAAAATGGTAAATTATTAGATAAAATTGCAAGAAAGTATTTGAATGAAGTTAATTTAGATTATGAACACGGCACCGGCCATGGTGTTGGTCATTTCTTAAATGTGCATGAAGGTCCTCAGTCTTTAAGTAAATATAACATTGTGCCATTAGAGGAAGGAATGATTTTAAGCAACGAGCCAGGTTTTTACAAAAAAAATAAGTATGGGATAAGAATTGAAAATCTTCTTGTTATTTTAAAAAATAAAAATAAAAAGTTTTTTAAAAATCTTACCCTAGTACCAATAGATTTTGACCTTATAAACTTTCAATTATTAGACAATAATGAAAAAAATTATTTAAAAAATTATCACAAAGATATCTATAAAAATCTTTCCCCTTATTTAAATAAAAACGAGAGAATTTGGTTGAAAAGCTTAATCTAACATTTTCAAAAAATCTTTTTGGTCTAAAATAACGATATTTAATTCTTTAGCTTTATTAATTTTTTTAACGGTTGGTTTATCACCAATTATTAAGTAGTTCAGATTTTTATTTACTGAACTGAGTATTTTACCAGATTGTTTTTCTATTTTTGACTTAGCTTCAGCTCTACTTATTCCGTTTAATTTACCCGTAATCAGAAAAGTTTTATCTATGAATTTACCAGTTTTTTTATTTTCAACTTTAGAAATATTTAATTGTTTAATCAATTTTTTTATAATATTTACATTTATCCCATTAGAGAAAAAATTCTTTAAAGACCGAACCTGAGTTTCTCCAATACCATCTATATTTAAAAATGTTTGAAAATTATATTTTGCATCAATTTTTAAAAGATTTTTTGTATTTTTTAAATTATCTGCAATTAATTTTGCATTTTCTTGACCAATATGCCTTATACCCAAAGAAAATATAAATTTTTCCAAAGATACTTTCTTCGATTTTTCTATTGAGTACTTAAGATTTGATACTGATAGCTTGCCCCAGCCCTCCAACTTTTCAATATTTTCATATTTTAAATCAAATATATCGTAAGGATATCTGATGAGTTTTAAATCCCAGAAATTTTCTACTACTTTTTTTCCTAATCCATCAATATTCATGGCATCTTTTGATATAAAATGTTTAATTTTTTCAATTGACATTTTTTCACAATAATAACCCTCGGAAGAACATCGTCTTACAGCATCATATTTTTTTGTCGTAAAATTATAGTCTTTCGAAACTTTAGAACCACAAGAAGGACATTTGCTTGGAAATAAAAACTTTTTTGATTTTTGGTTTCTTTTTTTTAAATCAACTGAAATTACATGAGGTATGACATCGCCTGCTCTTTCAATTTTAACAAAATCACCCACTCTTATATCTTTTCTTAAAATTTCTTCCTCGTTGTGAAGAGTGGCATTTGAAACTGTAACTCCACCAATATTTACAGGTTTAATTTTTGCGACAGGCGTAAGTGCTCCAGTTCTTCCAATTTGAATATCAATATTTAAGATTTGTGATGATCCACTTTTAGCTGAAAATTTATGTGCAGTTGCCCATCTCGGTGCATTCGCAAC
>CACEOC010000024.1 GCA_902561075.1 uncultured Pelagibacteraceae bacterium
AGCCAATAAAACTCCTAATCCTAATAGACCAAAAACTATAGATGGAACCGCTGCTAAGTTGTTTATATTTACTTCAATAAAATCAGTAAATCTATTTTTAGGGGCAAATTCTTCAAGATAGATTGCCGCTAGAACCGCAACAGGAAAAGCTATCATTAAACAAACAAGTATAGAAAAAATTGAGCCCATAAATGAACTTGCTATTCCAGCTAACTCAGCTTCTCTTGAGTCAGCATTTGTAAAAAAACTTATATTAAATTTACTTTCAACCTTACCATTTGCAACAAGTTGATCAAAAATTTTTAATTGATAATCGCTTACTCTTCTTTGGTCTTCAGGTAAATCTCTTGGATAATTTCCTTTAAAGACTTGGTCTAAATCATCTGAAGCAGTTAGATAAACTTCCTTTGTTTTTCCTATTAAATTAGGGTCATTTAAAAGTTCATTTTTAATTTCTTTTTCAAAAAAATAAGACACCATTCTCTTCAATTCATTTTCTTGATCTTCATTGGCGTTTGGATCTAAATCAGCCATTGATTTTAATGCTATATCGTAATAATCAGCGTCCTGTAAATCTTCTTTAGAAGGATTTTGGTCTAACATCATTAATTCAGCATCGAAAGTTACTGGAACAATAAGCCATGTTTTTTGAAAAGCTGAATAGCCAGTTGAAAAAATTTTAAAAATAAAGATTGTTAAAAATAAAAGTGCCATAAAAATTGCACTCAGACCGTATAAGCGAAATCGCTGTTCAGCTTTATATCTTTTATTTAATAATTGTTCTTTATTTTTATTCATATTTTTCTCTATATTTTTTAACTACTCTCAAGGCCACAATATTTAAACAAAGTGTTACTAAAAATAATGACATACCTAAAGCAAAAGCAGCTTGCGTTTTTGGGTCGCCAAAAGCTTGGTCACCAATTAGAATAACTACAATTTGAGCTGTAATCGTTGAAGTAGACTCTAAAGGATTTAAAGTTAAATTAGCAGCTAAACCAGAGGCCATAACAACTATCATTGTTTCTCCAATAGCTCTTGAAACACCAAGTAAAATAGATCCAACTATCCCCGGCAATGCCGCGGGAAAAATAACTCTCTTAATTGTTTCTGATTTAGTTGCTCCCATAGCGTAACTTCCATCTCTTAAACTTTGAGGCACACTTGTAATTACATCGTCACTTAAACTTGAAATAAATGGTATGATCATAATACCCATTACCCCTCCTGCTGCTAAAGCACTTTCAGCTGAAACTTCAAGACCCATTGAAGTTCCTAATTCTTTCAAAAATGGTCCAACAGTTAGGGCAGCAAAAAAACCATAAACAACTGTTGGTATACCAGCTAAAATTTCAATTAATGGTTTTGCATATTGTCTAACTTTAGTTGATGCATATTCAGCTAAATAAATTCCACTCATTAATCCAATTGGGATAGCAACGCACATAGCAATAAATGCAATAAAAAAAGTACCTGCAAAAATAGGGACTGCTCCAAAAGTATCTGAATACATTGTCGGATCTAAAGCCTCAGAAGAATCTCTAACAAAAGCTTTTGCTGGATACCAGTGAGTTCCAAAGACAAAATCAAATAATGGAATTACTTTAAAAAAATCTATGGTTTGAAATATAAGTGAAAAAACTATTCCAACAGTAGTTAATATTGCAGCTAAAGAAGCTGTAAATAAAACTGCGTTCAAAAATTTTTCAACTGGTTCTCTTGTTCTAGAATTAGATGAAATTCTTTTATATGCATAAGCAACAGAGGCAATAATTGCAGATAATACTATAACAACTTTTGAACTTTGAGCTATTGATCGAAGACTTAAATATTTTTCAGCTGAAGCCTCAATAAAAGGTGTAATTTCTCCAGTGAATTGACCTCGAGACAATGCTTTTGTTTTTTCGTATATTAAATTTAATTCATTATCAAGATAACCTTGATTTGAATAATCACTTAAGATTAATAGTTTTACAATTGTGGGCTCAAAAATTGCCCATAATGAAAAAATTATAAAGGCTGGTATTGCACACCAGATTGCAAGATAATAACCATAAAATTGTGGTAATGCGGTTAATCTTTTTTTTGTAGATTGAATTGTATATGCTTTTTTGCGTCCAAAATAATAGCTTGTGAAACCTAGAAGAACAATAAATGTAAATAATATTAAGTTCACAGAATCTCCTTAAGTGAGGATTTTACTCTTTTTTTAAAAAAAAGGGGTCTAAAAAGACCCCCTTTTTAATCATTTGTTAACTGAGGAATAATTAATCACCCATAGCAACTAGCTTCGTAGCATTAGTTCTAGTTGTTTTATACAACTTAGAGTCTAATGGCACTAAACCAATGTCTGCTAAGTAACCACCTTTTCCAATAGCTTTCTTAGTTGTGAATTCTTTCACAAACTCATGTAAGCCTGGAATTACTCCAACGTGTGCTTTTTTCACGTAGAAGAATAAAGGTCTAGCAACAGCATAACTGTAGTCTTGAATAGACTTTAATGACGGTTGTCCACCATCAATACTTGCTGCTTGCAATTTATCTTTTGCAGCTAAGAAATAACTGAAACCAAAGAAACCAAACATTTCTTTATCTTGAGTTAACTTTTGGATGATTAAACTATCGTTTTCTCCAACTTCAATAGCAGCACCATCTTCTCTGTAAAGTTTTTGAGGTTTTTTGTATTTTTTATTTCCAGCTTCAAAACCAGCTTTATAAAGAGCTTTAGCTTCTTTAGTCATACCTTTTTTCATTACTAAAGAATTCCAAGCATCTCTAGTTCCTGATGTTCCTGGTGGGATCATCACTGAAATTTTTTGTTTTGGTAAGCTAGGGTCAATTTGGTCCCAAGTTTTATAAATATTTGGAACTAATTTACCATCAACAACTGTATGAGCAGCAAGTGCTAAATATAATTGTTCTTTAGTAAAGTTTACTGGTTTTGCATCTTTGCTGTAAGCTAATGTAATACCATCGTTACCAATTACGATCTCAACGATATCATTAACACCATTTTTCTTACATAGAGCTTTTTCTTTATCTTTCATAGCTCTTGATGCGTTTGTAATATCTGGATGTTGTTCACCTACACCAGCACAGAATAGTTTAGCTCCACCACCAGTACCAGTAGACTCGATCACAGGAGTTTTAAATCCTGAACCACCAAATCTTTCAGCAACAACTGTTGCGTAAGGGAATACCGTAGAAGAGCCAACTATCTTAATTTGATCTCTTGCTTGAGCAACAGTTGCTATTGATAAAGCAACTAAAGAAGCGATCACTATAGTTAGTTTTTTCATTATCTTTAATCCTTTCGTTATTAATTAATATAAAGGTGAGTGACTCGTACAAATTAATTGAATCTTTAATATTACAGAATTGTTACACTTTTGTTAAAAAGATAACTTTTTAGTTGTATTTCATTGAGATTATAATCTCATCATTTTCTGTTTCTAAACCACCTTTACAAGAAACAGGGTTAACTTTATCTTTAAAAGCAAGCTCAGTTGTAGGTCTCAAAATAACTTCAAGTTTCACTAAATTAACTAATTCTTCTAAGACGCTTTGATCGTATCGCCATCTTGGCCATGTGCTTGGAGTAGAAAAAACAGATGTTAAATAACTAGTTGCCATAGTAAACCTATAATTACTTAAATTTTCGTTTCTCAACAAATGATCTCTTACTGAATTAAATATATTTCTACATCTAAATGAGTCTGACATATAATTCTCTTTTTTTAAATTTTCATTTACTGGGATTGAAACAATTAAATCTACTGTATTTCTCCAATAGGAACTGACAACATCCATATATATATCTTCATAAGGCACATCTTTATGTTTCTTTACAGCAGGATAAGAACTCTTTAAGTCCTCTTCTAATCTAAAAATACCTATGTCAAAAACTGTTAATTGCTGAGTACGTAAAAGAGTAGAAAGGTCTTTTGAATATACACTAGTTGTGAAAAACAAGATTAAATAAAAAAATATTAAAATATTTTTGAGTATTTTAAACATTATAAAAACTTAAATAAAATCTGTACACGAATCAATCAAAGAAATGTTAAAGTTTTCTCAAATAAGGGTTGTAAAATGAAGTTTTTTTTAAATTTTTATTTCGAAGGC
>CACEOC010000025.1 GCA_902561075.1 uncultured Pelagibacteraceae bacterium
ATTAATGGAAGTAATTTTATCGACGGGTTAAATGGATTAGTCATTTTATATTACTTAAGTATTTGTGCAATTCTTCATTTATCTGGGTTAGATTTTGAATTATATGAAAATAATCTTTTTTTTGAAAATATTGTTTATATTTTAATTTTCATTTTAATTTTTAATTTTTCAAATAAAGTATATTTAGGAGATGGGGGCTCTTATTTAATTGGGTTTTTATTTGCATACTATTTAATAAGTATTTATTATCAGAATTCGCAAGTCTCTCCATTTTTTATAATATTATTGTTGTGGTATCCATGTTTTGAAAACTTATTTTCTATACTAAGAAAAATTAAATTTAAAAAATCGGCCGCAGAGCCAGATACAAAACACTTTCATCAACTATTATTTTACTATTTTTCAAAAACTTTAAAACATAAAAAAATATATATTAATAATTTTACCTCGATAATTATTAATATTTTCAATATTATGATATTTTTTATTGGTTCTAAATATCTTGCAAAGACAAATATCCAAATAGCGCTTATTTCTTTTAGCTTAATAATTTATTTATATTTATATTTTTTACTTTTTAAATACAGATATAAAAAAATAAAATAATTTATTTTTTATAGTTGCTTATTAAAAAAGCGAAACTTATCCAAAAATATATTGACGAATAAGTGCTGAACAAACTCCCTGAAGGAATTAAAGGTATAAGATTTGTTATAAAAAATAAAGATCCTCCAATTTTTAAAATATTTTTATCATTAAAATTATTTTTAATACAATTATAGATGCTGTATAAGAAGAAGAACATAAATGACAGGTATCCTGTTAGACCTAGTTCAGATAATAATTCTAAATGTTTTTCATGAGGATGAGTTGATGGATTAAAATTATATCTGTTACTTTTATCGTATATAATAATTCTGTAATTTTTAAGGCCAACACCCGTAAATTTAAAATCCTTAAATATAATATACGCGGTTTTGTAGTGGTCTCCATAATTTGTGTTATTTAAAGATTCAACAGGATTTATGATGAATGGTTTTAGAAAACTAGTCCAAAACCTATAAGTATAACTATGATCTTTTTGCAAGGATTTATTGAATGAATTATTTTCAGCAAATATTATTAGGACTGATACCAAGAGACAAAAGACCCCAGTTATCAAGTATTTCATTTTGAAAAATTTTCTCTCAACAAAAAATACAAATATAAAATACATAACAAACGTTTTTATAAAATTTGCACGTTCGCCAATTATAAAAGATAAAATTAGTATGATTAAGATTAGAAAATAAAATATTAGTAAGCTATATTTTGAATTCTTATATCTTGAAAAAATAATTATAAATGAAATTAAGCTTAAAAATGAAAATATATATCCTATTTTATATTCCTGGTCTAAAAAACTTACTAATCTTCCTGGTATTCCTGACTTAAAACCCAAAATATTTGAACCAAAAAAATACTCAAATATTACGTCAAAAGAAATTAATAAAAAAGTTATTAACCAAGTATTTAAAATAAATTTTTGGAATTTTAAATTGTTTCCGAATATATAAAATTTAATAGCAAATACTAATATTACAAATCTTAAAAATCCAAAAGATCTTGAAAAACTATTTTCAAAATTTATACTAAAGAAAATTAGATTAATTAATAAAACTATCCAAAGAAGTATTAGTCCATAAAAAAATTTGTTATTAAAAAAAATTATTTTATTGTTTCTGAGGATTTCATATAAGAAAAATAAATTAATTAGTACTACCGTGATGTTAGAAATTGACGAGCCAATTAACGAAGCAGCAGGAAGTGCTGCAAGCAATATCACTGCATAATTTATATTCCTTAAGTCAATTGTTAAAAATTTAAGCATTAGTTTTTAAATATTAGACCTAACATGCATATTAAAATTGAATATCCGTCTCTAAAAGCATTTACTTTTTTCTTACCTCCTATTCTAGGTCTTTCATAAGATGATATAGACGAAATTTTGAGATTATTTTTATTTGCTTTTATTGGCAATTCTACACAATAATTAAAATTTTGCTCCTTTAAATTTAAATTTATAACTTTTACAGTATCTCCAATAACATATGTATAGAGAATATCAGATATATTTAATTTAAATAAAATTTTTCCTAAAGCACTGAAAAAATAATTACCAACTAAAGTAATTAATGTATCATCATCACTTCCTGCGCCCTTCTCATACCTTGAACCAAATATTAAGTCTAATTTTTCGTTTTTTATTTTATTCATCATAGTTCTGAGTTCTTTCGGTTGAAAAGACCCATCAGCGTTAAAAATACAAAAATATTTTGTTTTTACTTTTTTAATTCCTTGAATTAGTGCTGCTCCGTATCCTTTCTTTCTTTGAAAAAGAACTGTACAACTATGATTTCTAATTGATTTTATGGTATGTATATCCTTTTTTTCTAAAACTACTATTTTTTTTAATTTGTATTTTTTTAATTCATTTAAAACTTGAGGCAAAGACTCTTTTTCCTCTTTTGCAGGAATTACTAAAGTTAAATTTTTCATTGTGGTCAATTAAAACTTAATAAACACTATTTAATCATAAAAAAAGGAAAAAAAGCCTTTTATATCGTTATTTTAAGAAATACTTTATTTATAATTTAAAATTAATTATAAAATTCATATAACACAATCACTTAATATAAACTTTAACTAAGTGCTTATAAAATGAATTTTAATATTTTATTTTTTCTACTTTCATATTTTCTAATTATTCTATCTTGTGTTGGATATGGCATTTATATTAGCAATAAACTTGGCTCTCATTTAAAAATAAATTGTTTGGGTTTCAAAGGTCTAATTGGTATTTTTTTTCTTTTAATATATTCATATATATCTCACTTTGTTTATCCACATAGCTTATTATACAATTCAATTTTGATACTAATTGGTTTTTTATTTTTTGTTTATTACTTTATCAATGTTAAACTTAGCGAATTTAAGATTTTATTTTTTGTATTTTCCATAATTTTTATATCTTTTTTAATTTTCAAAACACATGACGATTTTCCATATTATCATTTTCCTTATACTTATAATCTAACTCAAAATAACATTATAATTGGGATAGGAGAATTTAATCATGGATTTAGAACTCCTTCATCAATATTTTACCTGAATTCCTTATTTTATTTGCCATTAGTTGGTTACAACATGTTTTATATGGGTGCAGTTTTAATATTGGGTTTTAGTAACATAATACTTCTGAATAGTATTTTTCAAAATTTAAAACAAAAAAATTTTAATTATTTATTCTATTTTTCTTTATTAAGTTTAGCTTTTGTAAACATTTTTTTTTACAGATTGCAAGAACATGGCACAGATAGATCATCTCAAATTTTAATTTTTATATTTTTTATTGGTTTATTAAAAATAACTAACAAAAACGAAAATTTAAAAAACGAACTGATAAAAATAATAATTCTTCTGGCGCTTATTATTTCTTTTAAAACTTTTTACATATTATACCTTATATTTGTATTTCCTATAATTTATTATTTAAAGAAAAAAAATAATTTAAAAATTATTTTTGAAATATTTAAAAATCCTTATTTTTATTTCTCAATATGTTTAGGATTTTTAGTGATTATATCTATTTTTTTTAATACTGGTTGTTTAATTTATCCTTTGATTTTCACTTGTTTTGAGTCTTTGGATTGGACAATACCTTTGCACCAAGTTGCTAAAATGAAAATACATTATGAAGTTTGGTCAAAAGCAGGTTATACACCTAATTTCATTGTTGAAAATGTTCCAGAATATATTTCCAATTTTAATTGGGTTTCTAATTGGTTTGATATTTATTTTTTTAACAAAGTTTCAGACTTTTTTTTAGGTTTATTATTTTTAAGTATGATTTTCATTTTTACTTTTTCTAATAAAAATAAAAAATTACCTTTCAAATATAAGATTATAGATTTAAATTATTTGTTTGTTTTTATATTATTGCTTGAATGGTTTATTAATCATCCAGCATTAAGATATGGTGGATATGTGTTAATATCGATATTAATATTCC
>CACEOC010000026.1 GCA_902561075.1 uncultured Pelagibacteraceae bacterium
GAAAATAATAATAAATAAGGAAAATAAAATTCCAAATAAAAAAGGCAAAGTTATAAGTACGAATAAATTTAAAAATGAGATAATACCATCATTTACAAAAAAACTATTTAGAGTAGCATCAAGTCATCAATGAAAAAAATAATTATAGTTGGTGCTGGAATATCAGGTTTATACTTCGCAAATTTACTGGAAATAAACGGCAAGTATGATTATAAAATTTTAGAAAAAAGATCGAGTTTAGATTTAAATGACGGATATGGTGTTCAACTATCTGTTAACGCTATAAAATTATTAAACAAGGTAGGATTTAAAAACTTAGCTGTCCATGACGTGTACTACCCATCTAATATAAACTTTTATAAAGCAAACAATTGTAAATTAATTTCTAAAATTAATATTTCACAATTTAATCAACAAGGAAATTTCTACACTACCCTAAAAAGATCTGTTTTGATCAATTTTTTACTTAAAAATATACCAAGAGATAAAATAATATTTAAGTCAAGAATTCAAAGCATTTATCATGAAAGAAATTTAAAAATTAATACATTAGACAAATCTTGGGATGCAGATCATTTAATAATAAGTGATGGTATTTTTTCTAAAAGTAAAGAAATGATTTTAAAAAGTTCAAATTTCATAAAGTATTACAATTCTGTTGCATTGAGAGGTACGCTTAAAAATCTGGATATTAACGATATATCTTTATTTCTAGGTCCCAAATTCCATTTTGTAATTTATCCAGTTAATCAAGATAATGAATACAATTTTATAGCCATAATTAGAGATAAAAATGCAAATAAAGATGATGAAATTTTTAAACAAAAATTATTAGAAAGTCATACTGAGAATATTTTTTCTAAAACATCTTACAAACTAAAGGATAAACTTGAAAATATTTCAATTTATCCAGTTTTTGTTAGCAAGAATTTTAACATCCCATCAAACAAAAATATTTTTTTAACTGGCGACGCTTTATTTGCTTTCCCTCCCTCTTTTGCACAAGGCGCCGCACAATCAATAGAGTCGTCATATGAAACATATGAAAACATACAGGGTATAAATAAAAATTATTATGAAAACAGAAGGATTAGAACAAAAAAAATAAATTCGCGATCTGAATTTAATCATTTTGCGTTCCATGTCTCAAACCCTATTTTTGCATCAGTTAGGAACTTATCTATTAAATATTTAAGTAATAATAAAAGTTTTTTGAATAATTATTTAAGAAAAATTTATAATAATAAATAAATTTTATAAAATAAGAGATTTTAATTAGCTTGTTTTGGAATTAATTTTTGTCTTAGTTCATCAATAGGTTTTAATCTATCTCCCGATTGATAATACCAATAAGTCCATCCATTACAGCTTTCTGAACCTAGTATTTTGGCGGCAACCTTGTGAATTGAACCCGCAGAGTCTTTATACTTAATGCTCCCATCTACCATTATTCTAGCGTTTATCTCTTTCTTTTGATCGTAGATCTTTGTACCAGGTTTTATCACACCTAATTCAATTAAAGATCCAAAAGGAATTCTTGGTTTTGATTTATTATTTTCAATTGTATCTAAGTTATTATCCTCAATTTGTTTTGTTGCATGTATTCTTTTTTTTGCAGATAAAAAATAATTTTTATTTTGCTCGATTCCGAAGTATGCTCTACCAAGTTTCTTAGCAACCACCGCTGTTGTTCCTGTACCTAAGAATGGATCAAAAATAGTATCCCCTTTATTTGTAGAAGCCAAGATAATTCGATGAAGTAAAGATTCTGGTTTTTGAGTGGAGTGTATTTTTTTTCCATTTTTTTTTATTCTCTCTTTTCCACTACATATGGGTATTAACCAATCTGATCTCATTTGAAGATCGTCATTCAAACATTTTAATGATTGATAATTAAATGTGTATTTAGAATTTTTATTTTTTGAAGCCCAAATAAGTGTTTCGTGGGCGTTGGTAAATCGAGTACCCTTAAAGTTAGGCATAGGATTATTTTTTCTCCATATTACGTCATTTAATATCCAATAATCTAAGTTTTGTAGGTGAAATCCTAATCTAAAAATATTGTGATATGATCCAATAACCCAAATAGTTCCATTATCTTTCAAAATTCTCTTGCATTCTTGTAACCATATAACTGAAAATTCGTCGTAACTTTTAAAATTTTGAAACTTGTCCCAGTCATCATCAACGCTTTTAACTTTTGAATTATCAGGTCTTCGTAAGTTTTCACCAAGCTGCATATTGTAGGGTGGGTCAGCAAATATTAAGTCAAAGCTCTTGTCAGGAATTTTTTTTATTTCTTCCAGACAATTTCCGTTAATGATTTTATTTCTTAAATTTGTTTTACTCATTTCTAAAATTCAAATTAGACTCCAGTAACGAGTCCTCGTCAACTTCAGATTGAATTATTTGTATTTGATTTGTGTGTGTGATTTCACCAATCTCAACATGTTGTATACTGGCTTAAATTTTTTACGGTGAAATTTTGTAATTCCTAATTTTCTTATAGCTTTTAAATGTTTATTAGTGCCATAACCTGCATTCTGATCCCAAAAGTAGCCTTTGTACTTTTTAGATATTTTTCTTATTAATTTATCTCTTGCTACCTTCGCAATTATAGATGCTGCTGAGATTTCAGGAATTTTCTGGTCACCTTTAATTATAGATTTTAATTTATAATCTTTTAAGATTGGAGTTTTGTTACCATCAATTAATACTAAGGTTGGTTTTTTTTTTAATTTCTTAATTGCTCTTCTCATTGCTAATAAACTTGCTTTTAGAATATTATATTTTTCAATTTCTTTAATAGATGCTGTCCCTATTGACCATCTGGAATTATTTTTAATATATATGTCTAAATTTTCTCTTTTAATCTTAGTTAATTTTTTTGAGTCTGTTAATTTTTTTATTTCTATATTATTATTAAGTATTACAGCAGCAGCATATACGGGGCCAATTAAACTACCTCTACCGACCTCATCCACTCCAGCAATTATTTTTTTCATTATAATTTAATATTTATTAAATCTATTTTTTTTTTAATTTCTTTTAAATCCAACCAGGAATACTTTTTTTGGTCTGGTTGTCTAAGTAAATATGCAGGGTGGAATGTTACAATAGAATTGTAAACTTTATCATTAATTATAATTTCTTTCCATATTCCTCTTATTTTTGAAATTTTTACATTTGATCCGAGAAGAGATTCCATTGCGGTACTTCCTAATAAAATTAAAATTTTTGGATTTATAATCGATATATGTTTTCTTAAATAATAAGAATACCTATTTATTTCAGATTTTTCCGGTTTTCTATTATTTGGGGGTCTAAAATTAACTACATTTGTTATATAAATTTTATTTCTATGAATATTAATTGCATTTAACATTTTATTTAAAAGTAATCCTGCTTCACCTACAAATGGCTTCCCTAACTCATCTTCTCTCTGTCCGGGACCCTCACCAACAATCATAACTGGACTGTTAAAGTCTCCGTCACTAAATACTAAGTTATTTGAGTTTTTTTTAAGCTCGCACTCTTTAATTTCATTTATTTCTTTTTCTAATTTTTTTAAAAGTACTGATTTATCTAACTGTTCTAAAGGTTTTCTAATTCTAATTATTGGCTTATTTTCATATTCAAATTCCAATTCAAAAGATTGCAAAATGTCATTTTGATTTTTCGAATTTAAAAGCATAAAATAAGCTATGTTTAAAAGATTTTTAATTTTTACTCTTTTATTTTTATATCAGACAAACTCAAAATCAGCATCAACAGTATCCCAAGATTTCAACCAGAAGTATGTATATAATTACATGTCAGCTTTAATATCTCATGGAAATCAGGATTACAAAAGATCAATCGAATACTTTAATTCTTCGAAAAAATTAATAAACCTTCATCCAAATTTT
>CACEOC010000027.1 GCA_902561075.1 uncultured Pelagibacteraceae bacterium
TTGTCATATTATTTAAAATGTTTTATTTATAACTCAAAAGAATATGGATTTAAAAGATTATATTAGATCAATTGCTGACTATCCAAAAAAAGGAATACTTTTTAGAGATATTACAACATTGATTAAGAATGAAAATGCATTTAAACACACAATAGATCTGTTAGTTGAAGCAAGCAAAGTATTTAATTCAAATAAAATTGCAGCAATTGAGTCTAGAGGCTTTGTTTTTGCGTCTGCAGTATCATACTTAACCAATAAACCTTTCATAATGTTAAGAAAAAAAAATAAATTACCAGCAGAGACCCATTCAGTAGATTTTCAACTTGAGTATGGTGATGCAACAATAGAAGTACACAAAGATTCGATTAATAAAGGTGATAAAGTGCTGATAATAGACGACCTTATTGCAACAGGAGGAACAGCTGAGGCATCTGCAAAATTGGTTGAAATGTCAGAGGGAAGTGTAGCAGGTTTTATCTTTGTAATTAATTTATTCGATCTTGGTGGATGTGAAAAACTCATTGAAAAAGGTTACAAAATAAAAAATTTAATTGAATTTCCAGGTCACTAATTTTAAATTCTGTATTTAGATTTATTTCCTAGAATTGAATTTAATATACCAGATATTCTCATCTTAAAAATATTTTTTTTATAATTATTTAAAGTTAATGAATAAAATACATATTTAAATATTGCAGATACTAAATTAAAAAATATTTTAATTAATGCTATAAATATTCCGTAATGCTTTTTATTATAATAATATTTTGACCACATCCAATGCCAATTTCTTAAGTATTCAAATTCAGGATCATTTTTAATACTACTAGAAGACGAACCTTTATGATCGATAATTGAATTTTTTATAACAAATATTTTTTGACCACTTTTTTTTACTCGCTTGCACAAATCATCATTTTCCAAATATAAAAAAATATTTTCATCAAAAAATTTTTGATTTATAAATTTTTCTTTATTAATTAACATTGAAAAACCGTCAATAGAGTCCACAGATATTATACTGTCATTTATGTTTTTATTTTGTTTTAATATTTTGAAGTTTGGGAATTTAATATCACTATTAATTGGTGTTAAAATCGCAAAATCTGTAATTTTAACAGCAGCAGCTATAAGATTTTCAAATGTATCTTTTTTAAACTTTACGTCTGGATTTAATACATAAACAAACTTTGTCTCTGATTTTAATATACCTAAATTATTTGATGCACCCATACCATTGTTTTCACTAATCAATACCTCAATATTGTCATATTTTAATTCTAATGATTTTTTAAGATTATAATTATTTGAATTTTCAATCACTATAATTTTTGAGTTTTTAGGAAGAGATTTTAGACAGTCATCAATGATTTTTTCACTTTTAAAACTTACTATAATAAAAGTAATATTATTTAAATTTAGTTCCATTCAGATATATAAGTATACTAAATCTGACTATTAATGTAAAAAAAACTATGAAAAAAATTATTGTTACTGGAGGTCTTGGTTTTATAGGTAGCAACTTAGTTCATATGCTTATAAAGAAAAAATTTTTTGTGATTAACATTGATAAAGTAAGTTACGCATCAAATTTTTATAATTTAAAAAATTTACCAAAAAAAAATTACAAATTTATAAAGCTAGATATCTGTAACAAAAAAAAATTGCAAAATATTCTAAAACTTTATAAGCCTAAATGCATATTTAATCTTGCTGCAGAAACGCATGTGGACAGATCAATTGATGGCCCAAAGAATTTTATAAACTCTAATATAATTGGGACATTTAATTTGTTGGAATGTTTCAGGGAACATATAAAAAATAATCATAAGTCGAAATTAATCCATATTTCTACAGATGAAGTATACGGTGATGTATTGCATGGAAGGTCAAAAGAAAGTGACGCATATATTCCAAGTTCCCCATATGCAGCAACAAAAGCTTCTTCAGATCATTTAGTTTATTCTTATATTAGGACATATAAAATTCCTGCAATAGTAACTAATTGTTCAAATAATTATGGGCCACGACAGCATCCGGAAAAACTAATTCCTAAAATAATATTCAATATAATTTCTAACATGCCCCTACCTATTTATGGCAAGGGTAAAAATTCAAGAGAATGGTTATTCGTTGATGACCATTGTGATGCACTGATCAAAATTTTCAAAAAAGGAAAAATCGGAAATTTTTACAATATTGGTTCGAATTATAACTTAAACAATATTTCAGTTGTAAAAAAAATATTATCAAAAATGAAAAATAAAATTAGAATAGGCAATAATGTTAAGATTAAATATGTTAAAGATAGACCTGGTCATGACCTAAGATATGCTTTAAATAGTAAAAAATTAAAAAATACATTAAGATGGAAAGCCCGATTAAATTTTGATCAGGGAATTGAAAAAACTATTTGTTGGTATCTAGATAACAAAACTTACTTTTCAAAATTGAAAAGGAAAGATATTGTTGCAAGGATTGGTTTGAATAAATGATTAAAAAAGGAATTATTTTATCTGGTGGTAAAGGCACTAGAATGAGTCCACTTACGAAAGCAGTAAACAAACAGCTACTTCCAATATATGACAAACCATTAATATTTTATCCATTATCTATATTAATGCTCGCAAAAATTAAAGATATATTGATAGTAGTTAATAAAGGTCAACTAGATCAATATAAAAAAATTCTACCAGATGGAAAAAACTTAGGAATTAAAATTACATATGTGGAGCAAGATAAACCAAGAGGTTTACCAGATGCGTTTATTTTAGGAGAAAAATTTATCGGAAAACAAAACGTATCTTTAATTTTAGGAGATAATTTTTTTTACGGACAATTTTTAACAAAAAAACTTCAGGAATGTGTTAAATTGAAAAAAGGTGCAAAAGTTTTTTTACACAGAGTCTCTAACCCTGAGAAATATGGAGTTGCAAAAGTAAAAAAAAATAAAATATTTTTTATTAAAGAAAAACCAAAAAAATTTATTTCCGATTTAGCTATAACGGGCTTATATTTTTTTGATAATAGCGTAGTTAAATATTCAAAAAACCTAAAACCATCAAAAAGAGGTGAGTTAGAAATTACAGATTTATTAAATTTTTATAGAAAAAAAGGCAAACTTTCTGCAGATTTAATAGGAAGAGGTGGTGCTTGGCTTGACACTGGATCAATAAGTGATTTTTATAAAACCAGTAATTTTGTTTCTGCAATAGAAAATAGACAAGGATTTAAAATAGCCTGCTTAGAGGAAATAGCATATTTGAATAAATGGATTAATAAAAAAGATATAAATAATTCTATAAAATTTTACGGTAATTGCGAATATTCTAATTATTTAAGGAAACTCATTTATTAATTTAAATAATTTATTGATGATTCCACTTTATAATAAGTACTATATTTTAATATTTCTAATAACTATTGGATTTATTTTTAGATTTTTCAATGTGAACTTTGATGATTTATGGATTGATGAAATAGTATCTTTTTGGGTAGCAAATCCTTATCTGACCATTCAAGAGAGTTTAAACAATCATAAGAATATAGAGCAAGCGCCCGTATTATATAATTTTTTTCATAAACTCTATTTTAAAATATTTGGTTATCATGATCAAATAGCAAGATATTTATCAGTTATTTTCTCTACTTTATCTATCCCACTCATTTTTTATCTTTCAAAGCTACTCAGAAATGACAACTCTGCGATTTTAGTTACTTTTTTTACTACATTTAACATTTTCTTGATTGCTTATTCACAAGAAATGAGAGTTTATTCTATAGTATTTTTT
>CACEOC010000028.1 GCA_902561075.1 uncultured Pelagibacteraceae bacterium
ATAAACAAATTTAAAAAAAAAAACCCAATAATAGGTGGTTACTTCCCAGTAAATTATGAGATTGATTGTTTAAATATATTAAAAAAATTAGAATTAAATAAGTTTAAAATTGCCTTACCTGTAGTAAAAAAAAATAACGAAATGGAATTTTATTCTTACTCATTTGTTGACCCATTAAAAACAAATAGTTATGGTATACCTGAGCCATTTATAAAAAAAAAAGTAAATCCAGATATATTGTTTGTTCCTTTAGTAGCATTTGATAGCAAATGTTATAGAATTGGATATGGTGGAGGCTATTACGATAGATATTTAAAAAAATTGGAAAAAAAAAAATTTTTTAAATCCCTAGGTTTTGCTTTCTCTTTTCAAAAAACTAAAGCAGTTCCTGTTGAAATATTTGATAAATCATTAAATATGATTATTACTGATAAAAAAATTTACAAATGAATATATTATTAATTTCCTATGATAAATTTTAAAAAATTTAATTTTAAAAACTTTATAAGACTTGATTTAAGATGGAAATTAAAACGTATAGGTAAGCACCTAGGTTTAAATATATACCCAAAGTTTTTTATATGGAAAGGATTTAAGGGTCTTTATAGTAAATTTATATTTAACATAATCTTTCTTTCATTAGCTTTAAAAAAAAAAAATCAAATTTTTGAAGAAATCATAAGAATAACTGAAAATTATTCAGATAAAAATTTTTTAATTTCACCCCCATCATCAGGAAGCAATTATTTAAGAGGAATACTATCTAGTTACTGTGAGATATATTTTAAAATTGGTAATGGTGTTCCCAAATTTGATAGTCTTACTAATAAATGGGTTTATTCTTTCACCCCGGTAAAAAGAGACACACTTTTTCATCATGTAAATCACCAACATATGAAAGAAAAATTTAGAGAAAAATTTTTATCGGACACCGAATTTAAAAAAAAAATGATAGTTTTCTCACGTTATCCTTTTATTGAATGTGATCTTTTTAAAATTGGAAATAATAAAAAAGTTATTCTAATTAGAGAACCCTTTAGTTGGATAGTTTCAAGATATACTCAATTTGAAAAAAACTTGTTCTACAAAGAAGGAGAGTTAAATTTAAAATTGATTAACGACGAATTGTATAGATTGAATAAATTCATTAAATATTGGATAAATCAAATTAAAATTAAAAATGATAAATTTATAATCTTAAAGTTTGAGGAACTTGTCAATGACCCTAACACTAATGTTCTTAAAATTTTAAATTTTTATAATTATGACACAAAAGATTTACAAATAATTGAAAAATCAATTCATATAAATTCTAAAGAATTTGCTCTTAAAAATTTAGATGTAAAATTTGTAGGCACAAGATTCACGGATCCAATTATTGCCGAAAAAAAATCAGAAAAAATTAAAGATTATTGTAATGAAGAAATTAGACGTTTAAATCTAATGAATAATTACAAAGAATTAATAAGTATTTCAAAAAATTAGTCTATTTAATTATATAAGAGGGTCGTAAAAAATAATTAAAAAATTTAATTTTCTTTTTTCTTTTTTTTAAAAATTTCTTAATTACCTTTGTTTCTCCCTCGTAAAATGTTCCATCTTTCCCAGTTCCGCCATAATTATCAAAGACTATTGCGCCACCCTTTGATACATTTTTATATAAATATTCTAAAGCACACTCGGTAGGTTCAACAAACGCTAAATCGATATTTAAAAAACTAATTTTAGTTTTTTTATTTTTTTTTACAAATTCTGGGATTGTTTTTAGAACATCACCTTTGATAAGTTTTACATTTTTAATATGCTTTTTTTTAAAAACTTTGTACATTTGACTTTCGGAAATTGAACTATGTCCAGCAGTTTTAACCCAATGTTCTCTGTGTTTCTTCTCGTTTTTAAAAGACGTGTTAGGGTAAGTGTCAGCAAAAATATCAAAACCAATCAATTTACAATTCTTTTTAAATAATTCCCTGAAAAGAGCCAATCTTACAAATGATGTTCCTTTAAAAATTCCACATTCAACTATATCACCTTTAACTCTTACAATCTTTTTAAAAATTTCGTAATGAATTAAAAATTTTGATAATCTTTCCCTATTCATTTGCAAATTAAAGTCTGTCTCAGAGTCATACATTGATTGGGAAGTAAACTTTGGTAATTTTATCATTTAATAACTTTTTTTTTAAATTTTTTTAATAATTCTATACTTAGTTTATTAATACTTTTTTTAAAATCATTATTTATAATTATGTGTGGGTTTTTAGGAAAATAAGGCTCAATATCCATACCCACAATATTTTTACCTTTTAGGTAAAAGTCTTTTTTTATACCAAAATCAATAATATCTTGTACAGAGGTTTTAACATGAATTTTAATTAAATTATCAATATTTTTAGTCCATACATTTATAGCCAGTTTATTTAAAAAAATTGTTGGATAAATAACATTTATATTATTTTTAAGTAGAAAATTAAGTATCTCAAGTTTAGGCAAAACTGATTTATCCCTCTCTTTTTTTGTGTATCCAAAACCAATTTTTAATTTTTTAAAAAAATTTCTTAAATAATCACCATCTAATAATATTGTTTTGCCTAACAATTTTTCAATTTTTTTTTCTATTTTTATTGAGATTTCAGTTTTCCCCGCCCCTGAAAATCCATAAATAATAATACACCAACCATGTTTTAAATTTTTTTTTTTCATACAATTATGTTTTTTGTCTCGAAAATATTGTAAGTATATTGTTATAATTTAATATTAATGAGATATAAACAAAAAAAAAATTTGGTATACTGTGCAATGAGTGGAGATATTATTCATCACGGACATATCAATATTTTGAAAATAGCAAATTCTTATGGATATGTTGTGTTAGGTCTTCTGACTAATAAAGCGATATCAGAATACAAAAATTCTCCTATCACAACATTAAATCAAAGAAAACTTGTATTTCAATCAATTAAATACGTAAATAAAATTATATTACAAAAAACTCATGATTACACAGCTAATTTAAAAAAATTAAAACCGAAATTTGTCATTCATGGGAATGATTGGAAATCTGGCCCTCAAAAAATTGTAAGAAAAAAGGTTATTTCTGTTTTAAAGTTGTGGAATGGTAAACTCATAGAACCAAAATATACTAAAAAAATATCTTCGACAATATTAAAAAATAAAATAAAAAAAAATAATAATGGAATTAACAAATCAAAATAACTTAAAAAAAATAAGTAAAATTTTATCTTATAAAAGGTACAAAAAAATATTAATTGTATCAGGAGCAAAATCT
>CACEOC010000029.1 GCA_902561075.1 uncultured Pelagibacteraceae bacterium
TGCCGCTTTTTCTTAGAACATTAGATGACTTTTTTGCAGTTCTCACATCAACATCATCAATTCCATAATAAACTTTTTTAATCTTGGACTGGATAATTTTTTTTGTACATGGTGGGGTTTTGCCGTAATGACAGCAGGGTTCTAGAGTAATATAAATCGACGAATTTTTAAGACTTTCTTTTGCTTTATTTATTGCATCCACCTCAGCATGAGGGGTGCCACCTAAACCAGTTTGACCAAATGATATAATCTTATTATTCTTAACAATTACACAACCAACTGAAGGATTTTCGCCTGTTAAACCAATTCTTTGTTCAGCTAATGAAATAGCCAAACTCATCATTCTATTATTAAATTTATTTATTTTTAATGACATTAATTTTGTCCACAAATTGAACAAAATCTTTCTCTTCTCTAAAATTTCTATACACGGACGCAAATCTTACATATGCCACTGGATCTATCTCTTTTAAACCATCCATAACCATTGTTCCAATTATGCTAGAAGATATTTCGCTTTGTCCTAGTTCTTCAAGTGACCTTGAAATTTTTGTAATAAATTTTTCTACTGTGTCAGAGTCTATTGGTCTTTTTTTTAAAGCAATATAAATAGATTTTGATAATTTCTCTCTATCAAAGGAAGATTTTCTTCCGTTTTTTTTGACAACTATTAATTCTCTAAACTGAACTCTTTCAAATGTTGTAAATCTTTCTCCGCAAACACATAACCTTCTTCTTCTAATTGAAGTTCCGTCCTCAGAAGGACGTGAGTCTATAACTGAGGTTTCTTTTTTTTTTTCACACGGACAAATCATTACTAAGATTTATATTTATCTTAGGTGTTTGTAAATCGGGAATTTAGAGCAAAGTTCAACGACTTCTCCTCTAACTTCCTCTTCTACTTTGCTATTATCATCTGGATTCTTTGATAATCCATTAATTGTTTTTGTTATAAGTTCACCAATTTTTTCAAATTCTTTTAAACCGAATCCTCTTGTCGTTGCGGCTTGAGATCCTAATCTAATACCTGATGTAACCATCGGACTTTCTGTATCAAAAGGAATTCCATTTTTGTTACAAGTAATATTCGCTCTTGATAGACTGTCAGACGCAATATTACCTTTTACTCCAAATGGTCTAAGGTCAACTAACATTAAATGTGTATCTGTTCCGCCTGAATATATTTTAAAACCATTATTTTTCAATGTCTCAGCTAATATTTTTGCATTTGCTAACACAGACTTAATGTATTCTCTAAACTCGGGTTTTAGTGCCTCAAGAAAACCAACAGCTTTAGCTGCTATAATGTGCATCAAAGGTCCACCCTGGTAGCCTGGGAAAACAGCAGAATTGAATTTTTTTGCTAAATCTTCTCTGTTTGTTAAAATTATTCCGCCTCTCGCACTTCTAAATACTTTATGAGTTGTAGAAGTAACTACATCAGCGTGATCTACTGGATTTGGATATCCTTTACCAGCAACCAGTCCTGAAAAGTGAGCCATGTCCACCATGAAATATGCACCAACCTTATCAGAAATTTCTCTAAATTTTTTAAAATCAATAACTCTAGAATAAGCACTTCCACCCGCTATGATAAGTTTAGGTTTGTGCTCAATCGCTAATTTTTCAATTGCGTTATAGTCAAGTAACTCAGTTTCTTTATCTACTTCATAAGCAATAGCATTAAACCATTTACCAGATACGGCAGCCTTAGATCCATGTGTTAGATGTCCACCCGAATTAAGGCTTAATCCCATAATTGTATCACCAGGCTTGAGAAGAGCTAAAAATACAGCACCATTCGCTTGTGCTCCTGAATGAGGCTGCGCATTTGCAAATTGACAATTAAATAATTTTTTTAATCTTTCTATTGCTAAGCTTTCAGCTACATCAACGTGTTCGCATCCATTGTAGTATCTCTTCCCGGGATAGCCCTCAGCATATTTATTTGTTAAAACCGAACCTTGTGCCTCCAATACAGCTTGTGATACAATGTTTTCAGATGCAATTAATTCTATATGATTTTGTTGTCTAATTAATTCGTCATCAATAGCTTTTGAAATTTCTGGATCTATTTCAGACAATTTTGTTTCAAAAAAATTTCTATAATCAGTACTTAAATATTTACCTTCACTTGACATTTCAAATTCTCCTTATTCTTTTTATATGTCTTCCACCTTCAAACTTAGTGTTTAAGAAAACATTTACAAAACTACAAGCTTTTTTTTTACTTAATAACCTTGATCCTAATGTAATAATATTTGCATCATTATGCAATCTAGATAATTTTGTTGATTTAAGGCTAAAACATTGTGCAGCCCTAATATTCTTGTGTTTATTAGCCGTTATAGACATGCCTGTGCCAGATCCACACACCAAAATACCCACATTATTTTTATTAATTTTTACCTTTTTTGCAACTTTATGAGCATATATCGGATAATCGACACTCTTGTTACTTGTTGGACCTAAATCAAAAAATTTAATTTTTTTTTTTGACAAAAAGTTTTTTAAGTATTCCTTCAATTTAAAACCAGCATGATCTGAGGAAATAAAAATTTTTTTCAAATTAACTAAAGTTGTAATCTAATACGCAAGCTACTAAATGAACTCTGTTTTCCTCGCCGCCATTAAATGCATTATGATACTTCACATTATTAGTAATCCATACACCACCATCAGCAGGCATATGTTGTGCTGCCTTGTCTATTACCATTAGACATCCTGGGTTAGTATGAATTGGTATATGTAGTCTTGGTTCTGGATCTCTGTGCCAACTCAAAGTTGATCTTGGTTCTTTTAAAAGCAATCTAACTCTTCCAAGTTTATAGTGTTTTCTTAATTCATCAAAAACTTCTTTAAAATATGTATGTTCAAATTCTTATAAATTCTGTATATTGACTTTCAACAATTTTAACATCTCTTGAAACTTCTTGACCAGATGAGTCTGGTTTGGTCCAGTAAACCCCTCTTGCTTTATTTCCTTTTACTGAGTCTGG
>CACEOC010000030.1 GCA_902561075.1 uncultured Pelagibacteraceae bacterium
ATATAAATAAATATGCTAATAGCTCAATAGATGTTTCAGACGGATTATTTGATGATATGAGTAAACTTTTAAATAAACAAAAACTAAATTATGTTATTTATTTGGATAAAATTCCCGTATCAGAAAACTTTCAATCTGTAATACAAAATCTAGGTTTAAATAAATTGAATTATATATCTAAAGGAGATGATTATCAGACTATTTTTACTGCACCTAAATCTGCTAGATCACATTTAATTAATATATCAAAAAAAGTGAATCAAAAAATTACATTAATTGGCTGCATTAGCAATATTAGTAGTAATAAGTTAGTAATAGGTAAAAAATCCATAAATCCCATCGATTTTAAAGGTTATTCTCATAAATTTTAATAAGTTAAATATTGCCTTTTATCAATTTTTTTGTAATGTCCGCCTTTTAAAATAAGGAAATTACCTATGGACACATCAAACGAGACAATTTTAATTTATACAATACTTGCTGGTTTATTATCTATCATTTATGGTTTTTTGACCGGTAAGGGAATACTTAATCAAAGCTCAGGAAATTCTAAAATGCAAGAAATTGCGTCTGCTATACAAGTTGGAGCTAAAGCTTATTTAAATAGACAATATAAAACAATTGGGATTGTTGGTGTGTTTGTATTAGTTATTATTAGTATCGCATTTAGTCCTCTAGTTGGATTGGGATATTTAATCGGAGCAACTTTATCAGGAATTGCGGGCTACGTTGGTATGTTAGTTTCAGTCCAAGCTAATGTAAGAACAGCGGAGGCATCAAGAAAAGGTTTAAGCCATGGATTAGATATTGCTTTTAAATCTGGTGCTGTAACAGGAATGCTTGTTGCAGGATTGGCGTTATTATCAATCGCAGTTTATTATTTTATATTATTAAAATTTAATATTGATGAAAGAGAAATTGTTAATGCTTTGGTTGCACTAGGATTTGGTGCTTCATTAATCTCAATTTTTGCAAGATTAGGCGGTGGTATTTTTACTAAAGGTGCCGATGTAGGTGCTGATTTAGTAGGTAAAGTTGAGGCAGGAATTCCTGAAGATGACCCAAGAAATCCGGCTGTCATTGCTGACAATGTAGGTGATAATGTAGGTGACTGTGCTGGTATGGCAGCAGATTTATTTGAAACATATGCAGTTACAATTGTTGCAACGATGGTACTATCTTCAATTTTCTTCGTTGGTGATTTGAATATGATGATTTATCCTCTAACTATTGGTGGTGCTTGTATCGTTACATCAATATTAGGTACTTATTTTGTTAAGCTTGGAAATAGTAAAAATGTTATGAATGCTTTATATAAAGGTTTTGTTGTAACAGCAATTTCCTCACTTATTGTTTTATATCCATTAACTGACTATGTGCTAGGGTTTTCGTCTACTTATAATGTAGGTGACAAAGAATTTAGTGGTATTGATTTGTATTATTGTGGTGTAATTGGTTTAGTTATAACTGGATTAATTATCTGGATTACTGAATATTATACAGGCACGAGTTATAGACCTGTAAAAAGTGTTGCTAGTTCCTCAACTACTGGACATGGAACAAATGTAATTCAAGGCTTAGCTGTATCTATGGAGGCTACAGCAGTACCAGCAATTATAATTGTAGCTGGTATATTGATTACTAATTCAATTGCTGGATTATATGGAATTGCAATCGCAGTAACCACAATGTTAGCTTTAGCAGGTATGGTTGTTGCTCTAGATGCATATGGACCTGTGACGGATAATGCTGGTGGTATTGCAGAAATGTCTAAATTACCTAATAATGTAAGAAAAACTACAGATGCTTTAGATGCAGTAGGTAATACTACAAAAGCAGTAACCAAAGGTTATGCAATCGGATCTGCAGGCTTAGGAGCATTAGTTTTATTTGCTGCTTACACTGAGGATATAAAGCACTTTTCTAAAGAAGCTGGGTCAAGTTTAGAAGGTATAATTGTTACATTCGACTTATCAAATCCTTATGTTGTAGTGGGTCTATTGATAGGCGGAATGCTACCATATCTTTTTGGTTCAATGGGTATGCAAGCCGTTGGTAGAGCTGGTGGTGCTGTAGTAATAGAAGTTAGACGACAATTTAAAAAATTCCCTGGAATAATGAAAAAAAAGCAAAAACCTGATTACGCAAAATTAGTTGATCTTCTTACTGTTGCAGCAATTAAAGAAATGATTATTCCATCATTACTTCCAGTTTTATCCCCAATTGTTTTATATTTCATTATATATTCAATAGGTGGACAAGTTGCGGCACTAGCATCTGTAGGAGCAATGCTTTTAGGTGTTATTATAACTGGATTGTTTGTTGCGGTTTCAATGACTGCAGGCGGCGGAGCATGGGATAATGCAAAGAAATTTATTGAAGATGGTAACTTTGGTGGAAAAGGTTCAGAAGCCCATAAAGCAGCTGTAACTGGAGATACAGTAGGTGATCCGTATAAGGATACAGCTGGTCCAGCAGTCAACCCTATGATAAAAATAACAAATATCGTAGCATTACTACTATTAGCGGTAATAGCTTCTTAAAAGTTATTTTTATTTTTTAGTACGTTTTTTTGTAATTGGAGCGTTTATTTTATTTCTTAAACTTGTAAGAACATTATAAACGTATGAATTTTTTTCATATCCCTGTGAAGTCAATGTTTGTGAAAATTTTAAATCATTATAATTGTTAAGATCATAAATATTTTTTTCTTTTAAAATTCCATAGTTGTCTAATTTTACAATTAAAACATTATTTTTTTTTAACTTTCTTTTACCCAAAGTAAATATTGAGGTGCTTTCTTTTCTTCTTTCTATATAAATCCAAATATTTTCATCAAAAGTACTTTTTGAGGAAGGTGGACCTAAAGCATTCATTATATCGTTTTTATTTG
>CACEOC010000031.1 GCA_902561075.1 uncultured Pelagibacteraceae bacterium
TTTCGAGTGGAAAAGACAACATTCCCATGACTGAATACCCTAAAAGATAAGGCATAAGGTAAAATCTAAACATAAAAAAGAACCATGCAACATAAAGTGGAACTAATGGTGTGACTATAAAAGATGGAGTAATAAATCTAAACATCTTTATAAATGGATCAGTCATTTTTACAAAAACCTTCATAAAGAAAAATTCTGAGTCCTGTCTCTGAAATATATTCATCGCAACTCTACCTATAAGTGTCCACATAATAACACCCATGACATAATCAATTATATAAACTAAAGGATGAAAATTTGCGCTCATTTTATTAGGTGAATGTTAAATAGGGGCGAAATATTTCGCCCCTATATTTAAATTAATTTAGTGTTGTTTACCAAGTACAGTCTTACCGCTTGGTACTCGTACTTCGTCAACCATCTTCTGTGTAGCAGAATCTGGTGCTTTAGTTATTAAGCTTACTACAACCATTGAAACTAAGCTTACAAGTGATCCAACTATACCGAAAGTTAATTGTGTAACTCCCCAGAAGCCAGCTCCACCATTTCTTACCCAAACTAGATAAGCAGTTCCAGATATTAGACCTAACAACATTCCAGCAACAGCACCTTGTGCATTCGCTCTCTTCCACCATACTCCAAGTACTAATGGGAAGAATAATCCAGACATTGCAAAGTCAAATGCCCAAATTACCGAACCAAGAATACCTTGAATTTCAAGAGCTGCAATAGTTGCTCCAGCAAAACCAATTATTACAAGTAAAACCCTAGCTACGATCAGCCTTTTAGCTGTCTCAGCTTTAGGATTAATTATTTTGTAGTAAATGTCGTGAGATAGAGCATTTGAAATCGCAAGAACTAATCCATCTGCAGTTGACATGGCAGCAGCCATACCACCAGCAGCAACTAGTCCTGAAATTACATAAGGTAATCCAGCTATCTCTGGAGTTGCCAATACAACGGCTTTACCACCCATGAAAAACTCGTTTAATTCAAGTGTTCCATTTCCGTTAAAGTCGCTTACAAACATTAAGTTTGCTTGGTTCCAGTTTTGATACCAGTCAATAGCCTGCACTTCCGAAATTGATTTACCAATAATACCAGTTGGTAGAGTTGGGTCCATCAACGAAAGCTTAGATAAAGTTGCTAACATTGGAGCAGATGAATAAAGTAGGAATATAAAGAATAACGACCAACCTACTGATCTTCTTGCTGCTTTTACACTCGGAGTTGTAAAGTATCTCATCATAACGTGTGGTAATGAGGCTGTTCCAGCCATCATACAAACTGCTAATGAAATAAATTTCCAAGGTGTCGTGTTAACATCAGAGTGAGCTTTAGTTATACCAGCTAAACCTTTTGGCACTGTAGCTAAGTCTGCTGCTGAGTTTTTAACTGTACCCAGACCAAATTGACTTTCGAGTTCAGCTATTCTAGCAACTTCATCCGCTAACATAAAGTGCGGGAAGAAACCAGCTCCTAGCTTACTACTAATCCAGAACACAGGTATTAAGTATGCAATAATTAATACAATGTACTGTGCAACTTGGGTCCAAGTAACTGCTCTCATTCCACCAAGCATTGAACACATCAATATACTCGCTAGACCAACATATACTGCAATATTAAATGGAATATCCAATGCAACAGATGCAATAGTTCCAGTAGCATTAATTTGTGCAGTCACGTAAGTGAATGAAGCAACAGTTAAAACGATTACCGCAGATAACCGCGCTAGGTTTCCACCATATCTTGTTCCTATAAAATCTGGCACTGTGTAGCATCCAAATTTTCTTAGGTATGGCGCTAATAAAGATGCAACTAAAACATATCCACCAGTCCATCCAACTAGAAGTGCCATATATCCATAACCTTTGAAGTAAATTCCTCCTGCCATTGCAACGAACGATGCACCAGACATCCAGTCTGCTGCGGTCGCCATTCCATTAAATACAGTTGGAACTTGTCTTCCGGCTACGTAATAAGCATCAACTTGAAGTGTTCTTGATAAATAACCAATTAGCGCATAAATGAAGACCGTAAACGCTACAAAGAAAATACCTATCATCTTTGCAGACATTCCAGCTTGTTCAGCAATTGCCATAAGTATAATGAATACTAGAAAACCTCCAGTGTATATTCCATAAACTTTAGGCAAGTTGTCGATAAATTTACCTTTTATCATTAGTCATCCTCTCTTTCGGTGAAACCAAACTCTTCATCGATTTTCTCTTGTCTCCCTGCAAACCAAAAAATTAAGATTACAAAGATTCCAAGTGAACCCTGACAAGTAAACCAATACGTTAAAGGATATCCAAATGGTTTAATGCCTGAAGCGTTCATTTCAGTTGCGAAGAAAAAGATGCCAATAGAGAAAACGAACCATATTGCTAATGTAACAAAAAGCAAATTTCTGGTTTTTTCCCAATGTTGTTCTTGTTTTGACATTTTTTTTCCCTCCCTATAGGTTAAAAGAAATGACCATACCCATTATCAAATTTAATGGAACCCCTAAAAATGCTATAAAAATCTGAATTTTTGTCTTATAAAACAACTCAGGGTAGTTAAATGGCACTGAAATATAGATTCAATCTGAAGGATATTAAGTTAGAGGATTTTAAGGTGTATTTGCTCGCGATGTTCAAATCTATTTTGCCAAAAAAAAAAATACGAGATTTAACTGACTTAGAGAATTTTATTCAAAAAAAATCAGCTTGGGTATCTCAAGTAACTTTATATGGCTATCTAAAAACTAGGATGGGAACTAAATATGTTCTCCATTTCGATGACGAGAAATTTTTGGGATCTATAAATACAGCTAAGTGGAACATATATTCTATTGCTTTACAAG
>CACEOC010000032.1 GCA_902561075.1 uncultured Pelagibacteraceae bacterium
TTTAGTGTCTTAATAGCCTTTTTGATATCTAATTGATCATTACTACTAGGCTTTATTTTTGAATAATTACCCTTTTTAAGTGAAAGCTCAGGATTGAATTTAAGTGAATTTTCAGTTTTTATATTATTTTGAGCCAATATTTTTATTATCTCTTTTAAAATTGCAGCATCACCAAGTTTCGATGCTTTGATAATTCTTGGAATATAATAAATTCCTTTAATATCTAGTTTTAACTTAGAAAATTTTGGCTTATTTACTTTCCCTGCAAATAAGACTTTTTTACATCTATTCTCATTAAGAATATTAATTATTTTTCCAAATTGGCCCATAGAAACCAAGTACGATTTACTATCTTTTTTAAATTTCTTAGATGAGGATAAATCTATTATTAAATAATTTATTTTTCTTTTTTTGATTGTTTTAAGTATTTTATTTGGAAAATCTGTATCACCAAAAATTAATCCTATCATCTTAAGAAAATGGGGTACAAATAGATCTTTTTTTATCCTTAGTAATAAATTCTATTACTTCTCTAACTAATGGATTTTCCTGAAATGACCCATTTAATTTACTTATATTTTCGTTGATATTTTTAGTAGCAAAAATCTCCTTGTAAGCCTCGCTTAAACCCAAAATATCTTTATTTTCATATTTAGCTCTTCTCAAACCAATTAAATTTAATCCTTGTAGTGAATTTCTATTACCTGTTGATAATCCATACGGAATAACATCGTGTAATACGCCTGTCATTCCTCCAATCATTGCCATTTTGCCAATTCTGGTAAACTGTTGAACAGCAGAATTTCCACCTATAACTACATTATCTTCAATTATAGCATGACCTCCTAAAGGTACATTGTTTGCTATAATGACGTTATTCCCTACATGACAATCATGAGCTATATGTGATGAAATCATAAATAAACAATTATTTCCAATAACAGTTTTACCTCCGCCACCAACAGTTCCAGGATTTATTGTGACATATTCTCTAATTCTATTATTATCACCAATTATCAAATTGGTTGGTTCTCCAGCATATTTTAAATCTTGCGGGTCATTAATAGATACAAAAGGATAAATTTTATTCCCTTTACCAATTTTTACATTTCCAGAAATATTTACGTGTGATTGGATAACTGTATTTTCACCTATCTCAACATTTGGACCGATAATACAATATGGGCCTATTGAAACATTTAAATCTAATTTAGCTTTTGGATGTACAATTGCAGTTTTATCTATCATCTTTTATCTTTTATAAACTCTCTTAAACTTTTTGCTGGATATCCCATAACTTTAGCATTATCAGGTATATCATTTATGACTCCGCTACCACCTCCAATTTGTACATTATTTCCAATTTTTAAATGACCTGAAACACCAGCTTGACCACCAATCATAACATTGTTACCCAAAGATGAACTTCCGGCAAAACCAACTTGACCAGCAATAATACAATTATTACCAATTTTATTATTATGAGCAATATGTACTTGATTATCTAAGTATGTGTTTTTACCAATAATTGTATTCGATAAAGAACCTCTGTCAATTGTTGAACCACACCCTATCTCACAATGCTCATTTATTATCACAATTCCGATATGAGGATATCTTGTATTGGTTTCATTATTTGAAAAAAAACCAAAACCTTTCTTTCCTATAACACAACCATCTAAAATACTAACATTGTCCTTAATAATTGTATTTCTAATTATAACATTAGAACCAATAGAACAATTAGAGCCAATTTGTACATTTTTTTCAATAATTGTATTGTGGCCTATTGAACAATTTTTACCAATTTTTACATTTTTACCTATTAAAATATTTTTCCCAAATTTTACTTTTTTTTTAAAAGATGTTTTGGAAATATCTTTTACTGAGTCGTCAAAATCATCAACAACTGAGTTGGGATAAAATTCTTTTGTAATTTTAGCTATAGCAAGCAAAACGTTATCTACAATTATTTTTTTACAAGAATCTGGTAAAAAATTTGATAGACTATTTAAAGTAACACAATATGAGGCTTTAGTTTGTGAAGCTAATAGAGAGTAACGCTTTGAATGAAAAAATGTCAAATCTTTATTTGTTGCAGTGTTTAAATCTGTAACATTGAAAATTTTATCACTTTTAAAATTATTTTTATTTTTAATTTCAACTATATCAAGTAGTTTTTCTATTTTAAATGGTCCTACATTTTTAAAAAAAGGATTTAACATTGAAATGGTTTTATCAAAACTTTGTAAATTGTAAGACTCAAAAAATATTACTAATTATTTTCTGTCTACAATGGTAGCTGACCATTGAGCATCAGCCATTTTTTTACCTTCTACAAAAGCTTCACCCTTGTATTTCCATACTCTTCCATGAGATCTAATTGCCTCAATATTCAATTCTAATTTACAGTTTGGAATTACTGGATTTCTAAATCTAGCCTTTTCTACGCTCATTAAAAAAACTAATTTATTTTCGTATTCTTTTTTTTCTAACCCGGCAGCAGTTAATGCTGCAGCCGCTTGACCAAAAGCTTCGACGATTAATACACCAGGCATAACAGGTTGACCTGGAAAATGTCCTTGTACAAAAAAACTATCTTTTTTAACATTTACAATTGCTGTAGCTGAAAAAAGTTTTTTTATATTAATTAATTCATCAATTAATAGCATAGGTTCTCTGTGAGGTAATAAA
>CACEOC010000033.1 GCA_902561075.1 uncultured Pelagibacteraceae bacterium
ATACAAAAGTCAAAATTAATTATTCTAACAAAGGATCCAACTATATTTTCGAATTAAAAAATTGTAGAAAAATTGACCGAAATATAATTAATAAGCTAAAAAAGCTCGATATTTCTGCAATAATTAAATAAAAAAATACTTGTTTTTGATTATATAAATTTGTAAAAGCCTCTAGTTTAATACGCACACAGTTATTGGTTAACTACCCCCGGTCCATAATTGGAAGAAACTGTGGTGGATAAACCGGAAAAAAATATGAAGATACCAGAACTAACAATTCAACAATTATTAGAGGCAGGTGTACACCTAGGTCACAAGACTCTTAGATGGAATCCAAAAATGAAAAAATATATTTTTGGAAAAAGAGACTCCATTCATATAATAGATCTTACACAAACATTAGAACTTACTAAATTAGCATTAGAAAAAGTATTTGAAGTTGTTTCAAATAATGGAAAAATATTATTTATATCAACAAAAAAACAAGCATCCGATGCTATTGCGGAACTAGCTAAAGATACAGACCAGTATTATGTTAATTACAGATGGTTGGGAGGTATGTTGACAAATTGGGATACAATATCAAATTCAATTAAAAAACTACAAAAAATCAATATAAATCTTAGTTCAGAAAATAGAGGTTTCACTAAAAAAGAGTTATTAAAAATGAGTGCTCAAAGAGACAAATTAGAGAGATCACTTGGAGGAATTGCGCAAATGAAAAAAACTCCTGATTTGATATTTGTTATTGATACAAACTATGAATCTCTAGCGATAAAAGAGTCAATAAAACTTGGTATACCAATTATAGCTATATTGGACACGAATTCTGATCCAGAAGGTATAGACTTTCCAATTCCTGGAAATGATGATGCAAGAAGAGCAATTGATTTATATTGTAATCTTATGAAAGAAACTATTAATAATGCAAAAAAAAATCTTAAGCCTGAACTAGAAAAAACTAGTGAAGATAAGATAAATAAACAAGAAACTCAAAAAACAGAAATCAAAAATACTGAAAATAATTCAATAAATTAAATGAGTGATCTTCAAAAAGTAAAAGAGCTCAGAAGAGCAACTGGTGCAGGATTCAAGGATTGCAATAATGCACTTAAAGAAGCAAATGGAGATGTAGAAAAATCTTTAGAAATTCTTCGTATAAAAGGGATAACTAAAGCCTCAAAAAAGATGTCAAGAGTTGCAAATGAGGGTTTAGTATCAATTACTGAAAATGAAATATGTACATCAATGATTGAAATTAATTGTGAGACAGATTTTGTCGCAAAAAATCAAGATTTTATTGAATTTGTAAAAGAGTTAAGTGTTATTAATAATAAAGTTTTATCAGATCTCACAAGGTTAAACAAATCGACTATGTCTAATTCAAAAACAGTTGAAGAAAATTTATTAAATTTAATTTCAAAAATAGGAGAAAAAATAATAATTGGTAGAGCTGTTACACTTGAAAAGTCAAATTATTTTAATTTTACATATCAACATACAATTATATCAGATAATTTATCTAAGCTTGGCGTTATTGTATCTTTAAAAGCAAATGAAAATAACGATAAACTTAAATTGTTTGGCAAACAATTATCAATGCATATAGCAGCATCTAATCCTTTGGCAATTGATCAAAATTCTATTAATGAGGATTTAATTTTAAAAGAAAAAAATATTATATCTGAAGAATTAGCTAGCTCTGATAAACCAAAAGAAATTATCGAAAAAATATCTGTTGGTAGGTTAAATAAATTTAAGTCAGAAAACGCTCTATTGACACAACCCTGGGTAATGGAACCAAAAAAAACTGTTATTGATATTATAAACTCCTTAGAAATCAAGGATTTAAAAATAGAAAATTACTCTAGAATAAAAATTGGTGAATAATGTTTAATCAAAATAATTATAAAAATAAAATGTCGAAGACGTTAGACAAATTTTCAAAAGATCTATCTACATTAAGCACAGGGAGAGCAAACTCTAACATGTTAGATCTCATAAGAGTTGACGTATATGGACAAAAAATGCCAATTAATCAGATCGGCACAATTACTGCTCCAGAACCTAGGGTAATAAATATTCAAGTTTGGGATTTAAATAATGTTAATTTAATTGATGCAGCTATAAAAAAATCTGACTTAGGATTAAATCCTCAAATCGATGGACAGTTTATAAGACTTCCAATACCTGATTTAAGCGAAGAAAGAAGAAATGAACTCGCGAAAATGATTAAGAGTATGGGTGAACAATGCAAAATATCGATTAGAAATATTAGGCGAGAAGCTAATGATGAATTAAAGAAGTTACTTAAAGAAAAATCAATCAGTGAAGATATTGAAAAAAAAGAGGAAAAAAATATTCAAAGTTTAACTGACGAAAATATTAAAAAAATTGACGAAAAAATTTTAACAAAAGAAAAAGAAATAATGACTATATGA